>NZ_AP025490.1:1975669-2634225 GCF_024347495.1 Vibrio gallaecicus | reverse complement strand
CCGGTACCGAAATCATCAATTGAAAGGGCGAACCCTAACTTCTTGATAGCATTAAGCATTTGCAATGTATGATCACTATCACTCATTACGGCACTTTCGGTTAATTCAAACGTTATTGCGCTAGGGTCAAGCTCTGTGGTGCGAAGCAGTTTTTCCATGTAATCGATTAATTTAGGATTTCCAAACTGCTCAGGTGATAAATTGATTGCGACTCTTCCTGGCAATATGCCCTGTGTTTTCCAACGTTTGACTGTGGTGAATACGTCTCTCATGACGACTCTACCTAAGTGTTCTATCAAACCTGCTCGCTCTGCTACTGGTATAAATGCAGCAGGGCTAATGTAGCCTTCTACAGGGTGTTTCCAGCGAACTAAGGCTTCCGCACCGTTGATAGTAAAATCACGAGCATTAACTTTAGGTTGGTACCATACTTCTAAACCGTTTTGTTGAAGTGCTTTTTGCAATTCAATTTCAAGCCAAAGGCGCATACGCGCTTCTTTGTTCATTTGGTCGTTGAATTTAATCAAACGGTTACGTCCACGATCCTTCGCTTCATACATAGCGGTATCGGCATTCTGCAGCAAAATGCGAGCATCTCTGCCATCTTGTGGAAAAGTAACGCTGCCAATTGAACAAGCCAATCTTTTACTAAAGTGGTGTAGGTCAAATGGTTGGTTAATAAGGGAAATAATCCTTTCAGCCAGCATTTCAGCCATTCGGTCATTTTCAGGTTCAGGTAAAATGACCCCAAACTCATCGCCGCCTAAATGACCAATTACAGCATGGCGAGGTAACAGTCTCTTAAGACGTGAAGAGACTTCTTTAATGACTTTATCACCAATATGGTGACCGAGAGAGTCATTGATATTCTTAAAGTTATCGATGTCTAAGTAGAGCATCACAACAGGTGTATTATTTTGAATAAATTGTTCTAGCCGCTTGGTAAAACCCACTCGGTTATACAGCTTTGTTAGACAATCAATATAAGCGTCTTCATTGGTCGTACTAGAAAGTTGTTTCGGTGCATCTTGAGCATTTTGGATAAGCACTAATTGAGTTGTGTTACCTAAAATTGCTGTTGAATCAGTATGTAACTGAACTTTTCTTTCGAAGCCACAACGTGCGCCAGTTAAGCAAACCAAACCAGACTCTGAGATTAAAGAGCTAATTTTAGTACTGAATACTGTTTTGGTTTGCTGATCTATAAATAATCGCCCTAACTCTTCACCAATCAATTCAGTGGTTGAGTTAAAGCCAAGAATTCGGGCTGCTGCCGGGTTAGATGACAAAATATAATCATCTTCTACCAGTAAAAGGCCATCAGGGAGGAGCTGAGACAATTTTGTAAATTTGGCTTCAGACTCTTCAAGAGAACGTATTAATACTTGGTTTTCTGAGGTGTCGATTGCATGAAATACAATGTATTCCGTTTTATCGTCACTAACGAGGGGGGATAAACTGAAATGAATACTGGTTTCTAAGTCAGTTTCATTAAGCGTTATTTCTGCTTCAATTGTTTCACCTGAAAAAGCACGCTCATAATAAGGTTTTATATGGTTGTAGAATTGTTCGCCGAGAGTTTGTCGATCATTCATGCCTGCCAATTCATTTTGGCTTAACCCTGCAATATCACAGTAACGTTCGTTGACCATAAAATAATTATGTTGGTCATCGAGCACCGCAAAAAAGAACGGGCTATTTGATGTGAATTTTTCAAACCAATGCTGTAATTGCTGGGGAGGCATCAAAGTACTACCAATTCTCCAAAAGGTTGCACACTCACAGTAGGTGAATGCTTGTAACCATATATCTACTAATAGTTCTAACTATAACTGTGATTTTCAGGATATTAAAGCTGAGTAGCAAAGAGAAATTAATTGATACACAACAGTAATAGAGGCTAACACATCATTTATGATGGTTTCATTGTTATTGTTTAAGTTACGGATAAGTCACGTGATACACAAGATTCGCACTCAACTAGTTCAAAATGCCGCATCAATTTTGCGATCCCCAGTCCAGTTATTGCCTAAATCAGTACAAAAAAAAGCCTTGCTTGAAGGGCTGAAAACAGTCTTCCAAGAAGCCTTAGAAGATGGTGACTTTGAATTCCTCGAAGATAAGTGGCTGAAAGTTTCGATAAAAGACATGGAGCTAAGTTGGTGTATTAGTTACCAAAATGAAAAGCTTATCGTCGCTGATAAAGAAGTAGCAGAAGATGTAAGCTTTAGTGGTAACTTGAATGATCTTGTTCTGATTGCAGGTCGAAAAGAAGATCCGGATACTTTATTTTTCCAACGACGTCTTTCTATTGAAGGTGATACAGAGCTGGGATTAGAAGTGAAGAACTTAATGGACAGCGTAGATTTAGAGTTACTTCCCGCTCCTATGAAAATGTTATTAAATCAATTAGCTGATTTTGTGCAGAAGGGAGTACAATCGCCTCATACACAAAATGAGGTAATAAATGCTTATTCGAACTGAAGCACCCGCTGATATCTTAGCGATAGACCGCCTACTTAAGTCAGTGTTTGAAACCGATGCGGAAGCCAAACTGGTCATGAGCCTGCGTGAAAATAGTCACTTAACGTTATCGTTGGTGGCTTGCTCTGATGAAGGTGAGGTGATCGGTCATACTATGTTTAGCCCTGTGATGTTGGATGGTACTGACCACAACTGGCAAGGTTTAGCGCCTTTAGCTGTAAAAGAAGAGTTCAGAAAACAAGGCATCGGTGAAACTTTAGTGAAAGAAGGCTTATCTTCTTTGCATGAATTTGGTTACCCAGCTTGTATGGTGCTTGGCGATCCGAATTACTACTCTCGTATGGGCTTTAAATCTGCCAGCCAGTTTGATCTGACGTGTGCTTGGGAAGTTCCAGCCGGCGCGTTTCAGGCTGTTGAGCTAGCTTCTGGGGCTTTTGACGAACATAGCGGTGTTATTGAATATTGCCCTGAGTTTAATGAACTGTAGTGTTTCTATTTGATTCATTAACAGAATAAAGGAGCTTGATGCTCCTTTATTTTTTGTTAGTATCGGCGTCGTTCTATAAAGGGTTATTTATGGTAAGCATATCATCATCAGTACAGTCTCAATATTTGCACGAAATGGGTATAGACCAATGGGAGCTTATTCACCCAGAGCGGTTAACCGGATACACAGTTGACCTCGAGGTATTGCCTGAAGGCTGTAAGTTACTGCTGGTTTCTGATGAAAAGCCTGAAGGTAAATTAGCCGAGATGTTTGAGCGTGTGGTAAAAAGTATCAAGCTAGATTTATCGCAAGCCTTATATATACCTTCTAACCAATTTGCATCTATCGAGAGTAATACGGCTGATTGGGTATGGTTTGCTGGTTGTTCTTCTCCAATCAAACTAGACGCTAAAGTACTTCAATCTCCTTTGTTATCTGAGATTGACGGTAATAACCAACATCGCCGTGATTTATGGCAACAAATTTGTGCTTATGACTAACCAATCTGCTGTAAATAAAATTCAACTATTACCCACTTCTGAACAGCATTTAGATTCTGTTTGGCGAATAGAGCAAGAGGCTCATTCTCACCCATGGTCTGAGACTATGATTCGTGACCTGAATAGTCGTGGTGCATGTCATCATGCCATGATTGTTAATGATGAAATCGTTGGCTATTTCTTTGCTCAAAATATTGTTGGGGAAGTCACCTTGTTGAACATTGCCGTTGACCCAAAAGAGCAAGGTAAAGGCTACGGTAAAGCCTTAATTGAACATTTTCTTAATGTGTGTGAAAAAGCAAAAGCGGAAAGCGCATGGCTTGAAGTCAGAGAAAGCAACCACAACGCATTTGGTTTATACGAGTGGGTCGGTTTCAATGAAGTTGACCGCCGTAGAAACTACTACCCGAGCAAACAAGGTAAAGAAGATGCCATTATTATGAGTTACATCTTCTTCTAGAGATAAATGCTGTGTCTTAAATTGAGCGAGTGAGCAAGCAAGGCTATCCTCATTAGCTCATTAGCTCATTAGCTCATTAGCTCATTAGCTCATTCGTTCATTTCTTGTTGCTAAAGGTTCCTCGCTTTTCAATTCATAGTGGTAATTCAATAATCGCTGAGTGACTTCACTTACGGGTAAAGGCTTATCAAATAGGTACCCTTGAAATTGCTTACAGCCTAAGGCTTTTAATGAATCGAGTTCAGGTATTTCTTCCACTCCTTCAGCTATGACTTCTAGGTTTAATCGTTGTGCAGTCATAATGATTGTGTCGACAATGGCTTGATCACTTTCATCTAAATGCAGCTGGGTAACAAAAGAGCGATCTATTTTCAAAACATCTACAGCGAGATGTTTTAAGTAGCGAAGAGAAGAGTAGCCAGTACCGAAGTCATCAATAGATATTTTTAAGTTATGTTCTTTAAGCTGCGCCATTTTTCGGATGGCATCATCGACATTCTCAAGCAGTAAACTTTCCGTTATTTCAAGCTCTATATTTTCTCCAGTGATACCGGCTTGAGATAAAGTGTGGGTTATGTGCTCGACAAAAGACTCTTGAGAAAATTGCAGAGGGCTAATGTTTATGGCGAGACGATGGAAGCATTCAGGTAAAACGCCTTGTTTTTCCCAGCTCGCATATTGGTAGCAAGCCTGCTCTATGATCCAATCCCCAATTTTCAAAATTTGCCCGGTTTCTTCTGCAATCGGCATAAATACACCAGGAGGTAGCAAACCGCGATCCGGGTGATTCCAGCGAATTAAAGCTTCCACCCCGATGATTTCATGTTTGTCATTCACCTGTGGTTGATAGTAAAGCTCTAATTGATCTTTACTCAGAGCTTCATGTAGACCCTTTTCAATATCAAGAAAGGTTTCAACCTGAGCTTGCATCTCAGGTTCATAAAACATGTATTTATTCCGACCTGCCACTTTGGCTCGGTAGAGCGCTGTATCGGCTTGACGCAATACATCAATACTGGTTATCCCTTCTGAAGGGAACATGGAAATACCAATACTCACAGTGCAATAAAGCTGGTGGTCATCAATGGAGTAAGGGTTAGAGATTAAAGCCAACAATTGTTTTGCCATATCTGGAGCTTGCTCGATTTTGATGTCAGGCATTAAAATCGCAAACTCATCCCCGCCTATTCTCGCGGCAATATCTTGTTCTTTCACCCAAGCTTCAATTCTCATAGAGATAGCTTTAATTAAATGGTCTCCAATCGTGTGACCTAATGAATCGTTGATAGTTTTGAAGCGATCCAAGTCTAAATAAAATAAAGCTCCAGACGTTTTAGACTTCATGGCTGAACTGATGGTCTCATTGAGTTTTTTCAGTAATAAGCTACGGTTTGCCAGCCCTGTTAACGTATCAAAATACGCAAGTTGATTAAGTTGGTTTTCAGCCGCTTCACGAGCTTGCCAAATGTTATGAAAGGATGTCGCGAGCCGGCTTAATTCATCCTGTCGATTATTCATCGGAAGTGGGAGAGCGGTTTGACGATTTTGAAGAGATTGCACCCATTCAATTAATGTCACGATTGGTTTTGACAGCTTGTAATAGAAGAAAGCCAGCAAAATAGTGGTCAGTAATATATTTCGAATGAGATCAAAAATAAGTATCCGGCTGGATTTAGAAATAAATGCTTCAGCTATGGTGGTTCCATTGACTGAAAAATTGAGCGTTCCAACAATAACATTAGAATCTGGCTGATGAAGTTCAGCGCTATAAAAAGGAGTATCAGGTGTTAAGAAGTCCGAAAGTAAGCGTGTAATAAGATCTTGCTGTTCGATTACACGATCTTGTTTGGTCAGCATATCGCCAAAATCATCAATAATAGCAACGCTATAAATAGCTTTATCCATCATTAGGCTAGAGGCAACTTGATCTGCCAATAAATGATTAAGGTGATATGCCGCTTGGCTTGCATTCGAATAATTCTGCAACAGCTTGAACTGGTAATGGTCTTCAATTCGAGTTTGTTCTTGGTGTAAATCCACAACAATGTGGTAGAAGCTAAAAAACACCCCAAGAACAACGGAAACTAAGAAAACTGTTTTAGCCTGTTTAAATGCTAACGAATGTATTTTTTTTGTTGTCGTCATACCTATAACCATTATCTGCCACTTATTTAGTTATAGCTCATATTTATTGATAATTTGATCATCTATTGTAATTTCATCAACATTGCATCAAAGGTTGTGCTCGAAGCTTATATACAGACAAGTTGCCCATTGAGTAAATATAGGGGAAAATACGCCGTAATAGATTCGTCCAACTCGCTCTCATACAATTTTATTGAATTGTTTGATACATTGGCCAACCAAAGAAGAACACATTCATGTCAAATACTCCATTTATTGGTGAAGTATCTAAACGTAGAACTTTCGCCATTATCTCTCACCCGGATGCGGGTAAAACCACGATTACTGAAAAGGTACTTTTATTCGGAAACGCGATTCAAAAAGCGGGTACTGTTAAAGGCCGTGGCTCTAACCAGCATGCAAAATCTGACTGGATGGAGATGGAAAAAGAACGTGGTATCTCGGTAACTACATCTGTAATGCAGTTTCCATACAACGAATGCCTAGTGAACCTATTAGATACTCCTGGACACGAAGACTTCTCGGAAGATACTTACCGTACCTTAACTGCGGTTGATTCTTGCCTAATGGTTATTGATGCTGCGAAAGGTGTCGAAGACCGTACACGTAAGCTAATGGAAGTAACTCGTCTTCGTGATACGCCGATCGTTACATTTATGAACAAACTTGACCGTGATGTTCGTGATCCAATGGAAGTGCTGGATGAAGTGGAAAGTGAGCTAGGTATGGCTTGCGCTCCAATCTCATGGCCAATTGGTTGTGGTAAAGAGTTTAAAGGTGTTTACCATATTCACCGCGATGAAACGATTTTGTATGAATCTGGTCATGGTCATGAAATTCAAGAAGTGCGCATCATTAAAGGGTTAGATAACCCAGAGTTAGATGTTGCTGTTGGTGAAGACCTTGCTGGAAGTGTTCGTGAAGAACTAGAACTAGTGATTGGCGCATGTCCTGAGTTTGATCATGAGCTTTTTTTAGCTGGTGAGCTAACGCCTGTTTACTTTGGTACTGCATTAGGTAACTTCGGTGTGGACCACATGTTAGATGGTCTGACTGAATGGGCTCCGGGTCCACAAACCCGCCAAGCAAATGAGCGTGAAGTTGAAGCAACTGAAGAGAAGTTCTCTGGTTTCGTATTTAAGATCCAAGCAAATATGGATCCTAAGCACCGTGACCGTATTGCGTTCATGCGAATTGTATCGGGTACTTATGACCAAGGTATGAAGATGAACCATGTTCGTACTGGTAAAAATGTAAGTATTTCAGATGCAGTAACTTTCATGGCAGGCGATCGTTCTCGTGCAGAAAAAGCATACGCAGGCGACATTATCGGTTTACATAACCACGGCACAATCCAGATTGGTGATACTTTCACTCAAGGTGAAAATCTGAAGTTTTCTGGTATTCCAAACTTTGCACCTGAGTTATTCCGTCGTATTCGTTTACGTGATCCTCTTAAGCAAAAGCAACTTCTTAAAGGTCTGGTTCAATTATCTGAAGAAGGTGCGGTTCAAGTATTCCGACCACTGCAAAATAACGACCTAATTGTTGGCGCGGTTGGTGTACTTCAGTTTGATGTGGTTGTGGCTCGTCTAAAAGCAGAATACAACGTAGAAGCGATCTATGAAGGTGTTAACGTTGCAACAGCTCGCTGGGTTGAATGCGATGACGTGAAAAAGCTGGAAGAGTTTAAGCGTAAGAGCCAAGCTAACTTAGCATTAGATGGTGGTGACAACCTTTCTTATATTGCTCCAACGATGGTAAACCTGAACTTAGCTTCAGAACGTTTCCCTGAAGTTAAGTTCCGCGCTACACGCGAGCACTAATCAACTCGATAACACTCGTCTTTGGCTTTACGCTTAATCACGATGTGTATGTTTGATAAAACGCCTATTGTTCAGCAATAGGCGTTTTTTTATACTCGAAATATTATCTTGGTGATTTTTACTTCATTTATTTAGAAGTTATGAAATTACAGGGAACAAACACATGTGTGAGAGGCTGCGATGTTGAGTTGGTTAAAATCATTAGTAAGGCGATATGACAAGTGGTGTGAAGAACTTGGCTTAACACCAGAAAACAAGCGCAGTTGTGTTCCACATCGAACTGACACTATTAATGCTGATGACGAAACCACTAATACAAAGCGGTCCAACGGGAAGCACCATGACTCATTTGTTTGATACCCATTGCCATTTAGATTTTGAGGTTTTTAGTGAAGGTGTTGAGCAGTATCTTGCTGATGCAGGGAAGTCTCATGTGACTAAATTTATGGTGCCTGCAATTGGAAAAGCTAATTGGGCTCGTCTCCATGCTATTTCTAAGCAATATAGGAACGTGTACTTTGCCGTTGGTTTCCACCCTTATTTTTTGGATGATTACTCATCATCTCAATTAGAGTCACTGCGAGATTTTTTGATTCAACGTTCAGGACAATGCGTGGCAATAGGTGAATGTGGCTTAGATTTCGCGATTGGTGTCGATGTGCAAAAACAAGAGGATTTCTTTGTTGCTCAATTGACTTTAGCTACTGAGTTTAAGCTACCTATAGTAGTCCATGAAAGACAATCACATAATCGCCTTATACAACTTATTAAGCAAAATAAGTTTAAAGGTGGTGGAGTGGTTCATGGTTTTTCTGGAAGTAAACAGCAAGCGTTAGAGTGGATAAAGCTCGGTTTCTTCATTGGTGTAGGAGGAACGATAACTTATCCTAGAGCAAAAAAAACACGAACTACGATCTCAGAACTTCCGCTTGAATCATTAGTACTAGAAACGGATGCGCCGGATATGCCTTTTAATGGGTTGCAAGGGCAGCTGAATCATTCGAAATACTTAGAGGTTTTATTGAATGAACTGGCTTTGCTGAGAAAAGAAACAAAGCAATCGGTTGCAGTGCGAATGTGGCAAAACAGCCATTTGCTATTCGATATCTGTGAATAAAATCTGAATATTTTGTTTATCGTTTGCCTAAATTACACATCACCTGTGATCCGACTCACAGATGCGTGTGAATGATTCATGAATCTTATACCAAAGTGTGAGGCCGGCATTACTTTATTAGTGGTCGCATGAGTATAATTGCTCCCGCTTTATAGCTCCATTTTGTCACACGCCAATCAATAACTAATAAGGAAGTCATAAACTATGAGCCTGTTTATGAGCCTCGTCGGAATGTTTGCACTGATCGCAATCGCAGTACTACTATCCGATAACCGCAAAGCAATTAATATCAGAACAGTGGCTGGCGCTTTCGCTATCCAATTCGCACTTGGTGCATTCGTACTTTACATCCCTTGGGGTCGTGATCTACTTGCAGGTTTCTCTGCTGGTGTAGCAAACGTGATCGACTACGGTAAAGATGGTACTGGCTTCCTATTTGGTAGCCTAGTTAACTTCTCAGTTGACGGTATCGGTTTCATCTTTGCATTCCAAGTTCTACCTACACTAATCTTCTTCTCTGCTCTAATCTCTGTACTTTACTACATTGGTGCGATGCAAGTTGTAATCAAGGTTCTTGGTGGTGGTCTTCAGAAAGCTCTAGGTACTTCTCGCGCCGAGTCTATGTCTGCAGCAGCAAACATCTTCGTTGGTCAAACGGAAGCTCCTCTAGTTGTTCGCCCATTTGTTCCTAAAATGACTAACTCTGAACTATTCGCAGTAATGTGTGGTGGTTTAGCATCTGTTGCTGGTGGTGTACTAGCGGGTTACGCATCTATGGGTGTTCCTCTAGAGTACCTAGTTGCAGCGTCATTCATGGCAGCACCTGGTGGTCTACTATTCGCTAAAATCATCAAGCCTGAAACTGATGAAGTTGATGAGAACCTAGGTTCTGACATCGACGGTGGCGACGACAAGCCTGCTAACGTTATCGATGCAGCTGCTGGCGGTGCTTCTGTTGGTCTTCAACTAGCACTTAACGTAGGTGCAATGCTACTAGCATTCATCGGTCTAATCGCTCTTATCAACGGTATCCTAGGTGGCATCGGTGGTTGGTTCGGTATGGACAACCTAACTCTAGAACTTCTTCTAGGTTACATCTTCGCTCCACTAGCATTCATCATTGGTGTGCCATGGGAAGAAGCGACTATCGCTGGTTCTTTCATTGGTCAGAAGACAGTTGTTAACGAATTCGTTGCATACTTAAACTTCGTACCATACGTTGGTGAGAACGCTCAAATCGTTGAAGCGACTGGTCAAGTGATGTCTGAGAAGACTCAAGCTATCATCGCATTCGCACTATGTGGTTTCGCAAACCTTTCTTCAATTGCGATTCTTCTTGGTGGTCTAGGTGGTATTGCTCCAAACCGTCGTCACGACATCGCGCGTATGGGTGTTAAAGCGGTTATTGCTGGTACTCTATCTAACTTGATGGCAGCAACTATTGCTGGCTTCTTCCTATCTTTCTAATTCGTTAGAACTCGATATATAGACGCCATTATAATATCGCCCCGTAGCAAGAAATTGCTACGGGGCTTTTTTGTTTTAGAAACGAGCAAATATCTCTGTTGAATGGAAAGTGATAGTTTTCATCTTAGATATTCATTGAGTAAATGCAGTTTTCTAATTTATTTTGAGATACAAACCGTTTGCGTTCTAAGGAGCACTACAAATTTTGGGCTGATGCCTATAATGTATAAGCTTAAGAGATAGGATTCTCTTCTTGGCTTTACACTGATGATTCGTAATATTTGCTCCCTATAAGTGATATTGGTTTTATTAGATTAGGAATTTAGCCATACTTAGCTTTCGTTAAATGTAGCTTAGCTAGATTTGACTCAAGTTATAGATGTTAGACACAACATGACTGAATTGTTGTGCCATAGACCAAACTGGTACTGTGCGGTGACAAGGATAGCAATTGATAATGCAGTAGTGTGTTATCAAGTCTTCAGGGAACCAAGTCCGTTCATTGGTGACTACTGAGCATTTTTTTATTCTCCATCTATACTGGATGGGGGCGAAGTAGTTAACTATTTGAATATATTGATCGGAGATAGAAATGAGCGATTTAAAAGCAGCAGCTCTACGTGCACTTAAACTTATGGACCTAACTACGTTGAATGACGACGACACGAATGAAAAAGTGATCGCTCTTTGTCATGACGCGAAGACTGCAGTGGGCAACACAGCTGCAATCTGTATCTACCCTCGCTTTATTCCTATTGCTAAGAAGACACTACGTGAGCAAGGTACGCCAGAAGTTCGTATTGCTACTGTAACTAACTTCCCACACGGTAATGACGACATCGATATTGCTGTTGCAGAAACAAAAGCAGCAGTTGCGTACGGCGCAGATGAAGTTGATGTTGTCTTCCCATACCGCGCATTAATTGCTGGTAACGAAGAAGTTGGCTTTAACCTAGTTAAACAGTGTAAAGCTGCTTGTGGTGACATCACTCTTAAAGTGATCATCGAAACGGGTGAGCTAAAAGAAGAAGCTCTAATCAAGAAAGCATCTCAAATCTGTATTGAAGCAGGCGCTGACTTTATTAAAACTTCTACTGGTAAAGTGCCAGTAAACGCAACACCTGAATTTGCACGCATGATGCTTGAAGTTATTCGTGACATGGGTGTAGCAAAAACAGTTGGTTTCAAACCTGCTGGTGGCGTTCGTACAGCTGAAGATGCACAAGCATACTTAGCAATGGCTGACGAGCTTTTAGGCGCAGAATGGGCTGATAACATGCACTACCGTTTTGGTGCTTCAAGTCTTCTGACTAACCTACTTAATACATTAGAAGTAACAGACAAAACTGCGGATCCAGCAGCATACTAATTTACCCATTCGGGTATAAAAAATTAAGTCTGTTTGATGGAGTGGCGTTAAGTCACTCCATATTACCTCTTTATCCTACAACCATACTCGCTCAGAGTTTGGGAGGCACTAATGTATCTACCTCAAGAAATTATCCGTAAAAAACGCGACAACGAAATTCTTACTACTGAAGAAATCAACTTTTTCATTCAAGGCGTTGCTAAGAATGAAGTATCTGAAGGCCAAATTGCAGCATTCGCAATGGCTATTTTCTTCAATGAAATGTCTATGCCAGAGCGTATTGCACTAACTTGTGCGATGCGTGATTCAGGTATGGTTATTGATTGGAGCCACATGAACTTTGATGGTCCAATCGTTGATAAACACTCTACTGGTGGTGTGGGTGACGTAACTTCATTAATGCTTGGCCCTATGGTGGCAGCATGTGGTGGTTTCGTTCCAATGATTTCTGGACGTGGTCTAGGACACACTGGCGGTACGCTAGACAAGCTAGAATCAATTCCTGGTTACAACATTACCCCAACAAACGATGTGTTTGGTCAAGTTACTAAAGACGCTGGTGTTGCGATCATTGGTCAAACTGGCGATCTTGCACCTGCTGATAAGCGTGTTTACGCGACTCGTGATATCACGGCAACAGTAGATAACATCTCGCTAATCACTGCTTCTATCCTATCTAAGAAATTGGCTGCTGGCCTTGATTCTCTAGTCATGGATGTAAAAGTAGGTTCAGGCGCATTCATGCCAACGTATGAAGCATCTGAAGAACTTGCGAAGTCTATCGTTGCAGTAGCAAACGGTGCTGGTACGAAAACAACGGCAATCCTAACTGATATGAACCAAGTATTGGCTTCATCGGCAGGTAATGCAGTTGAAGTACGTGAAGCGGTTCAATTCCTAACGGGTGAATACCGTAACCCACGTTTATTAGAGATCACTCTAGCGTCATGTGCTGAAATGCTTGTTCTGGGTAACCTCGCGAAAGATTCAGATGAAGCACGCGAAAAACTGATGGCTGTACTGGATAACGGTAAAGCTGCAGAGTGCTTTGGTAAGATGGTTGCAGGGCTTGGTGGTCCAGCAGATTTCGTAGAAAACTACGATAATTACCTAGATAAAGCAGAAATTATTAAACCAGTGTATGCGTTAGAAAGCGGTGTCGTATCTGCGATGGATACGCGTGCAATTGGTATGGCTGTTGTTGGTATGGGTGGCGGTCGCCGCGTAGCAACAGACAGTATTGATTACGCTGTTGGTTTTGATAACTTCATTCGCCTAGGCGAAGTAGCAAGTGAAGATAAGCCATTAGCAATGATTCATGCTCGCAACGAACAACAGTGGCAAGAAGCCGCGACTGCATTACAAAATGCAATCACTGTGGGCGGAGAATATACAGCAACTCCAGATGTTTACCGTCAGATTCGTTCTGAAGACGTATAAATTACTCTGGTGGAGAGAGCAATGAAAAGAGCATTTATTTTAGTTTTAGATTCATTTGGTATTGGCGAAACTGCAGATGCAGATACATTCGGTGATGTAGGTTCTGACACTATGGGTCATATCGCAGATCACTGTGATAAAGGCTTAGCAGATAACGCTGATCGTCAAGGTCCGCTAACATTACCTAACCTGTCTAAGCTTGGCTTAGCTATGGCTCATAAAGAGTCAACAGGTCGCTTTGCTCCTGGTATGGATGCAAATGCTGAAATTATTGGTGCATACGGTCATGCAGCAGAGTTGTCTTCTGGTAAAGACACGCCATCTGGTCACTGGGAAATTGCTGGTGTACCGGTATTGTTTGATTGGGGTTACTTCACTGATAAAGAGAACAGCTTCCCTAAAGAGCTAACTGATCGCATCCTTGAGCGTGCTGGTTTGTCTGATTTCTTAGGTAACTGCCACTCATCAGGTACCGAAATCCTGGACAATCTAGGTGAAGAGCACATGAAGACGGGCTTACCAATCTTCTACACTTCAGCGGATTCAGTATTCCAAATTGCTTGTCATGAAGAGACATTCGGTCTGCAAAACTTGCTCGATCTTTGTCAAATCGCTCGCGAAGAATTAGAAGATTACAACATTGGTCGTGTTATCGCGCGTCCGTTCGTTGGCCCTGGTAAAGGTCAATTTGAGCGTACTGGTAACCGTCGTGACCTTTCTGTTGAGCCTCCAGCGGCAACTGTTCTTCAGAAACTTGTTGATGAGAAGGGTGGTAACGTTCACTCAATCGGCAAGATCTCTGATATCTATGCAGGTTGTGGTATTACTCAGAAAACTAAAGCGACAGGTATTCCTGCTTTATTCGAAGCGACAAAAGAAGCAATCAAAGAAGCGGGCGATAACACTATCGTATTCACTAACTTTGTAGACTTCGACTCAGCTTACGGTCACCGCCGTGATGTTGCAGGCTACGCTGCAGCGCTTGAGTACTTTGATGGTCGTATCAATGAAGTCATTGATATGATGGAGCAAGATGACGTACTTATCCTAACTGCCGATCACGGTTGTGATCCGACATGGCCAGGAACTGATCATACACGTGAACATATCCCAGTGATTGTTTACGGTAAGAACATCCCTGCGGGCTCTTTAGGACGTCGCGATACATTTGCAGATATTGGTCAGAGTTTAGCAACATACTTTGGCACATCGGCGATGGGACACGGTACAAGCTTTTTATAATAGTTAACTAAGAGAGAGGGAGACCTCTCTCTTCTTTTTTGGTTTGAGATAAAGGATATTTTCAATGGCAACTCCACATATTAATGCAGAAATGGGTGCATTCGCTGACGTTGTTTTAATGCCAGGTGACCCGCTACGCGCCAAGTACATCGCTGAGACTTTTTTAGATGATGTTGTACAAGTTTGTGATGTTCGAAGCATGTTTGGTTATACCGGTACTTACAAAGGTCGTAAGATCTCAGTAATGGGGCACGGTATGGGCATTCCATCTTGCTCAATCTACGTGACTGAACTTATTAAAGACTTTGGTGTTAAAAAGGTTATCCGTGTCGGCAGTTGTGGCGCTGTAAATGAAGATATTAAAGTTCGTGATGTTGTGATTGGCATGGGTGCATGTACCGATTCTAAAGTGAACCGCATTCGCTTCAAAGGTCATGACTTTGCCGCTATTGCTGACTACAAGATGGTTCGTAATGCAGAAGAAGCAGCAAAAGCTCGCGGTATTGATGTAAAAGTCGGTAACTTGTTCTCTGCTGAACTGTTTTATACGCCAGATCCTGAAATGTTCGAAGTAATGGATAAGTACGGAATTGTGGGCGTTGAAATGGAAGCGGCTGGGATCTACGGTGTTGCGGCTGAGTACGGTGCTCAAGCACTAACGATCTGTACTGTTTCAGACCACATTAAAACGGGTGAGCAAACCACATCAGATGAGCGTGCAACCACTTTTAATGAAATGATGCTGATTGCTTTAGATTCAGTTCTTCTTGGCGACGCATAATAATTATGAGTGTTAATCTTTTTATCATAAAGAGATGAGACATTTGTAATGGACAAACAAAAGCCCTCAAAACTGCCTGAGTTTTGGGGGCTTTTTTTATCTGGAATCTAATTAGAGCCAGAATATTGAATCTTAGCTTCTAGCTACTGATTGCACGGCACTTTATTTAGTGTTCTTACTGAGCCACATTCTTAAGTAGTAAGTTTTCACCAGGCTTTGTTTTCTTTTTACGGATGATTAAGATGAAAAGCATCCCACTAATAAACCCCATCAAAATCATTCCTAGCATGTAACGATCAATCCTACGGTAATGATGATCTGAAATCGAGGTCACCTTTCCGGTTTCGAAGGTCACTCTAACAAAACCTATAATGGCATTTTCTGCTGAGTAAATAGGCTCAACAAGTTGTTGTCGCCCAATGCTTGCCGTTGCGAGTGGCGTATCTAAACCTAGAATCTCTCTTACAGTGCTTGCTTGTTCACTGGATGCTAAACGAATCCCTTCAGCGTCGTAAATAGTGGCATCAAATACCAAGCGATCTTGGGATAGCTGGTTAGTCAGCTGTAGCAACCTTTCTTGATCTTGTTGAGCAATCATCTTGCTTGCTGATAAGGAGGCTTGAGAAATTAAAACCTTGGTTAGGGTTTCTAACTGTTTACTTTGAATTTTCTCGTTGCCTTTACTAATAACGACGCTATTTTTGATGGTGACAATAAACATCACACTAAGCA
This sequence comes from Vibrio gallaecicus, assembly GCF_024347495.1. NCBI lineage: Bacteria > Pseudomonadati > Pseudomonadota > Gammaproteobacteria > Vibrionales > Vibrionaceae > Vibrio > Vibrio gallaecicus. Next base: position 2,618,175 of record NZ_AP025490.1, on the reverse strand, counting down.
AAATTAAGGCAAAAATACGCAGAGCATTACGCAATGAAAAAAGTGATTCATTCATGTTTAGATAAACCTAGAGTAAACAAATTTTATATTTAGACATATTGAGACTTGCGTTTTTAAATTGCAATAGGTTAACGTCTAGCTAGGTTATTTAGGAATTACATACATGGACGCTCACAAATATTTGCCAATTAAAAGGCATACAACACTTATCACTCGGTTGCCTGAAACTCGTTTTTCATCGCAATTGTCTAAATCGAAAGCCAATTGGATCGTGTTTGCCGAGTACTTATCTCCTCAGTATTTTGATGATATTGATTTCTTCACGGGTTTTTACAACACGATTTTAGATACTTGGAAAGTGGGGCAATACGAAGTCGCCTTAATGTCCGGGAATTTGACTCCTGCGCATGAAGAAATCTTACAAGCACTAAAACTTGATTACGCAAACTTGAGTGAAGTACCTGACTTGTCTAAGCCGGGTCTGATTGTGATGGATATGGACTCAACCGCTATCCAGATCGAATGTATTGACGAAATCGCAAAGTTAGCCGGTGTGGGCACATTAGTCTCGGATATTACGGAGCGAGCAATGCAAGGTGAGCTCGACTTTGAGCAAAGTTTACGTCAGCGTGTTGGTGCATTAAAAGGTGCAGACCAAGAGATTCTAGAGCAGGTTCGTAAGACATTACCATTCATGCCTGATCTAGCTGAACTTGTGAATACGCTGAAGGCGCTTGGTTGGAAGACTGCAATTGCTTCCGGTGGCTTTACTTATTTCTCAGATTACTTAAAAGATACGTTAGATCTCGATCATGCTCAGTCAAACACCTTAGATATTGTGAATGGAAAACTGACGGGTGAAGTGCTTGGTGATGTTGTGTCAGCACAAACCAAAGCAGACATTTTGGTTGAACTAGCGGAAGAACATGAAATCGAAATCCATAACACAGTCGCAGTTGGCGATGGTGCTAATGATCTGGTGATGATGGGAGCAGCTGGTTTGGGGATCGCATATCATGCCAAACCTAAAGTTGAGGAGCAGGCTCAAACTGCTGTCCGTTATTCTGGGTTGGGTGGTGTACTGTGTATTTTATCTGGAGTTTTAGCTAAGCAGCAAAAAATCAGCTGGAAAGTAAAACCGTAGCGAATTTCAGTTTCTATTACGTTTACATTCTTAACTAAAAAGAGAAAAGCAGGCATAACGCCTGCTTTTTTATTTCTAATGTACATCTTTATCTTTATCTTTATCTGTATCAGGTTGTTAACTCTAAGCGGATAAGCACTTCTTCAGTAATATCTTCAGCTTCACCATACCCAACAAATGCTGTGACTTCCTTTTCAAGTTTACGTGCTTGATGCATGCTGACTTTGGCTAACTCTTCTAAGTCCGTCTGAAATAGGCTACTTAACGGGTTGAAAATTGGTGCAGTTGATACTCGGAGCACATAAATTTCACCCATTTGCTGTGCTTTCTTGATGAAGAGAATACGTTCTTTAACCGATGTGAAATCTTTCGTTAGCTTAGAATGAACGGATTGAATCTTCCCTGCAAATTTTATGGCGGCAATATACACGTCGTGGTGCTGTGGCTCTGCCCCTTCAATTTTTCTGAGAGGTTCAGCAAGTAATGAGTTCGAATGTCCTTTAAAGATAGGTTCTAAAGAGAAATGTTGCTCATGCCCAAGCTTTGCTAATAACATTAAGTGATTCGGCAATGGGAAGTTGACCCCAATGACTTTGGTTCTCAATGTAGAGCTTGGTTTATCAATAAAAATCGGGTTGCTGACTATTTTGCTTAAAAGAATATTGTGTAAAGATTCCAATAAAGCGTTAGTTGGAAGCAGTTCCTTTTTCTTCATCAGCTTATCTTGGTTTTGTTCTATCAAACCATTTAAGAAACCAATAGTGCGTACTGTTTTACTGTTTTCTTCAATAACCAGCTGTACATTTTTTCCATTGGGGCTCACTCGAATGACGCGATAGGGGACTGAGCTTAAAGGTAGCTTTTTGTCATAAAGTTGAAGTTCGCTGAAATTAACAGAAATTAAATCGTCAATCTTCAATACTAGAGGTTGCTCTAGCGCCAAACTTAACCCGCGCTTTGAAAGGTCAACGGTAGAACCATTTGCAGACGCATCATTAGGGCTAGTTATTTGCAGTGGCGATTTGAATTGGTATCTTGGTTCTTTACGACGCGACTGGGAATCAAAGTAAATACTTTGAATATTTCCTATCACTTTTCGAGGGTGACGGAAGCGATTCAGCTCACTACTAGCAATTCTTGGTTTTTCAGAAAGTAAGTAATCCTGAGCGCTTTCTTCATCGCCAATCTCCTGCAAAATACCACAGTGCGTTAATCCATCAGAGCTTTGAGCTAAGCTGTCGGAGTGAGAGGCTAACGCTTGTCGTTCTTCTTTTGACAACTCGAATACAGAAAATTTGAAAGCTTTCCAACTCTTGCGCTTGGCACCGACATGCCAAAATAATTGTCTTTGTTCTCTTGAGGCTTCAGGGAGCATCATTGAATAAAATAATGTTTTATCTTGGTGAACATGAGTAAAAGAATAAATAACAGTGCTCGTGCCTTTAACACCAGGCTTAGCTAGCTGTTTCATTCTCTGTTCGTTAAACAAAGTGCCGAGAGCATGCTGGTTGCGCTCATCATGCCAATACTGCCACAACGGGTGGTTGTTATCTGTTAGTAAGGCGAGCTTGAGTTCATCTTCTTTAAAAAAGAGTGGCAAATTACAAGTGTGCTTTAAAAAGGTATGTTCAAAGCCTCGAGAGCGAGCTCGTATTATTTTGTCTTGGTTCTCATGCTGTGTTTTTTTACTTGTGCTGTGCAGAGCCTCATCAATCAATTGACTCATGATATTAGTATCTGTGAGGCGGATGGTTCTGAGATACTTAACAGCATTGTTTTCGTAAGAGTCGTCTATACCTAAGACTCTAAATTCAACAGCGTCACTCACATCAGTTAATGATGATTTTTCTGCCAATTCAGTAAATGAAACGGCAATGACTTCGCCTAAGTTATATTTGAATGCGCTCGGGACTTTGAACTTAGCCCCTGACGGAGAAATATCGACAGTAACGGCTTGTAATACTTGCCCCTTAGAAGCTTTGACTTCGACTTGAGAATGAAGTCGAAGTCGGTTTTCTTTGCGTTTAAGATCGTAACCTAGGTTGATCGGTTCCGCTTCGTAAGGGCTACTGGCGCTGGTAAGTTCTTTGGTTTCAGCTGGTGGTTTATTGACATTATTTGTTCGGAAGGTGTTTCGAGAGTTGATTAGATTCTCCCATACACCTTCAGTATAACCTTTGAATTTTATTGTGCCTTTTTGATACGCGTTAAATGCAATATCATCTAACCAGTGCTTACGACCATCTAAAACGTATTGATGGCACTCTGTATCGACTCGACCTCGTAAATCAATGCTCTTAGTACACGGAGCCATGATACGATTCAATTCCATCTTAACGAGTAATTTGAGCGACGGGGATTCCCCTTCTGTCATTTGTGCAAGAAGGTAATCAAAGTCACTGGCATGGTAAGCGGAGATAAGCCGCTCAGCTAAAGATAGAATTTCAGATTGCTGCATACTTTTATTGTTAAAATGGTCTGGGCATTTATGTTATCGACTAGTTACCTTCGATCTTTAAGTATAAGTAAGCTTACTGCAACTTTTATTTTCATGCGTACGGTCAACTGAGTCACAGAGTTTTAAATTTTAGGTTACTTAGTACAACTTTAATTATGTTGTATAACAATTGAGGTCATATGGCTAAAGCGAAACGAGCATATGTATGTAACGACTGTGGCGCAGACTTTCCGCGTTGGCAAGGTCAGTGCAATGCATGTGGGGCATGGAACACAATAACGGAAGTCAGGTTAGCTGCGTCGCCACAAGTTGCGAGAAATGAAAGGTTATCTGGTTATGCAGGTGGAGCGACGGAATCAGCCGTTCAGACTCTTTCTGAAATTAACCTTCAAGAAGTCCCACGCTTTAGTAGTGGCTTTAAAGAGCTCGATCGTGTGCTTGGTGGTGGTGTTGTTCCGGGTGCAGCGATTTTGATTGGTGGTAACCCTGGTGCCGGTAAGTCGACACTGCTGTTACAAACAATGTGTTTGTTGTCTTCGCAGATACCAACCTTATATGTCACGGGTGAAGAATCATTACAGCAAGTCGCCATGCGAGCTTCTCGCTTGGGTTTGCCTAAAGATCATTTGAAGATGCTGTCTGAGACCAATGTCGACAAAATTTGCCAAGTTGCAGAGAAAGAACAACCCAAAATAATGGTGATCGATTCGATTCAAGTTATGCATGTGGCGGATGTGCAATCCTCACCGGGTAGTGTTGCTCAAGTTCGAGAATCGGCGACGGCTTTGACTCGTTATGCCAAGCAAAATAATGTTGCGGTATTCTTAGTAGGTCATGTAACTAAAGACGGCACATTGGCAGGACCTAAAGTTCTGGAACATATTATCGACTGTTCGGTTTTGCTAGATGGTGGAACGGATAGCCGGTTTAGAACACTTCGAAGTCATAAAAACCGTTTTGGTGCTGTGAATGAACTAGGCGTTTTTGCAATGACAGAGCAAGGTTTGAAGGAGGTAAGTAACCCTTCAGCTATATTCTTGTCTCGCGGTGAAGAGGAAACGTCAGGCAGCTCGGTTATGGTTGTCTGGGAGGGCACTCGACCTTTACTTGTCGAAATTCAAGCCTTGGTGGATTACTCACAACTGGCTAACCCGCGTCGTGTCGCGGTTGGTCTTGAACAGAATCGCTTATCACTCCTGCTGGCAGTATTACATAAACACGGTGGTTTGCAGATGGCTGACCAAGATGTATTTGTCAATGTAGTCGGGGGCGTTAAAGTAACCGAAACCAGTGCTGACCTAGCATTAGTGATGGCGCTTTTATCGAGCTTTAGAGACCGCGCGCTACCAAAAGATGTGGTTGTATTTGGTGAAGTTGGTTTAGCCGGTGAAATTCGCCCTGTACCAAGTGGACAAGAACGTTTAAATGAAGCGTTTAAGCATGGGTTTACTAAGGCGATTGTACCTGCGGCAAATATGCCCAAAGGTGGGATTCCTGGAATGCAAATCCATGGGGTTAAAAAGCTTTCGGAAGCAATTAATGCCTTTGATGAGTTGTAATCAATTTTACTTCAGCTAATCTATAGGTCAGTAATCAGCTTAGGGTTATTAAATAACATTTAATGATTCTAACCTTTTAATAAACAATCGCTTAGATTGTTTTAATTGAGTCACCTTTTCATTTTATTCTGAAAAGGTGAAGTTTTTCAATCTCAAATGCATGCAAAGCTATCAGTCTTCACAGATTGTGATATACTCTGCGCGCATTTTATATCCTATTAACAGAGTAAGACAATGGCAGATTTATCGAAATACAGAAACATTGGTATTTTCGCGCACGTTGATGCGGGTAAAACTACTACCACTGAGCGTATCCTTAAGCTAACTGGTCAAATCCACAAGACTGGTGAAGTACATGATGGCGAATCAACGACTGACTTCATGGAACAGGAAGCTGAGCGCGGAATTACTATCCAATCAGCAGCTGTAAGCTGTTTCTGGAACGGTCACCGTCTAAACGTTATCGATACTCCTGGACACGTTGACTTCACAGTTGAAGTATACCGTTCTCTTAAAGTACTTGATGGCGGTATCGGTGTATTCTGTGGTTCTGGTGGTGTTGAACCACAATCAGAAACTAACTGGCGTTACGCTAACGAATCAGAAGTATCTCGTCTGATCTTCGTTAACAAACTAGACCGTATGGGTGCTGATTTCTACAACGTTGTTGACCAAGTTAAAAACGTTCTAGGCGCAAACCCACTAGTTATGGTTCTACCAATTGGTCGTGAAGACGAATTCGTTGGTGTTGTAGACCTACTAAGCCGTAAAGCATACGTTTGGGATGACACTGGTCTTCCTGAAAACTACGAAATCCTAGATGTTCCTGCGGACATGGTAGATGACGTAGAGCAATACCGTGAAGAGCTAATCGAAACTGCTGTAGAGCAAGACGATGACCTAATGGAAGCTTACATGGAAGGTGAAGAGCCTTCTATCGAAGACATCAAGCGTTGTATCCGTAAAGGTACTCGTGACCTAGCGTTCTTCCCAACTTTCTGTGGTTCTGCATTCAAAAACAAGGGCGTACAAATCGTTCTTGACGCTGTTGTAGATTACCTACCTTCTCCAACTGAAGTTGATCCTCAACCTCTAATGGACGAAGCTGGCGAAGAAACTGGCGAACACGCTATCGTTTCTACAGAAGAAACTTTCAAAGCGCTTGCATTCAAAATCATGGATGACCGTTTTGGTGCTCTAACTTTCGTTCGTATTTACTCTGGTAAATTGAACAAAGGTGACACGATTCTTAACTCATTCACAGGTAAAACTGAGCGTGTTGGCCGTATGGTTGAGATGCAAGCTGATGACCGTAACGAATTAACTAGCGCACAAGCTGGTGACATCATTGCGATCGTTGGTATGAAGAACGTGCAAACTGGTCACACTCTATGTGATCCAAAAGATCAAGTAACGCTTGAGCCAATGGTTTTCCCAACTCCAGTAATCTCTATCGCTGTATCTCCAAAAGATAAAGGCGGTTCTGAGAAAATGGGTATCGCGATCGGTAAAATGGTTGCAGAAGATCCATCTTTCCAAGTTGAGACTGACGAAGAAACTGGCGAAACTATCCTGAAAGGTATGGGTGAGCTTCACCTAGACATCAAGGTAGATATCCTTAAGCGTACATACGGCGTTGACCTAACTGTAGGTGCTCCTCAAGTTGCTTACCGTGAAACTATCACTCAAGCAATTGAAGATAGCTACACGCACAAGAAGCAATCTGGTGGTTCTGGTCAATTCGGTAAGATCGATTACCGTATCAAACCAGGCGAAGCTGGTTCAGGCTTCAAGTTCAATTCTGTAGTTGTGGGCGGTAACGTTCCTAAAGAATTCTGGCCTGCAGTTGAGAAAGGCTTTGCTGGCATGATGGATAACGGCGTACTAGCTGGCTTCCCTACGCTAGACGTTGAAGTTGAACTTTACGATGGTGGTTTCCACGCAGTCGATTCATCTGCTATCGCATTTGAAATCGCAGCGAAAGGCGCATTCCGTCAATCTATGCCTAAAGCTGGCGCGCAACTTCTTGAGCCTATCATGAACGTTGACGTGTTCACTCCAGACGATCACGTTGGTGATGTTATCGGTGACCTTAACCGTCGTCGTGGCATGATCAAAGATCAACAAGCTGGTGTTACTGGTGTTCGTATTAAAGCTGACGTACCTCTTTCTGAGATGTTCGGCTACATCGGTCACCTACGTACTATCACTTCTGGTCGTGGCCAATTCTCTATGGAATTCGCACAATACTCACCATGTCCAACTAACGTTGCTGACGAAGTGATTGCAAAAGTTAAAGCAGAAAAAGAAGCTAAGTAATTAGCCCTTATCTGAAATAACTTAAAAAGCCCCGCTAGTTTAACTAGCGGGGCTTTTGTTTATTAGTAACACTGTGTTTAGCTGTTTAGCTGTTTAGCTGTTTAGCTGTTTAGCTGTTTAGCTGTTTAGCTGTTTAGCGAAAGCTAGCTTTGCTTTAACTGCACGTAGATATTTTCTACTTTAGTACGTGCCCAGTCTGTTTTTCTTAAAAACTTCAAACTAGATTTAACGCTTGGATCTTTCTTGAAACAGTTTATGTTGACCATATAGCTTAATTCTTCCCAGCCATAATGCTCCACGAGCTCAGTTAGTAGTTTCTCTAAAGTGATGCCATGCAGTGGGTTGTTCGCTTGTGCCATTATTCTATCTCATCTGTAATTATCAGCGCATTATAGCAGCTAGTTTACTTCTCTTGTTCCCATTTTAAGGTGTAGTCGGAGTCTATAATTTCTAAGTCATTAAGATTTTGATTTTGAAATTCTTTAACTTGTTCATTAATCCACAATTGGAAATCTTGAACTTTCTTTCGCTTAAAATAGCCCTTTGGTGCACATAAGAAGTACTTATATTTGGGTTTCATTGCTTTATTTCCGATTCGGACCAGCTTGCCTTCTTCAATATATCGCCGAGCTAAACTGTGTTTGACCAGTGCTACTCCTTGTACAGACAAAGCGCCTTCTAGTACAAAATGTGAACCGTCATACTTAATACTGGATTGCTTACCTACTTTGCTGAAGGTTGTTAGCCAGTGCTCCCAATCCATATCTGGCCATGAGTCTTCAATTAGTTCTGCCCTTGAGAGGTCTTCAATATCATAGATCTTGTGCTTTTCTTGATAAATAGGATGACAAACAGGGTAGATAATTTCTTCCATCAAGAGAGTTGACTCTAAATTAGGGTACTTTCCTTGCCCGTAACGGATACATAAATCGACAGACGAGTCTTCAAAAGTGACTAGCCTGTTTGTTGGCTCTATCAGCAAAGATAAGCTAGGGAATGTTTCTCTGAATTGATTGACTCTTGGTACTAGCCAGTTTTGAGCAAAAGATGGCAAAGTCGAAATAGATAACCGATTTGGATCGGGGTCCTGATTAATTTGTCTGACACCATCTTGAATATGAGCAAAGCCTTTTTTGGCTTGTGTAAACAAGATCTGCCCTTCAGAAGTGAGCACAACTTTTCGGTGCTGTCTGATAAATAAGGAAGTGCCTAAGAATTCTTCCAGTACACGAATTTGTTGGCTTACGGCTGCTGACGTGACAAATAAGTTTTCGGCTGCGAGTTTAAAGCTTCCAAATTGAGCTGCCTTATAGAAGTAGTACAAGCCTTGTAGCGGGGGCATTTTATCTTTCACATTAGAATACCTTAACTGTATGGCGATATTAATCGTTTGTTAGAAATACGAACTTGTTCGATTATTAATCACGAAAAGAGAATCGACAAGAGGTATTTGGACCATGGAAATGACAACGAAAAGAAACGCAGATTTATTACAACCTTTCTCTGCAACTTTGGTTAAGAAATTCTATACTTACTTTTTAAAATGGAGACAGAATTCAAGGACTCGCAAAGCTCTTTCAGAATTACCCGATTACTTACTGGAAGATATTGGAGTGACTAAGCTTGAGGCGAACAAAGAATCGTCAAGACTATTTTGGGACTAGTGCTTATGAAAGGAGAAGCGTTGGATGTTACAAATTAGTGTATTAAAAAAAGGGAGCTTTAGGCTCCCTTTCTGTTTTTATTAGAAGGATTGTATTCAGGTGATAGGGTTACTCTGAACTTTATTCTTCCCAAACAACCAATTTATCACTCGGCCAGTTGTGCCCAATTTCATGGTATTTTTGCTCAAGGACATGTCGTTTAATTTTTAATGTAGGAGTAAGAACACCGTTCTCAATACTCCATGGGTCTTTTATCATTAAGACGCCTTTAATTTTTTCATGAGAGGCTAATTGCGCATTCATTTTTTCGATTACGCGTTTAGTGGTTCTCTCATAGCGGTCTTTATCAAAATTCGGAAAGTCATGAGGGACGACAAGTAAAATAGGACCTGGAAGACCTAAACCAATTAAACACATCATTTCAACACGGCTGTATTCAAATAGCTTATTCTCAATCGGTACGGGAGCAACAAATTTCCCTTTAGCGGTTTTAAAGGTATCTTTCTTACGACCTCTAATGGTTAAGTAGCCTTCACTATCAAGTGAACCAATGTCACCCGTATGAAGCCATCCTTCAGCGTTAAAGGCTTCTTGTGTCGCAATATCATTCTTATAATAGCCAGAGAATAACCCCTCACCTCGGACTAAAATTTCATCATCTTCAGGAGCTATTTTTAGCTCTATTCCTGGTCCAGCATTACCTACAGATCCAATTTTGTCGGCTCTGAATGGGTAGTTGAGCGTGCTATAAGCGAATGATTCGGTCATTCCCCAAGCTTCAGTAATGTGTAAACCAACGCTTTCATACCACTCAAGTAAAGCTGGTGGTACAGCAGCTGACCCACATCCTAAAACGCGAGCTTGATCTAACCCTAAACCGTCAGCGAGCTTTTTCTTAATGATTCCATTTACAAACGGAATCTTCAGTAAGAAATTGAGCTTCTTCTGCGGGAGTTTATCTTGGATTCTTTGTTGAAATAGCGTCCATAAACGCGGCACTGAGATAAACAGTGTTGGTCGTTGCATTTTCACATCATCGATAAAAGTATCTAGTGACTCTGGGAAAGCTGTTTGTACGCCACCCACAATGGATGAACCAAAGATGTAAACACGTTCAGTTATATGAGCAAGTGGAAGATAGGAAAAGAGTCGATCGTTTTTCTCTATACCAATATGATCAATTAACCTTTGGACAGACCAACAGAATGAACCATAAGTGAGCATTGCGCCTTTAGGTAGACCAGAGGTGCCAGAAGTATATACGAGCGACATGAGTTTATCGTCGTAATGTTCAGGGCGTTTCTCTGTTGGACTGTTTTGGCTGATGAGGTCATCAAATGTGTGAGTGCATTGTGCAGCCGTATCATAAGGTAATGAAATGCTGATTAAGCTCGGGTTGTCATCTAAAACTTTTTGAGTAGCGGCTGGGTCATCTAGCTTACCAGTGATAACGATTTTGCTTTCACTATGTGTAATACAGTATTCAATGGTATCAGCGCCGGCTGTAGGGAAAATTGGTACGCTGACAAAGTCGCCCAGCATCATGGCTAAATCGCAAATAAACCATTCAGCACAGTTTTTTGAAACCAGCGCGACTCTATCACCAGGCTTTGCACCTAAGTTTTCAAGTGCACTGGCAAGACGAAGTGCTTTATCGGCAACCTCGTGGTAAGTAAATTCAACGAATTGTCGATTAATTATCTGTCTTAAGTAAACCTCATTTGGGCGTTCCTCTGCCCATTTTAAGATCATTTCGTTTGGTGGCGGGAGAGCGCAGGTTGGTTTGCTTAACTCGTTAGGTTGGATCATTCTCTAACTCCGTGTTATTGGCAATCTAGCTTATTATTTTTATGATAGCTTATTGATTTATGATAGCTTATTTTTCTTGTTAAATACTTGTTAACTTTATCATGCCTTTTTACAGAGTTAAAACATAAGCAGTATAAGTGTGATTTGAACGCGAGTAGGTTGGTTCGAGATTTTGTAAGCAAGTTAGTGAACGTGTCTAAAAGCACAAGGAGTCATCCCTGTCTTCTTTTTAAAGATTCGAGAAAAGTACGATACATCGCTGTAACCGCATTGATAAGCAATAAAAGCAACTTTTGAGGAGCGATCGCTTATTAACATAGACTTGGCTTGATTAATCCTTTTGTTGCATAGGTAATCACGGAAGCTAATACCGATAGATTTATGAAATATTTTAGAGAAATAGGTGACAGAATAGTGGCACTTCTCCGCAATATCTTCCTCTCGAATAGTGTCAGAAAGGTTATTCTCGATATATCGCAATGTATTGATAAGTTCTTTATTCACACTCTTTTTTAGAATAAGTGGCTCTAAATGCTTATTTTCTAAGTACTCGTGATTCATAGAGAAGCTTAATTTCACTTTTGAAGCTAACTCATCTATCCAGTTATCGAACCCTTCAGTATTTATGTTGTAACTGTCATATATAGAATGATGATTTGGTGTTCTTCTTTCAATATCACTTTTATTTATAATTATTAGATTCTTAGCAAGATTATTACTTATCACTAAAGCTGAATTTAGAAGGTCTTGATTACTTCCGTAGTCATAACAAAAAAAACAAAAACTCACCTCACTGTCGCTAAGAATAGAAATATCTTTTCCATGCTCAATAATATTGAATCTATCTGATATTTCAGATGATATTTCTATCATTAAGCTGTTGAGGGGTGCACCAATCCAGTGACCAATATGTGTGGCTTCCATAAATCACGCTCGTGTTTAATAAACTTTAAGATTACATCCTTGTATATTTATAGATTAGAAGAGTGACAAGAAAGTGCAAGAAGAAGATAAGAAAGTCCTAACGACTCTTGAAAGTTGTACCTAAGTTTAATAGGCACTTAGGCATAAGTTGCATTTGGAAGGAGACCAAATTATGAATAACTTTATTAATAATTGTAAAGCATTTATGAAAGACGAAGAGGGGCTAACAGTAGTTGAATACGTAGTTGGTGCAGGGCTATTGGTTGCTGGACTTACTGGTATCTTCACTACTTTCAGTAGCACACTAACTACTGAGCTAGGTAGTATATTCTCATCCGGTAGTTAGGAATGATAATTGGTTATCGAATGTTTAGAGCTTGTTTAATTATAAGCAAGCTCAGCATTTATGAGGTTTAGATATGTTTAATCAATTTGAAAAAATTAAAGATTTTATTGATGATGAATCCGGACTTACGGTTGTTGAATATGTTGTAGGTGCTGGGCTGATTGTTATTGGTTTTGCTGGGTTGTTTATTGCATTTAGAGATATATTAACAGCTAACTTTTCCACTTTATTTTAATAGTGGGTGGATATGGACATTATTATCTGGGGATTGTTTTTTATTATTGCTGTTTTTGATGCTCGAGATAATAGAATACCCAATAAGTTGCTTATTTCAATAATAGTAGTGGTAACTATAAATAGTATTATATTTACTCATTCTGTATCAATGATGCACTCCCTTTTAGGGGGGGGAGTATTGTTTTCTATAGGGTTATTGCTTTTTTTCGTTAAAGCTATGGCTCCTGGGGATGTGAAATTACTTGGTGTAGTTGGCTATTATATTGGTTTTTGGAATATCCCGAGCTTTACGTTCTATACACTTATTTCGGGTGCAATAGTTGGCTCTTTATATAGTTTACAGGTTCTTGCAGATAACCCTAATCAATTTAAATTACTGGTTAATAGATACTCAACAGTATTTTTATATGGGAAAGGATCAGAAGACCTAATAACTAATACTGAACCCTCAAAAAAACTGAGAATGCCATTTGGGCCTGTTGTTGTTATAGGGCTTGCGTTATATAGCTATTTCCAATAAGGCGAAACCTCTATGGAAATGAATAAAGAAGCTAAACATAGAGACATATTGGTACCGCAAGCGAGTGCTCCGGCCGTACCCACTTCTCTTGATAGCCTAAAAATTCCCTCAGCTGTTGTTGAAAATCTACTTATAAAGCAGTTAGCTGCCTATCCTAAATCGGATGTTTTGACGTTAACTCGGTTAATGGGGATTAACAGCCATATCATTGAAGACTTAATTGCAGGTCTTAGAAAGAAATCCTTAGTAGAAGTGTTTCAAGCATCAACAGCTCAATTTGGGAGCGATAAAAGTAATAACGTTCGCTATGCGCTATCTGAAACCGGGATGTCCGAGGCGGATGTTGCTTTTAATAAAGACGCTTATTTAGGACCTTGCCCTGTTTCAATGCAAGATTATAACCAAATGGTTGAAGCTCAAGACGTACGAGCAAAACTAGTAAGAAGAGACGATGTGTCTTTTGCTCTGCAAGATGTGCTGGGAGCCGATCGTATGGTCTCAGTTTTAGGACCTGCCATTAACTCTGGTCGAGCTCTTCTGCTGTATGGTGATGCCGGAACGGGTAAAACTTATGTAGCCACACGTTTACTTAATTCTTTAAATACATCTGTTTATATTCCTTATTCGGTGTTTGCAGCGGGCAACATCATCAAAGTGTTCACTCCACAACATCATAAGCGGGTGGATGAAAATCACCAATCTCAAACGATTCTGTTTAAAGAGCAATACGACAGACGTTGGACCTTATGTGAAAGACCTAGTATTCAAGTCGGTGGTGAGTTAACTATGGACATGCTCGAAGTGAATCATACCGAGCATAACCGTGTATGGATGGCTCCTCTGCAAATGATGGCGAATAACGGTATTTTCATTATTGATGACTTGGGCAGACAACCTATGCCTGTCGATACGCTCTTAAATCGCTGGATTGTTCCTATGGAGTATTTTTACGACTACTTGTCATTACCCAATGGACAGCAAATCTCTATCCCCTTCATTTTAACAATCGCATTTTCAACAAACTTAAGCCCAGAAACGATCGCAGACCCTGCTTTCTTGCGACGTCTTGGTTACAAAATTCAATTCCAACCTCTGCTCGAAGAGGAATACCGAGAATTGTGGCACATCATGGCATCAAACAAGTCACTCGTACTTGATGAAGCTTTATTCGACACATTATTGAACCTACACCGTCAACACTCCGTTGGGTTTTACCCATGTTTACCCAAAGATCTTGTCGGGATAAGCCGAGATATTATCGCCTTTGAAGAGGTCGAGCCTGTGATCTCTTCTGCTGTATTGGAAAGATCTTGGGAAGTGTACTTCACAGCAGACGGTAAGGGAGGGGGAGAACGATGAGTAGAAATCAAATCATCCTATTGTTTTTATTATCTATTCTATTTGGTTTGGCAGCGGTTTTCTTTGCAAAGCAATGGATGGATAGCCAATTACAACCTCAAGTAGAAGTAGAGGTGGTAGAAAGAGAGCCTGTCATCATTGCCGCCCAAGAAATTGCAGCAGGCAGTGTGATAGAAGAGCAGCATCTTACGACCAAATTACTAGAAAAAAGTTGGAGAAGTGAAGACCAATTTACTTCTGCTGAAGAACTACTTGGTCAGGTTGTCGCGACATCCATATACCAAGGTGAGATTGTTAGCCGTATTCGATTAACGACTCCTGGAGAGGGCTCAACACTTGCCTCTTTGATTCCTGAAAATAAACGAGCCGTCACTATTCGGGTAAATGATGTGATTGGGGTGGCTGGGTTCCTATTGCCGGGTAATAAAGTCGATATTCTCAATACGATTAGTTATGGGCAGGGGTCTGCAACGACTAAAACAGTACTAAAAGAAATAAAAGTATTAGCGGTCGACCAAACGGCAAAAACTAAAGAAAACAAGCCAGTTATTGTACGAGCGGTGACGTTAGAAGTGACCCCTAGAGAAGCAGAGAAACTGCTGTCTGCAAAAAGTAAGGGGCAAATACAGTTAACACTTAGAAATCCACACGAACCAGAAGAAAAAGTTGTGAAGCGCTACGTAGCTCCGCAGGTAACGATAATCAAAGGAACGCAATCTTCCAATGTTCGAGTTAGGGATTGAGGTGATGTATGAAAATAATAATAGCAATGGTATGCACATGGGTTATCTGTAGCTTTTCAGTTTTAGCTTCAACTCAAACGGGGAAAGTCGTTAAAGTTCCTCATCATAAATCGACTCATGTTGAGCTTTCTGGCAAAGCGAAAAGGGTGTCACTGGGTGACCCTGAAGTGCTTGATATTGTGATGCTTAAATCCGATGAACTGTTTTTAATCGGTAAAAAGTTAGGCTCGACTAACTTAATGGCATGGGATAGCCGTGGGCGATTGATTGAATCGATTAATATAGAAGTCACCCATGATCTTAATAGCCTAAAAGCAAAGTTGTATGAATTTCTTCCGGATGAAACGGTGCAAGTTCATAGTGCCCAAAATCGCTTAATCTTGAGTGGTCAAATTAGTTCTCAAGAGAAAATGAATGTGGCGTTGAGGGTCGCGGAAACGTATTCAGGTGGTCAAGAAGTTGATGAAGCTGAAGAGTCAGCAAGCGCGCAGGTAGAAAAAACAGGGATCATAAACCTAATGTCTATTGGTGGGGCGCAGCAAGTTATGCTTGAAGTGACGGTAGCGGAAGTTCAACGCAGTTTAGTACGACGCTTTGATGCCAATTTTCACTTCTTAGAGAGTAATGGGAACTTCTCTTGGGGGGCAACATCAGGGGGCGGAATTATTGATGATATTGGCGGCAGTATCGGACCAATATTTAATGCGCCAAGTATTGATTCGACTGGTTTACTCGGCACTTTCATTGATGGGGATACCTTGTTTACTTTCGCATTAGATATTGCGAAAACCAATGGGGTAGCCAAAGTTTTAGCTGAACCAAATTTAACCGCATTAAGTGGCGCAAAAGCTGAATTTTTAGCTGGGGGAGAATTCCCTATTCCGGTACCCAATGAAGATGGGATCACCATTGAATATAAAGAATATGGTGTTGGGCTTAAGTTTATCCCTACGGTGCTAAGTGATAAGAAAATCAATCTGAATTTAGCGGTCGATGTGAGTGAAATAGCGAGTGCAAGCAGCTTAACGTTAAATCCAAATGGTTCGAACGGGACGTATTTTATTCCACCTATCACCCGTCGTAGTGCGTCTTCCACCCTAGAACTTGCAGATGGTCAGACTATTGGTATCGCAGGTCTACTTAGCGAGAATGTGCGTGACTCAATCAGTAAAATGCCGGGCTTTGGTGATATTCCTGTTCTGGGGCAACTATTCAATAGCCAAGAGTATATTTCTGGTGAAACTGAATTGGTTATTTTGGTGACTCCACGTCTTGCCCGTCCTGTTGATCGTAACGATATTTCGCTTCCAACTGACTCATTTGTAGAGCCAACAGACTTAAAATATTACTTATTAGGTCAGGGTGCATACATTGACTCTTCATCTGCTAATCGCACATCCAAAAAACCTCAAGATGAACAATTTTTGGAAAATTCCAGTGGTGGTTCTGAGGGATCTTTTGGGCATAGTTTATAAGGATATTTATGATGAATGTACGAATTACAGCAGTCATTTTAGGATTATCAACCATACTTATAGGGTGTGCTAATGATGCGCCTTTAGGGAGTCACGTCGCAAAGCTTAGAGTGGCTCAAACCTACGACCCAAATGCGACACAAGATAATTTAGGCATAGTGCCAGATGGTAATGGGGAAAGAACGGAAGGGGCTTACCAAGCGTACACTGGGAAAGAAAGTAGTTCATTGCAAGGGAGTAGTGAAAGCCAAGTTTTAGAAGGCTTTAACTAGTTAGGTGGTTATATGTTACATGGATATCGAGCTGATTTACGTTTTTCTAAATCAATGAAAAATAAACAAAAGGGTATCGTACTGGTCCTTATGACCGCTGCGCTTTTGTTATTGATTGTTGCCGCAGCCTTTGCCATTGATGTGAACCATTACCGCTTAAACCTAACACGTTTACAAAATGCGGTTGATTCAGCCGCCCTGGCCGCCGCCGATGAAGCTAATTTTGGAGGAAGTGAAACCTCAGCGACTACCGCTGCTAATAACCTGTTAAGTGCAATAACGAACGCCAGTGGTAACTCCGAAATGGACATGTCCAACGCAACGGTTGAGGTCCAATTTTCAAATGATCCGCTGACATTTCCTGATAACAGCTTTGATATTGATTTAGATGTGTATGCGCGTGTTTTAGTGACAGGAATGGATCTGGATGAATACCTGATTGACACAATGGGCATGGAAAAGTTGGTTACAGCCAGTGCAGTTGCAGGCCCTAGCTCAGCGCTGAATACTGTCAATATTGTGCCTATTGGAGTGTGTACCGGTGATGAATCCACCGGTGTGTTTGGTTACACACCAGGAGAGGTATATGCCTTAAAAGTAGGGGACTCTTCTGTAAGTTTAATGGGAAGCGGTAACTATCATTTACTCGATTTTGGCTCAGGGGCAAGCACGGTTAGGAAAGGGCTCGCTGGAGCATACACCCAATCGGTTTCTATTGGAGATACTGTTATCACCAAGCCTGGAGCATCAACAGGTCCAACTGCACAAGGTATCAACACTCGCCTTGGCGTATATAAAGGTGGGTTAAGTGACAGCGATTACCCACCAGATCTTGTTACGGAACAACCTTCAGACGAAGCCGAATTAGATAGCGATGGAGACGTGGTCTATAACGACACCTATGACTATGCTGAGTATAAAGAACAGACGGAAGATTGTTTAAGTGGCGTGGGTTCTGATTGTGAGACCGATGGTGTCGCATGGCGAAGAATGCTAACGCTGCCTATGCTCAACTGCACAGGGCAATCTGGCGGGGTTTCATCTTTTGTTGTTGAAGATATTGGTTGTTTCTTTTTCCTTCAACAAGCACCCAATAATAACTCTGGTGGACAAACGGTATTTGGTGAATTTGTTGAATCTTGCGCGTCATCCAATGGTGGCTTAGGGCTTGTACCGAGTGCCGATGGTGCATTTCGAATTGTACTTTATAACGACCCCTTGAGAGAGGAGTCTTGATATGAAGAATATGAAAAGTTGTTTACAGCAGCAAAAAGGGCTAGCCGCCATAGAGGTTACTCTGACATTACCAGTGTTGCTGATATTGCTCATGAGCATTTCTGAAATAGGAAATATGTTCACTCAGTACAATAACTTAACGAAAGTGGTACAAAGCGGATCTCGATTTGCAGTGACTCAATCTTATGGAACTGCTGGGGTAACTTGTACCGATATTACCGACAAGCTTAGTGATATTCGTAACGTTGTCGTTTATGGCGATATTGATGGTGGGCAGACCTCCGCATTAGAGTCGATGCAGGTCTCTGATGTTAGTGTTTCTTGCTCAAGCTCAGGGCTTGTTACGGTGGCCGCCAATTATTCATACACACCTAAAATGGCTGAAAAAATACCTTTTACGGATTTTTCTTTAACCTTTCCAATGAGTGCATCTTCGATAAATCATTTCTAGAAGGAGATGGATTGTGGCTAAACGGATAAATAAAAAACAGAAAGGTTTAGCTATTGTGGAGTTTTCTATCGTGGCGACATTTCTACTGTTGCTTCTTTTGGGGATTGTTTCGATAGGTTATTACATGTACTCAGTGCAAACGCTTAATGATATGACAAGGAAAGCAGCAAGGTTAGCAAGCGTCTGTAATACTTCTAATGTAAGCCAACAAGAAATTTTCGATATTGTCATTGATGATAACGCTCCCGTCGGCTTTACATCCGCTAACTTAGTTGTCGAATATCTTGATGAAGATAGTGATGTCACTGCTGTATTTGCCGATATTCGATATGTTCGAGCTCGAATACATAACTATGACTACCAGTTCACATCTTTATTGAATTTCATTGGGAATGACGGAGAAGTAACGGTTTCTGCATTTGAAACCACCCTACCTTCAGAAAGCTTGGGGGTGATTAGACCAAATAAAAATGATAACGATGGTAGCAATTTTGACTGTGGGGGATAGTGATGGGAGAAGCAGTGAAGTTAACTCGAAACGACGACAGTGCAATTAGACTAAAAACAAACCTGCACATTTGGGTTTTGTATTCTAATGACCGTTTTAAATTACATATGAGCCATGAACTGTCTCAATGTCGAAGTATCACTTTCGATACGATTTCAATGCATGCCCTTGATGTCGAATCTCTTAAATCACATACCCCACCGGATATTATCTTTGTAGAAACAGGACCTAATTGGGCGCAGAAAATAGTGTCACTTCAAGAATACGAAGCGCCAAGTGATGACTTTGAGGCATCCCTGATTGTATTTGGAAATGAATCAGATAATGGGGCACTTAAGATAGCATTAAGAATTGGTGCGGCTGACTTTATTTCTGACAAAGCGACGCTTGATGAGTTTACTCCGCTACTAAAAGGGGTGGCAGAAGAAAAGGTATCAAATAGAGATCTTGGTGAGCTATTTGTTTTCTTGAATAGTAAGGGCGGGTGTGGAGCATCGACTCTTGCGCTGAATACCGCGCTGCAAATAGCGCTTGAACATAAGAACGAAGTGCTTTTGTTAGATTTAGACCTACAGTTTGGTGTGATACCTGATTATTTAAATATCTCACCGAAGTATAGCCTTTCAGACGCTATCTCTAGTGTCAGCGATTTAGATGAAGAATCACTAGATTCAATGGTGACTAAGCACTCATCGGGGCTACATGTACTAAACTTTCAGCATGAAAACAGTAATGACGATTACGATAAAGCTAAAAATATAGGCAAGCTACTGCCAGTGCTTAGAGAGTTTTATCCTTACATTATTGTGGATTTATCTCGAGGTATAGATCGCATGTTCTCATCGGTTTTGTCTCCTGCTACAAAAGTGTATTTGGTATCACAACAAAACTTAGTCGCGATTAAAAACACCACTCGAATTTCTAAGTCACTGACTTTTGAATTTGGCCTATCAAGAGAACAAGTTGAGTTGATTATTAACCGTTATGAGAAGCGTCAGTCGATCAAAATAAAAGATATTGAACAAACCGTTTCAGGGGTGGTGATTCATATCATCCCGAACGATTTTAAAGTGGCGATAGAAAGTGCGAATTTAGGTAAGCCTTTTATCGAATCAAGAAAGAGCAGTTCGATTTCGCGATCCGTTATTGAGTTTTCCCACACCATAGCCGCTCCTGGGGATAATAAAAAAGGTTGGTTTAAGCGCCTATTTTCTTAGGGCTTCTTAGGTCAGCGAATAAAGGGAATGAGTATGTTTTTTAAAAGAAAGAATGTGAATTCAGAATTTCAAAACAACGTAGTCGAAGAAGAGCAGGAAGCATCATCACCTAATGAAAGTGGTCTAGGTCGATCGGCATCGGATGACTCTGGAACTGAAAACCGAATAGAAAAAAAACTTCGAGCTGCTGAAGAAAAAGATAAAGAGATCGAAGAGTCGCGTAAGGTTTTAGAGCAAGAGCTGGAAATTAAGCATTATTATCATCAGCGCTTACTTGAAACGTTGGACTTAGGCTTACTGTCTAGCTTAGATCAAGACCGAGCTAAACAAGATTTACACGAAGCGATCATTCAAATCATGGCAGATGATCAATCACACCCAATGAGTGCTGAAGGGCGAAAACGCGTCGTCCGCCAAATTGAAGATGAAGTCTTTGGCTTAGGACCTCTCGAACCGCTTCTTAATGATAAAACGGTTTCGGATATTCTAGTGAATGGTCCGAAAAGTGTATTTGTGGAACGCCGCGGAAAACTAGAGAAAACACCGTATACCTTTCTTGATGACAGGCACTTAAGAAATATTTTAGACCGCATAGTGAGCCAAGTGGGTCGTCGTATAGATGAAGCCTCACCCATGGTAGATGCTCGTCTCATGGATGGTTCAAGGGTTAATGCCATAATCCCACCTTTAGCATTAGATGGTCCTTCATTATCAATTCGTCGTTTCGCGGTAGATAAACTGACTATGGATAACCTGTTAGGTTTTAATTCCATCTCTCCTGAAATGGCAAAGTTTGTCGAAGCCGCCGTTAAAGGTGAACTGAATATCTTGATTTCCGGTGGTACAGGGTCTGGAAAAACCACCACCTTGAATATTTTCTCAGGTTTTATTCCAAGTGATGACCGCATTATTACCATTGAAGATTCTGCTGAATTGCAATTGCAACAGCCTCACGTAGTGCGTTTAGAAACTCGCCCCGCCAACCTTGAAGGTAAGGGCGAAATATCCCAAAGAGAACTGGTTAAAAACTCTTTACGTATGCGACCTGACCGAGTGGTCTTAGGAGAGGTGCGTGGCAGTGAAGCGGTAGATATGCTGGCGGCGATGAACACGGGTCACGATGGTTCATTAGCGACCATTCATGCCAATACCCCACGAGATGCTTTAAGCCGTGTTGAGAACATGTTCTCAATGGCTGGGTGGAGCATTTCAGCTAAAAACTTACGCTCACAAATTGCTTCGGCTATTCACCTTGTTGTTCAAATGGAACGTCAAGAAGACGGTAAGCGCCGAATGGTGAGTATTCAAGAAATAAATGGCATGGAAGGGGAGATCATTACCATGTCTGAAATATTCAAATTCCACCGTAAAGGCTTGGATGAAGACGGCAATATCATTGGATATTATACGGCAACAGGCGTTGTGCCAGCTTGCCATGACCAGCTTGCGAAAAGAGGGCTCGATCTTCCCTTTGAGCTATTCAATGAAAGTGTCGAGTAGGGAGATAAGACTATGGGTGATGACATTACGTATTTCTTGGTTTTACTCTTCTTTGCTGTGGTGTTTATTTCTCAGGCACTCATACTTCCTGCGGCTGGGAGTAAAGCAAGACACAAAGAGTTAGCGGCTAGGTTGAAGGAAACACAATCCAACTTAGATGATGAAAGCCGATCACTACTCCAAGAACATTACTTAAAAGGACTAAGCCCGCTTGATAGAAAGCTCGTGAGTGTAGAAGCTTTTTCCTCATTAAAGAAAATGATTGAGTTAGCGGGCTATGATTGGTCATTAAACCACACCCTTTCAGTCACAGGGTTGATCAGCCTCTGTACGGCGATTGTGTTATTGATTCTCGGGCAGTTTTGGTACGTGGCGCTTGCCGCGGCAGTGGGCATTTGGTTCATCATGTACTTTTCCCTTCAGAAGAAGATTGGAGACCGGCTTGCCATGTTTGAAGAGCAACTTCCGGATGCGCTCGATATTATCCGTAGGATGCTACAAGCCGGCCAGCCGGTGACTCAAGCGTTCAATGAGGTGGGTAATGAGATGCCAGATCCGATTGGTACTGAGTTTAAAAATACCTTCAATTTATTGAATTATGGCTATGACTTACGTTTAGCAATCATGCAAATGGCGGAGCGAACTCCGACGGTTTCGATGCTGGCTTTCTCAAGTGCTGTTCTTTTACAAAAAGAAACGGGGGGCAACTTGTCTGAAAATTTGGATAAGGTGTCTAAGGTATTAAGAGCTCGTTTTAAACTGACTCGGAAGATTAAAACTATTTCAGCTGAAAGCCGAATGTCAGCATGGATACTGGTGCTATCTCCGTTTGTTTTGTTTATTGGGTTATTGTTTATTAACCCTGAATATGTTGCTCCTCTGTATGAAGACCCCAGAGGTTTTACCATTGTTAGTGTTGGTATCGTAAGTTTGTTTATTGGTTCGATATGGATGCGCAATATCATAAACTTTGAGGTGTAACAGTATGGGTAGCCTTCTCAGTTTTTTTTCAGAAATACAATTTAATGAACAGACATTTTTTCTATTTGTCATCTTAATCGCAAGCATCTT
Organism: Vibrio gallaecicus; assembly: GCF_024347495.1. Taxonomy (NCBI): domain Bacteria; kingdom Pseudomonadati; phylum Pseudomonadota; class Gammaproteobacteria; order Vibrionales; family Vibrionaceae; genus Vibrio; species Vibrio gallaecicus. Next base: position 2,595,363 of record NZ_AP025490.1, on the reverse strand, counting down.
AATCGTGATGAGTTTGGGGCTGTTTTTGATAGGCAGTAAATCTCCACTGAAGCAAAAATTAGAATCGCTTAGGGCTGGTGAAGTGTCTCATTCAAGAGCTAAGCGCCATGGTCGTTTAGATTCAACGTTAGAATCACTCGCGCCTATCGTGACCTCAAAAGATACCAAAGAGCGGGAAAGTATTCGGCACAAACTTATGCATGCTGGGTTTCATGACAGTAATGCTTTAACCATTTTTTATGCCGTGAAAGTTTTTTTCTTAGTGGTTGGTGTGGGTTGCGCAGCTTCTTTATACTTTTTTGCCCCTGACTTTAAGCACTTGAATCTATCTATGATAGGCAGTGTTGCTCTTGGCTTCTTTACACCTAACGCGATCCTTGAGCGTTACGTAGATAAAAGACAAAGGTTAGTACGTGGTGGGGTGCCTGATGCGCTCGATTTGCTGGTGGTTTGTACTGAATCAGGTCTTGGTTTCAATGCAGCTTTAAGAAGGGTTGCGGATGAATTAATGATCTCTCACCCTGATTTTGCTGATGAGCTTGATACGGTTTGCGGCAAGATCAAAGCGGGTGTTGAAATGTCGGATGCCTTTGAGGACTTAATTGAAAGAACGGGTGTGGTCGAGATTACTGGCTTGGTGAGTATGCTGTCTCATGCCTCACGTATAGGGGGCAGTTTGTCACAAACGTTACGTGATTATACGGAAGATTATCGAGATAAGAGAAACCAAGAAATCGAAGAAATTGCGGCGAAAATCCCAACGAAAATGATTTTCCCATTATTACTTTTCATTTGGCCCTGTTTCTTTATTGTCGCTATCGGGCCTGCCATGCTCACACTTACGAGCACGCTTGGAAACTAGGAGTCAGTATGAAACAACTATGGATAGTGTTAGTCACGGTGCTTTTTATCTCGGGGTGTGCGAGCGAACCTGAGCCAGAAAGTTTTGATAGCGTACTCTACGATGGTCGACCAATCGACACTCTTACCTCTGAGTTAGCTCCTCTTACTGAAAAAGAGGCGATTACCCGCGGTGATTTAGCGTTATCTAGCGGTAATACTGACTTGGCACTTTATGAATATATCCGATCTCTAGAGTTTGCAGATGCGAAGTATCAAGACCAGTCTCTTTATACCATAGGGAGAATTCATTACTCCCGCGGCAACTTCGCCTTGTCTGAGAAAGCGTATTTGATGTCTGTGGAATACAACCCAAACAACGCTAAAGTATTGGAACATTTAGGGGCAATGTACACCAAGCAAGGAAATATTGAGCAAGGGCGATCTTACTTTTTCCGTTCGGTGAATGCAGACCAGGTGCGTTTGAGTAATACCGATGTTTTTGACGGTGATGAGCTAACCGTTGCAGGTATTGATGATTTGCAAGTCGATAATTCATCCCCAGCTTTGGCTTATATGGGGCTTGGGGTTTTATACGACGTGGAAGCTAATCATGAAATAGCCAAAGCCTTTTTGCATAAAGCGTTAAAGATTAAGCCAGGCTCTGTAAAAGCATTAATCAATTTGGGCTACTCTTATTACATGAATGGTGAGTATAACGACGCTCAACGTTTTACCTTGGCCGCACTTGAAAAATCACCCAATAATGAAAATGCTCTGAATAATTTAGCGCTTATCTACTTAGGAAAAGGGGAGATTAAGCGGGCGATTAATGTATTTATGAGGCATATGGATGCTGCTGAGGCTTTGAATAATGTCGGTTACTTCTTGATTCTGCAGGGTAAGCCCGATAAGGCGATTCCTTACTTAGAACAAGCAATAGATAAAAAGCCTTCATATTACAAAGTGGCGAATGAGAACTTGGAAAGAGCGGTTGCAGAAGTGAGAGCGAATAAGCCGAAAGATACAGAACCCGAGTCTTAAGCTTCTTTCCACTCTATGTTTAATGCACGATGCTTAAAATACGTTTAATACTCTGTGTTTAATAAAAGAGCCTACTAAAATAGTAGGCTCTTTTTTGTTTGGGTATTATCTTTAAGCCCAAAGCCCAAAGCCCAAAGCCCAAAGCCCAAAGCCCAAAGCCCAAAGCCCAAAGCCCAAAGCCCAAACGCTACTCTGAGTGAGTAACGAGCTTTAAATCAAACCAATGAAAGCGCCTGATAATGCAAAGAAAGCCACTAAGTACACGATAGGTAATTTGAGCTGTTTCAGTAAGTAAATACCCGTGATCACAAGTGCTATGTCGATAGCACTAAAAATAGCACTGGTAAATACAGGGATATACAGCGCAGCTAATAGTAATCCCACAACTGAAGCATTGACCCCAACCAGAGCTCCTGCAATTTTTGGTTGGCTTGCCAATGCTTGCCAGTTTTTAAGTACGCCAAGTAGTAATAAAAAGCCCGGTAAAAATACTGCGATGGTCGCTAAGAACGCTCCTGTTAATGGTGCACTAGGAAGCATCTCATAACCGACATAGGTTGCCAGTGTGAACATTGGACCCGGTACGGCTTGTGCTGCCGCATAGCCTGTTAAAAATGCATCTTGGCTAACCGTATCGCCAACAATATTTTGCAGTAATGGAAGAACCACATGACCGCCACCGAATACTAAGCTGCCAGCTTGATAAAAATCAGAGAACAATTGAACAGAGTCACTTAAAGATGCCGCAACAGGTAATCCAATCAGTAAAGAGATAAAAATAATGAGAGGAGTGAATGACAATTCAGACGTTTTAAATGGCTTTGCTTCTCCTTTTTTTAGGTAATAGCTACCTAATAGAGCAGCGAAGATCAACACACCAATTTGAGTCATGATGCTCGGGGCAACAAGCAGTGCAATAGCTGTAAATACACATAACCCGACGGTAAGTTTGTCTTTGCAAAAATTCTTGTACATCCCCCAACAAGCGTCGGCAACCACGACAACGGCTAACAACTTTAGGCCGTGAATAATGCTTTGAAAGAGTGATGATTCAGTGAACTGGCTACTTAGTACGGCAAGTAGCAGCATGAGAATAACAGAAGGTAGAGTGAACCCGACAAAAGCAGATACCGCTCCTAACAGCCCTCCTTTTTTGTAACCCACAGCAAAACCAACTTGGCTTGACCCCGGACCTGGCAGAAATTGACTTAAAGCGACAATCTGCGCGTATTCTTCATCACTCAGCCATTTACGCTTTTCCACGAAAGCATTTCTAAAATAGCCAATATGTGCGGCAGGTCCGCCAAAGCTTACCCAACCTAATAAAAAGAAGGTTTTGAATATAGAGAACATCTTTGTTTACTCAGTGATGGTTTATGATCGTCGCTAGAATAAAAAATGAATTATAATGATTCAAATCGATAGTTTTAATTTTAACTATGAATAAAATTGATTGGGTGGATCTGGTGTGAATGAGTTCAATTGGAAAAGTATTGATTTAAACCTGTTAGTCGCTTTTATGGCTTTGTATGAAACTGGAAGCGTGACAGGAGCGGCTGAAAGAGTTTTTGTGAGTCAGTCTGCTATGAGCCACAGCTTAGCGAAATTAAGAGAGCTCATGGGAGACCGATTATTCGAAAGAAAAGGTCATAAAATGCAACCAACTGAAAGAGCCGACCAGATTGCCCCCATCATTCAAAAGTCTCTTACTCAGTTACAAATGAGCGTATTTACGACCGAAGAGTTTAACCCAACGCATTATCAAGGAACCTGCAAAATTGGACTAACTGATTATGCAGAATTGATCTTCGCACCAATCCTTTTTGACGCCATTTCTCAAGTTGCCCCTCAGTCTCGGGTGAGCTTTGTGCATGCTAACCGACATAATTACCAACAGCTGTTAACTGAAGAAAATGTCGATGTGATGATAGGAAGCTTCCCTGCTTTGGATTCCTCTTTATCCGCTGAGAAAATTTATACTGAAAAACACGTATGCATGTTCGATCCAACAAAAGTCAGTTTGTCTTCTCCATTTCGTGTTGAAGAATTTGTTCAGTATCCTCATGCCTTGGTGAGTCCCGATGGGCATTTGAAAACACAAGTGGATGAAATGGTAGGGGAGTTAGGTTTAAGTCGAAGAGTGGCGGTAGCATCGCGAAACTTTCTCACTATTCGGCACTTAATTGCTGGCAGGGCGTTGTTATGTATTGTTCCTGAACTCATGGCAAAAATAGACTTAGGTGAAACTCACCTATCGTCTGTTGAGCCGCCATTACCTATCGCCGATTTTGATATTTCGCTTATTTACCGTAAAGGTGTGGCTCATACCGAGAAAAACCAGTGGTTAAGGGCGTTAGTGCATGACTCTATCTCAAGCTTTGTTGAACAGCCGTGATGCCTGGCTAACCGTGATATTTTGTTAAGCATGAGACTTAGTTAAACGTGAGATTTAATCACCGTTTTCTAGATATCAAAATTTTTATTAATATAGTGATTTTTCACAGTTATACCCCATCCAAAATTGCGGATAGATTTTTTTGTGCGCGACATGGTTTTCGTATCCCTCAATACGCAGGTAACTTTTGTACGTTATTGCCGATATTGAAAAGACAGCACATATGATGGTGATATATAAGAAAGCTTGGAAGTATGAACCAGCCCGAGGGAGGGGAGGTTTAAAGGCTGAATAGGTTCTATTTCGAGAGGTTAGTGAGAACCAGAAAAGACCAAGAGTTAAGGCCATTAATAATTGGCTTAAAGGCATAGTGAGCACTCCGGAAATTAAGCTGTATGCAAAACCTGTCAGTAAGCTTAACCCTGTGACTCTTATTTTGCGCAGTGTGCTTTGGAGCACATGTTTGAAAGTGTAAAGCAGCAAGCATAGATAGCTTAGAGCTGGAATTACTCCCCAGTTAACCAGTAGTAATAAAGCTGAATTATGTGGATGTCCAAAAGCAGATGATGTTCGACAAACAAACCCGTCTCCACCATAGCCCCACCATTGAGCTATTTCTAATGACTCTTTCCATAGCGCTAATCTTCCTGGAGAGTCGGTTCGAATTTTTGAAATAGAGAAAGGTTCACCGTAGACAAGAAAAGCAGGTAAAGGCTCTAGTATCACTAGCTTTAAAATTATGCCGAATACAATGCTTTGCCAGAGAAGCTTTAATATCAACCCGCGCAATGGCTTGTCTAGCCACGCCCACAGTAACACTCCTGTTGTGACTGCAATCGTAACTCCCCGAGCATCTAACGCCATAAAAATAGCGACATGCATCGCCAAAGTTAATCTAAGAAAATTAAATAGAAGAGGTTTCCTGCGCTGTGTTATCGCTAGATACAAAGTAGGTAGCACTAGCCACACTTGCATTTGATTAAGAAAACGCGCGTTAGCAAAGCCGAAAATAGAGTGGATGGTCGTATCTAATTGATAGTAAACCCGTATCCAAAATGCAGTGAGCACTGAAAGAAACAGTAAGACAGAGATCCAAGAAAGATAAATGTAAATTCGAACTCGATGATTCTGCGCTGATATGGAAAATAAAACGCTTAATAAGCCTAAGCTTAGCAGGTAAAAGAAATCAGTGTGGGAGCGAAGAGGGTGCTCACTCAATGTGTTCGCAATCAAGGCTCCAACCAGCATAATGGTAAGCAGGATACGGGTGGTTTGATTTAAGTGGATGAGCCTGTCATAGGTTTGTTGTTTGAGGGTGTTTGAATAGAGTAAAGCACACCAAGCGAATAGAATTAAAAAACAAACGAAGAAACGTTTGGCGTCGTAGAGAAGAATGATGTCATCACGTGAAATGAAAGTATTAAAGCTGAAAACAAGTAAACCAATGAGAGCTAAAAATAATAAACTTGAGAGAAGAATCCCTTCTGCTTTCATAGGCGGTTGTCCCCGATAGCTCTCTGAAATATGTATCTATAATCCTAGTGTAAAACACGGCTCCTTGATTGGTTTTAAAAAGGAATCAATCGTTGAGATAGGAAGAGAGAAAAAGAAGCAAATAAACGCGAGAAATTTGAGTTTGTGACTATACTTAATTTAAAGCTCCTTTTAGTCATATCAATCCTTCTTAGGCTTGTTTTGTAATATGAAAACTAAGCCCTGTCTATATTATGTAGGCAAAAGTTCTCCTTTACTAAATGGATTTAGTAGGAAATCAAAGCGCTAGTTCCCCCTAGCGCTTTTTCTTTATTTACCGAGTTCTAATTCACGTATTAATCTTTCCACCAAGCATTCACTGGAAGTGGTTCGCTTAATGACATTCTTTGCCCAATTTCAGGGCTGACCATAGTCACGTTTTTTTGTTGGCTCAGTTCCATGGCTTGTTGCAATGGTTCATTCCAGTCATGCATAGATAGATCAAAGGTACTGTTATGAATAGGCATCAGGACCTTGCCTTTCAAATCAATGTGAGCTTGGATACTTTCCTCTGGGAACATGTGGATGTCGGACCAAAGGCTGTTATAAGCACCGGTTTCTATCATGGTGAAATCAAATGGACCATATCGCTCACCAATTTCTTTAAACCCACCGAAATAGCCAGAGTCGCCACTGAAAAAGACTTTATTCTCTTGAGCATTGATCACCCAACTTCCCCAAAGAGTGGCATCTCTGTCCGTTAGCCCACGACCTGAGAAGTGCTGAGTGGGTGTGAGTGTGTATTCAATACCGTTATGAGTGTGAGATTGCCACCAATCAAGCTCAACCACTTTTTCTTGAGGCACCCCCCATTTGATCAGTAGCTGACCAACTTTCAATGGTGTTAAGAACAGCCCGGTTTTTTCTGCGAGAACTTTGACTGATGCTTTATCTAAGTGATCGTAATGATCATGGCTGATCACAATCGTATCGATGTTAGGTAATTCACTTAGTGTAATCGGTGTTTTGTGAAAACGTTTTGGACCAGCCCACTGAACTGGTGAAGCTCTATCACTGAATACCGGATCGGTTAAGATCAATTGATTATCAAGCTTCATCGCCACGCTGGAGTGCCCTAAACGAAAGATAGCGTCTTCCTTTTCTGTCACTAACTGTTCAGCGGTAATGGTATGAACAGGTAATTCAAAAGTGGGAGTAGGGTTAGCTCGCTCCGTTGTAAAGTAAGCTTTCGCGATACTAAGGATGTCACTCAGACCACTTTTATACTCAAGCTCTGTATTTGTAAACTTATTTGGATAAGTGGTTTCTTCTTCTACTTTTGAACAAGCGGTCAGTGATGAACTCATGGCAAAGACTCCTACAGTCGCTAATAGTATTTTCTTCATGGCAGTTTCGTTTTTTAATGTAAACTATACGGTGTAGTTTACATTGAAAGCTTTAAAAGTAAACTGCCTAGTGTAAAATAGAAATCAATGAATTGAATTAGAGTAACTAAGCTCATGAATATAAAAAAAAAAGGTCGTAGTGAAATAAAGCGAGAATCTATTTTGCTGGCGGCGAAACAAGCCTTTCAAGAGTTTGGTGTGCAAAATACTAGTATGGATAAGCTTTCTGCGATGGCAAAAGTATCCAAAAGAACGGTGTATAACCACTTTAACTCTAAAGAAGCGATTGTGATGGAGCTGTTGTCTGAGCTTTGGCGTAGTGCAATGGCTGAAGATGATATTTCAGGATTGAGTTTATTGCCTCTTGAACAGCAGTTGATAGCTTTGCTTGAAAGTGAAATTAAAGTTGTGACCGCACCGCATTATATTGAGTTAGCGAAAGTGGCGTTGGGGCATTATTTTTATAAGCCTGATGAACTGAAAGAGCAAGAAGCAAAAATGTCGAAGCAAGATACGGCTTTATTTCGTTGGTTAGAAGCCCAAAATGAGCAAGGGAAACTCAGTATTGATGATGTTGTACTTGCAGGAACTCAGCTTCATAGTTTAGTAAAAGGCAGTGCGTTTTGGCCCCAAATTATGGGTGTGAAAGCTTCGCTTACCGATAGTGAATCACATGAACTTGCGCTGCAAACCACACAATTATTTTTAAGTCATTATAAGACTAAAAAATAGTGATGGGCTTACGGCTAAACAGTTAAACGACTTAACTGTTTAGCATTTGGAACACTATGATCCTAAAGCTTACGAGTTAATAAACCTCATGAGTACGTAATTAGGCTTCGCAGCGTACATCAATCAGCAAACCGTCAATGACACTATGGTGGTGCTCTGCAACACCAGCAAGTTTGTTGTATTTAGGCTGGTGGCGATCATTTTCAAAAGGGTGATGCCAGCCTTTAGTGTGTGTTACGAAGTGTTCTGCGAATTTTTCAGAGACTTCTAAACATCCCGCCATGACAGTGTCTACGTAGCTTTGCACAATAGGGCTTTGCTCACTGGGAGCAATCACTTCATCATTGATGTAAACCCAAATGGCTTGCTGTGAGTCAAAAGCTTCAGCGTGATTTTTTGAATCAATATTGAGTTCAATTTGTTCCGGAGAAAGCTTGACTCTATGGTAGCCACGTTCGCGAATATCGAACTCATCTAGTGCTTCATCATCGACTTTTAAAAGTACGCCATTAACTTGTCCTTGACCTTTATTGACCACTAAAGGGGATAGCACGTAGCTATCGTCTATTTTACTCCAATGCCTAACTAAACCATGCACTATTACAGGAATGGCTGCGCCGGTTTGCCCTGTGAGTTGTCTTGAAGACGAATTCATTAAACTGCCATAGCCGAAAATATACATACCATTCCTTGTGCTGCTTTAGTGATTGAATCCTATTATTACTAGAAGTTAACCCAAGATAAAAGTAGCCTAATCTGTAACTAATGACACATTGTAGTCATAGTGACCTTTTGTGGTGAGTCTTTATGACTTTATTTTAGCTAGGTTTGTATTGTTAAGTGCTGATTTTATTGGTTTTATACTGTTGGCTTGAAATCTGCATTGATATGGGTAATTGAATGATTGAGTGTAATATAACCTTAAGCTTATATTGCCATTTAGAGTGTTAGGAGTGAATTTGTTAAATATCACCGATAAAAGTGTTGAGGATGCTATTCCCGCTTATCTTCGCTTAGGGTTCAGACCGTTCTTTTTCTTGGGCAGTGCCTATGCGGTTATTGCCATTGCGGCTTGGGCTTGGATGTTTCAATACGGTCAGCCTGACATGCTAAAAGTACCAGCCTTGTGGTGGCATGTTCATGAAATGCTTTTTGGATTTTCAATGGCAATTGTCGTAGGCTTTGTGCTCACTGCTGTTCAAACTTGGACAGGCGTCAATGGAACCAAGCATCACAGGTTAGGTGTGCTGGTGGCATTATGGCTAGCACCAAGAATACTATTTTGGACGCCTGCGCCAATGTGGTTAATTTCCTCAATCGAAGCGGTGTTTTTATTAATGGTTGCTTACGAAGTGGGCTTTAGAGTGGTTCGCTCTAAAGGGTGGAAAAACTTATTCTTCGTTCCTTTATTTATATTGGCAATCGTGGCGAACTTTGCGAGTTACGCAACCATTAAAGGTCTTCCTCCTTTCCCTTCTTCGGCGGTGTGGCAGGCCATGTTGTGGTGGTTTACCCTGTTACTGTCAGTCATGGGGGGAAGGGTTATTCCTTTCTTTACCGCGCGTCGCTTTAATTTTGAAAAAGCCCAACCACTGGTTTGGTTAGAGTGGGTTGCGAACTTACCGCTCGTCGCATTATTCATTTTAAGTTTCTTCCCGCTGACTTTTGCACAGGTGGGGGCGCCATTAATGGTGCTGGCTGGTATCGCGCAACTTGTTCGTTTTATGCGTTGGAAGCCATGGTTAACATTGTCTGAGCCTTTAGTGTGGTCTTTACATACTGCTTATCTTTGTATTCCGTTGAGCTTGTTATTACGAGGCTTGCTGGATAATCCATTTGCCAACCACAATATGATTCACTTATTTGCGATTGGCGCTTTAGGCGGACTAATCATTGCGATGATTTCACGAGTAACAATGGGACACACTGGTCGAGCGATCTACAAAGGTCCGAGCATGGCGATTGCTTTTTTCGCTATATTTGTTGCCGCGTTAGTGCGCAGTGTTGGTGTCGCTTTTTTCCCTGTATATCTGATAGAAATGGTTAACATTAGCGCAGGGCTTTGGGTGTTAGCTTATGTGATGTTCATGTGGAAATTCGGCTTAATGTTATTAACTCCAAGGGTTGATGGGCATCCTGGTTAACTGGCTAATGCAAGAGTGAAAGGGCACAAGCAAAGAAGGTGTGATCTACGGCAAATATTTGCAGCAATGTGTATTGAATTGTGCTCTAATACCGCGCTTACCAAGGGATGGTGTTGAAAGATGCTCACTTAGATGGAGTTATCAAAGTTGACCGATCCCTTAATGATCTCCCTTAGGAAATAAAAATACATGTCTAAAAGCAAAAAATTCGATATCCGCCTTTCTGAAAAACGCACTGGTTGGACGGCTGAAATCACTCGCCAAGTAACGTCTCGCAGCACTACCGTTTCTAAACGTGAAAACGGTTTTGAAACAGAAGAGCTTGCAAAAGAGTGGGCTGAAAAAGAACTAGCTGGTTTCATTAAGAACCAAGCTGAGCGTAACGAGCGTAAATCTGAACAGCGTAAAGAACGTGATGAAATTCGTCACACTAAAGAACTAAAAGCAGAGCAAGCTCGTGAAGCACGTGCAAAAGCTCGTGAAGCTGATGATTTTGACGCTGAGTAATTAGCCTAAATTGATGGCGCTTTTTCTCTTTAGAATGAGCGCATAAAAAAGCCCCGATGTTTACTCATTCTGAGTGTATATCGGGGCTTTTTAGTTTTAGTGAATCTTTTTATTCGTTCTTCACTTTAGCCATTGAACGCTAGTAATTAAGCGCTAGTTGTTAAGCTCAGTTAGCCAATTATCTTCAGCCACTTCTTCAATGTAGGTTTCAACGGTTTGTTCAACATCGTCATCATCTTGCTTGAAATACGCAAGGTGGAAGACTGCATCGCCTTCATTTACTAAAGGAAGGGTTTGTTGTCCAATTACAATTCCGCCTTTCAATGTTTTGATTTGAGTTTCTTGGTGACCAAGTGGTGAGCTAATGTAAGCCAGAGTTTGCCCTGCTTCTACCTTTTCACCTAGCCTAACCATATTACGTAAAATACCGTCTGATTCAGCGCGAATCCAACTGGTTGATCGACTAATCACTGGTTCTGGTAGCTTTTTACGGTTTGGTCTTAACATGCCAATTTCTTTCATTACTTGGTGAATACCTAAGTAACCCGCTCGGATGGCTAAGTGATCAAAACGTAATGCTTCTCCGCCTTCATATGTCAGAACTGGAATTCCCAGTTTTTCCGCTTCACTTCGTAATGAACCATCTCTTAGTGGTGAATCAATAATAACAGGTGTTGCAAAGGCTTTTGCCATTCTCAGAGTTTCTGGGTTAGATAAATTCGCACGAATTTGTGGCAAGTTAGTTCGGTGGATCGCACCTGTATGTAGATCCAAAATATAGTCACAATGCTTCGCGACACTTTCGAAAAAAGTATAAGCAATACGTGATGTTAATGAGCCTTTTTCACTACCCGGGAAGCATCGGTTTAAATCACGTCGGTCTGGCAGGTAACGAGATTTATGTATAAAACCAAATACGTTCACAATAGGAACCACAATTAATGTTCCTTTAAGCTTATTCGGCTCAATTGCGTTGGTGAGCTGTCTTGCTATCTCAACACCGTTTAACTCATCACCATGTATTGCAGCATTGACCATTAAGGTTGGTCCAGCTTGACGGCCATGAATGATTTCAATAGGGATAGAAAGTGGTGAGTGAGTGTATAGCTGAGCGGCTTGCAGCTCAATCTCCATTCTCTGACCGGGCAGTACAGTGTACCCAAGCATTTCAAAAGGGTTATTCGGTTTTAGTCGTGCCATCGTAGAGAGTTCCCATTAAAGTGATTTATGCTTTTGGGGGAATGTAACAATCGTTGATTTTTAGTACGAATCAATCGCTTTGAGGTCACGACAAATAATATTAATCATGAGATGTTTTTTTAGGTTATTCTCTTTTAAAACAATGCTATAACTTTAATTGAGCAATCTGGTTTTAGCTTCATTTCTGACAATTCCCTGATAAAAGTAAAATTGTTTATCGGTATCATCCAGCCCCCCAATTTTGTGGGGGTACTGTTGAAATAGAGATAATCATGAAAAAATCAATTGCTAAAATTGTCGCACTTTCTGTTGTGGCGGTTGCTTTGTCTGGCTGCGTTGGTAGCAATGCTGTGACTGGATACTTAATGAAGTTCAACCTTAAGGCGGTAGATAACCGTTACGCACGTGGTGGTCTGAACCTTCTATTAGCCCCAGTTTATGGTTTAACGGTTGCTGCTGATTATTTAGTGATTAACTCACTGGAATTTTGGACAGGTAAAAACCCAATCACGGGTACACCACATATCTTTGATTCGAAGATGGATACTTACATCGATATTAATGATCAACTGGATAAGTCATTAACAGAAGCTCCAGTAGGACCAATTTCAAACGTTCATATGATTGAAAAAGGTGAGATGCAGCAGATTGACGAAAATACTATTCAAATGAATATTACGTATTTATCTGGAGAGAAAGCGACGCTGATTGGTATTCGTGAAGGTGAAGTTGTGACTTACTTCCTTGATGGAGAAATGATCTCTCAAACTTCAATGACAGAATTAGAAGCATACGCAGATTCGCGTGCTTAAGTCGTTCGTTATGAGATCACTTTGCATAATGAAATAGCTTTGTAGATAGAAAAACAGGTACTCAATGAGTACCTGTTTTATTTTGTTCTTATAAATTGTGTTTCTTTCAAACAGCAATTAAAGCAACTATGCTTTTTCAGGAATAGCTTCTAGTAGAGCAACCATTTGGTTCCAGAACAGTTCAACGGTATCAATCTGTACTTTCTCATCTGGAGAGTGTGGGAACTTGATAGTTGGACCGAAAGAAACCATATCCATTTCAGGGTAAGGTTCTTTGAATAGACCACACTCAAGACCAGCATGAATAACCATGATGTTTGGTTTATGACCGTAGATGCCTTCGTACATGTCACGGAAAATGTGCATGATCTCTGAATCTGCGTCTGGCTTCCAACCTGGGTAAGCTCCAGAGAATGCGATGTTCGCGTCTGCTAATTCAGCAACAGAATGAAGCATGCTTTCTACTTGGCTACGACCAGAGTCGATAAGAGAGCGAATTAGGCAAAGAACAGTGATTGAGTTTTCTTCTGTTGTGATAACACCAACGTTAAGAGACGTTTCAACAACACCTTCAATTTCATCACTCATACGAATCACGCCATTCGGACATGCGTTAAGTGCAGCGATAAAGCGTGCTTGGTCAGCTTGTGCAAGTACACCTAGTTCAACTGTTGCTTCTTCGTTAAAAGTCACAATGCTGTCTTCAATTTTGCCAAGTTCAGTAGAAAGAAGCTCAGTATAGAAGTTGTATAGAGAAGCCAGTTTTTCTTGGTTCTCACTAGGAACAGCAACAGTAACGAAGCCTTCACGAGGAATAGCGTTACGTAGGCTACCACCTTTAAATTCAACAACTCGTAGATTAAGCTCTTGTGCGTGACCTGCTAGAAAACGAGCAAGTAGTTTGTTCGCATTAGCACGACCTGTGTGAATATCACAACCAGAGTGACCGCCTTTTAAGCCTTTCAGCGTTAGTTTACGAGTAACAAAACCTGTAGGAAGTGCTTCACGAGTGATATCAAATGTCATTGCACCATCAATACCGCCAGCGCAACCCATGTAAACTTCGCCTTCTTGCTCTGAATCTGTGTTTAGAAGAATGTCGCCTTCTAACCAATCAGCTTCAAGACCAAAAGCACCAGTCATGCCTGCTTCTTCATCTACAGTTAGAAGTACTTCCAGAGGACCGTGCTTAATGTCGTTTGATGCCAATACTGCAAGACATGAAGCCATACCCATGCCGTTATCTGCACCTAGTGTTGTGCCTTTCGCTGTTACCCACTCACCATCAATATATGGTTGGATAGGATCTTTAGTGAAGTCATGCACTGTATCTTCATTTTTCTGTGGAACCATGTCGATATGAGCTTGCAGTACGACACCTTTCTTGCCTTCCATTCCTGGTGTTGCAGGTTTTTTAATGAAGACATTTCCAGTTGGGTCGCGGCGAACGTCAAGACCTTGCTCTTTTGCCCAAGAGATAATGTATTGAGCTAATGCTTCTTCATGTTTTGAAGGGTGCGGAATAGAACAAATTTTATCGAAAAACTGCCAGATTGGAGCTGGAGATAGGTTGCTAATTTCAGAATGGAATTCAGACACGGATGACTCCTTTTGTATATTTTAGCCACAGGTATTGGAGTGTTCATACTTAATATGTAGATGAAAAAACTAGATATAGAGTAAAGAACTAAAATATGGCTCTGTTTGATGGCGACAGCATACCACTAGTGCCTTTTTACGAGTAGGGCTTCTAAGCTTCAAATGTTTCAATATTTGAAAGGAGTCTTGTCTATAAGATCACTAAAGAACAATGGCTAAGTGCGTAAGTGCATAATTACTAGTCAAGCAAACGTTTGTAATTGTCTTTTTTTGTAATTTAATTACATTTTACTAAGTGTTTTTAGCTTTTTTTAATAAAAAATGTGATGAAGTGCAAATAATTCTTGTAATAAAAATTCTTTAGGGTATATTAAAACCAACTTCAGCAGTGAAGACGAAATGCTCAAAGGAAGAGTCCGTTTTATCGCCTCCATGGAACTGAGAAATCAAACTTAATTTTTATTGATTTAATAAGGTGATATTTATGAAAGGTTTACCATCTGCAATGTTCTGGATTAACAACTCTGTTTACACTGGCAACTTTGCATACCCAACAAGCTTTGGTTACTAAGACCAACTGCATGTGACTTGAACAGTTTGTTCACCCCTATATTTATTAAGAATTTTTCTTACAACCTATATTGGTTGAGTAATTCTACCGCCACTCATTTTAGAGTGGCGTTTTTTTTGCCTGTTACTTTCAGTGTGTAAATTTTAAGCTCAGACATAGATAACCAATGCTTATAACTAATTATGTTGAAGTTGTAATGCATTTCATTAGGTTGATGATGAGCTATTGGGCTTATATTGTTTAGAAAATTGGTGTGAAGTATAAAAAATCACCATTAGATTTACATATAGTAATCTAATGTATTTTATTGTTTTATAAGCACTAAATTAAAACCCTCCCTCCCTGTTATGTCCTTAGTTTCGTAATGTTTGTCATAAATATCTATTAGAGTCTTAATTCTATCTGGAATTTGTTATTTGATAACTTTATAATCCGAAGCCAATCGTTTACGCAACCGTTTACCTTTACCCTTATAGGAAATGAAAATGCTCGAAAGGCTATTCAAACTTAGTGAAAATGGCACAAATGTGCGCACTGAAATCATTGCTGGTTTAACAACCTTCTTAACCATGGCTTACATTATTTTTGTAAACCCAGCGATGCTAGCAGATGCTGGTATGGATCATGGGGCTGTATTTGTTGCCACTTGTCTTGCTGCTGCCGTTGGTTGTTTCATCATGGGCTTCGTAGCAAACTACCCAATCGCACAAGCTCCGGGTATGGGGTTGAACGCATTTTTTACGTATGCCGTTGTTTTAGGCATGGGTTACACATGGCAGGTTGCACTTGCTGCTGTATTCGTTTCCGGTGTGCTATTCATTTTCTTAAGCATTTTTCGCATTCGTGAATGGATCATTAATTCAATTCCGATGTCACTGCGTACCGGTATCTCTGCGGGTATTGGTTTATTCCTTGCGTTTATCGCACTGAAAAATGCAGGCATTGTTGTTGATAACCCAGCGACATTAGTTTCTATGGGCGCAATTACGTCGGTTCCTGCTGTTCTCGCCTCTATTGGTTTCTTCATTACTATTGCTCTTGTACATCGCGGTGTTAAAGGCGGTGTAATGATCGCAATTTTAGCGGTTACAGGTCTTGGCCTTATTTTTGGTGATGTTGAATACGCGGGGATTATCTCTGCTCCGCCAAGTATTGCTCCAACATTTCTACAGTTAGATTTTTCAGCTGTATTTGAAATTGGTATGATCTCTGTTGTATTTGCTTTCTTGTTCGTCGATCTTTTCGATACGGCAGGTACGCTTGTGGGTGTGGCTCAAAAAGCTGACCTAATAGGTAAAGATGGAAAAATTCCACGTTTAAACAAAGCGCTACTGGCTGATTCAACTGCTACATCTGTAGGTGCTTTATTAGGTACTTCAAATACAACGTCATACATCGAGAGTGTTTCAGGTGTTGCGGCTGGTGGTCGTACAGGTTTAACTGCGGTTGTAGTTGGTATTTTATTCCTACTTGCATTATTCTTCTCGCCATTAGCAGGTATGATCCCCGCTTACGCGACAACTGGTGCGCTTTTCTACGTAGCAATTCTAATGCTATCTGGCTTAGTTAGCATCGATTGGCGTGATTTAACGGAAGCTGCACCAGTTGTCGTGACGTGTCTATTAATGCCACTGACTTTCTCTATAGCAGAAGGTATTTCTCTAGGGTTCATTGCTTACGCTGCAATCAAACTAGCAAGTGGTAAAGGCCGTGATGTTTCACTTAGTGTGTGGGTGATGTCTGCAATCTTTATTTTAAAATACGTTTTAACTGCTGCTTAATTCGTAAACCAACAAGCTTATAACTATTAGGTTCAATACTATGACTACAAAATTCGTCATCTCTTGGGACAACATGCAAACATATTGTCGCCAACTTGCAGAAAAGCAAATGCCTGCAGAGCAGTGGAAGGGAATCTGGGCTGTAAGCCGTGGAGGCTTAGTTCCAGGTGCAATTCTTGCTCGTGAACTGGGTATTCGCCATGTTGATACGATTTGTATTTCTAGCTACGACCACGATCACCAACGTGATATGACAGTAGTTAAAGCGCCTGAAGGTGATGGCGAAGGCTTCTTGATTGTAGAAGATTTAGTGGATAGCGGTGATACTGCCCGTAAGCTTCGTGAAATGTACCCGAAAGCAAAACTTATTGCGGTATGTGCTAAGCCGTCTGGCGCTGATTTACTTGATGATTATATTGTTGATATTGCTCAAGACACTTGGATTGAGCAACCGTGGGATACAGGCATCACGTTTATTGAGCCTATTAACCGCAAGCAAAAGTAAGCTCTAGTTACGATTTATGAAAAATGCCCCTTTATTGGGGCATTTTTTTTTATATTATGAGAATAATAGTTCCCTACTAAGTAAGCCCATGTCTGAATCAAAAGAAACCAGCAGCAACCTCTCAGAAACCTTGTTTGTAAAACATAAGCAAGCTAAAGAGACATCCATGCTCACGCGTTATATGCCAAGTTCAATTGAATTGCTTGACGAAAAGAAAGCAAAGCAAGATCAAGCTTGGTATAGAAACTTAAGGCGCTTGCAGTGGGTGTGGCAGGGTGTTGATCCAATAGAACAAGAAGAAGTGCTTTCTAGAATCGCCTCTTCTACTCATTCCCGTACGAGTGATGAGTGGTTAGATACTGTGATGGGATACCACAGTGGAAACTGGGCGTATGAGTGGACCAAATTGGGAATGCGACACCAAAAACGTTCAAACAACTTGGATGATAACAGTGCTGCAGAAGAGCTCTTTTCGGCATCTTTGTGTTTTAGTATTGCTGGTTACCCTCACCTTAAAAACGATAATTTAGCGACACAGGCGCAAGTCCTTGCGAATTCGGCATACAGCGAAGCCATCAAAAAGACCGATTTTATTGTTAAGCAGATCGAGATTCCATACGAGAATAAAAAAATCAAAGCGCATTTACACCTCACCAAAACGGATAAGCCTCAGCCAGTTGTGATTGTGAGTGCGGGTTTAGACAGTCTACAAACCGATATGTGGCGTTTGTTCCGTGATTTCTTAGCTCCCAAAAATATTGCGATGTTAACGGTAGATATGCCGTCTATTGGTCATAGTTCTCACTGGAACTTATCTGAAGATTCTTCGTGTTTACATCAAGCCGTATTAAATGAGCTCTATAATATTCCTTGGGTTGATCACCATAAAGTGGGTCTATTTGGCTTTCGTTTTGGCGGGAATGCAATGGTTAGATTGTCGTTTATGGAGCAAACGAAAATCAAAGCCTGTGTTACTTTTGGGGCGCCTATTCACGATATATTCGCAAACTCCAAGAAACTCAAACAAATGCCCAAAATGTATTTGGATGTATTAGCATCACGTCTTGGTAAAAGTGTGGTCGATATTAATAGTCTGTCAGGGCAATTAATGGCTTGGTCACTGAAAGTGCAAGGGTTGCTTGCCAATAGCAAAACTCGAGTGCCGATTTTAGCTTTATCGCTAGAAGGCGACCCAATCTCACCTCATTCAGATAATCAATTGGTTGCGATTTACAGCGATTACGGTAAAGCCAAAATGATCAAATCTAAATCAATTACAAAAGGGTATGAGCAATCCCTCGATTTAGCGATAAAATGGCTGGAAGATGAATTATTTAGATGACATTCCTCCTAAATTAGTTAAGCATGATATACGTATGCGCAAGCATATGACATTTAACAATAATTTATAAAAACTGTTAGATGGCGTCATTCTTAACATTGAAATGGAGATTCAATATGTCAGAAGTGACAAAGAAACCTACACATTATCGTTTGTTGACCGCACTTAAAGCGATTGGACCATATCTGAGGGAACCTCAGTCTGAAGATGGGCATTATATCTTTGACTGTTTATCAGTATGTGTTAGTGACAAAAAGTCACCAGAAGAACGCGAGTTCTGGGGGTGGTGGTTAGAGCTAAACCGATCAGAAGATGGATTTACGGCAAAATATAACATTGGTCGATACAATGTTGCTGGTGATTGGGATTCACAGGCTTTGCCGAAAAAAGCAGTAGCAGAAGTTAGCCGTACCCAAGAAGCCTTCCACCAGAAGTTGGTAGATGAGCTTTCCAAAAAGTTTGAAATCAATGTTCAATTGGATGAAGAGTCTGTTGAATTCGTCTGATTTTAAGCGTTACCTTCCTCGATAAGATAAAAAGGTGCTAATTAGCACCTTTTCTACTTGTGAATTGGTGCTTTGATTGCTAAAACATTACCTCTTATTTGTTTTATTCCATAAAAGACCCAATGACTACAAATCAACAAAGCGGAACCGCAGCACAGCGTAAAACTGTTGTTGTGAAACTAGGTACCAGTGTTCTTACTGGTGGAACGTTAGCATTAGACCGAGCTCATATGGTTGAGTTGGTGCGTCAGTGTGCTGAATTAAAAAAACAAGGCCATTCAGTGGTCATGGTTTCGTCTGGTGCAATTGCTGCTGGGCGTGAACACCTAGGTTACCCCGCACTCCCCAACTCAATGGCAAGCAAACAGTTGCTTGCGGCAGTAGGGCAGAGCCAGTTGATTCAAGCATGGGAATCATTATTCGCCATTTATGGTATTAAAATTGGTCAAATGCTACTTACCCGTGCTGACCTTGACGATCGTGAACGTTTCCTTAATGCCCGCGATACCATAAATGCATTAGTCGACAATGACATTATTCCAATCGTGAATGAAAACGATGCGGTTGCCACCAATGAAATCAAAGTCGGTGATAACGATAACTTATCGGCATTGGTTGGCATTTTATGTGGCGCAGATAAATTGTTACTTCTGACGGATCAAAAAGGGCTGTTCACTGCAGACCCAAGAAAAGATCCGAATGCTGAGCTTATTAAAGAAGTAAAAACCATTGATGATACGCTACGTAAAATAGCGGGTGGCAGTGGTTCTACATTAGGTACTGGCGGTATGGCGACTAAGTTGCAAGCTGCTGATATTGCACGTCGCGCTGGTATTGAAGTAATTATTGCAGCGGGCAGTGCTGAAAATGTGGTTTTTGACTCATTGAGCAATGACCCGCAAGGCACTCGCTTTTTACCATTAGCCGAAGCGCTAGAAAACCGTAAGCGCTGGATTCTGGCTGGGCCGGCATCTGCTGGCGATATTATGATTGATGATGGCGCTGTAAATGCCGTTATCACTAAAGGTAGTAGCCTTTTGGCTAAAGGCGTGACGAAAGTCAGCGGAGAGTTTTCTCGTGGAGAAGTGACTCAAGTGACTGATTTGAAAGGAGCCGTTATTGCTCGTGGTATTTCAAGTTACTCAAGCCAAGACCTGGCAAAAATTGCCGGTAAACACAGTAAAGATATTGGTGCGATTTTAGGTTATGACTATGGTTCAGAAGTCATTCATCGTGATGACTTGGTTGTGATTCAAGAATAACTTTTTAGAAGAACACACCCTTAGAATAGCATTCAGAGACAGACAGAATTTAGGAGAGTTAAACGTGGATTTAACTAACATGGGTATTGCGGCAAAAGAGGCTGCCTTTCACCTTGCGACTGCTTCGACAGCGCAAAAGAACCAAGCTCTAGCGATTATTGCTGATGAGCTGGAAGCAAATGCCAGCACAATTTTAGAAGCAAACTCGAAAGATATTCAATTAGGTCGAGATGCAGGTCTAACAGAAGCATTACTTGATCGTCTTTTATTGAATGAAGAGCGTCTGACTGGAATTGCTAACGATGTTCGCAATGTTATTAGTTTAAATGACCCTGTAGGCAGTGAAATTGACAGCAAAGTCTTAGAAAATGGCATGTCACTTTCTCGCCGTCGTGTTCCTTTAGGTGTTGTTGGCGTAATTTACGAAGCTCGTCCTAATGTGACGATTGATATTGCTGCTCTTTGTTTAAAAACAGGCAACGCGAGTATTTTGCGTGGTGGTAAAGAAACGTTTTTCTCAAACATGGAATTGGTAAAAGTAATCCAATCTGCACTTGAGAAAGCGAAGCTACCTGCGGCTTCTGTTCAATACATCGAAAAGCCAGATCGTGAGCTAGTTTCTCAATTGCTTAAATTGGATGACTACGTTGATATGATCATTCCTCGTGGTGGTGCCGGATTACATAAAATGTGTAAAGAAAACAGCACTATACCTGTAATTATTGGTGGTTTTGGCATTAGCCATATTTTTGTTGATGAAAGTGCCGATCTTGATAAGTCTGTTGATGTTGTTGAAAACTCGAAAGTTCAACGTCCATCAGCATGCAATTCACTCGATTCATTGCTCGTTCACGAGGCGATTGCGCCAGAGTTTCTAGCGAAACTTAAAGCACGATTAGATGGAAAAGTGACTTTAGTAGCGGATGCGAGTGCAAAAGAGTTATTAGTAGGCTTTGCTGACCAGCGAGACGCAGTTGAAGGTGACTTTGATACTGAATGGCTAAGTTACACGCTAGGCGTAAAAATCGTGGCGGATGTAAAAGAAGCCGTTGACCATATGCGTATTCATAATGCGAGCCACTCAGATGCTATCATGACTAATAGCTTAGAAAGCTCAGAGCTATTCATTAACTCTGTAGGCTCAGCGGCGGTTTATGTCAACGCTTCAACTCGTTTCACTGATGGCGCACAATTTGGTTTAGGTGCTGAAGTGGCCGTTTCAACTCAAAAACTTCACGCCCGCGGGCCAATGGGGCTTGAAGAGTTAACCAGTTATAAGTGGGTAGGCAAGGCGAACTACTTAGTTCGAAGTTAAACTTATCCATCACGTAGCTGACAGCGAGTACGACCTAGTGAGTGATAAATACTAATTTATAACCGCATATATAGGTGTACAACCTGAGTAAAGGACCTTAAATGGTCCTTTTTCTTTCCTAACGTTTAGCAATTCCGTTACACTGAATATAATTGTTTGGAGGTGATATGCATTGTCCTTTTTGTTCAGAGAACGACACTAAAGTTATTGATTCGAGGCTAGTTGCTGATGGGCACCAAGTGCGTCGTCGTCGTCAATGCCTAGCATGCAGTGAGCGTTTTACTACTTTTGAATCGGCTGAACTCGTGATGCCGAAAGTAATTAAATCGAATGGAAACCGTGAACCATTTAATGAAGACAAAATGGTGGGCGGTGTCCAACGAGCATTAGAAAAACGTCCAGTAAGTGCTGATTCTATTGAACTTGCAATCAGCACCATCAAATCTCAACTTCGCGCTACTGGTGAACGAGAAGTACCGAGCGATATGATTGGTAACTTTGTTATGGACCAACTTAAAGAACTCGATAAAGTCGCTTATATCCGCTTTGCATCGGTTTATCGTAGTTTTGAAGATATTCGAGAGTTTGGTGAAGAAATCGCAAAATTAGAAGACTAGTACGCCTTATCATGCCTAAATTTACTCCCTTTGATTTTGAAATGATGTCACGAGCTATTCAGTTAGCAAAGCGTGGTATCTATACAACAGCTCCTAACCCAAATGTAGGGTGTGTGATTGTCAATGATGGTCATATTGTTGGTGAAGGTTATCACCACAAAGCAGGAGAGCCTCATGCTGAGGTCCATGCTATGAGAATGGCTGGCGAGCAAGCAAAAGGTTCGACAGCTTATGTCACTTTAGAACCATGCTCGCATTATGGTCGAACACCTCCATGTGCTGAAGGGCTTATCAAGGCTCAAGTTTCAAAAGTGATTTGTGCCATGGTCGATCCTAATCCTCAGGTAGCCGGTCGCGGTATTGCAATGTTGCAAGACGCTGGGATCACTGTTGAAGTAGGGCTGTTAGAGCAAGATGCGAATGATTTGAACCCGGCATTCATAAAAAAAATGAAAACGGGTAAGCCTTTTGTACAACTAAAAATGGCTGCCAGTTTGGATGGGCAAACCGCTCTGAGCAATGGTGAAAGTCAGTGGATTACTTCTTCAGAAGCTCGAAGAGATGTTCAGCATTTCCGAGCAAAAGCTGGAGCCGTATTATCAACAAGCCAAACGGTTATTGATGATAATGCGTCACTGAATGTTCGCTGGGAGGATTTCTCAACGAACTTAAAAAGCCAGTATTTTAAAGACGCATTACGTCAACCTGTCCGAATTATCTTAGATCGCCAAAATAAACTGACGCCTGAATTGAAGCTATTTCGTTCTGAATCTGCAGTCTTAAGAGTAGCGGAAAGTAACGCTGACATTCATGTCATTGCATCTGATAAAGGGCTAGATCTAGAGGCTCTTTTTTCTCAGTTACCAGCACATCATATTGACCATGTTTGGGTTGAAGCGGGCGCTACCTTGGCAAAAAGCCTGATGGAAGCGCAGCTTGTTGATGAACTAATCCTTTATTTAGCACCTAAGCTTATGGGCAGTGATGGACGGGGTCTAATGGGTGCTCTTGGGATTGATTCAATGTCTGAAGTTATTGACCTTGATATTAGCGATCTTAGAATGGTAGGTCCTGATATCCGCATTATTGCAAAACCGCGCTGGAAAGCATCGAATTAATCACGTTAAAAATACAAGAGCTTGAATATGTTTACAGGAATTGTAGAAGCCGTTGGCACCCTAAGCGCAATCACTCCTCGTGGAGAAGATATTACCGTAACGGTAAAAGCAAATAAGTTGGATATGTCTGATGTTAAATTAGGCGACAGCATTGCGACCAATGGTGTGTGTTTGACTGTGGTTGAATTTGACGAGAATAGCTACAGCGCTGACCTTTCACTAGAAACATTAAAAAAAACCGGTTTCATTGATTACCAAGCTGGCGATAAATTGAATTTAGAAAAAGCCATGCTGCCAACAACGCGCTTTGGTGGGCATATCGTTTCTGGTCACGTTGATGGTGTAGGCGAAATCATAGAGCGAAACCAAGTTGGACGAGCCATCGAGTTTTGGGTAGAAATGCCTGAAGAGATATCTAAATATGTCGCTCAAAAAGGGTCAATTACCGTTGATGGCATTAGCCTAACAGTGAATGATTTACGTAAAAACGCGTTTAAATTGACGATTGTTCCTCATACTTCATCCGAAACCACAATCGACCAGTTTAATGTTGGGCGAAAAGTAAATTTGGAAGTGGATGTTTTAGCGCGATATATGGAGCGTTTGTTACAAGGGCAACAGCAAAATGCTGAGCCTGAGTCACGTCTTACAATGGAATTTTTACAGCAGAATGGTTTTGCTTAACTGAAACAGCATAAGTTAAGTAATATCATCAGGTTTAATCGTGTCGGTTCTAGGAAGCTGAACCATTTCATAGGAATAGAAAATGCCAATTAGTACTCCTCAAGAAATTATTGAAGACATTCGTCTAGGAAAGATGGTTATCCTGATGGATGATGAAGATCGTGAAAACGAAGGCGATCTTATTATGGCTGCGGAGCATGTAACACCAGAAGCCATCAACTTTATGGCTATGTTTGGTCGCGGTTTAATTTGCTTAACATTGACTAAAGAGCGCTCAAATCGAATGGGTTTAGCGCCAATGGTTCAAGATAACAATGCCCAGTACACCACTAATTTTACGGTTTCGATTGAAGCTGCTGAAGGGGTAACTACAGGTATTTCAGCTTCTGATCGCGCTGTCACAGTGCAGGCTGCCGTTGCAAAAGATGCGAAAGCGGCTGATCTTGTGCAGCCAGGACACATCTTCCCTTTAACAGCTCAAGAAGGTGGGGTGTTAACCCGTGCTGGTCATACAGAGGCAGGTTGTGATTTAGCTCGTCTAGCGGGCTGTGAACCAGCGTCTGTTATTGTCGAAATTCTTAATGACGATGGCACAATGGCACGTCGTCCAGACCTTGAAGTGTTTGCTGAAAAACACGATATCAAATTGGGTACGATTGCCGATCTCATCGAATACCGTAACAACACCGAGACCACAATTGAGCGTGTTGCACAGTGCCATTTACCGACAGAGTTTGGTGACTTCGAGCTTGTTACTTACCGTGACACTATCGATAACCAAATTCATTACGCCATGCAGAAAGGGGATTTATCAGCAGGTGCTCCATTAGTTCGTGTGCACTTACATGATACTTTCACAGACCTTCTTCATTCAGACCGTGGTACAGAGCGTAGTTGGTCGCTAGATAAAGCGATGAAGCGCATTGGTGACGAAGGTGGAGTGCTGGTTATCCTTGGCAACGAAGAGTCGTCTGATTCTTTGATTCACAAAGTGAAGACCTTTGAAGCTCAAGATAAGAACGAGCAGCCAAAGATGGCGAAGAAGCAAGGTACCTCTCGTCGTGTTGGTGTTGGCTCTCAGATCCTACAAGACCTAGGTGTCCATGATATGCGCTTACTTTCTTCAAGTTCGAAGCGTTACCACGCACTTGGTGGTTTTGGTCTTAATGTTGTGGAATATGTGTGTGAGTAATTGTGGCTTTTGCTGTTCAAGTGCCCACATTAGTATTTTACGAAAAAAGAAAACACACAGTATTACGTGAATTATCAATATAAAAATAAAGGAAACAACCATGTTTCCTTTATTAATTTTTCTGAGTTGAATTCTAGCTTGCAATTCCAATAGCGTGGTTAAGGTATAAACCTAAATTCCATTAGATATTGCTCACAGTTTTATGCTAGAATCCGGCGATTCTCACTTGATGAATATAGTTAAAGGAAGGCTTATGAAAGTGATCGAGGGTGGCTTCCCAGCGCCAAATGCAAAAATTGCTATCGTTATAGCTCGTTTCAACAGTTTTATTAACGAAAGTTTACTTTCTGGTGCAATCGATACTTTAAAACGTCACGGACAAGTAAGCGAAGACAATATTACTATTGTTCGTTGTCCTGGTGCGGTAGAACTTCCACTTGTAGCGCAACGCGTTGCAAAAACAGGTAAGTTCGACGCTATTGTATCTCTAGGTACAGTTATCCGCGGCGGTACGCCTCATTTCGACTATGTTTGTAGTGAATGTAATAAAGGTTTGGCACAAGTGTCTTTGGAATATTCTCTTCCAGTAGCATTTGGTGTTCTTACTGTTGATACGATCGATCAAGCTATTGAACGCGCAGGGACCAAGGCTGGTAATAAAGGTGCAGAAGCTGCACTAAGCGCACTTGAGATGATCAACGTTCTTTCTGAAATCGATTCCTAATGGGGGCCAGTGTGAAACCAGCCGCACGTCGTAACGCACGTCAATTTGCTCTACAAGCAATTTATTCGTGGCAAATTACTAAAGAAAATGTTGCTACTGTTGAAGAACAGTTCTTATCTGGTGGTAAGTATGATGAAGAAGAGCATCATGCAGCAGAGCCTGCTCTTGCTATGCCAGAAACAGACGTTGCATACTTCCGCGACCTACTGACTGGTGTTGCTCTTAGCCACATGGAACTAGATAGCAAGCTTCGTCCTTTCGTATCTCGCCCTATGCAAGATCTTGATTTGATGGAACTGGCTCTTCTACGTTTAGCTATGTACGAGATGACTCGTCGTGAAGATGTACCATACAAAGTGGTCATCAATGAAGCTATCGAGCTTGCAAAAGTATTTGCAGCAGAAGACAGCCATAAGTTTGTTAACGGTGTGCTTGATAAAGCTGCACCACATGTACGTAAGAAGTAATACGTTCATAAACGAATATAAAAGGTCAGCTATCATGCTGGCCTTTTTTGTAGCTAAAATAAAGTGACTGTAGTGATTAAATACACGTAACTAAAAAAGCAACATAGCTAACAAGAGTACGTGTTTACTAGGTTCAAAAAACAAAATAATAGGCTTATCTGATGTCTGGTGAATTTAACCTGATTGACAAATATTTCGTAAACCGACAACCACAAAGAAAAGATGTACATTTAGCGGCGGGTGATGATTGTGCGCTTGTGAAACCGCCTAGCAATGTTGAGATTGCAATAAGTACGGACACTTTAGTTGCGGGTACTCATTTTCTTCCTGAAGCTAACCCTGCATGGGTAGCGCATAAAGCACTATCTTCCAACATCAGTGATTTGGCTGCCATGGGTGCAACGCCTGCGTGGGTATCATTTGCTTTGACGATGCCAGAAGTCGATGAAGAATGGCTGGCTCCTTTTTGTGACTCCTTTTTTGAATTAGCTGATTATTTTGGTATTCAGCTCATTGGCGGAGATACCACTAAGGGGCCTTTAAGTTTAACCTTAACGGTTCAAGGCTTCGTACCTGAGGGTAAAGCACTGCGCCGAGATGGAGCTAAAGTTGGTGATTGGATTTACGTTACAGGAAACTTGGGTGATAGCAAAGCTGGCTTAGAAGTGTTGCTTGATACAGAGAATCGAGTACGTCCAAACGCAGAAGAATTGGAAAAGCGTCATTATTTGAGTGCACCGAGAGTGTTAGCTGGGCGTGCATTATGCGACCTTGCTTCTTCAGCCATTGATATTTCAGATGGTGTTATAGCTGACCTTAAGCATATCTTGAAGCGCTCTGAAGTAGGGGCAAGTATAGATGTAAGTTTGCTACCGCTCTCTGTTGAATTATTGGAATATGCGACCTCCATTGATAAAGCACAGCATTATGCGTTAACCAGTGGTGAAGAGTACGAATTGTGCTTTACTGTACCTGAAGAAAATAAAGGGTCACTAGAGAGTGCGTTGGCGCACGCAGGGACAAAAGTCACCTGCATTGGCCAGATAAGACCTGTAGACTACTTTGAAATTCATGATAACAATAAACCACTTAATTGGGATTTAAGTGGTTACGATCACTTTAAGGCGAAATAATGACAAACCCTCTATCACTTATCTCATTGAAGAACCCATGGCATTTATTAGCGACAGGGTTTGGAAGTGGCTTGTCTCCAATTATTCCCGGCACTATGGGTACTTTGGCTTCTATTCCATTGTATTTTCTGCTGGTTCAGCTGCCTTTTCCAGTTTATGTAATTGCCGTAGTGATTAGCTGTATTGTTGGAATTAAAATTTGCCAAGTGACTTCTGATGACATGAAAGTTCACGATCATGGCTCTATTGTATGGGATGAGTTTGCAGGCTTTTGGATCACCATGGGCCTTGTTCCACTTCTCAATATTCCACCAACAGATTGGAAGTGGTTATTAACGGGTTTCATATTGTTCCGTTTTTTCGATATGGTAAAGCCTTGGCCAATTGGTTGGCTAGATAAGCGCATACATGGCGGCTTAGGTATTATGATTGATGATATCGTTGCAGGTATCATGGCTGGTATCGCGTTGTATGCGATTGCTCGATATGCAGGTTGGCTGGTTTAGTCGTTAATGAATAATAGGAATAAAAATGTCTAAGAAAGTTTATTGTATTGCTCAATTTCTACCGAAAGAAGGTAAATTAAATGAGCTATTTAAAGTGCTACAAGCGCTTGAACCGAACACTTTACGTGAAGATGGTTGCATCCAATATACAGTGACACGTCATATTCAAAGCCCATTTGCTGAAGGGGAAAGTTACCCTATTGCATTCAATGAAATTTGGGCAGATAACGAAGCGTTCGAAGCACACTGTCAGCGTCGTGAAATTCAGGCTTTCTTCGAAGAGCAATGTGTTTCTGAAGATGGGCTAGTTGATAAATTTAATGTTTCTATCTATTCAGATGAACCAGAAAACTACGATGCACCTAAGTTGAAGCCTTGCTGCTAGCATTAAGTTTTTCCCATTAAAAAAGGTTGACCATTTGGTCAACCTTTTTGTTTTTAGCTTCAAGTAATATCGACTACTTAGCTTACTTAGATACATAAGTAGTTATTGAATTAAGAATGCCTTTAACATCTAAACCTAGCTCTTCGTGAAGCTCGCCTTGAGTCCCTTGAGATATAAACTTATCTGGTAAGCCTAAATTCAGCACTGGCATAGGCTGTTTTTCTTGCATTAAGAATTCCACAACACCGGAACCTGCACCACCGGCAATGGCATTTTCTTCTATAGTCACTAGCACATCATGCTCTGCTGCTAAAGACTGAATAAGCGCTTCATCGAGTGGCTTAACAAATCGCATATCCGCGACTGTTGCATCGATAGATTCAGCTGCTTCTAGAGCACTTTCAAGGAAAGTACCAAAGCTAAGAATTGCGACTTTCTGACCACCCTTAACTTTATTACTTTGACGTACAATCCGTCCCTTACCAATCTCTAGAGCAGTAAATTCACTTTGGATTTCAGTGCCCATACCATTACCCCTAGGGTAACGAACGGCACTTGGACCAGTATGTTGGTGACCGGTATACAGCATCTGGCGGCATTCATTTTCATCACTTGGCGCCATGATGACCATATTTGGAATACAGCGCATAAAGCTTAAATCAAAAGCACCTTGGTGAGTTTGTCCGTCTGCCCCAACAAGACCTGCGCGATCAATGGCGAACATTACGGGTAAATCCATAATCGCCACATCATGGATCAGTTGATCATAACCACGCTGTAGGAATGTTGAGTAAATCGCGACAATTGGTTTATCACCAGAAATCGCCATACCTGTTGCTAGGGTCACTGCGTGTTGTTCTGCGATAGCAACATCAAAGTACTGGTTAGGGTACTCTTTAGAGAAGCGAACCATTCCAGAACCTTCACGCATGGCTGGTGTAATTGCCATTAGCTTTGGATCTTGAGCTGCCATGTCACAAAGGAAGTCACCGAAGATCTTAGAAAAAGTCGGTTTTGAGCTTGTACTCTTAGGCAAGCTTGAGTGTGCAGGATCAAATTTCGGTACGCCATGGTAGCCGATAGGATCTTTTTCTGCAGGCTCGTAGCCTTTGCCTTTTTTCGTCATGATATGAAGAAATTGAGGACCTTTTAAATCTCTCATGTTCTTCAATGTTTTGATTAGCTCATTAACATCGTGACCATCAACAGGACCAATGTAGTTAAAGCCAAGCTCTTCGAACATAGTGCCAGGTACAACCATACCCTTCAGATGCTCTTCAGTGCGACGAACCAGTTCTTTAATTGGTGGTACACCTGATAACACCTTTTTTCCACCTTCACGGATCGAGGTATAAAGGCTGCCAGAAAGGACTTGAGCTAAGTGGTTATTTAACGCGCCAACATTCTCTGAAATAGACATTTCATTGTCATTCAGTACGACAAGCATATCGTTGTGAATGTCACCAGCATGGTTCATTGCTTCAAATGCCATGCCCGCAGTAATAGCGCCATCACCGATAACACTTACGACTTTACGGTTCTGACCTTCTTTCTCAGCGCTGATCGCCATACCAAGTGCAGCACTGATAGAAGTAGAAGAGTGACCTACAGACAATGTGTCGTATTCACTTTCTTCGCGCCAAGGAAATGGGTGTAATCCACCTTTTTGACGAATCGTAGCTAATTTATCACGACGACCAGTCAAGATTTTATGCGGGTATGCTTGGTGACCCACATCCCACACTAATTGGTCAAATGGTGTGTTATAAACATAATGTAATGCGACAGTTAGCTCCACTGTGCCTAAACCTGATGCTAAGTGGCCACTTGATTGGCTCACAGAATTCAGTAAATAGGATCTCAGTTCTTCACAGAGTTGCGGTAGCGTCTCTTTTGGAAGTAGACGCAAATCCTCTGGCTTATTAGCCAAAGCAAGTGTTGGGTACTTTGAAATATCAAGAGTCATAGTAATGCGCGCTTATAATCTTAGTTCTTGCGCTCGATGACGTATCGGGCGAACTCTTCGAGTGACTGAGTATTGTAGGGGATCATGTCCAAAGCTTGAAGTGCTTCATGTAACAGAGTTTGTGCTTTTTCTTGAGCACCCTCTAAACCTAACAAAGAAGGATAAGTACTCTTGTTTAATTCTAGGTCTGAACCTTGTGGTTTGCCTAATGTTTCAGTATCACTAATGATATCCAAAATATCGTCCTGAACTTGAAAAGCGAGCCCTATAGCGTCTGCAAATTTATCAAGTTGAGGTAACAGATCTAATCCTTTTTTACCGGCAGATAATGCGCCTAAACGAATCGCACACTTTAATAAAGCACCGGTTTTATTCCTGTGGATTTCTTCTAATTCGGTAAGAGAGACCGTTCGGTTTTCAGCAGCAAGATCAAGAGATTGCCCTAAGCACATGCCCTGAGCACCAGAAGCTTGAGCTAAATTTTGGATCATTTTAACTCGGCAACTTTCACCTGCAGAACTGAGTTCACCTTCAGCAAGAATAGTAAATGCTAACGTTTGTAAGGCATCGCCCGTTAAGATAGCTGTCGCTTCATCAAACTTTATGTGACATGTTTGATGTCCGCGGCGTAACTCATCGTCATCCATCGCTGGTAAATCATCATGAATGAGGGAATAGGCATGAATGCATTCAATCGCAGAGGCTGGAGTATCCAGGTCTTCGCTACTGCACCCAAGCATTTCACCAGTCATGTATACAAGGAAAGGACGAGCACGTTTTCCACCAAGCAATAGCCCATAGCGCATTGCGTTAATGAGATCTAAATTTTGGTGAGGGAGGCGATTTAGCCAAAGGTTTAGTTGAGCATTATTACGTGCTTGATAAGACGATAAAGTCTCAATCATAGAGGGTCTCATACAATAATTATTCTGGTTGTGGGTTAAAGTCACTAAGTTCTGCGTTTTCATCATTTTGCAGCAAGATACTGACGCGCTGCTCGGCATCATTTAGTTTACTTTGACCAGCACGAGCGAGAGAAATACCACGCTCAAATTTTTTCAGCGCATCATCTAAAGCTAGATCACCATTTTCTAGTTGATCAACCAAGCCATCAAGCTCTTCAATTGCAGCCTCGAAGGTCATATTTTCCGGTTTCTTAGTCGCCATAATAATTCTGCGTTGGGAAAGATGAACGAACGTTACCTTAGGGCGTAGAGTTGGTCAAATTTAACCAATAAAATTTGTCAGAAAGTTTGTTTTCAGACGGTCTACACTTATGGTCGCAAAGCTTGGTTAACTCTCGTAGAGTCACAGGAGGAAGATATGAGTCCAAATGCCGAGCAATTGCTGGTGTTAGAACAGAAAAGTGTGATACTTAGACCAAGAATTTACTTAAAGATCTTATGATCTTGCCGATAACAAGATTATTCTAAAAGTAGAAAGATAAACAGCATGAGGAGTGCTCAGTGGATTTAGCAACCCTATTAGGTTTGATTGGTGGATTTGCCTTTGTAATCATGGCGATGATCTTAGGTGGAAGCCTAGGCATGTTCTATGACACGACTTCGTTACTGATCGTGGTAGGTGGTTCTACTTTTGTTGTATTAATGAAATTCACTATGGGCCAGTTTTTTGGAGCCGCAAAAATTGCAGGCAAGGCATTCATGTTTAAAGCTGATGCGCCTGAAGAATTGATTGCTAAAGTGGTTGAAATGGCAGATGCCGCACGTAAAGGCGGTTTCCTTGCATTGGAAGAGATGGAAATTACCAACAGTTTTATGCAGAAGGGCATCGATCTGTTGGTTGATGGTCATGATGCTGATGTCGTTCGAGCGGCTTTACAAAAAGATATTGCGCTTACCGATGAGCGTCATGAGCAAGGCGGTAAAGTATTCAGTGCATTTGGTGATGTTTCCCCTGCAATGGGAATGATTGGTACTTTGGTTGGTCTTGTTGCCATGCTTTCAAATATGGATGATCCAAAATCAATTGGTCCAGCAATGGCGGTAGCACTTTTAACAACACTATACGGCGCTGTGCTTTCAAACATGGTGTTCTTTCCTATTGCCGACAAACTAGCCTTACGCCGAGATCAAGAAACACTGAACCGCCGCTTAATTATGGATGGAGTCCTCGCTATCCAAGATGGTCAAAACCCTCGAGTCATTGATGGCTATCTGAAAAACTACCTAAATGAAGGTAAACGAATTCTTGATGGCGAAGCAGACTAAGGATATTCACAATGGAAGAAGAAGTTCCCTGTAAATGTCCCCCTCCCGGTCTTCCTTTATGGATGGGAACGTTTGCGGATTTAATGTCACTGCTAATGTGTTTCTTTGTATTACTACTTTCATTCTCAGAAATGGATGTACTGAAATTCAAACAAATTGCAGGTTCAATGAAATTTGCTTTTGGTGTGCAGAATAAGCTGGAAGTAAAAGATATTCCCAAAGGCACCAGTATTATTGCTCAGGAGTTTAGACCAGGTCGTCCTGAGCCAACGCCTATTGATGTCATCATGCAGCAGACGATTGATATTACTCAGCAAACCCTTGAGTTTCATGAGGGAGAATCAGACAGAGCTGGCGGCACTAAACGTGACCAAGGTAAATTGACTGGTGGTCAATCACCAGATACGTCGACTCAGAATAATCAAAACTCCGAATCTGAGATGCAACAGCAACAAGCTGAAGCACAATCTCAAGAAATGGAAACCTTAATGGAGAGCATTAAAAAAGCTCTAGAGCGAGAGATTGACCAAGGGGCGATCGAAGTTGAAAACTTAGGTCAGCAAATTGTGATTCGTATTCGTGAAAAAGGTGCATTTCCATCAGGGTCTGCGTTTCTACAACCTAAGTTTCGCCCCCTAGTGAGGCAAGTCGCGGAACTTGTTAAAGATGTTCCGGGGATTGTTAGAATTTCAGGGCACACTGATAACCAGCGCTTAGACTCTGAACTTTATCGTTCTAATTGGGATTTATCTTCGCAGCGCGCTGTGTCTGTTGCTCAAGAAATGGAGAAAGTTCGTGGTTTCTCACATCAGCGTTTACGTGTGAGAGGCATGGCGGATACAGAACCTGTTGAACCTAATGATACTGAAGCTCAGCGCAGTTTAAACCGCCGTGTTGAAATCAGCATTATGCAAGGTGAACCTTTGTTTAGCGAAGAAGTGCCAGCGCTTTAATGGGTCCTGCTTAAATAGCATTAGCTCTGCAGAATTGTTATTAGTTCTATTTAATATAGAACGGTTCTAGCTAAAACGGTTCATAGCAGAAACAGAAAAGCCTGAGGTGTCATAGCCTCAGGCTTTTTTATTATCAGTGCGCCGTGTTTTATTTATTGAATTGTTTGGAAAATGCATCAGATCTGAAGGAGTATTTTTAAGCAGAAAGGCGGTAGTCTTTTCTTTGAATCTGGTTCTCATGTATAATTCGCGCCCTTAGATTTAGATAATGATCTATTCTGCTTTAAGTGCCGTGTTAAAAACGCTTCACTTAACGATGGACCTTCTAAAATTGTGAACCTTATTGTTGTGAAAGTATTATGAAATTTATTGTTAAGCCCCATCCGGAAATTTTTGTAAAAAGTGAGTCGGTGCGTAAGCGCTTCACAAGGATTCTAGAATGCAATATCCGAAATGTTATTCAGCGCAAGGCTGAAGGCGTTGCGGTATTCAACCGTCGTGATCACATTGAAGTCACATCTGAAAGTGATAAGTTTTACCCTGAAGTGTTAGAGGCATTAACTCACACTCCGGGAATTCATCACTCGCTTGAAGTTCAACAATCAGAATTTAAAGACCTGCACGATATTTACGAGCAAGTTTTAGAGCGCAGCCGTGCTGATATCGAAGGTAAAACTTTCTCAGTTCGTGCTAAGCGTCGTGGTAAGCATGAATTCACATCGATTGAATTAGAGCGCTATGTTGGTGGTGGCTTAAACCAAGCGGTTGAGTCTGCAAAAGTAAGACTGAAGAACCCAGACGTAACCGTTAAAGTTGAAATAGCTAACGACAAACTAAATCAAGTATTGGCTCGCCATAAAGGTTTAGGTGGTTTCCCTCTTGGTACTCAAGAAGATCTGCTTAGCTTGATCTCTGGTGGTTTTGATTCTGGTGTCTCAAGTTACCTACATATTAAGCGTGGCTCTAAAGTGCATTACTGTTTCTTCAATCTTGGTGGGCCTGCTCACGAGATTGGCGTTAAGCAAGTTGCTCATTACCTATGGAATAAATATGGTTCATCGGCAAAGGTGAAGTTTGTTTCAATAGATTTTGAACCTGTAGTGGCTGAGATTCTAGAAAATGTAGAAGATGGTCAAATGGGTGTGGTACTGAAACGTATGTTTATGCGTGCTGGTGGCATGGTTGCAGAGCGTTTTGGTATTGAAGCATTAGTCACTGGTGAAGCGCTTGGCCAGGTGTCTAGTCAAACGTTGACGAACTTACGCCATATCGACAATGTGACAGATACTTTAATTCTTCGTCCTTTGATTAACTGGGATAAAGAAGACATTATCGATTTGTCTCGTATTATTGGCACTGAAGACTTCGCGAAAGTAATGCCGGAATACTGTGGTGTGATTTCTAAGAAGCCGACGGTAAAAGCGAAGAAAGGCAAACTTGAAGCGGAAGAAGCAAAATTCAATTTCGAAATCCTTGATCAAGTGATTGAAAATGCTCGTGTGATGGACATCCGTGATATTGAAAAAGAAAGCCAAGAGCAGGCGCCTGAAGTGGAACAAGTTCAAGCGGTCGCTGAGCATGCTGTTGTGCTGGATATTCGTAGCCCAGATGAAGAAGATGACAGCCCATTAGAAATTGATGGCGTAGAAGTAAAACATCTTCCATTCTATAAGCTTGCGACTCAGTTTGGTGATCTTGACCAAGGTAAAGAATACTTACTGTATTGTGACCGTGGCGTGATGAGCCGCTTACAAGCGCTTTACCTGCAAGAGCAAGGCTTCCACAATGTGAAGGTTTACCGCCCTTAGGTGACTTACCTGAATCGCAGATGTGATTTGAAAAGCCGCTTACATGGGTAAGCGGCTTTTTTATTTGAATAAGAAAATTTATGGGCACCTATGTGCTGTTAAATTTGTTTTCTTCCATAAAAAAACACCGCCATATAGGCGGTGTAAAGAAATTTGACAGACAGGTCAAAATAAACAGGAAGTAGATGCCTCGTTACATTGGATTAGCTGTAACGAAACACTTGGTAGAACTCTACCCAACTCGAAAAGTTCGAGTTTGCAAACACAACATCGCAACAACTAAGCCAATTGATTCTAGAGAGAATCAAGCCGTTCAGGCTAGCGCTGCGAAACGAAATATAGAATTTCTCTAGCCGCTAGACAATGGACAATTTATAATGTTTCAGATGAAAAAAACTAATGCTTTAGTAGAGAGTAGCCATGTCTCGTAGATTACCCCCATTAAACTCCTTAAGAGTGTTTGAAGCGGCGGCACGTCATTTAAGTTTTACTCGTGCAGCGGAAGAGCTTTTTGTTACGCAGGCGGCAGTTAGCCACCAAATAAAAGCGTTGGAAGAATTCTTAGCTTTAAAGTTATTTCGCCGTCGAAACCGTTCTTTATTATTAACGGAAGAAGGGCAAAGCTATTTTCTTGATATCAAAGATATCTTCACATCCCTTGCTGAGGCTACCGATAAGGTACTTGAACGCAGTGAGAAAGGCGCATTAACCATAAGTTTACCGCCTAGTTTTGCTATTCAATGGCTAGTTCCGAGATTAGCGGATTTTAATCAGCAAGAGCCTGATATTGATGTAAGAATCAAAGCGGTTGATATGGATGAAGGCTCGCTCACGGACGATGTGGATGTTGCTATCTATTATGGTCGGGGTAATTGGCCGAGTTTAAGAGCCGATAAACTGTACCAAGAGTACTTGATACCATTATGCGCGCCATCAGTATTACTAGGAGCAAAACCATTAGAATCCCTAACTGACTTAGCATGTCATACGTTATTGCACGATACATCTCGAAAAGATTGGAAACAATTTGCTAAGCAGAATTTCATTGATGGGGTCAATGTGAACCATGGTCCTATCTTCAGTCACTCTACTATGGTACTGCAAGCTGCAGCTCACGGGCAGGGGATTGCACTAGGCAACAACGTACTGGCACAACCTGAAATTGAAGCGGGTCGTTTAATTGCTCCTTTCGATGAGGTTCTTGTTAGCAAGAATGCGTTTTATGTCGTGTGCCATGAAAAACAGGCTGATATGGGCAGAATAGCGACATTCCGAGATTGGATGTTAGCGAAAGCTCAGAGTGAGCAAGAGGATTTATTGGATGAAGCAGGAAGTGAGCATGAGTAATGTGTCAGTTGATGCGCTGTCGGCTGTAGAGAAAGCTTCCAGTTTGCTTATTGATGGTGAGAAGCACCCTTATACCTTTATCTTTGCTCACGGGGCTGGAGCGGGAATGGACCATGAATTTATGGAATCCGTTGCGAAAGGGTTATCTTTTAAGGGAATACGGGTTATTCGCTTTAACTTCCCATATATGATTAAACGTGCGGAAGACGGCAAGCGTCGCCCACCAGATAGAGCGCCTAAGCTACTGGAAGCCTACCAGCGTGTGATTGATGAGTTATCAGTAACGAATGTGGTTATTGGTGGTAAATCTATGGGGGGGCGTATGGCGAGCCATCTATCGGAGTATGACAAAGTTGCAGGTGTCGCGTGTTTAGGGTTTCCGTTTCATCCCCCAGGTAAACCGGAAAAATACAAAGGTGAGCACTTAGCTGAAGTGCAAAAGCCTTGTTTAATCCTGCAAGGAGAGCGAGACACCTTTGGTAAGCGCGAAGAGTTTGCAGAATTTAACTTATCAGATTCAATCAAAGTCTCATTTATCCCTGATGGTGATCATAGCTTTAAGCCTCGTAAAAGCTCAGGGTATACAGAACAGAAAAATATAGCGCTGACGGTTGAGTTGCTTTCTACTTTTATCAAAGAGGTGTTGGATGAAAAGTAAGGCACTGCTTATATTTTCTGGGCTTTCAGCAATGGTAGCTGTCATTTTTGGAGCTTTTGCTGCGCATGCATTGAAAGGGCAGTTATCTGAATATTTACTTGGTGTGTTTGAAACGGGTGTTCAGTATCAGTTCATTCATACGCTGGCTATTTTATCCTGTGGCATCTTACTCCAATTGAAACTTGGCTTAAAATCACAAAAATATTTTTTCATTGCCGCGATTTGCTTTATCATCGGCATCCTTTGTTTTAGTGGCAGCCTTTATGCGCTCGCTTTAACAGGAATTAAATGGTTTGGTCCCATCACTCCACTGGGTGGGCTACTATTTATTATCGGTTGGGGAGCTTTCTCCTTTGCTGCTTTGAATATAAATGAGGTAACTAAGTGAAACACGTACTACTCTATTGTCGCTCTGGTTTTGAAAAAGAATGTGCTGGCGAAATTCAAGACAAAGCAACACAACTTGAAGTGTTTGGTTTTCCTCGCTTAAAGAACAATACGGGTTTTGTTTTGTTCGAATGTTATCAAGCTGGCGAAGCCGATAAACTGGTTAAAGGTGTTGATTTTCAGTCTCTGATTTTTGCTCGTCAAATGATTGCAGTTGCTGTTGAAATTAAAGATCTACCAAGTGAAGATCGTATCTCCCCAATTTTAGAAGCGCTTTCTACAAAAGATAACTTCCCTCGTTGTGGTGATATTCGCATTGAAACACCAGATACGAATGAAGCGAAAGAGCTTTTGAAATTCTGTCGTAAGTTTACAGTGCCTATGCGTCAAGCATTACGCGGTAAAGGTCTTATGACATCAAAAGACAATGTTAAGAAGCCTGTGCTTCACGTATGCTTTATTGCACCGGGTCATTGCTTTATTGGTTACTCCTACCCAACAAACAACTCTCAGTTCTTTATGGGTATTCCTCGTTTGAAGTTCCCTTCAGACTCTCCAAGCCGTTCTACATTGAAGCTAGAAGAAGCTTTCCATGTATTTATTCCTCGTGATGAGTGGGATGAGCGTTTAGCTCCGGGTATGTGGGGTGTCGATTTGGGCGCTTGCCCTGGCGGTTGGACTTACCAACTGGTGAAGCGTTCAATGTTCGTTCACTGTGTTGATAACGGCATGATGGCTGATAGTTTGATGGAAACGGGCCAGATTAAACACCACATGGTTGATGGTTTTAAGTTTGAACCAGATCGTAAGAACGTAACTTGGATTGTTTGTGACATGGTTGAGAAACCAGCTCGAGTTGCTCACCTTATGGGAGAATGGATCATTAAAGGTTGGGCAAAAGAAGCCCTATTTAACCTGAAGCTTCCTATGAAAGGTCGTTACGATGAAGTACTTCAAGATATCGAAAACTTGAAAGTCTTCTTAATTGAGAATGGCGTGAAGTTTAAGATGCAAGCTAAGCACCTTTATCATGACCGTGAAGAAATTACGGTTCACATTCAGTCTCTATCGAATATTTCTCCGCACTAAAACGGTTAATAAATCGATAATAGAAACGCTCCTTTTTAGGAGCGTTTTTTATACTTAATATTCTAAAGTAAACGGCTTTAAACGAGACTGGAACATTCGGTTATTCCGGTGTTGGCCACATTTCCCAAAGCATTGCTTCCATCGTTGTTTCTGTGCCGTCTGCAGTTGCAGAGAAGAAGTCTAAATTAGTGCGCTGTTCTACTTCATCAATGGTCGTTACAAAATTAACTAACTCAGAACCCGATACATCTCTGTGTGGGACAATAAATGCAATCGCATCATTGTAGTAGGGGTCTAGGATAACTTTGTAGAATGCACTTGGGATAACTACCCCATTGCCAATCGTTGCTTCGTTTCCTTCATAAATAGGACCTGTTACTACGTAAAGCTCTTGATATTCATTGGCAAGATCTCGAACGTGCTCTTCCAGTAATCGCCAGCCCACGCGGTTAAAGCCGGGAAGTTGTGGTGACATGTTACTGAGCAAAAAGCTAGATTGCATAGATTCTTGAGAAAAATCCATAGCGGCAGAAGGCGCTAAATGTCCACGGTCATAGCCTGATTTGGAGTAGTCGCTTAACGTTGATTGAGCATACTCTGGTAGTTCTTGGTCTGCTTTGAAGCGGTTACTGCGTTTGAACTTTGCATTCACACTTTCTGCGGTGATGTGATAGGCAACCCAGTCTGCATTTTTAGTGTCATAGTTATAACCAACTGCATACCCAGATCTACATAATATTTGGTCTGAGGTTTCAGATGGTGTGCCTTTTATCAGGTGCTGACCGCAAGCTTCACTTTCTGCAGAAGATAAAGAAGAAAAGCTGACTAGAAGGGTAGTTAATGAGAGTAATAGTATTTTTTTCATGTGTTGCTCCTTATTGGGAGCTACGAAAATAAATACTTTTGTCAGTAAGACTGTGACGGTGGTTGAAAGTTAATCAATACTAGGTAAGGTATTGATTCAACAATGCAAAGTT
Organism: Vibrio gallaecicus; assembly: GCF_024347495.1. NCBI lineage: Bacteria > Pseudomonadati > Pseudomonadota > Gammaproteobacteria > Vibrionales > Vibrionaceae > Vibrio > Vibrio gallaecicus. The sequence goes on along the minus strand of NZ_AP025490.1, from coordinate 2,555,687 downwards.
TTGTGAATGCAACGGAGAACACAACAGGTTTCATTAACATTTAAACTGGCTGATTTCCGTTTTTCTTGTCTTCGTTACTGAGGTTCGTTATAGCGGAGATCTTGCAGGTTAAAGCCTAATTCTATATCGGTTTTCAGAGCTGAGATCTTTTTGCATACACGTGCAGATTCAATGTGCTCATCAAACTTCTTACGGTATTTCTTAGGTAAGTCATCGGCTTGATAGGCTTCTTCAATGTCGTTATAGGCAGTTAGAATTTCTTTTGCTGCTTTTGGACCCACGCCGGGGATGCCAGGCACTTGGCTAGAGCTGACTCCAGTTAGCCCCCAATAGTCAGATAATTGTTCAGGTTTAACACCAAACTCACTTTCAATGAATGGTTTATCTAACCAGCGATGCTGGAAGTAATCGCGAATTTGCAGAGTAGGAGAGAGTAATTGGCAGTAACCCTTATCTGTAGAAATAATGGTCACAGTTTCACCGTGGTCAGCGACTTTTTTTGCGAGTGTTGCGACCAAGTCGTCAGCTTCATCACCATCGGAAAGTAATGAGTCAATTCCTAGTTCCCACCAAGCTTGTTGAATGGCATCTAACCCTTCCATTAAAGGTGTTGGCATGGGTTTACGGTTTTGTTTATAAGTCGGTAGCAGCTCGGCTCGCCAGCCACGATCTTGTAGGTGATGGTCAAAAACAGCAATGATATGCGTAGGTTGAGATTCCGATAAAATTCTAGATAGTGTGCGATTGGTAGTCGTAATAGTTCTTGCGATATCGGCTGGATCCGGCTGAGCAGAGTGTACGCGTCGGATGAGGTTTAAAGCATCGATAATAACAAGGTGGATAGACATACGTTTCCAGTAAAGGTAATAAATAAGGGGCTTATCAATTCGCCCCTTATAGTAACGCATCGTTTAGTCAGTTGAAATGTCAGTGACGTGTGTGTGGCTTTTTATCCATTGCCATTCTGGTTTTACTTATACCATTTAGACAAAAATCTTTCGGCTCAATCACCAATCTGGTTAATTACCTCTTGGTTTAATAACCTTTCACCCAATAACCTTTGGGTTCAAAACTTTTAGTTTCAAAAAACTAAGCAATTTTATAGCAAGGCACATAGTCGCTACCGCCAGGCAGTTTCATTCGATGCTGATCTACAAAGTCATTAAGCAGTTTGTCCATTTTTGTCATCAGTGCTTTATCGCCATCTATGATGAATGGACCATGTTGTTCGATTTCTAAAATACCTTCTGCTTTTACATTACCAGCGACAATACCAGAGAATGCTTTACGTAAATTCGCCGCCAGATCTTCCGCTTTTTGATCCATATGTAGGTCGAGCGCAGCCATAGACTCATGAGTTGGATCAAATGGCATCTGGAATTCAGGTTCAATATGTAAAGACCAGTTGTAGCTATAAGCATCACCTGTCTCTTTACGGTGAGAGCGTACATTTGGCATCGCTTGCTTCATGATTTTTGCGGCGCGTGCAGGGTCATCAATGACAATCTCGTAATGTTTCTGAGCTTCTTCACCTAAGGTTTCTGCAATGAATTTGTCAATCGAACGGAAGTAAGCTTCGCTTTCTTTTGATCCCGTTAATACGATTGGCATTGGTTGATCGGCATTTTTCGGATGCATCATGATCCCAAGGATATAAAGTAGCTCTTCTGCAGTACCTGGTCCTCCTGGGAAAATCACAATGCCATGAGCCATACGTACAAAAGCTTCAAGACGTTTTTCGATGTCTGGCATGATCACCAGCTCATTAACAATAGGGTTAGGCGGCTCAGCAGCAATAATTGAAGGTTCAGTTAGCCCTAAGTATCTATGTTGAGTATAGCGCTGTTTGGCATGCCCAATTGCCGCCCCTTTCATTGGTCCTTCCATTGCTCCAGGACCACAGCCTGTGCATATGTTGAGCTCCCGGAGCCCCATTTCATTGCCAACTTCGCGAGTATATTGGTACTCGGTTGCATTAATTGAGTGACCACCCCAACAGACTACAAGGTTGGGTTCAATACCTGGAGTTAGAGCTCTAGCATTTCTTAAAATACCAAAGACTAAGTTGGTGATATGTGTAGCGTTGGTAGGGTTTAACCTTTGGTTATCTGCAAGGTGCATATTTACATACACAATATCTCGAAGTACTGAGAATAGGTGCTCTTGGATACCTTTAATGATCTCACCATCAACAAATGCGTGCTCTGGTGGATTGCTGAGTTCAAGCTTTATTCCACGCTCTCGTCGAACTACTTCTACATCAAATGATTGATATTTATCGAGTAACTCTTTGGAGTTGTCAGTATGGCTGCCTGAATTAAGCACTGCGAGAGTACAGTTACGATACAGTTGGTAAAGGTCACTGGATGCAGTTTTTTTAAGACGCTCAACTTCAAGTTGAGAAAGCAAATCCATGCTGCCTGCTGGGCTGATATGAGTAATCATAATGCCTCCTAATAAAATCTGAATCAGGCCATAGTGTTTGTGACGGGCGCTAATTCATATGATGAGAAAGCAAAGCATTGGAACGCTTTTAGAGGAATGTAGAAAACGGAAAACAATTAATTATGATTAAATCAAAAGAATCAGTTTGCTTTGCCTTCAAAGAAAATGACATGTCTGCATGAAGCTATGCATTACATTTAGATTTGCCTGTTAAGCAAATGTTAACCATTAGCTTAGCAAAGATTTGAGGGTTTGTTATGTGATAAGTATTTGAATTATTGAAGGTAAATTAATAAGCCAATAAATTAGTGCCAAACCAACTGGTTAGTACCGCGCTTTTTCGCTTTATTTAATGTCTTATTCATTCGTTCTAATACTTCTTCAGGAGTATCGGATTCTTTGAATTGGGTACTAGCAGCACACAGTGTGATCGTAATTTGCTGGTCGCGGAACTTAAATGGTAAGCGGCTTACCTGAGCTTGAATATTTTGAATGAGCTGGTGGCAATATTCATCACTTTGTTCCGGCAACAGTAAAACAAACTCCTCACCAGAGAAACGAGCAACCGTGTCGGTATCACCTGCTTCTTTTGTGATAGTACGAGCGATAATTTTTAGTGCTTTATCGCCAGCGGTGTAACCGAAACTATCATTGATCGCTTTGAAGTTATCAATGTCTAAAAGCACGACTCGTAGCGAGTGCTGAGAGCGGATCCAACGACGATACTCTAACTCTAAACGATCCGTCAGAGCTGTACGGTTATAGACCTTAGTTAGAGGGTCAAGCAGCATTCGCTTAGCTTGATCTTCTAAACGACGACGATAATCTTGGGTCACTTCGTAAAGTGTACCAAGTTGATTTTTGCCGTAATTCATTCGTTCGATCAGAATTTGTTCCCTTTCTTCTGCGTGATTTAATCTTTCAGATAATGAAGCGAGCTCACTGAGTAGAGGGTTAATCGAGGTTTTTAGTGTGTCGAGATCTTTTGAGTTATCAACAGAGGCTTGGCTTTTTACGACTAACTCACCGAGCTCATTATTCAGATTCTGGCGGTGCTCGAAATAGCTTTGGCTTTGGTCTGCATTTTGGTCTGCGGTTTTGATACTTGAAGATAGGGAAGCGTTGAGTTGTTCAATGAACTGTTCAGATGTTTTACGTTCTAGGTTTGTCCCTTCAATGACGAGCTTTAGGACTTGTAGAGTTAATTCAAATAAATTTTGGGTGGATACGCCAAGTAAAAGCTTTGCTCTAATATCTATCAAAACATCACCAGACTCGCCTTCAAAATCAAGTTCAGTAATTAAGTGCTGGAGTTCGTCAGCGAGTGCGGAAAGTAATTCTTGTTCCGGAGAATTATCTGAGTCGGCAAAGTTAGCTTTAGAATTGGTGGCCATAATCTTAATGGCACGTTCATAGATACCCAGCAACTTCATTGCGTGGTCAACCTTCTGGCTGCCATTGCTCTCTGAAAAGCTCAGTAAATTGCGTAGGTCTCGCTTTAATTGAGCGGGTAGCCCAGTTATGCGCTGAAGTGTTTCACCGCTGTGTTTTATGCTTTCGTCTAGATATCCGGTCTGTTTTTCCATAGCCAACGTTTTTTGCTTGAGCATCCTTTCTATGACTGCAAGACGAGGGATCATTGAGCTGATATCTTTTTGTTTTTCTAGCTCTTCCCTAAGTGCCGTCAGGTTTTCATCAAGGTGCTGGTTATTGCCAATGCAAGCACCACTTAAAGATGCAACTATGCGCTTAAGAACTTTTTGTTCTCGTTTAAATTTGAACGATGTATCTCGTTGTGTCAAACGCACCTGTTCTAACTGAGATTTCAGTAGGTGAAGTTGAGCTTGAATGTCTTGTTCGAGCATACCCATAAATTAATAAACTATTACCGCATAGATCAATTACGATCTTTATAATGAAATCAGAATTCATTGATAATAACAAAACTAAAAATAAGGTCACTGATTCAGGTCATCAACCGCTTGCTAATTAGTCATCTTTTAGCATTTTTTTGATGCTGTCCTCATTCTTATAAGAGGACTGAACCTTTATTAGCCCTTGATTTATTGCGTGTTTACAAGCTTCTCTTATGTTACCAGTTGCAAGGCTTGCTGCTGGTGCACTGTCGATTGCCTTCAGATATACCCACTGACTACTGCGCTCCTTAAGGCTAATCTCACGAGCAATGTTGGTCGACATGAGTAGAACATCTAGCAACTCCTGGTCATTGATAGCTGTGTATGCGCGAGGCAAGAATGGATAGTCGGCAATACCGACTCTAATATTTCTATTAATATTGCGCTCAGGTTCAAATTCAACAATCCATGATTGGACTTTTCTGAACATACTTTCTGGTGAAGTATTTCGCTCACTATTAGGTTCGATATAGAGTAAGTTCGCATCTGAAAAGTGATAAATACGAGCGGGTCCTTCTAGCTTGCTCTTCAAAAATGCGCCAAAAGCTTCTTCTAACTCTAACCCTGCTTTGTAACCATTTTGAGTGTACATATTGCGCAGGAAAGGCAAGTCAATCATCACAAAGCGGAGCCGGTCATTGAGTGGTTCATGAATGAGCTCACCAAGCTGCCATTGTTCAAATGTCTGACTTGTTTGTAGCAATGAATTCGAGAGCTTTGCATTCAGCATTCTTAGGTTACTCATCTTAGACCGAGAGTGCGTGAAGAGATCTTCTCGTAATGAATCAATTTCTCTAGCTTGATTTTGAATGATATATCCACGTCGCAATACAAAGAAAAATAAAATGATGCTAAATAAGAAGAGCGCAAAAGAGATTTTTTGGAATTTACGATGCTCTAATTTATATCGCTTGAGCTCAAGTTCTTGTCCTGAATAATGAAGTGTCTGCTCCGCAAACTCTTTTTGCTGACGGAATGCGTCTTCACTTACGCGGTTGAGCGTTTGCTGCTTTAAAGCCACAAGAGCATTGTATTGTTTTAAGTAACTCAATGCTTGTTGGGGCTGACCGGCTTGCTCATAACCAAGAGATAACAAAAAGTAAGATCGTTTAGATAAAACGGTGTTGTCTGATGCAAGTGCAATATCCAGCGCTCTGCTAGCATTCTCAATTACAGCACTGCTTTCTTGTAGGTGATACGCTAAACCTGCGGATAGTAAAGCAGCTTTTGCCTCTAAATGTGGTGCGTCGGTGTATTCGAGTAAGTCGAGAGCGCGTGATAAGTATTGTTCCGCTAGTGGGTAATTATACAAGCGTAAATAAGTAGCAGCTAAACTGATGCGAATATCTATAACTTGTGAGATATCTCGGTCCGTACTTTCATGGTCTAACACGTTAAAAAAGTGAACGAGGGCTAGGTTATATTTACCTTGGAAGTAATACACATCACCCATTTGCTTTAGTACATTTGCAAGAATCGGGGATTTTTCAAAATTATCATAAAAATCAGCAGCTTGAGATAGGTGTTCGAGTGCTTTATCCAGAACTTGTCTTTCAAAAAACAGTTGAGCAAGTAGACGGTTTACTTTAGCCAGTCTTGAGCTTAAATTCCCTTCTACAGACTTCCAGTACCCGTATAAAAGCTCAGATAAAGCGTGGTTATATTGCTGATGCTTTAGGTAAAACTCACCAATAGAAATATGGTAATCAATGGTGACTTTTTCGGAATAACGCTGATCTAAATACGATTTAGCTTGTTTAAAGTAACTTTCAGCATCATCCACTCTATTTTCAAAAGAAGCGACTTCAGCTCGGAGCATGGTTAATCGATAAGTAATACCATCGGTTAGGCGTAAAGTTTGGCTTGCCGACTCCAATTCACTTTCAATCGTGTCTAGCGTTTGGTTTGCTTTTAATGAATTTTGATCATTTTTCCAAATCAATCTTGCCTTGAGTATTTGAACATCTAAGTAAACATAAGGAAGATGATGTGTTTCTGTTAACTTCTCTGCATCATTTAAGTACTGAATAGCAGCACGGGTATTGCCTAGGTTGAATTCTGCCTGCGCGAGAATTCGGTAAGCATCAATACTGCCATTTGGCGTTCGTAAAGAAGAGTCCGTTTCTTCTCTTGATATCGCTGAGGGGCTCTTCTCACTTTGATCAGACAAAGTGCGATGATTTAGGTAATTGCTAGCAATGAGCCGAGCTCGCTTAGGCTCTATTTCTATAAGATTGTTCGCTTCATTCAGCAATGCTGAAGAGTACACAGAGGCGGTTGCCGCTGAGCTTAAACTGACAAACAATAAACCAATTACATAAAACCAACGCATTTTAAGATCCCTGAATAATAATGTGATTAAGCCAAACGCTATTGGCGAGCCATGCGCATGTTATGGTTTGGTTTATCTTGCTCACTTGAGCGATATGGGTTGATGTCTAACCCACCACGACGAGTATAGCGAGCGTAAACGGTCAACTTACTTGGTTGGCAGTACTTCATGATGTCTGTAAAAATACGTTCAACACATTGTTCGTGGAACTCATTATGCTCACGGAAAGACACCAAATAACGAAGCAGGGCTTCACGGTCAATTTGTTTTCCTGAATAAGCAATCTCAACACTTCCCCAATCTGGTTGGTTGGTTATTAGACAGTTCGATTTTAATAAGTGGCTATGCAGTGTTTCTTCTACTTCTTGTTCACTTGCCGCCCCCTCTAAAAGAGAAGCTTCAAATTCATAACTTGAAATTTCAATGTCTTGATCATCAATACATGAACCTCCCATCGTTACAATTGGCTGATCCGTATATTCAGAAACAGAATGAATATTAACATCAACCGCTTCACCAGCACATCGTGATAGGTCTTGAATCAAGCGCGCTTGCACATCACTCCAAGACTTGAAACGAGTTTGGTTGTAGCTGTTCAGATAAAGCTTGAATGATTTTGACTCGATCAAATTTTGACTAGTTGCCGGAATATAAACATCACCAACCGCGACTTGAGGTAACCCTTTGTCGTTTAACCAAGAAAGTTCATACATTGTCCATAAATCATGCCCTTTGAAAGGCAGTTCATTACCAAGATTTAGGTCATCACGGTTTAGGCTACGCGGAACTGGTTGCAAGAGGCTCGCATCGTATTGGTTTGAGTACTCGGTTTTTTGCCCTAAGGTTAAACCCGCTAGCTCTTTTGCATCAGAATATTTGCTCATACTTTCGCTTCAAATTCGATTAGAATGGTGCCAATTTTACTGAATCCCCTTAACTGTGTCATTAAGTCATCGCTTAGTCGATGCAGAAAGGTGAGAGATTCCAATTTAATATTATGCGTTAGGAGATTTTCATGGCTCAATGTGCCCAAGATGCACTGTTTTCTTTTAGTCAACGTTATGTTGATGCATGGCAGCAGCATCACCAGAGCTTACCTCGTAATGAAGAACTTATGGATTTAGTGTCACCTTGTGTTGAAAGCAAAACTGAAGACGCAGTGCTATGGAAAAGCTACCCACGTGAGCAACATGCTGATTTTACTAATGTCGAGAATGGCATTGAATTAACACTGCATGAAGATATTAAAACTTTCTATGGGGTGCAATATAGCGCCGATATGAATGCGACTTTCGATGGTAATGAATTAACCTTGCTTCAAATTTGGAGTGATGAGGATTTTGATTGCCTACAAGAGAATATTCTTGGTCACCTGGTGACTCAGCGCCGTTTAAAATTAAAACCAACGGTATTTATTGCTGCAACTGATGCTGAACTCGATGTTATCTCTATCTGTAATTTAACTGGCAATGTTGTGCTTGAACGTTTGGGTACCAGTAACCGTGATGTATTGGCAGAGACTCTTGCAGAATTTTTAGAAAAACTTGTTCCAGCGGTATAAATCCATGTACGTATTAGAATTACAATTTGAATGTTTTGATAACACAACAGTAAGCGCCGTTGATAAAGCCGTAAATGGATTAATGGATGCATTTCGTTACAACGGTCAAGTTCTCGGTCGTGAATTTCCTATTGTGATGGGAGATGGTGAGTTTTTTGTTCGTGTTGTTTGCCCGGATGAAGACAGCCTTCACCCTAAATATCATTCTGATTTCGTAAAGGTGTGTTTAGGGCGTTTGTCTGAAGCAAGCTTGTTAGCACCTAAAATGAGAATGTTGGGTCGAGATTTAAACTCTGAAGAAGTAGCTGAAGAGGAAGCACCAAGCTGGCAAGTTCTTTACACCACATTTGTTCACACATGCTCACCATTGCGTAGCGGTGAAAGTTTGTTGCCGATCCCTTTATACCGTAACCCACCAACTTTTAACGGTGACCACAAAGCGGTGTTGAAATGGCAAACGGAATGGCAAGCCTGTGACGAAGTCCAAATGGGAGGCGGATGCCGCGCTGAACATGCGACACTAACCGAAATAAGTGACGCAACAAGTGTGTTATTTAAACGAGGCTGGGGACTGCGCGGGCGTATTGAGTTTCTGACTAAGATTCCAACCTACTATTACTTATATCGTGTTGGTGGTGTGAGTTTGAAAGCCGAAAAAGAGCGTAAGTGCCCTAAATGCGATGGTGAATGGTTACTTGATGAGCCTTTGCATGACATTTTCTATTTTAAATGTGATGACTGCCGTTTAGTGTCTAATATCTCTTGGGATCATCTAAAATAACCCCTTTAATAATTAGCTCTGTATCATTACTTTTGGTGCCGAGTGAACAGGCTAAATCTGATAGAAGTCTGATTTAGCCTGAATATCTTCTTTCTACCTCTCTTCTTGATTCATCTTGTTTTTGGTGATGTAAACATGTCGCTTCTATGCTTTTCGTGTTTCTTTTTTGCTTTAACTATTCATCAAATTAATCCAACTTCGCTCAACTTTATTTCATTTCTATAGTTAGCTTGATCACAGTAATTAATCGACTCTCTTTCAATTTATAATTTTCAGAATATAAATGGGATCGATCCCATGGGAATGTTCCCATTTGTAAATAATAAGCTGAACGAAGATCTGAAAGGAATAGACGATGAAACTTTTACCAATTGCTGCTGCGCTATCAACTGCGTTACTGACACCAAATTTATTTGCAGGTGAGACCACACCTCTGGAATTTAATGGCTACATGAGGGGCGGTGTAGGACTAAGTAATGAAGGAGGTTCCAACAGCAAGTGGGAAGTGAATAAAGTCGGGCGCTTAGGAAATGAAAATGATCTTTACGGTGAATTTGGATTTAAGAAAGAGCTGTACTCTGAAGATGATGTTTCGTTTCTTGTCGACTCTATGCTGGCTTACTGGCAAGGACAAGATGACAATGCCGCAGATAAGAGCGTAGATGTAGTTCAACTCAACATTCAAGCGGTTGGTTTATTTGAAGATAAAGACGTCGCGATGTGGGCGGGTGAGCGTTATTACCAACGTCACGATGTGCATATCATTGATAACTACTACTGGGATGTGAGTGGCATTGGTGGTGGTGTCGAACACATTAAAATGGGACCAGGTAAATTATCGGTGGCTTTGATTCAAGATACCGTTACTGGTGATATTGACGATGGGAAAGAAACGACCGCTATGATCGCTGATGTTCGTTACGCAGGTATTCAGTTGTGGGATAAAGCGGATCTCGAGCTCGGCGTTGACATGAACTTCGCCAATGAAAAACAAGGTCAATCGGTTGATGCTGATGACAGCGTTTTATTCACTGCGAGTTTAAATCAGGGCTTTTCTACCGGTTTCAATAAGACCATTGTTCAAGTGGCAAACTCTGGTTATGCGGAACAAATGGCGACATTCGGAACAGGTAAAGGCATTGTTCGTGATGCTGGAAATAATAATGCAGAAGGGTTTCGTATTATTAACTGGGGCGTAGTTTCTATCGGTGACAATATCGAATTTGGACACACAGTTCGTTATGCCTCTGCGTCTGATGTTGGCAGTAACAACAGTGATGATGAATCTTTCAGCGCCGTTATTCGTCCTTTATACAAGTGGGATGAAAGAATGCGTACGGTTGTAGAGATCGGTGGCTTTGTTGAAAACATTAATAATAAAGATGGTGCAGGGAGCAAATTTACTCTTGCTCAAGCTTGGGTTCCCCAAGTCGGTTTTTGGTCTCGCCCTGAATTTCGAATCTTTGCAACGTACTTAAATGATTCAGAAAACGAAAACACATTCGGTGAAGGTAAAAGCAGCGAAGTCAGTGTAGGCATGCAAGTAGAGGCTTGGTGGTAAGCTTGTTCAAGACTGTCAGAATACAATTGATGAGCTTATTCATCCGTTAATAGGATAGCGCTTTAAATAGCAAAGAGGCTGACAAAAAATGTCAGCCTCTTTAATTTAGTTGCTAGTTGCTAGTTGCTAGTTGCTAGTTGCTAGTTGCTATTGGTTAGTAAGGCAGTAATTAATTACTAATTATTTCCAATAATAACTATTATCAACCTGAGCGATTACCAACCTTTAACTACGCCACCTTGGAAGATTTCTGAAGCTGCGTTGTACACTTCTTCAGTTTGGTATGCTTTAACGAAGTTTTGTACGTTTTCAGCATTTAGGTTGTCTTCACGAGCAACGATAAGGTTAACGTATGGAGACTCTTTGTCTTCAACGAAGATACCATCGCGTTGTGGTGTTAGGTTAATAGAACTTGCGTAAGTTGTGTTGATGATAGAAAGCGCTACATCGTCAAGTGAACGAGGAAGTTGTGCAGCATCAAGCTCAACAATAGTGATGTTCTTTGGGTTACCAACGATGTCACGAACTGTTGCTAGAAGACCAGCGCCGTCACGAAGTTCAATTAGACCTTGTTGTTCTAGAAGAAGTAGAGAACGGCCAAGGTTTGTTGGGTCGTTTGGTACTGCGATGCGAGCATCATTTTGAATCTCAGATACTGATTTTACTTGCTTAGAGTAACCCGCAATTGGGTAAACAAAAGTGTTACCAGCGACAGCTAGCTTGTAACCACGGTCAGCCACTTGTTGATCTAGGTAAGGAACGTGTTGAAATGCGTTGATGTCGATAGAACCATCATCCAGAGCTGCGTTTGGTGTTACGTAATCAGTAAAAGTTACAAGCTCAACGTCAAGACCATATTGCTCTTTTGCTACTTTAGCTGCCACTTCAGCTACTTGAGCTTCAGCTCCAGCCATTACACCTACTTTTACTTTCGTAACATCAACTTCTTTCTCACCACAACCAGCAAGAACAAGTGCAGAGGCAGCAGCTGCGATAGTCAGTAAACCTTTAAGACTAAATTTCATAATAATTTCCTTTTAGTATATCTATTTAATTATTTGTTCCAGAGTGCACCTAATAACTGTGAGCAAAATGCATTCTGTGATTAATTTTTTATTTGTTTAAGTACGATTTGTATAGCTATCTGTGGTCTACTCGTCGAACAATGCTGTCACCAATAGACTGAATGATTTGAACTAACACAATCAGCATGACGACTGTGACTGCCATGATAGTTACGTCATATCGGTGGAAACCGTATCGAATCGCAACGTCACCTAAACCACCACCACCAACAGTACCTGCCATTGCAGAGTAGCTTACTAGCGTCACTAGAGTGATAGTTACAGAGTTCACAATAGTAGGTAGAGCTTCAGGAAGCAGTACCTTGTTGATAATTTGAGTTGGAGTTGCCCCCATTGATTGAGCTGCTTCAACTAACCCTGTTGGTACTTCAAGCAATGCACTTTCAATTAAACGAGCAACAAATGGAATAGCGCCAATCGTTAAAGGCACGATAGCTGCTGTGGTACCTATGAAAGTGCCGATCAGCATTTTCGTTAATGGAATAATCGCCACCATTAGTACTAAGAAAGGTACAGAGCGGCCTATGTTGACAATCGCACCGAGAATCTTGTTGAGTTTAGTATTCTCAAGTAGCCCACCTTTTTTAGTCGTGTGCAGAATCACACCAAGAGGAATACCCACAGCAAAGCCAACAATGCCAGCAACTGCTACCATGTAGAGTGTTTCCCAAGTAGCACCTAGAAGTAGGTTGCCGTTCAGGCTTATCCAATCTGTAATTTCACTGACATTAAAGGACATAACCTAGCACCTCTACTTTTACATTGTGTTCGCGTAAGAATTCAATTGCTGCATTATCGTTTTCTTCATTACCAAATAGCTCAGCGACCATCATGCCGAATTTCACGCCACCTGCGTAATCAAGGTCAGAACTTAATATGCTTACATCGATATTAAATTTACGTGCAATTTGCGTCATTAAAGGGGCATCAACGGTTGCGCCAGTAAACTCAAGACGTACAAGAGGGTAGCTACCGTCTACACGAGCCTGCTGCAAACGTGCTTGGTAGTCTTCAGGAATGGTTAAATCTAATGTTGAACGAATGAACTGATGCGCTAATTCTGTTTTAGGGTGAGCAAAAATTTCACCTACCGTGCCTTTCTCAACCAATTCACCACCACCAATGATAGCGACTTCATGACAGATGCTTTTCACAACATCCATTTCATGGGTAATCAGTAAGATGGTGATATCTAGTTTACGGTTAATCTCACGCAGTAGCTCAAGAATTGATTGTGTCGTTGCTGGGTCTAAAGCACTGGTTGCTTCATCGCACAGTAGAACTTTAGGGTCAGAGGCAAGGGCACGAGCAATCGCGACTCTTTGTTTCTGACCGCCGCTCAAATTAGCTGGGTAAGTATCGCGTTTGTCAGCAAGCCCTACCAGATTCAGTAATTCATTAACTTTAGTTTCAATCTTTTCTTTATTTGTGCCAGAAAGCTCTAAAGGTAGCGCGATATTTTCAAACACTGTACGTGATGAAAGTAAATTAAAGTGCTGAAAGATCATACCGATATTACGGCGAGCTTCGCTGAGTTCAGATTTACTGAGTTTTGTTAGATCTACACCATCAACAATCACTTCGCCTGTTGTCGGTGCTTCTAACATATTAACACAGCGAATCAGCGTGCTTTTCCCTGCACCTGAAGAGCCGATCACCCCAAAGATTTGACCTTGAGGAATATGTAGGTTGATGTCTATTAAGGCATTGATTTCCTTAGTGCCTTGATAGAAAGTCTTGTTTACTTGATTAACTGTAATCATAAAAAACCTGTGCAGGGAAAACAGAATAAAATGTTGATAATTAGTTCGATTTACAGACGATGCTATGGTGTTATGTGATCTAAGTCAATAGATATTTTTACGTCTAGACGTCTAAACGTAAATGGCTGAGTCACCGTTCATTTAAATAGATAGTGATGAAGCAAATAAAGCGTGTAATAATTAATGATTATAGAGAGTCTATTGAGAACTGAATTTTGTCTAAACCTGCCGTTTTTTTAGATCGTGATGGTGTGATTAATGTGGATCACGGTTACGTACATGATGAACATGACTTTGAATACATTGATGGTGTATTTGAAGCAGCTAAAGCCTTTAAAGATATGGGCTATTTATTGGTTCTAGTGACAAACCAATCGGGTATTGCTCGTGGCATGTTCAGTGAAGACCGTTTTATTTCTTTAACCCAGTGGATGGATTGGAACTTTGAAGATAACGGTGTTGAACTTGATGGTATTTACTATTGTCCTCATCACGCCGAACATGGTGTAGGTGAATATAAGCAAGATTGTGAATGCCGTAAGCCTAAGCCTGGTATGTTTATTTCAGCTCGTGATTTTCTAAAAATCGACATGGCTAACTCAGTGATGATCGGAGATAAAGCAGAAGACATGATGGCCGCTGAAGCTGCAGGTGTGGGTACTAAGGTGTTAGTGCGTACAGGTAAACCTGTTACTGAGAAAGGCGAATCGCTTGCGAGCGTTGTACTCGACAGTATTGCTGACGTTCCGCACTATCTTAAAGGCTAAATCAGTTAATCGACTTAACGCTAATAATATCTTTTGGAGCATTAAATGAAGAAGACATGGTCTATTCCTGTTTTAATCATTGTTACGGCTTTAGTGGGCTGTAGTCAGTCTGCAGTAGTAAAAGATGATACTTCTAGTCAGTTTATGACGTATCAGTGTGAATCTAATCGCTCATTTGACGTGGCGTTTCCTGAACATGAAAAAGCGGTGTTACGCTTACCTGATCATGAATATCGTCTTACGCAAGTTGCAGCTGGATCTGGAACTAAGTACATTTTGGATGATGGTACTGCCGAAATACTGAATAGCGTGGCGCTTCATACTAAAGGTGACAATGCTCGTCTTGAGCTAGGTCGAGTTATCTATAAAAACTGCTACTTATCGAACTAATATAAACCGTGCATTGTTAGTCAATGTACGGTTTAATTTTATGAGTTAAGCGGGATTACCTTCATTATTTCATACTCTTTTTTCACTAAATATTAGACTTTTTATGCGCAAAAACCTCACCATTCTTGATATCGCAAAACTCTCCGGTGTTGGAAAATCAACAGTTTCACGAGTTCTGACCAATGACCCTAAAGTAAAGCCAGCAACACGAGAAAAAGTGGAGAGAGTTATTGCGGAATCTGGGTACATTCCTTCTAAGTCGGCTCAGTCTATGCGTGGCGGAAGCCAAAAAGTCATTGGTGTCATTATTTCTCGTTTGGATTCTCCTTCAGAAAATAAAGCCGTAAGCACCATGCTCAATAAGCTTTATGGTTCTGGATATGACGTAGTGATCATGGAGAGCCAATTCGACCGTGATAAAACCAATGAACACCTTCAAGTTTTAAAGAGAAGGAATGTTGATGGCGTTATCGTATTTGGGTTCACAGAGTGTGATATTGCTGAGATAGAGTTATGGCAACATCGCGCAGTAGTGATTGCGCTAGATACTGAAAACGTCACTTCAATTAATTATGATAACCAAGGTGTTATTGATAACGCACTGGATCATCTTACCCAGAAAAACTTATCAAATATTGCATTTATTGGTGTTGACCCAAGTGATAAATCGACTGGTGAGATGCGCCTAAAGGCCTATTTAGATTGGTGTGAGCGAACTCAGTCTACTCCCAATTATCAAACTGGGCAGCTGCATCATGAGAGTGCATACCAGCTGGTGGATCGTGTCATACAACCTGAAACCCAAGCCATAGTATGCGCCAGTGACACACTTGCGTTAGGCGTAATCAAACGCTTACAAGAATTACAACGTGAAGATATTGCAGTAACAGGGGTCGGTGGTAATGATCTCTTATCTTTCCTATTTCCAAATGTCCATAGCATTGATCCTGGTTATCAAAGCGCAGGTGAATTGGCGGCTAACTTATTGATCTCCCAGCTTTCTGGTCGAGAAGTGATCACTCACCATACTCAAGTTCCTATCATCTAGTACCTCAAAAACAAACCTTTAATCCAAAAGTCATTTAAAATTAGAGTGTGATCTCTTTCAATTATTGGGACTGTTCCCATTTTAATTCTATCAATGTTTGGGCAGTATACTTGCAAGTGGGTGGGAATGTTCCCATTCGTGCTTTTGCAAATCCGGATTGCATGATATCTGGGTAAAGAGATGATCCAAGAACCAGGGTGGGGAAAGTATGAGTAAGATTGCGAAGCAAGACATCACGCGTCTTATCGAGCAAATCGGTGGAAGTGATAATATTGCGAGTGTAAGTCACTGTTTGACACGATTACGCTTTGTATTAAACGATACTGAAAAAGCGAATACAGTAGAATTAGAAAAGCTCAAAATAGTGAAGGGCTGCTTTACGAATGCTGGTCAGTTTCAAGTTGTTATTGGTACAGAAGTTGATGACGTTTATAAGCTGCTTATTGAGCAAACAGGTAAGCAATCTTCCTCAAAAGATGAATCAAAACTTGCAGCTCGTCAGAACATGAACTTTCTAGAGCGTGGTATTTCCCATTTAGCTGAAATTTTTGTACCTCTGCTCCCTGCCATTATTACTGGTGGTCTGATCCTTGGTTTCCGTAATGTGATTGGCGACATTCGCATGTTTGATGGAAAAACCTTAGTTGAAATCAGTCAATTTTGGGCAACGGTTCATTCTTTCTTGTGGTTAATTGGCGAAGCAATCTTCTTCTTCTTACCTGTTGGCGTGTGTTGGGCAACGGTGAAAAAGCTAGGAGGGACACCAATTTTAGGTATCACGTTAGGTGTTACTTTGGTTTCTCCTCAATTAATGAATGCTTACATGATAGGTAAATCGGTACCTGAAGTGTGGGATTTTGGCTTCTTTGTCATTGAAAAGGTCGGTTACCAAGCACAAGTTATCCCTGCAATGTTAGCTGGTGTGGCGTTGGCATTTATTGAAACAAATCTAAAGCGTATTGTACCTGCTTACTTGTACTTGGTCGTGGTTCCATTCGTATCCATTATTCTATCGGTTATTCTGGCTCACGCTTTCATTGGACCATTTGGTCGTGTTCTTGGTGATGGGGTTGCGTTCGCGGCTAAAGCTGCAATGACGGGTGATTTCGCGATTCTAGGTTCGGTAATCTTTGGCTTCTTGTATGCACCTCTGGTTATTACAGGGATTCACCACACCACGAATGCAGTTGATCTTCAATTAATGCAGGAACTTGGCGGAACTCCAATTTGGCCATTAATCGCATTATCTAATATCGCACAAGCATCGGCTGTCGTTGGCATCATTATTCTAAGTAAGCGTGAAGGTGAAAGAGACATCTCAGTACCTGCGGCGATTTCTGCTTACTTAGGTGTAACAGAACCTGCAATGTACGGTATTAACTTGAAGTATAAATTCCCAATGCTGAGTGCAATGATTGGTAGTGCAGCCGCAGCGGCGATTTGCGGCAGTGCAGGCGTGATGGCAAATGGCATCGGAGTAGGTGGCTTACCAGGTATCCTATCGATTCAACCTCAATATTGGTCTATTTACCTAGTTGCAATGTTAGTTGCCATTGTTCTACCTGCAATGCTTACGCTGTTTTTCTATAAGCGTGCACAGTCTAAAGGTGAACTTGAAATGGCAAGCGCTAGCTAATACTACCCATTAATTAAAACATGGCATCCACTATGTTTAGTGGGTGCTTACCTTTCTTCCTCTCTACTAAACTAATGATTTTTAAATTAACTAATTGTGGTTTGGAGTGAAGGGCAAGTAGTAGAGATTTTTGGAGTAGCAATGTTCGTTCCTCCACATTTTGTTTTGTAAGTTTTGAACTGGTAAGAGTAAGTAGAGATGACGATTAATAAGAAAGATAAGTTGTGGTGGAAAACAGCAACCATCTATCAAATTTACCCAAAAAGCTTTTGTGATAGTGGCGCTCAAGGTTCTGGTGATATTAAAGGCATTATCTCTAAGTTAGATTATTTGAAAACCTTAGGGATAGACGCGATTTGGCTAACGCCTGTTTATGAATCACCAATGATTGATAATGGTTACGATATTTCCGATTATTATGAGATCAACCCAGAGTTTGGAACCATGGCTGATTTTGATGAACTGCTTGCTGCTGCTCATCAACGCGGTATCCGAATTGTAATGGATATCGTGGTTAACCATACTTCCACAGCGCATGCTTGGTTTCAGTCTGCGCTCGGCGATAAAAACAGTCCATATCGAGATTACTATATTTGGAAAGACCCTATCTACGGGCAAGCACCAACGAATTGGCAATCAAAATTTGGTGGTAATGCTTGGGAATTGGATGAAGCTACAGGTCAATACTACCTGCACTTATTTGCTAAAGAGCAAGCGGACTTAAACTGGGAGAATCCTAAAGTCCGTGAAGAAGTGAAAGGGATTATCAGTTATTGGGCTGAAAAAGGCGTGGATGGTTTCCGTTTAGATGTGATCAACCTTATTTCTAAACAGCAAGACTTCCCTAATGATGAAATTGGAGATGGTCGCCGATTCTATACAGATGGTCCACGTGTGCATGAATACTTACAAGAAATAAGTGAAGCGGTATTTCAGCAATATGGCAGTGTAACCGTGGGTGAAATGTCATCAACCACACTTGAACACTGTCAGCAATATTCAAACGTAGATAACAGTGAACTGTCTATGGTGTTTAACTTTCATCATTTAAAAGTGGATTACACCAATGGTGAAAAGTGGACGAATGCCCCGTTCGATTTCTTACAATTAAAATCCATTTTTAACCATTGGCAGACTGGCTTGAACGGCAAAGGGTGGGGTGCTTTATTTTGGTGTAACCATGACCAACCGAGAATTGTTAGCCGGTTAGGTGATGATAAAAACTATCGAGTTGAGTCAGCCAAAATGCTTGCGGCGTCCGTACATATGATGCAAGGCACACCTTATATTTATCAAGGTGAAGAGATTGGAATGACGAATCCTGGCTACACTGACATTGAGCAATACCGAGATGTAGAAAGCACCAATATGTATCAGCTAATGGTTGAGGAGCAAGGTGTATCTCATCAGGATATGATGGATGTATTGGCTCAAAAGTCTCGTGATAATTCGCGTACACCAATGCAGTGGAATAGCGCAATGAACGCAGGGTTCTCAGAAGGAAAGCCTTGGTTAGATGTTGCTAAAAACTATGTGGATATCAATGCTGAAAAAGCACTGCAAGATAAGGACTCAGTTTTTTACTTCTACAAGCGATTAATTGAGCTGAGAAAAGAGGTAGCAGTGATTACCCAAGGTGATTACACCGATTTATTGCCCGAGCATGAACGTGTGTTTGCTTACCAGCGTAAGACTGAAACACAGACCTTAGTGAGCATTAGTAACTACTATGGTGAAACGAGTGAGGTTGAGCTGCCAAATGAGCTTGAATTGGATAAAGCACAATTGTTGTTGGGGAATTACCCTGATGAGCAGTCACACATTCCTTCAAGTACGGTGACCTTGCGCCCGTATGAAACAAAAATTCTCTTGATAGAGTAATACTTGTTCCCCTATACGAGTAAAAGCTTTGAGTCTGAACTCTATGTCAGGCTCAAAGCTTTCATATTTATAGTTTTCTTTAACTGGTAGATCGTGAGTTTTTAGACAGTTAGCTTCCAGTATCCCGCTTTACGATAAAATAAGCGATTAAGACCCGTAGTTAACAGAGTAACGCGTAGGCTTATGGTTCATGGCTAGTACTACATTCAATGCAACGGTGCCGATGATTGAAACCATTATGATCCATGGTGATACAAAGAAGAAAGAAGCAAACAATATACAAGCGTCTATCCCCATTTGAGTCTTGCCAACCGAGATGCCATATTTATCTTGGATGAATAAGCATAAAACGTTGAAGCCACCCAAGCTTGAACGGTGTCTAAATAGGATTAACATTCCTAACCCCATTAATAAACCACCCGCAACAGCACAATAAATTTCATTAAACGTATCGAGTGATATCATCAAATAGAGGTTATCTGCGAAAACGGAAACCAAAGCACCAGATATTGCACTGTTGATCGCGAACCTGCGCCCAAATCGTTTCCATGCTAAAAGATAGAAAGGGCTATTTGCGATAAAGTACAGGACACCAAATGTCACAGGCAGAAACTGGCTAAGTAAAAGAGCTAAACCTGTTGTACCACCAGTCAGTAGGTGAGCCGATTGTAGAAAGAAGACACCTTGGGCGACTAAGAAAGTCCCCGTTAAAATTGCCATCCAGTCTTCTTTTTTTGAGTGTTTTTCCATCAATTTCATAATTATCTAGCCAGTAAGGGCGAGCATAGTAGAGAAAAACTTATCATTTCGGTAGCTAGAGGCATAAAATTAAGGTAAATGTATGTAATCTGCGTTTTACAGGGTGTAAAGCGTAAAATTGACAGTAAGGTAAATTATCGATGCGACTCGTCGCACAAGTATGATGAGGCTTACATGTCATTATGAAAAAACTGCATGATAAAATTGCAATTAGCTCTTTATGACCTAGATCAAATTATGTAGAATGCGTCGCATTGAAACGGTGACGAAAACGTTTGCTTTCGGTCGTTATGTGGTTTTTTTGAAACTTTCAGTACAATCTGAGTCAGGAGATACAGATGCTTAAGCGTGACATGAACATTGCTGATTACGATGCGGATCTATTCGCAGCTATCCAAGAAGAGACTCTTCGTCAGGAAGAGCACATCGAACTTATCGCTTCAGAAAACTACACAAGTCCACGTGTAATGGAAGCTCAAGGTTCTCAGCTTACTAACAAGTACGCTGAAGGTTACCCTGGTAAGCGCTACTACGGTGGTTGTGAGTACGTAGATAAAGTTGAAACTTTAGCAATTGAACGTGCATGTGAACTATTTGGTGCAGAGTACGCGAACGTACAGCCTCACTCAGGTTCTCAAGCAAACAATGCGGTATACATGGCGCTTCTAAACGCTGGTGATACTGTTCTTGGTATGAGCCTTGCTCACGGTGGTCACCTGACTCACGGTTCTCCAGTAAACTTCTCTGGCAAGCTTTACAACATCATTCCTTACGGTATCGATGAAGCTGGTCAAATTGATTACGAAGAAATGGAAGCGTTAGCAGTAGAACATCAGCCTAAGATGATCATTGGTGGCTTCTCTGCTTACTCTCAAGTTTGTGATTGGGCGCGCATGCGTGAAATCGCTGATAAAGTAGGTGCTTACTTCTTTGTAGATATGGCTCACGTTGCGGGTCTTATCGCTGCTGGTGTTTACCCTAACCCAGTACCACATGCGCACGTTGTTACTACTACTACGCACAAAACGCTTGCGGGTCCTCGTGGCGGTCTAATTCTTTCTTGCGAAGGCGAAGACCTTTACAAGAAGCTGAACTCCGCGGTATTCCCTGGCGGTCAAGGTGGTCCTCTAATGCACGTTATCGCTGGTAAAGCAGTAGCGTTCAAAGAAGCTCTAGAGCCAGAATTCAAAGAATACCAAGCGCGCGTTGTTGCTAACGCAAAAGCAATGGTTGCTGAATTCCTAGCACGTGGCTACAACATCGTTTCTGGTTCTACTGAAAACCACCTGTTCCTTGTTGACCTAATCGACAAAGACATCACGGGTAAAGAAGCGGATGCTGCACTAGGTTCAGCTAACATTACAGTGAACAAGAACTCAGTACCAAACGATCCACGTAGCCCATTCGTTACTTCTGGTATCCGTGTTGGTTCTCCTTCTATTACTCGTCGTGGTTTCTCTGAAGCTGACGCGAAAGCTCTTGCTGGTTGGATGTGTGACATCCTAGATAACATGGGCGATGAATCTGTTATCGAAGCAACTAAAGCTAAAGTACTAGAAATCTGTAAGCGTCTACCTGTTTACGCTTAATTTTTCTTAGTAGTGATTTGAAAGGCTCCTTCTGGAGCCTTTTTTGTATCTGGAGTTTGGTAAATGTGGCGAGAATACATGAGCCGTAGTTTGCTACAGTGAGAGGTGATTAAGGAAGTTAAAGTCAGCAGAAACAAAAAGACCAACACTAGGTTGGTCTTTTGGAAGAATATCGTTTTCAAATTATTATCTGAATTGTTTTGCTTCTTCTATAAATTCAAAACCTGCAGAGGCAAGTTTTGCAATAAGTGCATCTTTGTCTATTTCGTAGAAATTCACTACGCGGTCTAAATCCCCTGCGAAATCGTCACGTAATTTCATGTTGACGATGCTCATGAGCATGACAGGATCCATCTTTTGATAGTTCGCTAGGTTCATGCTTAGTCCTCGAAATCTGAGATAAGTAGATTTGCCGCAGCAAATGCAGCGCTGTCTCGTGTTTCTTTAGGGAGAGATTCATCTGCAGCAATATCGTTAAGTGTCTTTACTGCGCAAGTGATCGCTTTAGGGATGTAACCTTGATCACCACTACCAATCTGAGAATACAGCTCACGAACTAAATCACAACAATCGTATACTTTCATCTTTATACCTAACCAAATGATAACTGCTCTCAATATACACATAGAGAAAAGCAAAAACAAAGCTGTTCTGATTAAGATCAGGATTAGTTTGTTCTTGCTCAATGTCTCATTTTGTATAGCGTTAAATTAACCAGATATCTGCTGTTGAAGTTGTTCTGTGACTTCATTTGAAAGCTGTAATTGTTTAGCCAACTCTTTGAGATAAGCTTTTTCCATAAAGTTCTGCTCATCAGCAACAATTAGTGAGGCTAAGTAAATTTCGCTGGCTTGTTGAGGTGAGGTAGCCAGTTGAGCTATCTCGCTTGGGTCTAGTGGCTTGTGAAGTTCTTCCGAGACTAGGCGAGTCAGTTGGTAATCGGCACCCATGCTTTCGACAGCTTGTTCTATTTTTGCCATCTCTTCTTCATCAACATGACCATCAGCTTTTGAAGCTGCGATCATAGAGCGCAAAATCAACACGCTATGGTTAGCATCATTTTCATCAAATTGAGCTTGCTGAGGTTCGACAGGTTGACCTTGTTTTGATTGATGGTCGTTATAGACCTTGTAAGCAAGCGCGCCTAAAGCCGCAACACTGCCCACACCTATGGCTTTTTTCCCCATCTTCTTAGTTTTCTTAGAGCCCATAAGCATTCCTAAGACACCACCACCTACAGCTCCTGCACCTAATGCGCTTAAGGTACTGGTGTTACCTGATTTACTTGAAAGAGGACTACTATTTGATAGAGAACTATTACTGAGTTTAGAGGAGCCTTGAGATAGCTTCTGTGCTCCCTGTTTAACTAAATCAGATTTAAGAGCTTGATTCAGTAGACTTTTGATATCCATAGATATCCTCCAACGTAATTATCTAAATGAGTGATGCGATCCAAATTAATAAGATCAATATACGGATTTAAAGATGAACAGGGGATTAACTTACGTTATTTATTTTAGCTTGTGCATGAGAGATGTAGGATTTGGGAAATAGTCGATATAAAAGGGTGGGTTTAAAAGGAAAGTATAAAAAAGGCCACCAAATGGCAGCCTTTTAAATCAAAAACTCTTTACTTAATGTGTAAGCAAGTACTTAAACTTAAGCAAGTTGAGCTTTAAGGTGTTCGATAACAGTGTCCATTGCGATAGCTTCTTTATCACCTGAACGACGGTTTTTGTATTCGAAGTTACCTTCGTCCATGCTGCGGTCACCGATAACGATAGTGTGAGGAATACCCACTAGCTCGATATCTTTAAACATAACACCTGGGCGCTCTTTACGGTCATCAAATAAAACTTCGATGCCCATAGCCGTTAATTCAGCGTATAGCTTCTCAGCGGCTTCTTTAACGCGTTCAGACTTGTGCATGTTCATTGGAACGATAGCTACTTGGAAAGGAGCTAGCGCTTCTGGCCAAATGATGCCGAATTTATCGTGGTTTTGCTCGATAGCTGATGCAACAACACGTGAAACACCGATACCGTAACAACCCATTTCTAGCGTAGTCGCCTTACCGTCAGGACCAAGAACATTACAGTTCATCGCTTTAGAGTAAGTGTTACCTAGCTGGAAGATGTGACCAACTTCGATACCGCGTTTAAGTTGAATAGTGCCTTGACCACATGGGCTAAGATCGCCTTCAACAACGTTACGTAGGTCTTCAACTTGAGCAAGCTCAACGTCACGACCCCAGTTGATACCGAAGTAGTGCTTACCGTCTACGTTTGCGCCAGCGCCGAAGTCGCTCATTACAGCAACAGAGCGGTCAACGATGAATGGTAGCTCTAGACCAACAGGACCTAGTGAACCAGGACCTGCACCAACAAGAGTACGGATTACAGCTTCATCAGCCATCTCTAGTGGAGAAGCAACCTGTGGGAGGTTTTCTGCTTTCACTTCGTTAAGTTCGTGATCACCACGGATGATAAGTGCGATGATGTCTGCTTCAACATCGTCAGATGCTTTAACGAATAGAGTCTTAACAGTCTTCTCGATTGCTAGACCGTGCTGCTCTACAAGTTCTGCGATTGTTTTTGCGTTTGGCGTATCAACCAGTTCCATCTCTTGAGTTGGCGCTGCCGCTTCAGTTGTAGGAGCTAGTGCTTCTGCTTTCTCGATGTTCGCTGCGTAATCAGATTCAGAAGAGAATGCGATTAGATCTTCGCCGCTTTCAGCAAGAACGTGGAATTCTTGAGAACCGCTACCGCCGATTGCACCAGAGTCTGCCAATACTGGACGGTACTCAAGACCCATGCGGTCGAATGCTTTACAGTAAGCATCGTGCATCGCTTGGTAAGACTTTTCTAAGCCTTCTTTGTCGATATCAAAGCTGTACGCATCCATCATAGAGAATTCACGTGCACGCATTACGCCAAAACGAGGGCGACGCTCATCACGGAATTTAGTTTGAATTTGGTACAGGTTTAGAGGTAGCTGCTTGTAAGAGCTGATCTCGTTACGTACTAGGCTCGTCACAACTTCTTCTGCTGTTGGGCTAAGAACGAATGGACGAGAGTGACGGTCTGTGAAACGAAGTAGCTCAGGACCCATCTTTTCAGAACGACCAGTCTCTTCCCAAAGCTCAAACGGTTGAACAACGGGCATCAAGATTTCAACGGCACCTGCATTATCGATCTCTTGGCGAACGATATTTTCGACTTTACGCAGAACACGTAGACCGGTAGGTAGCCAAGTATATAAACCTGAAGCTAGCTTACGGATCATACCTGCACGTAGCATCAGCTGGTGGCTGATAACTTCTGCGTCGTTTGGAGTCTCTTTCACAGTAGAAAGAAGATAGTTACTGGTACGCATTTTATGGTATCCGTTTCATCATTGATAAAAGAAAACTTACTGTAGCCCTTTGCTACAATAAATCTGATTTAGCCGCATATAATATCAGCCTATTTCGAATCTCAAAAGCGCTCAATGTCAGTAACATTGATGAAAAACGCCTCAACAACGAATTTCACGTTAAGATCGAACAAATTTACTGCATATTCTTTATTGTCGGGCTTTCCCTTCTTATAAGCAGGTCGTGGGTCTTGTGCCAATACTTCTTTGATTACTTGCATAATATGGCGGGCGCTTGGGTGAGATTGCAGCTTATTAAGTGCGCATTCTGAAAAGTTGACATCTAAAGTCACTGGCTCATCAGCAGCAAACCCTCCTTGTGCATTTGGGATAGAATCCGAGTAGGGGATATAAGGTTTTATATCGATGATCGGAGTCCCATCAACAAGATCGGCGCTACCCAGATCAAGCCAAGTTTGGTTCCCTTTCTGTGTTATTCCCTTCAACTCCACTGCTGACATACCAATAGCGTTAGGTCGAAAAGTTGCACGAGATGCAAATACACCTATTCGTTCATTTCCTCCTAATCTGGGCGGTCGAACAGTAGGCTTCCAACCAGCTGCAATATTTTTATCAAACAAAAATAGTAACCATAGATGGCTGAATTGTTCTATACCGCGAACGGCTTCTGGTGAATTACTGTCTCCGATTAGCTCGACTCTGGAGTGCGCGCTGGGCGTTAATCTAGGCTGTCTAGGAACTGCAAATTTCTCTTTAAATGGGCTCTGAATATAGCCTATAGGTTCAATTGAATGCATCGGAAAGGCGCTGTTTTACGAGAAAGAATGCAAAGGTAGCACATTTTATCCCTTTACTTTTAATTGATAATGGTTATCATTTGGTATGTTATAACATTTCAAATTAAGCGTAGAGGAAATTATGAAAGAAGGAATTCACCCAGACTACCGCCCTGTTGTATTTCATGACACGAGTGTAGATGAGTATTTTGTTGTTGGTTCAACTCTTAAAACTGACAGAACCATCGAATGGAAAGATGGGAAAACGTACCCTTATTGCACCTTAGACGTGTCTTCTGAATCTCACCCTTTCTACACTGGTAAGCAACGAGTTGTAAGCCAAGAAGGGCGAATTGCTAACTTTAAACGTAGATTTGGAAAGATCGTTAAATAAGGACATTAAAATGAAGGTATTAAGTTCACTAAAAAGCGCTAAAAATCGACACCCTGATTGCCAAATCGTAAAGAGAAAAGGGCGCCTTTATGTGATTTGCAAAACTAACCCGAGGTTTAAAGCGGTTCAAAAATGACCGTCAATATGATGTGACTCGTGTGTAAAAACGAGGGGAAAGTCAAACTTCATTTATTTGCCTGTTTTTCTTTTCCTTCGAGAGAAGCTTTACCAAATGTAGAGTGTATATTTATCGTACGCTGTGTCTTGTTGTTT
The DNA here is from genome assembly GCF_024347495.1 of Vibrio gallaecicus. NCBI lineage: Bacteria > Pseudomonadati > Pseudomonadota > Gammaproteobacteria > Vibrionales > Vibrionaceae > Vibrio > Vibrio gallaecicus. Next base: position 2,529,355 of record NZ_AP025490.1, on the reverse strand, counting down.
AAAGAAATCAAAGAGTTATATTTTTAGTTATACCTCCGGTGAATGGGTGGTTGTGAACTATAAATCTTAATTTTGTATTTAATTTAGATTTATTTGCTAATTAATTGTTTAAATTTAGTTAAGAATACCTGCCTGTTACACATTTTGTAACATTTTGAGTTTCTAATTGATAATGTTGTCGCGTACCCTTCGCTGGCAATTTGAACATTTTTGTCACAATTGCACAGGAATCACTACAAGGAGGGAACTGATGAGTTCATCAGCTTCAATAAAAAACAATTCGCCAAAGAAACCTATTTTTACCCGCTTTCTCGATGGCGTTGAATATTTGGGGAACCTTTTACCCCACCCAATCACTCTTTTCGCAATCTTCTGTGTCGCAATCCTAGTCTCTTCAGGAATTGCTGGTTACTTCGAAGTATCTGTAATGGATCCTCGCCCAGAAGGTGCTAGCGGTCGTGCTGCTGATGGCATGATCCACGTTGTAAGCTTACTTAATGCTGAAGGCTTACAACTAATCGTAACTAATCTAGTTAAGAACTTTGTTGGCTTTGCGCCACTTGGTACCGTGCTTGTTGCCATGCTAGGTGTTGCGATCGCTGAACACTCAGGTCTGTTATCTGCGGCAATGCGCGGCATGGTAATGGGCGCATCTCAGCGCATGGTTACTGTAACCGTGGTATTTGCTGGTATTATCTCTAACACTGCTTCAGAGCTAGGTTACGTAGTACTTATCCCTCTTGCAGCAATGCTTTTCCACTCATTGGGTCGTCACCCATTAGCAGGTCTAGCGGCAGCATTTGCTGGTGTATCTGGTGGTTATTCTGCAAACCTACTTATCGGTACGGTTGATCCACTGCTTTCTGGTATTACAGAAACCGCAGCACAAATGCTTGACCCTTCTTACTCTGTTGGCCCTGAATCAAACTGGTACTTCATGTTTGTTTCAACCTTCTTTATCTCTATTGCTGGTGCATTTGTAACAGAGAAGATTGTTGAACCTAAACTGGGTAAATACAACGATGAAGACGCGTCTGAAGATCTTTCAAATGACTCAATGGGCAAGCTCACTGCTATTGAGAAGAAAGGTCTTAAATTTGCTGGGGTTGCAGTATTAATCGTTAGTGCGCTTTTAGCTTGGACTGTAGTTCCTGCTGACGGTGTTTTACGTTCAGAGGCGGGTACTATTTCAGGTTCTCCATTCCTGAAGAGTATCGTTGCGTTTATCTTTGTATTCTTTGCAATTCCTGGCTTTGTTTATGGAAAAATCACCGGTTCAATGAAAAATGACCGTGATGTGATTAATGCAATGGCAACGTCTATGTCTTCAATGGGCATGTATATTGTTCTAGTATTCTTTGCTGCGCAGTTTGTCGCTTTCTTTAAGTGGACGAACTTTGGTCAAGTAGTTGCTGTAGGTGGCGCAAGCTTCTTACAAGATATTGGCTTAACGGGTCCAATGTTGTTCTTCGCATTTATTTTAATGTGTGGTTTCATCAACTTGATGATTGGCTCGGCTTCTGCTCAGTGGGCAGTGACGGCTCCTATCTTCGTTCCTATGCTAATGCTAGTAGGCTACGCACCTGAAACGATTCAAGCGGCTTACCGTATCGGCGATTCAACAACCAACATCATTACACCTATGATGAGCTACTTCGGTCTTATCCTTGCGGTAGCAACTCGTTATATGAAGAACTTAGGTATTGGTACTCTAATTGCAACTATGTTGCCTTACTCTATGGTATTCATGTTCGGTTGGAGTATTTTGTTCTACTTATGGGTATTCGTCTTTGGTTTACCTGTTGGTCCGGGCGCCGCAACGTTCTACACGCCTTAATCAATTTTACTAGAGCAACACGCTTACTTTATTCGAGCTTCATGCTTATATAGCTAAGCTCTAAAATTGAGATAATAAAAAACCTGCACTTGATGCAGGTTTTTTTTGTTTTAACAGCCTAAGTGATGAAACCAAAATTTAGCAGCTTTAGATTTCAATCAACGGAGTCTCTCAATAAATATGGATTAACGTTTAGCTAAAATTTTATCTAAATGATTAGCAAATTCGCGTCGGTCTGTTTGAGATAATGAGCTTGGACCGCCCGTTTGAATTCCGCTTGAACGCATGGTGTCCATAAAATCTCGAATATTGAGGCGCGCTTTGATCGTTTCTTTAGTGTAAAGCTCACCTCGAGAACTTAGAGCTTGCCCTCCCTTAGTGATGACTTCGTCTGCTAGAGGGATGTCTGAAGTAATCACAAGATCACCTGGCTCTGTTCGTTTCACTATTTCATCATCAGCAATGTCAAAGCCACTTGGCACTTGAATGGAATGTATATTGTTGCGCTTAGGGACAGGGACTAGATGGTTTGCAACAAAAGTACATTCAACTCCTGTTCTTTCTGCTGCACGAACGATGGTTTCTCTAATTACTTTTGGACAGGCATCGGCATCAACCCATATTTTCATGATTAATTCTCTTTATCTTGGGGCATTAATTAAAAGTTCGAGTCTTAGTACTTAAAACGAATGACCTTAAATTTGTGTTATATCGATTATTTATCTGACAACTGAGCTTCTAGAGCTGTAATTCGTGCGGTTAAATCGAGCACCTGTTGCTCAAGTTGAGATACTCTGTTTATCTCGGGTTGCTCAGAAGCCGCCACTTCAATTTTGGGAATTCGGTTCGCACTTTTCCAGCTTTTAATGGTTGTGATAAGTGCAGGCATTGGAACTGAAGTGCTCATTCTCGCTTTAACCAGCGCAACGGTTGGTTCTTTTCCTTGCGCTTGCAGTCCTTCAAGTACGGCTCTTAATTCTTCTGAAACATCTTTAGTCAGCATGATAATGACCTCCATTTTCGTTGATACCGCATAATACTTGTTCTAGTGGTTTTTAGCGAATATCAAAAGCGCCCAAGGCTTGTGCGAGATCTCTTACAAAGGGTGTGAGAGAAAGTAAGTTTAGATATGGTGTAAATATACCGTAAAATTCTAAATTGCTGATTTTTAAGTGTAATATATATTTAACAACTATTGTATGTTCGGAAGTGTGACCTGAATCTATTGTTTAAAATAGCCAATCACGTAAATTATATCTTGTCGGAAGGATACTGACACGGAACAGGAAAGCACCACGGATTTGGTCATCTTCAGGATGAAGATTTGGTTACTTAGGATTAGTAATCAAGCATGGAGTAAAGGACATTGTAGGGAAACAACAGTTAATAGGATGTTAGCTGCAACGGAATGACAATGGACACCTTTTGGATGAAGGTTTTGGAACAACATCAGGATGATGTAAAGGACACCGCTCACGGAACAAGTGATGTGCGCTAACTAGGATTGTTAGCTTTCAGGATGATTGGACACCGCTAGGACGGCGAAGTAAAGGAAAGAGCTGAAGGATTACAGCCACTATTATGGATGATGCATGGAGCATTAATAAGTAGCCGGACTGCTGCGAGTAAGACTATAGCCCTGACACTTCGGTGTCGGGGCTTTTCTTTTTCTGCTCCTTTAAAACAAAGCCACGCTGTTTTATAAAGTTTAACTTGTCACTTTGAATACACGATTTATCACTGAAATAAACAGTCAACACAAGGAATGTGGAAATGACGATTGCAACTTCAAGAGCTTTACTCGTACCGTATACTGAACATTTAGAACACGATTTTATTTTATTAAATTGTTGTCCAATAAATCGATTAGAAATGAATGGTCCCCATACGCTTGCTTCAGCTAAGCGTGTCTTTGAAAACTTAATTACAGATAATCAAAGCTTTACACGAGCGATCATTGATAACAAAACTCGTGAATATATAGGGCACTTATTTGTGACACAAAGTGAAGGCAAGCATGAGCTAGGCTATATCATTAATAAAGAGTACTGGAATGAAGGTTTGGCGACAGAAGTTCTGCGACCGTTTTTCACCATGGCTTGTTTTGAATTAGACTTATCCGAGGTTTTTGCTACAGTGAATATCGACCATGTACCATCGATTAAGTTGCTAGAAAAGTTAGGGTTTGTGCAACAAGAAGCCAAACAAGATCAGTTTGGCCCTTATTATTTATATCAATATTCAGCGTATGGAAGTAAAGCGACTACATCTTATGGGGCTGTAGCTCAAAGTGCATAGGTCGAAAGCCGATCATGACTAGTTTACCGTGGTAACAATCATCGCCCAAAGATGAAAACTCAAATTGGTAAACGGTGTGCCAGCGCCATTTTACTTTCATTGCGAGTTCATCTGGCATTTTCAATTTATGACCATTGAAAGCGACACTTAACAGTTGCAAATCCAGTTGCTTACATTTTTTCGCTATGGCTGATTTTGCCAATTCTGACTGCCTACGCTGCTGCCAAAAAAAGAAGCAGAAGAAGCAAAGCAGTAAAATCGCCAGTAGATTATCTATCATTCCTGATGTGTTCCTTTCATATAATCTGAAGCTTTCTCATTCAGCACCTAATACCTAGTACCAAATATCAATACTTAAGCTTTTGCTGCTTGTTGAAGTTTGAGCAAAGCATTGGTTAACTCTGGAGATGGGCTGGAATTCAATAGTGGTAAAAAAATCATTCTTAATGCAGGGATCATAACGAGATCGGCAAAAAGTTGGTTAAACAGCGTTTGGTTACCTGTTTGAGCTAAGCGAAGCAGGAATTGCTCGGCAATGATCGGATCTTGCAGAGTTTGCCAACTACGACCCGCTAACCCAATAAGTACCTCTTGGTGGCTCAGTCTAGGACTTGATAAGATTTGAGATATAACCGCATGGCTAATTGTATTTTTAGCGCCTGATAGTGCACGAGCAAGGGCTGACAGTAAAAATAGATCTGGGTCTTGGCTGTTGATTTGATTTTCTGCTAACTCTTGGATGCGCTCTGCCAATTTGTCGGAAATCTTCGTATGCTCTAAAGCACCTAGCGTTGCATATAATGGCTCGTTAGGCAGTTTTATTAATGCTTTACGTACCGCAACACCATTTTGCTGGCTACTTAGTCGAGCGCAGATATCGGTAATACCTTGTAACCCTACGGTTTGCCAGTTTTCCCAACCAAGATCACCTGTGAAATAATGCTGAGCATGTTCGTAGTATTGGCTTGTCGGTAAATCTAGTTCAGCTCTTACTTGGCTGTGAAATACTGCCATTTTGTCTTCAGATGGTTTGAACGTGTAGGGATTGTTAGATAATTTTTGTTGTTGATCTTCACTCATTTCACCACTTAGACGGGTGCCCATAGCTTCAATAACAAACTTTAAAAAATTACCCACATCCCCTTGATTTAACAATCCACGTTCATCAAGTTTGAACTTTAAGAACCAAATCCAAGGTTGTTTTTCTGAATTCCAATAAGCAATTGCAAGATGAGCTTGTTTTTGAAGTGGAAACGGGTAGGGCTGCTTACCCTGTTCAACATCCGAAAATAGGCTGTTATCGACTTTTTGAATACGTCGACCAAGATCGTAAATATTATATTGGCTGCCGCTATTCTTAAGTAACTGGGTAAGAGTATGAATTGTTTCCATGAGTAATAAGGTCCTAACTTTCTTTACTAAATAGATGGTACTCTATGGCCCAATTTCAAGGTCACAGGACAAATTACTTGGTGAAAAATGACAGCTGCCGCAAAGTTATCTTCATTACTTGTTCAACTTAAGCAACAAATGCAAGAAGCGAAGTTATGGGAGACTCTCCCACCATCAGATCAAGCTTTAGCGAGTGTTGAACCATTTGCAATAGATACCTTACAGCCAGAGCAGTGGCTACAGTGGGTGTTTATTCAAAAGTTAAGTGAGATGCTCAAAGCTAATCAACCATTGCCTAAAGGTTTCTCAATATCGCCCTATTTTGATGAAGTGTGGAAATTAGAGCCGGCTCTGAATGGCATTCTGAAGACTTTAAATTTAATTGATGAGGTATGCGCGTAGTGTTAGAAATCATTTATCAAGATGAATACTTTGTTGCGGTCAACAAGCCCGCAGGGATGCTCGTTCACCGTTCTTGGTTAGATAAGCATGAAACTCAGTTTGTGATGCAAACACTGCGAGATCAAATAGGTCAGCATGTATTCCCACTTCATCGCCTAGATAGACCGACATCTGGAGTGCTGGTTTTTGCTCTTTCGAGTGAGGTGGCGTCTGAAGTAATGCCAATGTTTGCTAACCAAGAGATGCAAAAGACCTATCATGCCATCGTACGAGGTTGGATAGAGGAAGGGGATACGCTCGATTACGCTTTAAAAGTTGAACTGGATAAAATCGCAGATAAGTTTGCTAAAGAGGATAAAGAGCCTCAAGAAGCGGTTACGGTTTACGAGCCTTTGGCTAAAGTTGAAGTGCCTTATTCTACTGGTCGTTTTCCTACCAGCCGTTATTGCTTAGTAGAGATGCTACCTAAAACGGGTCGAAAGCATCAATTAAGAAGGCATATGGCTCACCTAAGACACCCAATTGTAGGTGATACATCCCATGGTGACGGCAAGCATAACCGGTTATTTAGAGATGATTTAGATTCGCACCGTTTATTATTACATGCATCGGAATTACGTTTTATCCACCCTTTTACAGAAAAAGAGGTGATCATGACGGCTGGGCTGGACGAGACTTGGTTACGTTTATTTGAGACGTTTGGCTGGGAAGTGTCGATGGTGGATTTGAAAAACGGTCAGCTATAACGGCAATGATTTTTTACGCAAAACTATCCAATGCGACCTATGAAAAACAAGCAACACGGTAATTAAAACAGTATAGAACTTAAAGCTACCTAAACATAAACGTTAAAATCAACTAAACAGACGCTTAAAATAAAGGGTTAATGCTCAGCATTAACCCTTTATATATTTGGAATTCAAAAGCTAAAGTAGGTAAAAAGCCTACTTTAGTTTTTCTAAATCTGCTTCAATTTCCGCAATTTTACTTGAGACAACTTTTTCAAGATGTCTTAAATCAGTAAGAATCTTTTCTTTCACATCGACTTCAGCTTTAGGTGCTGGTTTTGTGATCTTATTTAATTCATCGATAACCAGCGTTAAATTACGGTTTATTTCAGTCACTTCTTTGTACTGATGGCTACCGCTATCAACTAGCACATTCTTGACTTGTCGTGGGTATTTGAATTTCACGCTTTTAGCGAAGAGTTCGCCTTTTTGCTTGCGGAAATAAATTTTAAGGATGTCTTTGTGAGCTTCTTGACGAAGAGAGTAGCGTTCAATCTGTTTAGGTTCATGAATACCTAATCCAGTGAGGTTTGGAAACATAAGCGACCTCTAAATTTTTAGTGAAATACATCAATGTTATAAGTTGTGACAGAAATAATGTAGCAGCCAAATGGCGAGCTAGATAGCGCTTATCAGTATTATCGTTTAAGTTGTGGGCAAGATCGCTCTATACCTTACCCACTGTTTCAATTACTGATGTTTATATTTCTATACTCGTTAGATCATTATTTCGTATGCTCTCATCGGTAAATAGACGGCTTAGTTATAATCATCAGTAATCAGTAATCAGTAACCAGCTAGGGTGCAAGCTCAGAAACGTTCTCGGTAAGCTTTTCTCTGAGAGCTTGCTCTTGCTCTTCAGATAATCGACCACCGGTATCACTGGTAAGAATAAATAAATCTTCCGCTCTTTCACCAATAGTGGTGATTTTCGCGCCGTGTAGATTGATATTAAGCTTGGAGAAAGTTGCACCGACATGAGCTAATAATCCTGGGGTGTCTAATGCTCTGAACTCCATGAGCGTACGCTTTTTGTTCTTACTGGGTAGAAACTCAACCACCGTTTTCACGGTGAAATGCTGTAAATTTCTAGGTGTTTTTCTTGCTTTAATTTTTGTTGGGCGACCGTCTTCTAACACATGAGTTAGATGTTTAATGACCGCCTTATGGCGGCTTTCATCAATGGCTTCACCATGCTGATCCAGCACCATGAAAGTATCAAGAACATGGCCATCTTTACTGATCATGACTTGAGCATCATGCACGTTAAAATTGCGTCTATCCAACTCAGCTACGACTGAAGCAAAAAGGGCGGGTTGATCTTTGCTGTAGACAAAGACTTCCGTACCACCACGAGTTGACTTCTTGCTAATAAGAACAACTGGTTGATTTGGGTTTTCTTGACGAAGCAAGTGCTCACAATGCCAAGCAATCTGTTTGTGCGTATGCCTCAGGAAATAGTCAGCTTTAAAGCGTTGCCAAAGCACTTCAATTTCGCGAGCGGTGAAGCCTTCTTTTCTTAATAGCGCCGACGCCATTTGCTGATTGTGGCGAATGCGGTCTCGGACATCGACTGGGTTTTCTAGCCCTCGGCGTAGTGCTCGTTGAGTAGAATGGAAAAGCTCAGCAAGTAAGGTGCGTTTCCAGCTATTCCAAAGCTCTGGATTGGTTGCACAGATATCTGCAACAGTTAAACAAACTAAGAACTCTAACCGCTCTTCATCTCTTACTTGTTTGGCAAATTCGGTAATGACTTCAGGGTCGTAAATATCTCGACGTTGAGCAGTCACAGACATTAACAAGTGATTTTGAACTAACCATGAAACGAGCTTCGCCTCTGGCTTAGAAAGCCCGTGTTCCATACAGAAATCATAGGCTTCAACCGCTCCAATTTCTGAGTGATCACCTCCTCGACCTTTACCAATGTCGTGGAAAATTGCCGCAAGAATTAACAATTCTTTTTTATAGATGCGAGGATAGACTTCACAGCAAATCGGGTGACGATCTCGATTAGAAGCATAGCTGAAACTATTGATGTGTTTTAGTAAGCGAATACTGTGCTCGTCTACTGTATAAACGTGGAATAAATCAAATTGCATCTGACCTACAATTTGGCTCCACTGAGGCAGGTAGGCAGAAAGTACACCAAGCTTATGCATTAAACTGAACGCTTTATGTAAAGCATTAGGATGGCGGACTAAATCCATGAATTTTTCACGAGCAGCGGGAATAGAATGTAGGAATTTATTTAGCCTACGTCTTGCGGTTCTCAGCTGACGAAGTGTCGGAGGGCTAACACCTTCGATCGAAGAGTCATTGGCAATGTGGATAAACATATCGAGGATGGTTTCAGGTCTTGCTTGGAATAGCGCAGGCTTACGAGCCTCGATAAGTGCCCCTCTACGTTGAAAATCTCCATCAATGATTTCAGCCTCTAGCGTAGCTCCACCATTGATAATCGCTTGATCAAATAATTTAAGTAGCATTTTGTTGAGTTCAGCTACGCGACGTAAGGTGCGGTAGAACTCTTTCATCATCATTTCGATGCCGCGGTTTCCTTCGCCTATGTAGCCTAAATGCTCGGCAACTTGGACTTGATGTGCGAAGGTTAGCCTGTTGTCATAGCGGCGTAATTCAACGTGTAAAGCAAAGCGAACGCGCCATAAGAAATCCTGACACTCTACCAGTTCACGGTATTCGGCATCCGTGAGAAAGCCATATTTACTCATTTCTAGAAGTGAAGTTGCACCGAAGTGCCTGCGAGCAACCCAGCTTAATGTATGTATATCTCTTAACCCGCCAGGTGTTGATTTAATATCAGGCTCAAGATTGTAAGTTGTATCATGGTAACGAGCATGTCGACTTTTTTGTTCTTGAATCTTTGCGCGATAAAAAGTTTCGCTAGGCCAGAATGAGTCCGAATCTATTTTACGTTTGAGGATTTTAAAGGTGTCCTCACTTCCACAAAGTAAGCGAGATTCTTGAAGATTGGTGGCAACTGTTAAATCTTCGCCTCCAATTTCAATGCATTCCTCAATCGTTCGAACTGCGTGACCCACTTCTAATCTTAAATCCCATAGCATGGTAATAAATTGGCTGACTTTCTCGCCTAATGCTGCTGGTAGCGTTTTCTTTGAAACAACGAGGATGTCGATGTCAGACAGTGGGTGAAGCTCTCCTCTTCCATAGCCCCCAACCGCAACCAAACTTATATGGGGTAAATCACTGAAGCCAAAATGCCGCCACAAACGGTTGAGCAGCAAATCCATATACTCAGAACGACCAAGTACAAGATCAGTAACCGGGTGGTGGTTAAGAAATTCGTTTTTTTGATAGAGTGTAAAACCTTCTAACTGGCTTTTTAACACTGAAATATCAATTTGTTCATCAGTGAACGTGAGAGGAGATTGGTACGGCATTGTTTGCTATCCATGCAGGTCGAGATAAATTCAATTTAACAGATGTTGAACATGGAACAGAAGGGATTAGATAAAAAAATCCCCGCATGAGCGAGGATAGGGGAGTTACTATTGTAATAATGACCATCATGTGAGTTCTGATGGCTTATTAGTTTGTGATTTATACGTTTTTCATGATGCGTGGAATCGCGTCATCACTGCGTAAAGTCAGCACTTCACAGCCAGTTTCAGTGACAACTAAAGTGTGTTCCCATTGCGCCGAGTTCTTGCTGTCGCCAGTGTAGACTGTCCAGTTATCTTCATCGTCTAGGCTGCAACCGAATTTACCTGCATTAATCATTGGCTCAATGGTGAAACACATGCCTGCTTTTAACACAGTGCGGTCATTGTTTTTGTAGTGAACAACCTGAGGATCCTCATGAAATTCAGAACCAATACCATGACCACAGTAATCTTTAACAATTGAGAACTTCGCTCTTGGGTTGTTCTTGTTATTTGTTTTTATGTATTTCTCAATTGCTGTACCAACTTTACCCAGTTGTACTCCTGGTTTTACTTGGCGCATGCCTTCATAAAGCGCTTCTTGTGCCACCATACATAGACGTTTGTTTGCAGGAGAAACTTCACCAACTAAGAACATTTTTGACGTGTCACCGTGGAAGCCTTGTGGGCGAACGCTAAGATCTGCATTCTCGTCATCAGGAACAATCACCGTGATGTCGACGTTAAGAATATCGCCGTCTTTTAAAACCGCTGGTTTCAACTGACCATTGCTGCCCATTTCATCTTGTGATGCAGGAATGCCATGGCAAACAACGTGGTTAATAGATGTGCAGATTGATTTAGGGAAACCATGATAGTCAAGTGGTGCTGAGTATGCGCCTTTTGCTAGTGCGTACTCGTGACAGATCGTGTTCAGTTCCTCTGTTGTTGTACCCACTTGGATGTGAGGTTCAATCATTTCTAGGATTTCAGCGGCAAGCTTGCCAGCAACGCGCATCTTTGCTATTTCATCAGCAGTTTTAATTTTTACAGCCATTGTATGTCTCTTAAATTCTGTAGCACCTGAGTGTGCATATGGCGCTATTCTAGCAGTGCAGCATATAAGCGCAACAACCCGATAACCCGAGAAGGAAAGTGGTTTTAGATAATTGGCGTTTTATAGCAAATTTTAGGGACCGTCTAGGCGATCTATTTTTGGCTAAAGATTCGGTGTGATCTCATCGAGATTCTTATTTTTTTCTAGCCAAAGATAGACGAAATATGGTATAAAGCGCGCCGGACACAAGGACTGATTTCTCCACATTGGCGAATTAGGCTTTCTGTCTATACTAATTATCTTTAAATCACACACATTTCGACACATGCTCCGGGGTGCCTCAACAATAAAACTGCTTGTGCTTAAACAAGTAGATGTTAGGGGTCGGATTTATGGGAAATGTGGAGGCCTAACCCCATAGAGGATTTTAAAATGGCAACTGTATCAATGCGCGATATGCTTAAAGCTGGTGTTCACTTCGGTCACCAAACTCGTTACTGGAACCCAAAAATGAAGCCATTCATCTTTGGTGCTCGTAACAAAGTACATATCATCAACCTAGAAAAAACTGTACCAATGTTCAACGACGCTCTAGCTGAAATTGCTAAAGTTGGCGAGAAGAAAGGTAAAGTTCTATTTGTTGGTACTAAGCGTGCTGCATCTGAAGCTGTTAAAGAAGCTGCTATCAACAGCAACCAATTCTACGTTAACAACCGCTGGTTAGGCGGTATGCTAACGAACTACAAAACTGTTCGTCAGTCTATCAAGCGTCTGAAAGAACTTGAAGCGCAAGCTCAAGACGGTACTTTCGACAAGCTTACTAAGAAAGAAGCTCTAATGCGCACTCGTGAAATGGAGAAGCTAGAGAAGTCTCTTGGTGGTATTAAGAACATGGGCGGCCTACCTGACGCTCTATTCGTAATCGATGCTGACCACGAACACATCGCAGTTAAAGAAGCTAACAACCTAGGTATCCCAGTTTACGCTGTAGTTGATACTAACTCTAACCCAGACGGCATTGACTTCATCATTCCTGGTAATGACGATGCAATCCGTGCAGTACAGCTTTACCTAAACGCTGCTGCTGATGCGGTTAAAGAAGGCCGTAACAAAGATGTTGTTATCGCTGCTGCTGCTGAAAAAGACGGTTTCGTAGAAGCTGAATAATAGCGGCTCTGAGCCATATTTAGTTCATATTCGGCTGTCATTATAGATAGCTGAAACAAACTAAATACAGTCAATATCAGGGGCCATTTAATGAGGCCCCTGTTTTTTATCTTTTTTAGAATTAACTGAGGAATAGAGAATGGCAACTGTAACTGCAGCTCTAGTTAAAGAACTTCGTGAACGCACAGCTGCGGGCATGATGGAATGTAAAAAAGCGCTTGTTGCTGCTGAAGGCGACATCGAGCTAGCAATTGAAAACATGCGTAAATCTGGCGCAGCGAAAGCAGCTAAAAAAGCTGGTAACGTTGCTGCAGAAGGCACAATCATCATTAAAGAAGAAGCTGGCGTTGCTGCTCTTCTTGAAGTGAACTGCCAAACTGATTTCGTAGCTAAAGATGCAGGTTTCCTTGCATTCGCTAACGAAGTTGCTGAAGCTGCTCTAGCAGAGCGTTTAGATATCGTTGCACTTCAAGCTAAATTTGAAGACGCACGTATTGCGCTAGTAACTAAAATCGGTGAAAACATCAGCATCCGTCGCGTTGAGCTTGTTGAAGGTGTAGCACTAGCTTCTTACCGTCACGGCGAAAAAATCGGTGTTGTTGTTGCTGGTGAAGGCGAAGCTGAAACGCTTAAGCACATCGCTATGCACGTTGCTGCTTCTAAGCCTGAGTACGTTAACCCATCTGACGTACCTGCTGACGTAGTAGAAAAAGAGAAAGCTGTTCAAGTAGAAATCGCTATGAACGAAGGCAAGCCTCAAGAGATCGCTGAGAAAATGGTTATCGGCCGTATGAAGAAATTCACGGGCGAAGTATCTCTTACTGGTCAAGCTTTCATCATGGAACCTAAGAAAACTGTTGCTGACATTCTTAAAGAGAAAGGCGCATCAGTATCTACCTTCGTTCGTTTAGAAGTTGGTGAAGGTATCGAGAAAGCTGCTGAAATGAGCTTCGCAGACGAAGTTGCAGCGGTACAACAAGGTTAATCCTTAGTGTATTGATTGAATAAAGACCGTGGCCATTGCTACGGTCTTTTTATGACTAGTACTTTTTCAACGAATATTAGGTCATATTTTAGAATTTAGCCGTTATGAATGAAAATTGCTTTGAGCATTTAGTTTTCATCCATGACTGTTAATCATCAACTTTTTGAAAGGTAAACTCCATGACTACGAACCCTAAACCAGCGTATCAACGTATCCTGTTAAAACTTAGCGGTGAAGCCCTACAAGGCGAAGAAGGTTTTGGTATTGATCCAACGATCCTTGATCGTATGGCTCAAGAAGTGAAAGAATTGGTAGAACTTGGTGTTCAAGTTGGTGTGGTTATCGGCGGTGGTAACCTTTTCCGTGGTGCAGGCCTTGCTGAAGCTGGCATGAACCGCGTAGTAGGCGACCACATGGGTATGCTTGCAACGGTAATGAACGGTCTTGCAATGCGTGATGCTTTGCACCGTGCCTACGTAAACGCACGTGTAATGTCTGCTATTCCGCTTAAAGGTGTGTGTGACGATTACAACTGGGCAGATGCAATCAGCCAACTGCGCCAAGGCCGCGTTGTGATCTTCTCTGCTGGTACAGGTAACCCATTCTTCACTACAGATTCTGCTGCGTGTCTACGTGGTATCGAAATTGAAGCTGACGTAGTTCTAAAAGCGACGAAAGTTGATGGTGTATTTACTGCTGACCCAGTAGCAAACCCAGACGCAGAGCTGTATGATACTTTGTCTTACAACACGATTCTTGAGAAAGAATTGAAAGTAATGGATTTGGCTGCATTTACACTAGCTCGTGATCATAAAATGCCAATCCGTGTATTTAACATGAATAAACCAGGCGCACTACGTCGCGTGGTTATGGGTGAAACTGAAGGTACATTAATCAGCGATGCTGACTAATTTTTCGGGCCTACTGAGGTTTACACTTTGGTAGGCTTATCCTTATCACTCCAAATAAAAAGCTTTCTTGAAGAAAGAACATAATCAAGGTGAAATTGTGATTAACGAAATCAAAAAAGACGCTCAAGAGCGCATGGTAAAAAGTGTTGATGCACTAAAAAACAGCCTGCAAAAGATTCGTACAGGTCGTGCTCACCCGAGCCTACTTTCTGGTCTGACTGTTGAGTACTACGGTGCTCCAACGCCTTTGACCCAAGTTGCTAACGTTATTGCTGAAGACGCACGTACTCTAGCGATCACTGTATTTGATAAAACACTGACGCCTCTTGTTGAAAAAGCAATCATGTCGTCTGACCTAGGTCTAAACCCTATGTCTGCTGGTACAGTTATCCGTGTTCCACTTCCACCGCTAACGGAAGAGCGTCGTAAAGACCTAGTTAAAATCGTTCGTGGCGAAGCTGAAGGTGGCCGTGTTGCTATCCGTAACATCCGTCGTGACGCAAATGGCGATCTAAAAGCACTTCTGAAAGACAAAGAAATTTCTGAAGATGAAGATCGTAAAGCACAAGACGAAATTCAAAAGCTAACTGATGCTGCAGTAAAAAATGTAGATGAAGTACTAGCTGGTAAAGAAAAAGAGTTGATGGAAGTTTAATTTTCCTTATTCTTTATGTTGGAAAAACGCTGCACTCACACAGTTCAGCGTTTTTTTATGCTAATCTGTCCAGCTGTTAGAATGTAGTTCACTCTTTTATGCATAATTCTCAAGTATTCTCAGATTCCCTTCCTAAGCATATTGCTATCATTATGGATGGCAATGGTCGTTGGGCTAAAGCTCAAGGCAAGCCACGTGTCTTTGGCCATAAAAATGGCGTAAAAGCAGTCAGAAAAACCATTTCTTCAGCCGCTAAACTAGGTATTAAAGCTGTATCTTTATTCGCTTTTAGTAGTGAAAACTGGCGTCGACCTGAAGCTGAAGTTGGTGTGCTGATGGAGCTTTTTATTACCGTTTTATCCAGCGAAGTAAAAAAGCTACACAAAAATAACTTACAACTTAGAGTTATTGGCGACAAAAGTCGCTTCAATGAACGTTTACAAAAAAAAATTGAAGAAGCTGAAACTCTAACCAGTACTAATACCGGTATGGTTATTAATATTGCTGCTAATTATGGTGGTAAATGGGATATCCAACAGGCGGTGAAATCGATTTCTCAAAAAGTACAAGCTGGGAGCTTAGATGTAGAGGCTATTGACGAGTCTTTGATTACACAACATCTAACCATGTCTGATATTCCAGAAGTTGATCTGTTGATTCGTACTAGTGGTGAATGCCGAATTAGTAATTTTATGCTGTGGCAACTCGCTTATGCCGAGATGTATTTTACGGAACAATACTGGCCTGATTTTAATGAAGATAGCCTTGTTGAAGCCGTTACTTGGTTTATTAATCGAGAGCGTCGATTTGGATGTACAGGCGAACAAGTCAAAGCATTGATGGAAACCGAATAAGGATTTATAAGTTTGAAACAACGAATTATTACAGCGTTGATTTTAGCTCCCCTAGTTATTCTAGGCATTTTTGAGTTAGCTCTGCCCCATTTTATTTTGGCCCTTGCTGCCATAACCATTTTAGGTTTTTGGGAGTGGACTCAATTTGTTGAAAGCAAATCTCGATATCTCGCACTTGTACCTACTGTTGCTATTAGTGCGCTTAGCCTCGTATTTATCCCCTTCGATGCATTCAGTTTAAATGACATTTCA
Organism: Vibrio gallaecicus; assembly: GCF_024347495.1. Classification (NCBI taxonomy): domain Bacteria; kingdom Pseudomonadati; phylum Pseudomonadota; class Gammaproteobacteria; order Vibrionales; family Vibrionaceae; genus Vibrio; species Vibrio gallaecicus. The sequence continues at coordinate 2,513,356 of NZ_AP025490.1, read as the reverse complement.
AGTGCCCATTATGCCATCTTAAGTGCTGGGTTTATCTGGTGGATAATAGCCAGTGGATTAGCCATTAGCTATCCTAAATCTTTACCTTCATGGCAACAATCAACGATATTGAGGCACAGCTTTGGTCTACTAACATTACTCCCATTTTTTTGGAGTATCATTATTTTAAGAGCGACAAATATCAGCGTAGATCCTTACCACGGCGCAAAGTTAGTGATGTTTGTTTGCTTTATCGTTTGGGCTGCTGATAGTGGAGCGTACTTCACTGGAAAGAGTATTGGTAAACGAAAAATGGCGCCATCGGTCAGCCCTAATAAGACTATTGAGGGTTTAATTGGCGGGATTATCACTGCTTTAGTCATTGCGTGGATCTTTGCTGGCATGTTTGATATTCAATTTACTAGCCCTGTTCACATGGTTGTTATTACATTAATAACTGTAGTGATTTCTGTGCTTGGCGACCTTGTTGAAAGTATGTTCAAACGAGTCTCCGGGATAAAAGACAGCAGTAATCTTATTCCAGGCCATGGTGGCATATTAGATAGAATTGACAGTTTAACCGCTGCTTTCCCTGTCTTTGCTCTGCTTTATCTAGCATTCTAATAAATAAGGGCAGACATTCTGCCCTTTATTACATCTCAACGGTCATACGCAATGCGATATATAACGATTCTTGGCGCTACTGGTTCTATAGGAACGAGTACATTAAAAGTTGTTGAACAAAACCCTCAGCAATATTCAGTAATTGGTTTAGCAGCTGGCTCCAATGTCGAGAAGATGATCGAATTGATCGACAGATGGAAGCCTAAGTATGTCGCTATGGCTTGTCCTGAAGCCGCTAGCAAGCTAGCTGATACTCTCAAATCGAATAACCTTGATACCTCAGTTCTTTCAGGACCGGAAGGAATGTGTCAGATTGCTTCTCTTGAAGAGTCCGATACCGTTATGGCTGCAATTGTTGGCGCTGCTGGGTTACTTCCAACAATGGCTGCAGTAAAGGCTGGTAAGAGAGTGTTACTTGCCAATAAAGAAGCTTTGGTTATGTCTGGTCAGCTATTTATTGATGCAGTTAAACAATATGGTGCGGAGCTTCTGCCTGTAGACAGTGAGCATAATGCAATTTTTCAGTGCTTAAGTGAGAAGGTTCAGACGAATTTAGGCTATTGTGATCTTAAAGAGCATGGTGTTAACCATATTTTGCTGACAGGCTCTGGCGGACCTTTTCGATACACCGAAGTTAAAGACCTCGATACTGTCACCCCAGAGCAAGCTATTGCTCATCCTAATTGGTCGATGGGTCCCAAGATATCTGTAGACTCTGCAACCATGATGAACAAAGGCTTAGAGTTTATCGAGGCTAAGTGGCTATTTAACGCTTCTGAAGAACAGCTAAAAGTCATTATTCACCCACAGTCTGTTATCCATTCCATGGTTCAATATAAAGATGGCTCTGTCCTTGCGCAGATGGGGGAGCCAGATATGGCAACGCCTATTGCCTTATCTCTATCTTACCCTGATAGAATTGAGGCCGGCGTTCAAGCTTTAGATTTTACAAAAGTGGGTGAGTTAACTTTTCTTGAACCTGATTTTGCACGCTATCCTTGCCTTAAATTGGCAATAGATGCTTGCTATAAAGGCCAACATGCTACCACTGCAATTAATGCAGCCAATGAGATTGCTGTTGATGCTTTTTTAAACTCTGCAATTAAATTTACACAAATTGCCATGATCAATGAGCATGTAATGAACAAAGTCTGCGAACAATATGGCTCTGATGAGTTAGATAGCTTGGAAAGCTTGATAGAGCTAGATAATATATCGCGTAAATTTGCCGTTAAATATATTGAAGAGAATCTATCATGACAGGAGTTTTATGGAACTTTGCCTCCTTTATAGTCGCTCTGGGCATTCTGGTTGCCGTGCATGAATATGGTCATTTTTGGGTCGCTAGACGCTGTGGCGTAAAAGTTGAAAAATTCTCAATTGGTTTTGGTAAATCAATTTGGAGTAAAGTTGGACGTGACGGCACTGAATATAGCCTTTCTATTATTCCTCTAGGTGGATACGTGAAAATGCTAGACAGCCGGGTCGATGATGTCCCTGCTAGCCAACATCAATATGCCTTTGATAAAAAGCCTTTGTGGAAGCGAAGCTCAATCGTTGCAGCGGGACCTGCATTTAATTTTATTTTTGCTATTTTTGCATATTGGCTTGTTTTCCTCATCGGTATTCCTGCGGTAAAGCCCGTTATCGGTGAAGTTACTCCTCAGTCTATTGCAGCACAGTCAGGAATTGAAACGGGAATGGAACTTAAATCTATTTCAGGAATCAAAACCGCTGATTGGGAATCTGTAAATATGGGTTTGATTTCTCATATCGGTGACGAATCAATAGCAATGACTGTAACCTCACCTGATAATATTGGTGTAGAACAGCATATAGTGGTTGATACTTCTGAATGGAAATTTAACCCAGAGACAGAATCCGCGATGGGATCATTAGGCTTTTTGCCTTACACCCCTGAAATATCAACGGTATTAGCTCAAGTGATTGAAGATGGTGCAGCTAAGCAAGCTGGCTTTGAGGCGGGAGATAATATAGTTGCAATCGATGGACAGAAGATTGAGCGCTGGCAGTCAGTCGTTGAGCTTATTCGTTCTAATCCCAACAAAACTATAGAAGTAGTTGTATTGCGAAATGGGTATGAAGTCGAGCTGGCTTTGACCCCAAATAGCCGTAACGCAGCTGACGGTACAAGTATTGGTTATGCTGGCATTGCTCCTGAAGTCGCAGAGTGGCCTGAAAATTATCGCTTTGAATTACAATTTGGTGTAATTGAATCTATTGGCAAAGCGATAGATAAAACTGGGCAAGTCATTGGGCTTACCGCGAGTATGCTAAAAAAATTAATTGTTGGCGATGTAGGTCTCAATAATTTGAGCGGACCGATTTCAATTGCTAAAGGTGCAGGCACTACTGCTGATTATGGATTGGTGTACTTTTTAGGCTTCTTAGCCTTAATAAGTGTCAATTTAGGTATTATAAATTTAGTTCCACTGCCGATGTTAGATGGTGGGCATTTACTCTTTTTCGCTATTGAAGCAATCACTCGTAAGCCAGTACCTGAAAAAATTCAGGAAATGGGATATCGACTGGGAGGGGCGATTATTTTCTCCCTCATGGCTCTAGCAATATTTAACGATTTTACTCGTCTGTGAATGGTTTCTCACAGGCTTTAGTAGTAGCAAGGAATAATTAGAATAAGTATGGCGATTAAGAAAATCCTGTTCGCAAGCCTCTTGGCAACAAGCGTCGCTGCGAACGGCTCACAAAATTTTGTAGTTCAAGATATTCAAATTGAAGGCTTACAGCGTGTTGCTTTAGGTGCTGCTTTATTGAAGATGCCAGTTCGTATTGGTGATGAATTAAGCCCGAATGATGTGTCAGAAATTATTCGAGCATTATATGCCTCTGGTAACTTTGAAGATGTAAAAGTACTGCGCGATGAAGGGGCTTTGATTGTTCAAGTTAAAGAGCGACCAACAATTGCCAGCATTTCATTCTCAGGAAATAAAGCGATAAAAGAAGAGCAACTTCAACAGAACCTAGATGCTTCAGGTGTACGTGAAGGTGAAGCTTTAGATAGAACGACGTTAAGTAATATCGAAAAAGGTCTGGAAGATTTCTACTACAGTGTTGGTAAGTACAACGCAACGGTAAAGGCGGTTGTTACTCCACTACCTCGTAATCGTTCAGATCTAAAATTCATTTTTACTGAAGGTGTATCTGCAAAGATTCAGCAAATAAACTTCATTGGTAATGAAGTTTATTCAGATGCTGATTTACTTGGTCGCTTTAACTTAAATGTAGATGTTGCTTGGTGGAACTTCCTGGCTGATGAAAAATATCAGAAGCAAGTACTAGCTGGTGATATTGAGGCTCTAAAATCTTACTACTTAGATCGCGGTTACTTGAAGTTTAAAGTCGACTCTACTCAGGTTGCGATCTCTCCAGATAAGAAAGGGGTTTACATTACCCTTGGGCTTGATGAAGGTGAAGCTTACACGGTAAAAGATGTCTCTTTTCGTGGTGAGCTAATCGGACGTGAAGACGATTTTAAAGCTCTGGTTCCATTTGAAGATGGTGATACCTATAACGGTTCTAGAGTGACAAGCTTAGAAGAGGACGTGAAGCGAGTTCTTGGTGAATCTGGCTATGCATATCCTCAGGTTCGCACTATCCCTGAATTTAATGATGAAACAAATGAAGTATCACTTGTTATCAATGTTGAAGCTGGAAGTCGTATCTATGTACGCGATATTCGTTTCTCAGGGAATAACTCAACGAAAGATGAAGTTTTGCGCCGTGAAATGCGTCAAATGGAAGGTAGTTGGTTAAACTCAAAAGCTATTGATACCGGTAAAGGTCGTTTGAATCGTTTAGGTTTCTTTGAAACGGTTGATGTACAAACGGTTCGAGTGCCTGGAAGTGAAGACCAAGTCGATTTGGTTTACAACGTCAAAGAAGCAAACTCTGGCAGTGTTAACTTTGGTGTCGGTTACGGTACTGAGTCGGGTGTGAGTTTCCAAGTTGGTTTACAGCAGGATAACTTTGCAGGCTCTGGTGATCGTGTTGGTATCAGCGCGATGATGAATGACTACCAGAAAAATGTAAGCTTGGACTATCGAGACCCTTACTGGACGCTAGATGGTGTAAGTCTTGGTGGTAAGATTTTCTACAATACATTTGAAGCTTCTGAAGCGGGTATTGTTGACTATACCAATGAAAGTTATGGCACAAGCTTAACATGGGGTTTCCCTATGGATGAGCTGAATCGTATTGACCTTGGTGTTGGTTATACGCATAACAAGATCGGTAATGTCCCGACTTATATTCAAGTTGAACAATTTGCTAAAAGTATTGGCCAGTATGGTGACGAAAATATTTTAGTAAACGATTTTGATGTCAATATCTCTTGGACGCGTAATAACTTAAACCGTGGTTTTTTCCCAACTGCTGGTAACCATCAACGTGCGTTCTTTAAAATGACGGTACCTAGTTCAGATGTTCAATATTTTAAAGCGCAGTATGATGTAAAACATTACATTCCCCTGACCAAAAAACATGAGTTCACTCTGTTGATGCGTGGTCGTTTAGGCTACGGTAATGGTTATGGTCAAACGGATGGTAACGACAACTTGTTCCCATTCTATGAAAACTACTACGCAGGTGGCTTTACAACTTTACGTGGTTTTGGTTCGAACTCTGCAGGTCCAAAAGCTGTGTATGCTGATGGTGGCGGTAATAACCCTAACCACACATCGGTAACCGATGATTCTGTTGGTGGTAATGCAGTAGCATTAGCAAGTTTAGAACTTATTGTTCCAACACCATTTGCGTCTGATGAAGCTCGTAGCCAAATTAGAACCAGTGTTTTCTTCGATATGGCTAGTGTCTGGGATACTGAGTTTAATTATCAAAGCAGTAGTCAGATAACATCTGGTGGTCAGTATTATTACGATTACTCAGATCCAACGAATTACCGAGCTTCATATGGTGCAGCTTTACAGTGGATGTCACCAATGGGACCACTTGTTTTCTCAATTGCTAAACCAACAAAAATTTACGAAGGTGATGATGAAGAATTCTTTACATTCACCATTGGTAGAACTTTCTAAAATTTAAAGGACAATATTTTGAATAAAATGATTAAAGCAGCAGGCCTAGGTCTTGTAGTACTGAGTTCATCTTTCTTTGCAACAGCTGCAGAAGCTGCACAAAAAGTTGGATATGTTAACACTGCTCAAGTATTTCAAGCTTTGCCTCAGCGTGAAGTTGTTCTTCAGAAAATGCAGGAAGAATTTAAAGATAAAGCGGCAGAGCTTCAAAGTATCCAAGTAGAAGCTAAAACTAAAATTGAGAAGCTGAAGCGTGATGGCGAGCTACTAGGGCCTGATGAAGTAGAAAAACTTCGTATCGAAATTGGTCAACTAGACAGCAAGTATAAAATTAAAGCTCAGGCTTTAGAGAAAGCGAGTCAACGTCGCGAAGCTCAAGAAAAGCAAAAACTGTTTAAAGTGATTCAAGATGCTGTGCAAAAAGTGGCCGAGAAAGAAGGCTACGATCTTGTTGTGGATATTCAAGCAATGCAGTACGGCAAACCTGAATACAATATCTCTGAAAAAGTAATTAAAGCACTGAAATAATTTATGAAAAATCTGACTTTAGCCGAAATAGCAACAATCACTGGTGGTGAACTTCACGGTGATGGTGATGCGATCATCTCAGCAATCGCTCCAATGGATAAAGCAAAAGAAGGGGATATTACATTCCTTTCTAATGCTAAATACAGTAAGCATTTAGCAAGTTGTAATGCATCAGCCGTAATGGTTAAGTCTAGTGAATTAGAGCTATGTTCTAGTAACGCAATTGTTGTCGATGACCCGTATATTGCTTTTGCAAAGGTGTCACAGGTTATGGACACCACACCGGCTCCCGCTTGTGAAATCGCAGACTCTGCCGTTATTGCAAGCACTGCGACTATTGGTACTAATGTTTCAATTGGCGCTAATGCTGTGATTGAAACTGGTGCTGTACTTGGCGATAACTCTGTTATTGGAGCCGGGTGTTTCATTGGTAAGAATGCAAAAATTGGGGCTGGAACTAAGCTTTGGGCAAACGTCAGTATCTACCATGATGTGGTTTTGGGTGAAGCTTGTTTAGTTCAATCAAGCACTGTTATTGGATCTGATGGTTTTGGCTATGCGAATGAAAAAGGCGAGTGGATTAAGATTCCACAAATTGGCTCTGTTCAAGTAGGCAATCGAGTTGAGATTGGTGCGTGTACTACTATAGACCGTGGTGCTCTGGATGATACGATTATCGAAGATAACGTTATTCTTGATAACCAACTTCAAATCGCCCATAACGTGCACATCGGATATGGTTCAGCGATTGCGGGTGGTACTATTATTGCTGGCAGTACAAGCCTAGGTAAATACTGCATCGTTGGTGGTGGTTGTGTGATTAATGGACACATTGAAATCACTGACGGAGTAACCATTACTGGAATGGGGATGGTGATGCGTAATATTACTGAAAAAGGTATGTACTCGTCTGGCATTCCATTGCAATCCAATAAAGACTGGCGCAAGACAGCGGTTCACGTCCATCGTATTGATGAAATGAACAAGCGTTTAAAAACTGTCGAAAAGCAAATCGAAAAGAATGTGGAATCATAATTCCATTTTCTAATAAAAGGCTCGCGAAAGGCGGGCCTTTTTCGTTTATAATCCTCATAATTGAATAAAGAATCCAAATAGGAATACGACTTTGACTACTGAACAGAAAACGATGAATATTACTGAAATTCAGGAGCTACTTCCTCATCGCTACCCATTCTTAATGATTGATCGTGTGACTAACTTCGATGAAGCTAAAACGCTAACAGCTATTAAGAATGTCTCTGTGAATGAGCCTCAATTCACTGGCCACTTTCCACAATTACCAGTATTCCCAGGTGTTCTAATTTTGGAAGCTATGGCTCAAGCGACTGGCTTATTGGCATTTAAATCGTTTGGTGCGCCATCTGAAAATGAACTGTACTATTTTGCGAGTGTCGATAAAGCTAAATTCCGTAAGCCTGTTGTTCCTGGTGACCAGCTAGTGATTGAAGTTGAATTTTTGAAAGAACGACGTGGTATTGCTTCATTTACTGGTGTTGCCAAAGTTGACGGCGACGTGGTGTGTTCAGCTGAACTTAAGTGTGCTCGTAGAGAGTTTTAATATGATTCATGAAACCGCAAAAATTCATCCAGCAGCCGTAATTGAAGGTGATGTGACTATTGGTGCTAATGTGTCTGTAGGTCCATTTACTTATATTGCGGGTAATGTAACGATTGGTGATGACACTGAAGTGATGTCACATGTTGTAATCAAAGGTCACACTACGATTGGTAAAGAGAACCGAATTTTCCCTAATGCGGTTATCGGCGAAGAAAACCAAGATAAAAAATACGGTGGCGAAGAAACAACGGTAGTGATCGGCGATCGTAACGTGATTCGTGAAGCCGTTCAGATCCACCGTGGTACGACTCAAGACAAAGCAACCACAGTGATTGGTGACGACAACTTACTTTGTGTAAATGCTCACGTAGCGCACGATGTAATCGTTGGTAACCACACTCACATTGGTAACAACGCTATCCTTGGTGGTCACGTTACAGTTGGTGATTACGCTGGTGTGATGGCTCTTTCTGCGATTCACCCGTTCTGTTCAATTGGCGCTTATGCGTACATTGGCGGTTGTTCTGCGGTTGTTCAAGATGTACTACCGTACGTGCTTGCGCAGGGTAACCATGCAGCGCCATTTGGTCTTAACCTAGTGGGCTTGAAGCGTAACGGTTTTGAGAAACCAGAAATCCGAGCACTACAGAAAGCGTACAAAGAGTTATACCGTTCAGGTAAAACTTTAGAGGAAGCTAAGGTCACTCTTACTGAGATGGCAGAAGAATTTCCTTCAATTACCCCTATGTTGGATATGCTTGAAAGTTCAGAACGCGGTATTATTCGATAGCGATTTGAATTGGAGTAAAGAAAAGATCGCCTACTATTGAGCGATCTTTTTTGTTTTAAGCTTGGATGAATTTAGGAAGAACAATGACACAGCAGCAGTCTCAAACATTATCTGCAGACATTAATGTAGACTCTAGACCAATAAGAGTTGGTATCGTCGTGGGTGAACTTTCTGGGGATACCCTAGGTGAAGGTTTCATCAAAGCGATCAAATCTAAATACCCTAACGCAGAGTTTGTTGGTATCGGTGGTCCTAAAATGAATGCGTTAGGCTGCGACTCTCTTTTTGATATGGAAGAGTTAGCTGTTATGGGGTTAGTTGAGGTATTAGGTCGACTGCCTAGGCTGCTGAAAGTTAAGGCCGAACTGGTTAAGTATTTTACTCAAAACCCACCAGACGTTTTTGTTGGTATCGATGCTCCTGATTTTAATCTGAGACTAGAATTAGATTTGAAAAATGCGGGTATAAAGACGGTTCATTATGTGAGCCCTTCAGTGTGGGCTTGGCGTCCGAAGCGAATTTTCAAAATTGATAAAGCAACGGATCTGGTTCTTGCATTTTTACCCTTTGAAAAGGCTTTCTACGACAAATATAACGTTGCATGTGAGTTTATTGGTCATACATTAGCTGATGCGATTCCATTACAGTCGGACAAACACCAAGCTCGTGAATACTTACAGTTAGAAACTGACAAGCAGTGGGTAGCCGTTTTACCAGGCAGCCGTGGTGGTGAAGTAGCATTAATTGCTAAGCCATTTATTGAAACTTGCCAACGCATTCAGCAAAAATATCCCGAGATAGGTTTTGTAGTTGCAGCCGTTAATGAAAAGCGTAAACAGCAGTTTATAGATATTTGGCGAGCAACAGCCCCTGAATTAGATTTTGTGATCGTTGAAGATACGGCGCGTAATGTCATCACAGCAGCAGATGCGGTATTGCTTGCATCAGGAACTGTTGCATTAGAATGTATGTTGATCAAACGCCCTATGGTTGTGGGTTATCAAGTTAATAAACTCACTGGGTGGATAGCTCAGAAGTTGTCGATTACAGAGTTTGTGTCTCTTCCAAATGTTCTAGCCGGTGAAGAGTTAGTTAAAGAGTTCATTCAAGAAGAGTGTCACCCAGACTTCTTATACCCAGCAATGGATAAAGTGCTTTCTAATGATAATTCTGAATTGATAGCGAAGTTTACTGAAATGCATCAATGGATCAAAAAAGATGCCGACCAACAAGCTGCGAACGCAGTTCTAAAATTAATAGAGAAATAAAATGGCAGCGAAAGATAAAAAAGAACTTCCACCTTTTGAATATCCATCAGGTTATCAGCTGATTGCTGGTATTGATGAAGTTGGAAGAGGTCCTCTGGTCGGGGATGTTGTGACTGCTGCTGTTATTCTTGATCCAAACAACCCAATTGAAGGGTTGAATGACTCCAAAAAGCTCTCTGAGAAGAAGCGACTGGCCCTTTTCCCAGAGATCAAAGAAAAGGCGTTAGCTTGGTCTGTTGGACGATGTTCTCCACAAGAAATTGACGAATGGAACATTTTGCAAGCAACCATGATCGCAATGCAAAGAGCGATAGCAGGGTTAGCTACTCAGCCTGATCTTGCTTTAATTGATGGTAATAGGGTACCTGATTTACCAATGGATGGTATTGCCGTTGTAAAAGGCGATTTAAGAGTCGCGGAAATCAGTGCCGCTTCAATTATTGCGAAAGTAGTTCGTGACCAAGAGATGGAAGAATTAGATAAGCTGCACCCGGAGTTTGGCTTTGCTAAGCATAAAGGTTATCCGACTAAAGCGCATTTTGAAGCAATTGAGAAACATGGCGTAACCGAGCATTACCGTAAAAGTTTTAAACCGGTTAAGCGTATTTTAGGTTTAGATTAACCTTGTTTAGCCAGTACGTAAAAAAATAGAATACACCCAGTTAGAACCCTAGGCGAGAACGTCTAGAACTCAGGAATAATAATGTCAGATCCGAAATTTGTTCACCTGCGCGTACACAGTGATTTTTCAATGGTGGATGGTCTCTCTAAAGTGCCACCCCTTGTTAAAAAAGTCGCTGAAATGGGCATGCCAGCATTAGCTCTTACCGACTTCACTAACCTTTGTGGTTTGGTGAAGTTTTACGGTACTGCCCATGGGTGTGGGGTTAAGCCAATCATTGGTGCAGATTTCTTAATGCAATCCGCTGAATTTGGTGAGGAGCTTACTAAGCTCACAGTATTAGCTACCGACAATAAAGGTTATAACAACCTCACATTATTGATTTCTAAAGCCTATTTGAGAGGTCATGTTCAGCATCAACCTGTCATAGATAAAGAATGGTTGGTTGAGAATGCAGAAGGGCTGATCATTTTATCTGGTGCTAAAGAAGGTGAAATTGGTAAAGCTCTTTTAAAAGGTAACCAAGAATTGGCTGAAAGCTGTGTTGAGTTTTATCAAACACATTTTGCCGATCGCTTCTACCTTGAATTAATTCGAACTGGACGCCCAGACGAAGAGTCTTATCTGCATTTTGCCCTAGAGTTGGCAGAGCAAACTGAACTTCCTGTGGTTGCTACCAATGAAGTTGTTTTTCTAACAGAAGACCTATTTGACGCACATGAAATTCGTGTTGCGATTCATGACGGCTATACCATTGTTGATCCTCGCCGACCTAAGAACTACAGCCCGCAGCAATACCTTCGAACTGAAGAAGAGATGTGCGAACTGTTTTCTGATATTCCTGAAGCTTTAGAAAATAGTGTTGAGATTGCTAAGCGCTGTAATGTGACAGTTAGGTTAGGTGAATACTTTCTACCAAACTTTCCTACCGAAGGTTTGGCAATTGAAGACTTCTTAATCAAAAAATCAGAAGAAGGTTTAGAACGACGTTTGGCGTTCTTATTTCCAGATGAAAAAGTCCGTGAAGAACGCAGACCTGAATACGACGACCGCCTAAAAATAGAACTTGAAGTTGTCAATAACATGGGGTTCCCAGGGTACTTTTTGATCGTAATGGAATTCATCCAATGGTCAAAAGACAATGATGTACCTGTAGGACCTGGACGAGGTTCTGGTGCTGGTTCTTTGGTTGCTTATGCTCTTGATATCACAGACCTTGATCCACTTGAATATGATCTCCTCTTCGAACGTTTCTTGAACCCAGAACGTGTATCTATGCCAGATTTCGATATCGATTTCTGCATGGATAAGCGTGATCAAGTTATTGATCACGTAGCTGAAATGTATGGTCGAGATGCGGTATCCCAGATCATCACGTTCGGTACTATGGCTGCAAAAGCGGTAATCCGAGATGTGGGTCGTGTGCTTGGTCATCCATTTGGTTTCGTTGACCGAATTTCAAAACTGGTTCCGCCTGATCCTGGCATGACTCTAGAAAAAGCATTTCTAGCAGAACCCGCATTGCCTGAGCTTTATGATGGTGATGAAGAAGTTCGTGAACTGATCGATAAGTGCCGGATTCTAGAAGGTTGTACGCGAAACGCAGGCAAACATGCTGGTGGTGTTGTAATTTCACCCACCACGATCACTGATTTTGCCCCAATTTATGCCGACGCGGAAGGCAACTTCCCGGTTACTCAATTTGATAAGAATGATGTAGAAACGGCGGGCTTAGTTAAGTTCGATTTCTTAGGTTTACGTACACTTACCATCATCGATTGGGCTTTAGGTTTGGTTAACCCTCGCTTGGCTAAAGAAGGGAAAGACCCTATACGAATAGACTCGATTCCTCTAGATGATCAAGCGTCATTTAACCTTTTGCAAAACTCTGAAACTACGGCTGTATTCCAATTGGAATCTCGTGGTATGAAAGATCTGATCAAGCGCCTTCAACCAGACTGTTTTGAAGATATTATCGCATTGGTAGCTTTATTCCGTCCTGGTCCACTGCAATCAGGCATGGTAGATAACTTTATCGACCGTAAACATGGTAGAGAAGCGGTTTCTTATCCTGATGAAACGTGGCAGCACGAATCACTAAAAGAAACATTGGATCCGACATACGGAATCATTCTATACCAAGAACAGGTAATGCAAATTGCACAGATCTTAGCGGGTTATACGCTAGGTGGCGCAGATATGCTACGTCGTGCGATGGGTAAGAAAAAGCCTGAAGAAATGGCAAAGCAGCGTGGCACTTTCAAAGATGGTGCAATAGCAAACGGTGTAGATGGCGAACTGTCGATGAAGATCTTCGACTTAGTAGAAAAATTCGCAGGTTACGGCTTTAATAAATCTCACTCAGCGGCTTACGCACTGGTTTCGTATCAAACATTATGGTTAAAAACGCATTACCCTGCTGAATTCATGGCTGCAGTAATGACTGCTGATATGGATAACACAGAGAAAGTAATCGGCTTAGTTGATGAATGTATCAGAATGAAGCTCAAGCTGCTTCCACCAGATATTAACTCAGGACTTTATCGATTCAATGTTGATGAAGAAGGAGCGATTGTTTACGGTATCGGAGCTATCAAAGGTGTAGGTGAAGGTCCGATTGAAGCGATCATTGAAGCTAGAGAAAAAGGCGGGTATTTTAAAGACCTATTTGATTTCTGTGCTCGCATTGACTTGAAAAAAGTTAACAAGCGTGTGATAGAAAAGCTGATTTATTCGGGCGCGCTTGATAGATTAGGTCCTCACCGAGCTGCAATGATGGCATCACTTAAAGATGCGGTGAAAGCGGCGAGCCAGCATCATCATGCTGAATCTTTCGGTCAATCGGATATGTTTGGTGTGTTAACTGATGCGCCAGAAGAAGTGGAACATAAATATACGCAAGTTCTCAAATGGCCTGAAAAAGTATGGCTAGAAGGGGAACGCGAGACACTGGGCTTATACTTAACCGGTCACCCAGTTAATGCGTATATTAAAGAGTTAGCTAAATATACGAGCTGTCGCTTAAATGATGCAACTCCAACAAGACGAGATCAATCACTGACCATCGCAGGTTTAGTTATTGCCGCGCGAGTCATGACGACAAAGCGTGGAACTCGTATCGGATTGATGACTTTAGATGACCGATCAGGCCGAATGGAAGTCATGTTATTCTCTGATGCCTTAGATAGGTACGCAGAATTACTAGAAAAAGACAAAATTGTGGTCGTTTCTGGACAGGTCAGCTTTGATGACTTCAACGGTGGCCTTAAAATGTCCGCGCGCGAGGTGATGGACTTAGGAAGCGCCCGCGAAAAATATGCTCGAGGATTATCAATATCAATTGAAGAATCCCAAATAACGGGTCAATTTTTTGAACGCTTTGGTCAAATCTTAGAACCGTATAGAGCCGGAACAGTCCCAGTCAATGTATACTACCAGCGTGCCGACGCTAGAGCGCGGTTAACTTTGGGCACAGAATGGCGTGTAACGCCAAGTGATACATTGCTTGATGAATTAAAACAGCTGCTTGGAAATAACCAAGTAGAACTCGAATTTAACTAAATTTAGCTCCACTTACTTGAGAGCTGAATCAACAAGGATTCATAGATGAGCCTGAACTTTCTAGAATTTGAAAAGCCTATCGCTGAACTTGAAGCAAAAATTGAAGCGCTACGTGACGTTTCTCGTCATGGTGGTGACACAGCGGTAGATCTAGACAAAGAAATCGCACAACTAGAGAAAAAAAGCTTAGAGCTTAAACAAAAAGTATTTAGTGACTTAGGTGCTTGGCAAGTCGCTCAATTGGCTCGTCACCCACAGCGTCCATATACTTTAGATTATTTAGAGCACGCTTTTACTGAATTTGAAGAGCTTGCGGGTGACCGTGCTTTTGCTGACGACAAAGCGATTGTCGGTGGTATGGCTCGTCTGAATGGTCGTCCTGTGATGGTTATTGGTCATCAGAAAGGTCGCGAGACAAAAGAAAAAGTAAAACGTAATTTCGGTATGCCGAAACCTGAAGGTTACCGCAAAGCTTTGCGCTTAATGGAAACAGCAGAACGTTTTAATATGCCAATCATTACGTTTATTGACACAGCTGGTGCATATCCTGGTGTTGATGCTGAAGAGCGTGGGCAATCAGAAGCGATCGCTAAAAACTTAAAAGTAATGGCTGGTCTAAAAGTCCCAGTTATTTGTAATGTTGTTGGTGAAGGTGGTTCTGGTGGCGCACTTGCAATTGGTGTAGGTGACTACGTCAATATGCTTCAATACTCAACTTACTCGGTAATTTCTCCAGAAGGTTGTGCTTCAATCTTATGGCGTGATTCTGATAAAGCGCCACAAGCGGCGGAAGCTATGGGTTTGATCGCTCCGCGTTTAAAAGAGTTAGAGTTGATTGACGAAATTATTCCTGAGCCATTAGGCGGTGCACACCGTGACCCTATTCAAATGGCTGAGAATATGAAAGCGACGCTAGTTAAGCAACTAGAAGAGCTAGAGCAATTTGATAATGATGATTTGTTAGAGCGTCGTTACCAGCGCTTAATGAGTTACGGTTACTGCTGATCATCAAGTACTATTGATCGTCAAGTCGCATTGTTCATCGAGTAGTATTGGTGATCAAGAAATAATATAAATCAGCGATAGAATGAAAGGGTTGGACTCAGTGCCAGCCCTTTTTTATTATTAAAACTATTCTTTATTTAATTTTAGTCACTTCTAGGGCGTTTCATGTCGAGTTTGTTTGAGACATTTACATTAGCAATGCAATCTATCACTCACCAACCAAAGCGTATTGTGATTGCGTTTAGTGGTGGCGTCGATTCAAGAGTGTTGCTTGAGTTGAGCTCGAGATATCAAAAAACGTTCCCGTCAATTGCAGTGATTGCTGTACATGTACATCACGGTCTGAGTGCTCATGCCGATGAATGGGCGGAGCAATGCTCAACTTGGTGTGATCAATTAGGAATTTCGTTTTTTATAGAGAAAGTGACATTAGATGAGAATTCAGGGGAAAGTTTAGAAAAACTAGCAAGAGATGCAAGATACAAAGTACTTAGCCAATATCTTGATGATGGTGATTTTCTTCTTACAGGGCAGCACAGTGATGATCAGGTCGAAACGTTTCTATTAGCGCTAAAGCGAGGAAGTGGACCTAAAGGGCTTTCTTCAATGGCGCAAATAATGCCGTTTAGAAACGCCTTTATAGTAAGACCTCTTTTGGCAGCTTCACGTACAGATATAGAAGCATTCGCTCATCAGCAAGGTTTAAGCTGGGTAGAGGATGAAAGTAACACTGATTTACGATTTGACAGAAACTTTATACGCCATGAAATTGCTCCTCGCTTCCAACAAAGGTGGTCCAGCTTTAGTGCTTCAGTTCAACGCAGTGCACAGTTATGTGCTGAACAAGAGCAATTACTTGATGAGCTTTTAGCCCCACAATTTTCTCAGGCTTATCATCTGGATCAGAGCTTAGATATTACGTTTCTTGAAAATCAAACGACGTTATTACGTGCACGCTTAATTCGAATGTGGCTGGCAAAATTAGGTTTTACCATGCCAAGTAGAACGCAGCTACAGTTGATTTGGGATGAAGTGGCAGAAGCAAAGCATGATGCTAACCCCAAATTTATATTGAATAGTGTAGAAATTCGACGCTATTCAGGGCGATTATATGCAGTAAAAAATGCTAAGGACATCACAAATTGGTCTCAATCAATTTCGCTGAATGAACTAATCTCATTGCCTGACCGTATCGGTTCAATATGCTTACAAACTGACGAAAATAAGTTTGGAAAGCATAAAATGGATAGCGTTGGAATGTTGTCGCTTGATGTTATAAAAGATGCGGAATGTTTGCGGGTAATATTTAACCCTGAAGGTTTAGTAGCACACCCTGTTGGGCGTAATCATAGTCGTAAGATGAAGAAACTATTCCAAGAATATAATGTGCCGAGTTGGTTAAGAAGACGAACGCCGATTGTTATGGATGGTGAAAATGTCGTTGCTGTTCTTGGAGTGTTTGTTGACCAAAAATATCAAGGTCAAGATTGTGAGGTTCTTTGGAGTAAGTGACTTTTATTTATGTCACAATTACTCTTAATCTTATATAAAAATAAATAATGGAATGAGCAATGAAAAAAATTACTCTTGGATTGGTTTTGGGTTTTGGCTTATTAAGTGGTAACGCTCTCGCAGCTGGTGATGTTGCAGCTGGACAAGCAAAGGCTGCTATTTGTGCAGCATGTCACGGAGCTGACGGTATTGCTGTTATCCCAGGCTACCCTAATCTTAAAGGTCAGAATGAGCAATACCTAGTTTCTTCAATGAATGCCTACAAAACAAAGCAGCGTAATGGTGGTTTAGCCGTAGTTATGCAAGCTCAGGCTTCTATGCTTAATGATGCAGATATTGCAAATTTAGCGGCGTATTACTCAAGTTTGAAGTAACTTAGCTTTACGTTGTCCTAAAAGGCAGCCGTAATGGTTATATAAGCTGTTATGATTTATGAATTATTTTGGAAGCCAGAGCCTTTATGCTCTGGCTTTTTTGATTGAATGTTTAGTATAGCTATCCGATAATAGTCATATTCGTAGAGTTTAAGGGATGAACATGAAAAAAATTGAAGCCATCATCAAGCCATTTAAGCTGGATGACGTACGTGAAGCGTTAGCTGAAGTAGGCATTACAGGCATGACAGTATCAGAAGTTAAAGGCTTTGGACGTCAAAAAGGACATACAGAATTATATCGTGGCGCCGAGTACATGGTTGATTTTTTGCCGAAAGTAAAACTAGAAATTGTTGTGACAGATGATGTTGCAGATCAATGCGTGGATACCATCATTGAAACAGCTCAAACTGGAAAAATTGGAGATGGCAAAATCTTCATTACTGAAGTTGAGCGTGTAGTTCGTATTCGTACTGGCGAAGAAGACGAAGACGCTGTTTAAAATGAATTATTGAAAGGAGCGTTTATCGCTCCTTTTTCTTTCCTAAGTAGATCGACCTATGCTCAAAAAATTAACGTGTTTAGCTGCTCTTATTATTCTTGTTAGTTTTATTTCTTTCAAAGCTGTTTTTACCGTCCCTTCTCAAGTACAGCTAAATATCATCACTAACTCAAACTCAAACTCAAACTCAAACTCAAACTCAAACTCAAATCGAACCGCTTCTTCTTTATTAAATGAAATCGGCGTGGCAGAGCACAGCTGTTTTACTCAATCATCCCCTCAGTCTCTTGATGTATCTAATGGCTTATCGATCTTAGTATGGAATATCTATAAGCAAAATAAAGTGAATTGGCAGGAGGCTTTAGAGGAGCTCTCTAAAGATCGCCAGCTGATCTTATTACAAGAAGCGAGCATGACCGATGAGCTGAGAAGTTACATTAGTAGCTCCGAGTGGAGAGTAAACCAAGTGAATGCATTTGAAGCTTTTAATACACAAGCGGGAGTGCTTAACCTTGCATCAGTCTTGCCAATTAAAGCGTGTGCTTATACGCATGAAGAGCCGTGGTTACAGTTACCTAAATCAGCTTTGTGGACATTATATCAACTGAGTGACGGGCAAAAATTGGCTGTTGTTAATATCCATTCTGTTAATTTTACGTTTGGTACAGAAGACTATTTTGAACAGTTAGATGTTCTGACTAATCAGTTACTAGTTCATAAGGGACCAATTATTTTTGCTGGGGATTTTAATAGTTGGAGTGAAGCTAGGTTTACCGTATTAAAAGGAGCTTTAAAGAAGGTAGGCTTACAGGAAGTGACGTTTGAGCCTGATAATAGGACTCAATTTGTTACCGGTCTGCCACTTGATCATGTTTTTTATCGTGGGCTCGAAGTGAAAAAAACAAAAGCGCCCATTTCGGACGCTTCTGACCATAATCCATTACAGGTGACCTTTTCAGCGAAGGTTAACTAATCAAATCGAGGAGGGCGAACAGTTTATGACCTTACATGACCAGGTTATCGTTTGATTAAGAAACTAGAATATAAATAGCCCAGATCAAGTAGTAACCAACCCAAGGTAAAGCTGAGATAACAAGTGCTTGACCGCGTTCAAACTCAGTCCATGTCAATACTGCTGAATACCCTAGAACAATATACCAAGGTAGTAGCAATGGTAGTGAACTTGCAAATTGAGACCAGTCATTGGTCAATGGAAGCTTAATCAAACCATTTAAACTATTAAGATCAGCAGCATAATACATCACGTTACCGTGTTTCAGTATTAAACTGGCGTAGCTTGCAATATCACCCAATACAGCAGGGAACATTACCGCTGAAGATACTGCAAACCACTTCCAGTAACCGTGCTGGTGGACACTTGGCTTTGCCGCGAGGTTAAACCAAAAAGCAAGCATCAGAACGGCAAGGGTACGACCAAATACATCACTGATAATTTCACTGGCAAGTAGGGTATTACTGTCTAATAGTTCCAGTTGCTCTGGATTAAGTTGTTGGGATAACTCAGCACTTAGCCAAGTAAAATCGACATTTGAAAAATACGCACCCCAAAACAAAAATGGACTCAATATTAATACAATGTAGGGTTGCCATCCCCAAGCTCCACGTTGATGAAGCGCTAAAAAACAAGATGTTGGTGAACGGAATATATCCAACAACATCACGAGCGGGTTACTTGAAGGGTTCATACACTTACCTTAGTTACATCAACATACAGCTTCAGTTTTTGCCCAGGCTGCAGATATTTTTTATTTTTCAAACTGTTCCATTTAACAACATCAGCACTTTTTACTTTGAATTTTGAAGCAATTCCGCTGATAGTATCTCCTGAACGTACATTGTAAAAAACGGTGCGGATTATTGCGCCGTCAGAGCCGTTTTTCCAAATAACCAGTTCTTGACCGACACGTAATGTATCTCGAGGTCCCATTCCATTCCATTTCGCTAGAGACTGATGTGAAACTTTATTCTTTCTGGCAATCGTCCATAAATTATCTCCAGGCTCAACAGTATGAGTCAGTTTATATTGCCCACGAGATTTTGATTGTGTGGCTGTTAAGCGGTTTGATGCACTTAACGCATATACATTATCGTTACTGGTTGATGTTGGAATCATAAGGTACTGACCAATTCGTATATTGTTATTGGTCATATTATTGGCAGAACGAATCACTTTGCTGGTGGTGCTGTATTTGTTTGCTAATACGCTAAGGCTATCCCCAGATTGCACTTTATAACGAACAAGCTTCATGCCTTTGCCGCGATTCTCTTCAACTTGTTGGTTGAATCGCTCAATAGATTCGATAGGAAGCAATAGTTGATGAGGACCATCAGGTGCTGTCGCCCATTGGTTATACGCTGGGTTTAGCCCTTGTAGCTCTTTCACGGTTATATCAGCGTACTTAGCTGCAATCGCGAGATCGAGTTGTTCATTCGGATTCACTAATTGAAGAACAGGCTCGTTCGCAATGGCAGGGATCTCTAAGCCATATTTTTCTTGGTTGGCTACGATATCAGCAAGAGCAAGGAGTTTAGGGACATAACTACTGGTTTCTTTGGGTAATTCTAGAGAGAAGAAATCAGTTGGCTTTCCTTGTTTTTTATTTCTTTTGATTGCATTTGATACACGACCACCACCACTGTTGTATGCAGCTATTGCATGGTTCCAGTTGCCTTCAAAACGTTTGTTTAGATAAGTCAGGTAATCTAGCGCGGCATCCGTTGATGCATCAACATCACGGCGTCCGTCGTACCAAAAATCTTGCTTTAGACCAAACCATTCAGCGGTCCCTGGAATAAACTGCCATAGACCAGCAGCACTGCCATGAGAGTATGCAAAGGCATCAAAAGAGCTTTCTACAACAGGCAGTAAAGCCAGCTCTAATGGAAGGTCACGCTGCTCAATTTTCTCTGTTATTAAGTAAAGAAAAGGCTCGGCTCTTTTTGACACTGTGCGAAGATGGTTGGGATGTTTTAGATACCAAGTACGGTAGTAGTCGACTTTTTTATGATCTGGAACCGTGAGCTCCAATTGCATCGCGATACGTTGCCATACATCCTGTTGATCTTGTGGAGTGACAATCGGTGCTTGTATTTGAGTTTTTGATTCAATAACAGGTTCAGCCGTTGTTTCAGATGAGACGACGTGATCAGGCGTAGGTTGATTCGTTGGTTCGGGATCTTGTTGTTGATTGTCTGACTGAGTTAATTGGCAACCAGAAAGCAGAAGCGCCAATGCCCAGCTGTACTTAACTCGCATGATACAGCCTTTTAAATAAACGGCTGCTGATAATACTTGCCACCCCCTAGGAGTGACAAGTATCAAATCGTTAAAATTCGTTCTTCCACTCACGTAATGCAGTAAAAACAGAGATTGGATCGGTTTCTTGAGTTCTATTTGAGACTGATTTTATAACGCTTGGTTGCGTATAACGTAAGAATGGATTGATCCACTTTTCTTGTCGGAGTGTTGTAGGAATAGTGGACTGATTCTGGGCTCGTAAACGGTTCACCTTGTCTCGATATTGGTGAAGTAGATCATTATCAGGTTCAACAGCCAACGCAAAAGCTACATTACTAGCCGTATACTCATGAGCACAATAGACTTCAGTTTCCTGAGGTAAGGCTGCGATCTTATTGAGGGAGTCAAACATTTGCTTTGGTGTTCCTTCAAAAATACGACCGCATCCAGCAGAGAATAAGACATCACCACAAAAGAGTTTGGCGTCTCCTACAAAGCCAATATGTCCTGCAGTATGTCCACTTAAACCTAGTACAAGAAAAACTTCATCAAATAGTTTAATTTGGTCGCCATCTTCCACTGGGTGAGTCAATGTTGGAATTGGTTCATTTCTTGGTCCCACGACATCAATGCCTGGGTATTGTCTAACTAACTCTGGAACACCGCCAATGTGATCGTTGTGGTGGTGCGTAACGAGAATTGCATCTAAAGTAAGCTCATGTTTTTGCAAATACTCTAATACTGGAGCGGCATCACCTGGGTCAACGACAGCACAACGGCGATCGCTATTTTCAATCAGCCAGATGTAATTGTCATTAAATGCAGGTATGCTTTTGATATGTAACATTATTGGTTCTCCAGTCACTTTTAGTGAGACAGAATAAGTGAGACAGATTATTGATGAAGCCCGCGCGTAGCCAAAAGAAATTTGAACGCCCTTATACTTGGTCCCAGTTACATAATGGTGAATGGGTAAGGGAATCAATTCAAATGAGACTTGATGAATGGTGCCCAAAACTTTTTGGTTACCATATGCTCAAACTCGGCGGACTTAGTAGTGAGCTTGCTAGCTGTACTTGTAACATTCAACATCAAGTAAACTTAGATATCCAGAACCCATTACATAATGTGATTGCGGATGTTTATAATTTACCCTTTGTCGAAAAAAGTTTTGATGTTGTAGTTCTCAGCCATCAACTGGATTATAGCAACGACCCCCATAGATTACTTCGAGAAGTTGATCGCGTGATGATGGATGATGGCTATCTGATTATCTCAGGCTTTAATCCGTTTAGCTTAACGGGTTTAGCGAGCTTAATGCCATGGCGGAAAAACAGCTTACCTTGGAGTGGAAGGATGTACACGCCAAGTCGAATGAAAGATTGGCTAGGGGTACTTAACTATCAAGTTATCCAATGTGATAGCTATGCTTTATTTCCGATGAAGAAATATCAAACGGTGTGGACTTGGTTAGAGAATAGTCTTGGTGACTGGGCATCATCTGCCGGAAGCCAATATTTCATTGTCGCGAGAAAGCGCACTTATCCTATCAAACCAATTAAACCACACTGGCACTTAAAACGACGATTTTCCCCCGTAGGAGCAAGCTTGACTACGAGGTGTACAGCGCATGCTGGGTCTTTATCACCTAAAAAAACTCAGCACCCTACAAAGCATAAAAAAGCCGACTAACGGCTTTCATTCAAGACTCTATGCTGGATAACTGGTTAATTGGGTTGATAGCCAATATCTTCTTCAGATGGGTTTTCTGCAGCGGTTCTTGCTAATTCATCACACATTTCATTTTCGCGATGACCCGCGTGGCCTTTTACCCAGCGCCAATCTACGCTATGGCGTGCTGTTTCTTGATCAAGTTGCTTCCATAAATCGGCATTTTTTACTGGTTTTTTGTCTGCGGTTTTCCAGTCTCTCTTTTTCCAGTTATGTATCCATTGAGTGATCCCTTGGCGAACATACTGGCTATCGGTAGTTAAAATAACAGAGCAAGGTTCTTTCAAGGCTTTTAGCCCGACAACAGCAGCAAGCATTTCCATGCGATTATTTGTGGTGAGGGTATAGCCTTTTGCTAAGGTCTTTTCGACTTTTTTATAGCGAAGTACAACACCATAGCCACCGGGGCCTGGGTTACCTAAACAAGACCCATCAGTGAAAATTTCGACTTGTTTCGTCATGATTTGATACTATTACTTTAAGCACATTATTGGCATAGTCTGACACAGTTATCCTTATGAATACCAGCAGCAATTCTGAACGACAAACCGACGCTAAAAACAAGCGCATCATCGTACTCGATACCGAAACAACCGGTATGAACACCGAGAGTGGTCCACACTATCTTGGTCACCGAATCATTGAAATTGGTGCCGTTGAGATCATTAATCGCAAATTAACGGGGCGTCACTTTCACGTTTATTTGAAGCCAGATCGAATGATTCAAGATGAGGCGGTTGGAGTTCACGGTATTACAGATGAATTTCTGATTGATAAACCCTTGTACCGAGATGTTCATAAAGAGTTTCTTGAGTTTATTAATGGTGCCGAGCTTGTTGCTCATAATGCGCCCTTTGATACAGGGTTTATGGATTATGAGTTTGAAAAGCTAGATCCAACCATAGGCAAAACGAGTGACTTCTGTGAAGTGACCGATACCTTAGCGATGGCAAAAAAGATATTTCCAGGTAAGCGAAACAACCTAGATATCTTATGTGAAAGATACGGAATTGATAATTCTCACCGTACTTTGCACGGCGCTTTGCTCGATGCTGAGATTTTGGCCGACGTTTATTTATTAATGACGGGTGGTCAAACATCACTGCAATTTAATGCTGGTCAGCAAGATGGTGGGGCAGAAAGTATTCGCCGAGCACAGACTGGGCGAAAACTATTAAAGGTTTTAAGGGCTTCGGCCGATGAACTAGATGAACATCAAAATCGGTTAGATATCGTAGAGAAAAGCGGAAGCTGCCTCTGGCGTCAGTAGGAGAATATATGTTGAGGGTAATGGTTACCTGTTGTTTGTTATTGATGAGCCTTGGTGCAAAAGCTGCTACTGAATCAACAATGAGTTTGTTGGATAATCTTTTTCGAGTTGACCCTACTATTGAGCAGATTACCTTCGTAATTTATCGTGCGGAAAGTTCTCAACCCGTTGTACTTGTTCGCCCTGATGGTAAAAAGTATTACTCGTGGAGAAATGCCGACAATGTACGTTGGTATGAAGAATCGTCCATGGATATTATTTCGATTGATAACCCTATGCCTGGTCCTTGGCAGGCGGTTGGTAAAGTTTCCCCTAAGAATAATATTAAGCTCCTTTCGCACCTTGTGCTAAAAACGGGTAACTTCCCGAATAGGCTTTATCAAAGCGAGCACATTAAGTTTACTGCTCGCCTTTCTTCTGATGGTAAGCCTTTAGTCCTGCGGGATTTCTTAGATAGGGTGAAGCTTAAAGTCACTTTTACTAAGTTCGTTGAAAATGAAGACACATTAGTTAAAGAAGCTCGCCCAATTCCTATGGTTATGGGTGAGTTTGCCGATGACGGTGAAGGTTTGGATGAAATACCTGGTGACGGAGTGTTTACCGTTGCTCTGCCCGTTGATATCGAACCGGGAAAATACCGAGTGCGAATTACTTCAGGCAATGGAGTCTTTCTTAGAGCTCAGGAGCAAGAAGTTTTAGTTTACCCTTCGCCGATTTCGACTACTTTCATCCAATCCAGAAAAGAAGGAAAACCTCATAGTGTGGTGGTTTCTGGTGAGCAGGGGATGATTGAACCTGGCACATTAGCTGTCCATATTGAACATAAAGCGCCTGATGAATATGTTTACTATGAGCAAGGTCAGGCTGGCACTGATGAAATGAAAGTCCCGCTTACTATTAATTTTAATGGTGAATTAGGGATTTATTCATGGTTCGGTAAAGTGTTTGCTAATGATGCTTCAACTAAGCGTCCGTTGATGTTCCCAATTCAAGAGCATACTTATAGTGTGGTTGAAGAAATTGATCTAGCTGAATCTAGAAGATTACAAGAAGCGGCTTTAGCGGAACAGAAAAAGCTAGAAGAAGAGCAACGCATCTTAGAGCAAAGAGAAGCTGATAGACAAAAAAATATGATTATCATTGGCGTTGGAAACGTAGTTGCAATCCTTTTAGGGCTGTTGATTTGGTTTGTGATTAGAAAGATAAAGGCTAAGAAACAAGCAATGCCAGAGATGCAATTACAGGCTCCTAAGAAATAATCGTGAAGATAGAAGATAGAAGATAGAAGATAGAAGATAGAAGATAGAACAAACAGAAAGGGACTCATCAGAGTCCCTTTTTTATTGAGTGTACTAGATTGAATTTAAATGTACTTAGAAACAATAAACTAAGCGACGTTCTCAATCGTTGGGTACTGAGGTTTTGCTGCTAATTCCTCTGGGTTAAAGTCATCGACGTTAATTGTGTATAAACGATGTACTTCAGCTGTTTTTAATAGCTCGGCTTCTTGCGCGTTTAAGATGCCTTTTTCTAGCCCAATATCAGCGATCAGATCTAAGCGAAGGAAAGGTCTCTTTTTATGAGTTTCTTTACAAACGCGGTCGAACAGAGGTTCGGCTTTCAGAATGATTTCTAAAGCTTGTTCTATTTTCCCTACGGCATTGTGCTCTGTAGGTTCTAGGTATTGGCCTCGACCTATACGTGAACGAGTAGCACTTGGTGTTTGGATAATATGCGCCACTTGGCTATCCAGTTTGTCACTTGGCGCGCGGCGAACACGACCAAATGGCATTAGAATTACGCGTAACGCACGACCAAGGATTGGGTTAGGGAAGTTCATCAAGAATTCATCAATGGCAACTTCAGCTTGTTGTAGGCTATCTTGCATACCCCAGTGAACTAAAGCTAAATCTTCGCTATGTCTGCCGTCGCTTTCATAACGTTTTAAGGTTGCAGAGCTTAAATAAAGTTGGCTAAGAATGTCTCCAAGCCTCGCCGATAAACGTTCTCTTCGTTTTAATGAACCACCAAGCACTGCCATCGAAACATCTGAAAGGAATGCCAAGTTTGCACTGTAGCGGTTGAGCTGCTGGTAGTAACGTTTAGTTTCATCTTTAGCTGGAGAGTTAGACCCAATACCATCGGTTAAACCTAACCAGAAGCTGCGGACAAAGTTACTGAGTGTGAAACTTACATGCCCTGCAAGTGCAGAATCGAATTTTTCTACAGAGTTAGCATCATCGGAATAAGCGGCTTCCATTTCTTCTAAAACATAAGGATGGCAGCGAATCGCGCCTTGTCCGTAGATAATCATAGAACGAGTCAGAATATTCGCCCCTTCAACGGTGATTGCAATAGGCGCACCTTGGTAGCTACG
Organism: Vibrio gallaecicus; assembly: GCF_024347495.1. Taxonomy (NCBI): domain Bacteria; kingdom Pseudomonadati; phylum Pseudomonadota; class Gammaproteobacteria; order Vibrionales; family Vibrionaceae; genus Vibrio; species Vibrio gallaecicus. The sequence continues at coordinate 2,487,300 of NZ_AP025490.1, read as the reverse complement.
AGCTAGGAAGTTAGATGGACCTAAGCAAATCCCTCTACCACCAACTATATCCATTGCATCAATAATGCTGCGCTGTCCACGATGGGTACAATGGTACTTTACAATGGCTGAGATAACAGAAGGTTTCTCGCCTAGATCAATTCCCGCTACGGTTAGAGTACTTGCAGCATCTAGAACATAAGCATTACCTGCAAGGCGAGCTAGTGGTTCTTCCACTCCTTCCATACGCCCGATAGGCTGTTTGAATTGACGACGAATACGAGCATAAGCTCCAGTTGCAAGAGCGGCTGTTTTTATGCCTCCAGTCGAGTTGGAAGGCAAAGTAATACCACGACCAACTGAAAGACATTCAACCAGCATTCTCCAACCTTGACCTGCCATTTTCGAACCGCCAATGATGAAGTCCATCGGCACAAATAAATCTTGAGCTTGAGTTGGACCATTTTGGAAAGGAACATTTAATGGGAAGTGGCGGTTACCAATTTCAACACCTTTTAAGTCAGTTGGAATCAGGGCACAAGTGATCCCTAGATCTTCCTTATCACCCAGTAAACCTTCAGGATCTCGTAGCTTAAAAGCAAGACCAAGCACGGTTGCCACTGGTGCTAGTGTTATATAGCGTTTATTCCAAGTCAGACGCATACCGAGTACTTGCTTACCTTCCCATTCACCTTTGCAGACTATGCCATAGTCAGGGATAGAACCTGCATCTGAACCTGCTTCAGGGCTGGTCAAAGCAAAACATGGAATCTCTTTCCCTTCTGCTAGGCGGGGCAGGTAGTAGTCTTTTTGATCTTCTGTGCCGTAGTGTTGTAATAACTCACCTGGACCTAGGGAGTTAGGAACACCAACAGTAGAAGATAGAACGCTTGAGACACCCGTTAGCTTTTGTAATACCAGAGACTGTGCATAAGCTGAAAATTCCAAGCCACCATATTTTTTCTTAATGATCATCGCGAAAAATTTATGGTCTTTGAGGTATTGCCATACTTCTGGCGGTAGATCTGCCAGTTCATGAGTTACGTGATAATCACTGACCATTTCGCAGACGTGATTAACGGGTCCATCTAAAAATTTTTGTTCTTCTTTAGATAGCGATGGCGCAGGGATTTGTTGAAGCTTCTCCCACTGTGGTTTGCCTTTAAAAAGTTCGGCTTCCCACCAAACCGTACCAGCATCTAGTGCCTCTTTCTCGGTTTGAGACATAGCAGGCAGCACTTTTTTAAACAGAACTAAGGCTTTTTGGCTAATTAGGGTTTGTCTAATACTTGGCACAGCGAAAATTGCAGTGAACAGTAAGTAAGTTAACCAACCCGTAGCACCTATGTTTCCATTAAAGGTTAGCCCTATCATTACCAGCGTAATGGCTAATAGAGCACGAGTTAAGCTAAGGCGATGATATAAGCACACACCAGCAGTTAAAGTGACGCAGAGTAGGGAGAGCAATATGTCCATTGTTGATTTCCTTTTCAGACATTATTCTTGTTTTTAGTTACTAAAATTTTTTATGTAAGCTAATAAAGAGGTCGAACCAGTTAAGTGTAATTGAATTGTTGAATATTTGTAAAATCCCTAACTGCATAAAAAGTGATCTAAGTAGAGTTAAAGTTCTAATTATGAGAGGTGGGCGGTGAAGAAGTGCTCAGTTTCGGCTTAGGAAGAGAATTAACGTGGCAATCTTTTAGCTTAAGTGTCGACACTATGAAATGTTTCTGGGTAAACTCAGATAATAGAAGGAATAACCTTCAGTTCTCACTTTACGAGCGATACGCTGCGTGAACTAATATAAGAGATAAGCCTTATGTACCAAGACCTAATCAAAAGTGAATTGAACGAAGCTGCTGACGTTCTAAATAAATTTTTAAGTGATGATCATAATATTGCTCAGATAGAAGCCGCAGCTAAAATGATCGCAGATTCTTTTAAGCAAGATGGCAAAGTTCTTTCTTGTGGTAATGGTGGTTCGCATTGTGATGCTATGCATTTTGCTGAAGAGCTAACAGGTCGATACCGTGAGAATCGTCCAGGTTATGCGGGTATCGCAATTTCAGATCCAAGCCACCTTTCTTGCGTGAGTAATGATTTTGGCTACGATCACGTATTTTCTCGTTATGTAGAAGCGGTTGGCCGTAAAGGCGATGTGTTGTTTGGTTTGTCGACTTCAGGTAACTCTAGCAACATTTTAAAAGCGATTGAGGCGGCGCAAGCAAAGGGTATGAAGACCATTGCTTTAACCGGTAAAGATGGCGGTAAAATGGCTGGTTGTGCAGATATTGAAATCCGTGTGCCACATTTTGGCTACGCAGACCGTATTCAAGAAGTACATATTAAAATTATCCATATTGTTATTCAGCTTGTTGAAAAAGAAATGGAATAATCGCTATATCTAAAGTTAGTTAAACAGAATTTATAGTGAATTAAACAGATATAAATTGGAGCATGCTTTGCTCCAATGATGGTGATAACAAGGGAGTAGGTTAGACCATGTGTGAATTGCTCGGTATGAGCGCCAATGTGCCAACTGATATATGCTTTAGTTTTACAGGGCTCATTCAACGTGGGGGGAATACTGGTCCGCATAGAGACGGATGGGGTATTACTTTTTATGAAGGAAAGGGCTTTAGGACGTTCAAAGATCCTAATCCTAGCTGTGAATCTAAAATTGCTGAACTTGTTCAAAACTATCCAATTAAGAGCTGCGCTGTTGTTAGCCATATTCGTCAGGCAAACCGAGGTGGAGTGAATTTAGAAAATACTCACCCATTCACGCGAGAACTATGGGGAAGGTATTGGACATTTGCTCATAACGGTCAGCTTACGGATTATGATGATCTAAAAAGTGGTCGCTTTCGTCCTGTTGGTCAAACAGACAGTGAGCTTTCTTTTTGTTGGCTATTAAAGCAATTAGAAGAACGTTACCCAGAGCCACCACAAGATCAAGAAAGCATGTTCCGCTTTGTTGCGCAGTGCTGCGATACCCTCAGAGAAAAAGGCGTATTTAATATGCTGCTGAGTGATGGTGAGTATGTAATGACTTATTGCACTAACCATTTGTACTGGATTACACGACGTGCTCCTTTCGGGAAAGCGAGTCTAATCGACGAAGATGTTGAGATTAACTTCCAAGAAGAAACGACGCCGAATGATGTGGTGTCTGTTGTGGCGACCCAGCCTTTAACAGATAACGAGGAATGGTGTCGTATGAAGCCAGGGGAGTTCACACTGTTCCACTTTGGCGAAATGGTGGATAGTAATCATGGGCAGCTTTCAGATGTGGCTTACGCCCCGAAAAAAGTGTTGAGCCAGGCTCCCACGGCACCTTTAACCAGTGATTGCTAACAGTTTCTGTTACGTTTCTGCTATGTAGTTAGCTGTTCATAGCTAATCTATGATAGTTAACTACAGCTTGGGTAGTTAATTACAGACAGTTAACGAGTGAGTATGATTTTATAGCACTCATTAAAAAGCCGCTTAAACTGAGCTTTTAGTTTAAGCGGCTTTTTATTTGATTGTTCACTTGTTGCTATTCTTCGGCGTAGCCGTGTTGACCTAAACATTCACCGTCTAACAGTGCTTTTCCGTTATTCATCTCTAATCGACCTTCAATAAACCATTTGCTGACTAGAGGGTAAATATTATGCTCTTGAGTCAGAACACGGTTAGCCAACGCATCGGAGTCGTCATCGGAGAAAACCGGTACTTTGGCTTGTAATATAACCGGACCGCCATCTAATTCTTCCGTAACAAAATGCACACTTGTTCCATGCTCGGTATCTTTAGCATCAATAGCGCGCTGGTGGGTATGCAGACCAGGATATTTAGGAAGTAGTGATGGGTGAATATTGATCATTTTACCTAAGTAATGACGAACAAACTCAGGGCTTAAGATTCGCATATAGCCAGCAAGAACAATTAAATCTGGCTGGTATTCATCGATTTGCTTCATTAACTCAATATCAAACAATTCACGAGATTCGTAAGCTTTAGGGCTTAGACTACGAGCAGGAACATTAGCTGATCTTGCGCGCTCTAAACCGAAAGCGTCCTCTTTATTTGAAAAGACCGCTTTTACAGAAGCGTCGATGATATTGTCCTCGCAAGCATCGAGAATGGCTTGAAGGTTACTTCCGTTTCCTGAAATTAAAACAACAATATTTTTCATGCGGTAGTCTAACTCGTTTGTTCAAAGTACATTTATAGTGAATAAGCTTTATGTAATGTACCTATACATTTTAAGGTTTTCTGGGGGCTAAATAGCAGAATGAGGACCATAAGGTCCTCATTCGTGAAATTCACTAATAATGTTTTGGATAAAACCAAATCAGATAATAGGCTATTAGTTGATTTCTACTTGTTCTTCACCAGCTTCAGCATTGGCAATCTCACCGATAACCCAAGCGTTTTCGCCTTCAGCTTTCAGTAGTTCGACAGCAGCATCTGCTTGATCTTTCGGTAAAGCAACCACAAGACCTACACCACAGTTGAAAGTGCGGTACATTTCGAATGTTTCCACGTTACCTTTCTCTTGTAGCCAGTTAAAGATAGAAGGCCATTCCCAGCTCTTACCATCAATTACGGCTTTCGTACCTTCAGGAAGTACGCGAGGGATGTTTTCCCAGAAACCACCACCAGTAATGTGCGAGATAGCATGAATGTCATGTTCTGCAATCATTTTAAGTGCTGATTTGATGTAAATTTTAGTCGGCTCTAATAGGTGTTCGCCAATCGTGCGACCTTCTAGTTCTTCACTCTTATCAGCACCAGAAACTTCTAGAACTTTACGAATTAGAGAGTAACCGTTTGAGTGAGGACCGCTTGAGCCAACAGCAATAAGAGCATCGCCCGCTGCTACTTTTGTGCCATCAATGATGTTTGCTTTTTCAACAACACCCACACAGAAACCAGCTACGTCATAGTCGTCGCCTTCATACATGCCTGGCATTTCAGCAGTTTCACCACCGATAAGCGCACAACCTGCTTGAACACAACCTTCAGCAATACCAGAAACTACATCAGCTGCAGTATCAACATCTAATTTGCCAGTCGCGTAGTAATCTAGGAAGAAAAGAGGTTCACCACCTTGAACGATTAAGTCGTTCACACACATAGCCACAAGGTCAATACCAATTGTGTCGTGCTTTTTCAGATCCAGAGCAAGGCGAAGTTTAGTACCAACGCCGTCAGTACCAGAAACGAGAACAGGCTCTTTATATTTAGTTGGAAGTTCACATAGGGCACCAAAGCCACCAATACCACCCATTACTTCAGGGCGACGAGTGCGTTTAACAGCACCTTTAATACGGTCTACTAGTGCGTTACCTGCATCGATATCAACACCAGCGTCTTTGTAGCTTAGAGAAGAAGTATTACCACTCACGGGATAGTCCTCGAACTTAAGTTGGATGTGAAAACGGCGCTATTCTAACAGGGCTTGATTACGAAGAGCAAACGTTTGCGCGGTTTTTTTTATTAGAATAAAGATTCTGAAATAACCACAAAATTCGTGTATAATCTACAGGTTTGTTTAAATATTGCCGGAGTTGGAAATGAAAGTTGTTGAAGTGAAACACCCGCTAGTAAAACATAAAATTGGCCTGATGCGTGAAGGTGACATTAGCACTAAGCGTTTTCGTGAGCTAGCAACAGAAGTGGGTAGCCTTCTAACGTATGAAGCGACATCTGATTTCGAGACTGAGCGAGTAACCATTAATGGTTGGAACGGCCCAGTAGAAGTTGACCAAATCAAAGGTAAGAAAGTAACCGTAGTGCCAATTCTTCGTGCTGGTTTAGGTATGATGGATGGTGTACTTGAGCACATGCCAAGTGCTCGTATCAGTGTGGTTGGTATCTACCGTGACGAAGAAACACTAGAGCCTGTACCATACTTCAACAAGCTAGCATCTAACATTGATGAGCGTATTGCTCTAGTTGTTGATCCAATGTTAGCAACTGGCGGTTCTATGATTGCAACTCTAGACCTTCTAAAAGAGCAAGGCTGTAAAGTATTTAAAGTACTTGTACTTGTTGCTGCTCCTGAAGGCATTGCTGCTCTAGAAAAAGCACACCCAGATGTTGAGCTTTACACTGCTGCAATCGATGAGAAGCTAAACGACAAGGGCTACATTGTTCCAGGTCTTGGTGATGCAGGCGATAAAATCTTCGGTACTAAGTAATTCGGTTTTTTGTTTAAGTTAATCTGAACAGTTTTTTACTCGCTGAATTGGCTTAATTAACCGCATTAATAAAAAGGGAGAGCGTTTGATGCTCTCCCTTTTTTGATCTTGTTAGTTTGTGATTTTTTGTAGGTTGCCTTAACGACTGATTAATCGATTTGAGCTTTGTCTACTACAGTGTTGTCACCTAGCTCTTCTGGAAGCACTAGATTAAGTAATATTGCAACGATACCGCATAAGCTTACACCTTGTAGGCTGAAATCACCGATGCCAAATGCCATGCCACCTATACCAAAAACTAAAGTAATGCCCACAATCACTAGATTACGTGATTTGTGAAGGTCTACATTATTTTTAATGAGGGTATTCAAACCGACTGTTGCAATAGAACCAAACAGTAGAATCATGATGCCGCCCATTACTGGAACTGGGATCGTTTGCAGTAGAGCGCCGAGCTTACCTACCAACGCAAGAACGATTGCTGTCACCGCAGCCCAAGTCATGATCACTGGATTAAATGCCTTAGTAAGCATTACAGCACCTGTTACTTCACTATAGGTTGTGTTTGGCGGGGCGCCCAACATAGAAGCAGCAATCGTTGCTACACCGTCGCCAGTGATAGTGCGGTGCAAACCGGGTTTCTTAAGGTAGTCTTTGCCTGTCACATTAGAGATAGCAAGCATGTCACCAACGTGCTCGACAGCTGGAGCAATCGCAACAAATATCATGAATAGGATGGCGTTGATGTTGAACTCAGGTGTTGTGAAGTTTGGTAAAGCTAACCAAGATGCTTGAGCTACTGGGGTGAAGTCTACCGCACCATACACTAAGCTCGTGACGTATCCCGCGACAATACCAGAGAAAATCGGCAACAGCTTCAGGAAGCCTTTTGAGAATACACTGACGACGATCGTTACTAGCAGTGAAATCGAAGAAATCCAAAGTGCCGCGTCAGCATCAACAAGCTGAACTGCACCATCTCCTGTTTTACCTAAAGCCATGTTTACCGCAACAGGCGCCAGACCTAAACCGATAACCATGATTACAGGACCAACTACCACCGGCGGAAGCAGTTTGTGAATAAAGCCGACACCTCTTACTTTAATTAGAGCGCCCATCAACACATACACAACACCTGCAGCCATGAGACCACCCATGGTTGCGCCTATGCCCCACGTTTGTATACCAAACATGATAGGAGCAATGAATGCAAAAGAAGATGCTAAGAAGATTGGCACTGAACGGCGTGTAATAAGTTGGAATAAAAGGGTACCGATGCCGGCACCAAATAATGCAACGTTTGGATCCAAGCCAGTTAATAATGGTACGAGGACGAGTGCACCAAATGCAACAAACAGCATTTGAGCGCCCTGCAAAGCATTCTTCATGGAATATCCTTTGAACTTAAGTGAGAAGATAAAATTTAAGATAAATAAAATTCGCAGGATTCTATCATTTGGCAATCGATTGCTATGTCGGGTAGATCAAACTTATTCGTCTAAATGATAGATTGAGGAGGAAAATTTTTTATTTCATGTCGTTTTTGAATGAGTGATGCCTAGTTAGGCTATTTCAATTTAATTTTTATCAAGCTATCTGAACGGACTATCCTTGCCCCTTTTTCGATAGTTGCTTATCATCAAGCCACAAGATTAGAATATTAGGATCAGTATGCGCTATATAGCATTGTTGTTGATGGTTTTTTTGTCATTACCGAGTTACGCATTAACTCAAGTCGATATCTTTAGTTCCGAAGTCGTAATTAACGGTGAAAATAAGCAACCAGAAACGGTCGCTAGAAATACTGGTATGCAGCAAGTACTTGTTAGAGCTACAGGTCTAAAAGACGTAGCGTCTAATGACATGATCAAAAAAGCGATGCGCCAAAGCTCTCAATATATCTCTCAGCTAAGCTATGGTGAGCAGGGCGACCAAACGACATTACGCATGAGATTTAATTCAGCGCAAATTCGTTCATTACTCACCCAAGCACAGTTACCTTACTGGCCAGATACTCGCTCGAATATTTTAGTGTGGCTGGTAGAAGAGCAGAACTTTGATAAGAATATTGTTTGGGAACATTCTGCTTCTGAATTAGCTGCTGGTTTACAAGTTAATGCTGAAACCCGTGGTTTACCCTTGATTCTGCCTGTTGGTGATTTTGATGATATTACAGGAATCGCTACTTCTGATTTATGGGGAGGTTTTGTTGGGCCAATCAGTACCGCGAGTCAGCGTTACCCTGCCGATGCTGTTTTAGTGATTAAGTCTCAAGGCAACTCGCTACGTTGGACTTTATACGACCAGCAACCTGCATTTATGACAAGCTCACCTAAAGCACCTTTAAGTGGTTCTGCTTCCTCTTCTAAGCAATTAATTGATGAAGTGAGCCATTACTATGCGAGCAAAAGCGCAGTTACAGTAGCAAGCGAATCTTCAGAATATATTTTGGCTCAGTTTATTAGCATCAATAATGCTAAAAGTTTCTTTGAATTAGAAAATGCACTGAAACGATTAAACTCTGTTGCAAGCTTAGATATTTTAAAAATTCAAAACAGTGAAGTGACATTCCGTATTCACTTATTGTCGACTCAACAAGAGTTTGAACAAGAGGTAGAGCGAATTCGTCAGGTGACTGTTATCGAGCGACAATCTGATCTGCCGGAAGTTGCACCAGGGTTTGAAAAACAAGTTAACACGCAGACGGTTGGTGATGAAAGTGAGGCTCTTGAGGCAGTAGAACAGTCTTCTATTGAAGGTGTTTTCGAAGGTCAAAACGGGGAACCAACTGAACTGAATGAAGCCGAAATCGTGGTTCCCGTTCAGGAAGTTAAGCCTGACTTGGTTTATGAGTGGCTTACTAAGTAAGCAAAATTGTAGATAAGTAAATAAACTGTAAGTGATTATAAAAAGCCCGATACGTCATAATGGATGTATCGGGCTTTTTTATGAACAAACGGTGTCTTGTGAAGTCGTTGAACTCAGCTTGTCTTCGGAAAGGAACAAACTTTAAGAAAAATAAGGGTTACTGATTGAATCTTGATTTCTCTTGTTTTTCCACTTCTGATAACAATGGTAACTTAAGGCTTAGTTCTTTGCCGCGCGCGCGCGTATAAAGAATATTGCCAACGAAACCTAAAGAGGTGAGGGCGAATTCAACCACGGCGAGTATACGCTCACCACCGTCAACGTAGAAAATAGTGAGAGCATGTAAGAAATACAGCATGAGCACGAAATTAGCCCAAGCATGCGTATAAGGCTTACCAGCAATAATCCCTGGCAGTGGTAACAACAATGGTATCGCCCATACAAAAGCTAGTGTTAAGTTGTTTAAATGGGGGTGGGGCGATAGTGTGACCTGCCACAAAACCACCCAAACAAGTAATGAAACATTACTGATTAATGCAAGGTAACGAAATTGCTTAGTGCGCAGTGACATATCCATTACAACTGAACTTCCTTCTGTTTTATAGCAACTTTAGCTAAGCGCTTACCTAACTTCTGAGCCAGTTCCATTTCATCTTTTGTTAATGAAGCTGAGTGACCGGTACTGCTGGCACCGTAAGGTGTTCCACCCGATTGAGTGGTGTGCAGAAGTGGTTCAGAGTAAGGAATGCCTAATATCATCATCCCGTGGTGCAGCAGTGGCAGCATCATGGTTTGTTGAGTGGTTTCTTGCCCGCCATGCAATGACGAAGACGAAGTAAACACACAAGCTGGCTTATCTATAAGATCGCCATTTACCCAAAGTGGTGTGGTTGAATCCCAAAAATGCTTCATAGAGCCAGACATATTGCCAAACCAGACAGGACTACCAAGTGCGAGTCCATCACACTCTCTAAGCTCAGCTAGAGTGACTATCGGTTCTATCGGCTCGCCATGCGGGGTGATATCTTCAACTGTGCGTAATACGGCTTCACAATCAGGGATAGATTCTATCCCTCTTGCGATTTGTCTTGCGAGTGCTTGAGTAGAACCATGGCGACTGTAGTACAGCACAAGTATTTTAATGCTCATCGTGAGTTATAAGATCTCTAAGACTTGTTCTGGTGGGCGACCAATCTTTGCTTTGTTATTCGCAACAACAACAGGTCTTTCAAATAGTTTTGGATTATCTACCATCGCAGAAAAAAGTTGCTCATCAGTAAGTGACTCATCACTTAAATTCGCTTCTTTGTAATCAGCTTCCTTTGTTCTCATCATTTCACGAACGCTTTCAAAGCCGAGCTGAGAGAATAACGTTTTCAGTTGCTCAACAGTAAAAGGTGTATCTAAATATTTGATGATTTCAGGTTGAACCCCGTTTTCTTCTAGCACTGCGAGCGTTTGGCGGCTCTTTGAGCAACGAGGGTTATGGTAAATGACGACAGACATATTGTTCTCCTAATTATTATTGTTGTTAATGTTACACAGTTACCGCGTGAGAAATAGAGCCATTATTGTAATGATAGAAAACGATCACGTTGAATCATCAGTTGATCGATTCTGGCATCGTAGCGTGCCTGTTTTAAACTTCCTAATTCAGCAAGTTGGCTAGCCTGTGTGTAGTACTGGATGGCTTTATTCCATTGAGCCTGTAAAGCTAGAATTTCCGCTCGAGCTGCGAGATCTTCATCACTATTCGCTAGGCTGATGTTCGCTTTAGATAGTAAGTGCCAACCATTGGTGTCGTTTGGGTTATCGTGAGTGTAGCGTTGTAGTACGCGAATTCCTTCTTGGTATTGCTCTTTTTCTAATAAGGCGTTGGCATAATTAATTGTTAATACTGGGTTATTTGGCTTACGAGTTAGTGCAGATTTCATCTCTTTTATGGCTAGTTCAGGTTTATTCTGTTCGATGTGAAGGTCTGAAATAGCATCTAGATAGAAGGTATTTAGTGGGTCATTAGTGATCAATTTTGTCAGGATTGGTTCGGCTTTATCTAGCTTTTTAGAATCTAAATAAACTAAGGCTTTACCGTATTCTAATGAAGGCACTAGTGATGTAGGGGCTTTCTTCAACTTACGTTCAAACCAATCTAAAGCAGAATCATTCTCTATACCCGCATAACGAGCAACAATCCGAGCTCGTGCTAGGTGGTAATCGAGAGATGGCGATACTTTTAAAGGTGGATATTGACGTGCACGCTCACGAGAATCAGTAATACGGTCTTCAGGCAGTGGGTGAGTAAGCAGCATGGGTGGTGGTGTGCTTGCGTAGCGATATTCATCGGCTAATCGACCAAAAAATCGTGGCATTGCTTTTACATCAAACCCAGCTTTAGCCAAAGTGTTAATACCGAAACGGTCAGCTTCTTTTTCGTTGCTTCGAGTGTAGTTGATCTGACTTTGCATACTACCCGCAGTCGTAGCTGTAATCGCTGCAATACCAGCTTCTGGGGCTGCGATAGCCAGTAAGACAGAAGCTGCAAGCGCAGCAATAGTTGCTGGGGAGCGTCTTGCTTGATCTTCCATACTACGAGCTAAATGACGCTGAGTTACATGTGCGATTTCATGTGCAATAACAGAGGCTATTTCACTTTCAGACTGGGCATGAAGAAATAGCCCTGAATGCAAAGCGACGTAACCACCAAAAAATGCAAAGGCATTAATATTACGGTCACGAATCATAAAGAATTCGAAAGGGGTTTTTACATCGTTGGCATTCGCAACGAGTCTATGACCGAGGTTACTGATGTACTCATTTAACACCGGATCATTGACGATAGGCTGGCTACCTCTGATGATCCTCATGTAAGCATCACCATAAACGAGTTCTTGATCTATGGTTAATGTGCCACCTGCAGCAGTGCCAATATCTGGGAGATCTAGGCTATTTGCATTGGTTGAAATAGGGGTGCTTAATGCAGTTGCTATACACAAGCAAACAATCGAGCGGGTGCGTTTTAACATATTAGTCAGTAATACTCCGTTTCATCTGACATTAAGACAAGGGTTGTTTGAATTGGTTTCCTTTATCTCATAAAGCTTTATGAGATAAAACTTCACGATACGCGACTCTCATCTCTCGTGTTAATGAAATAGAAAGATGGCGCGTTTTAAAAAACAGATTACAATACGCCTCTTATAATAAGCATCGAGCTCAAGAATGAAACCTAATATTCTCGATTTACGCGAAGAGCGTTGCCCAATGGCACTATTATTAGCGAAGCGTTATGCTGCTAGGTTAGAGAACGGTCAATCATTATTAATATATATATCTGACATGAGCTCAATGAAAGACATTGTGAACTTCTTATCACAACAAGCTTATTCTGTAGAACAGGAAGCGAGTTCTGGTTTTCACCAAATCCAAGTTATTAAAAAGGAAGTGCAGTCAAATGCTTGAAATGGTCAGTCGCTGGTATAAGCGACGTTTTTCAGATCCTCATGCCGTCAGCTTAGTTGCTATCATTCTTTTCGGTTTTATTACTATTTACTTCTTTGGTCACCTAATTGCTCCGTTATTGGTAGCGATTGTATTGGCATACCTTTTAGAGTGGCCGGTGGTTCAACTGCAAAGAATAGGTATTCCTAGAACACCGTCGGTTATGTTAGTCATTTTGATGTTCTTCAGCTTAATGCTTCTAGCATTGTTTGGCTTGGTCCCGACAATATGGAACCAAGTGGGAAATTTGATTAATGACATTCCAAGCATGTATGGTGGATTGCAGAATTTTATCTCTACTATTCCAGAGCGCTACCCTGAATTAGCCAACCTTCAGATTGTTGAATCTGTTGTTTCTAATGCGAAAAATAAAGTGTTAGGGATGGGAGAGAGCGTCGTGAAAGGATCGCTAGCTTCATTGGTTAGTATCGCGACATTAGCGGTGTATTTAATTTTGGTCCCTTTGCTCATCTTCTTTTTGTTGAAAGACAAAGAAGAAATGATTCAGATGGCAAGTGGCATATTGCCCCAAAATCGTCGACTTGCTACGAAAGTGTGGGTGGAGATGAATCAACAGATCTCAAATTATATTCGAGGCAAGGTTGTTGAAATTCTAATTGTAGGCGGTGTTAGCTACGTCACGTTCGCCATTCTTGATCTTCGCTATTCCGCTTTACTTGCGGTTGCTGTCGGCTTATCTGTGTTGATCCCGTATATAGGTGCTGCTGCTGTGACAGTTCCTGTCGCGATTGTCGGTCTGTTCCAATGGGGCTTAGAGCCACAGTTTTATTGGTTGCTTTTAGCTTATGGTATAATCCAAGCTCTGGATGGTAATGTTTTAGTACCAGTACTGTTCTCAGAAGCGGTGAACTTGCATCCTGTGGCGATTATTGTTGCTGTACTCGTGTTTGGTGGGTTATGGGGCTTTTGGGGCGTCTTTTTTGCGATTCCATTAGCAACTTTAGTTAAAGCTGTTTGGAACGCGCTCCCAAGTCATGAGTTACATGAAGCAGAGTCTAAAGCTAAAGGTTGATATATGCCTCGGGTTAGTTATTGATGATAAAAAGGGCGAACATGAAAATGTTCGCCCTTTTGCTATCTGTATTTCCAACTAACCCACGTTAACGTTAGGCACCGTTACGTTATATCAAATAACTACACCGGCAATTAAACCGTGGGCTATTTTTATGAGTTAGGCTTAAGCGTCTTTGTTGAAGTAATCCAACACAACTTCATGGTGCGTTTTTGTTTTGAATTTATTGAATACGTGCTCAATAACTCCTTCTTCATTGATTAAGAAGCTAATTCGGTGCAGGCCGTCGTACACTTTACCCATGAATTTCTTCTCTCCCCATACTCCGAACTGTTCAGCGACAGCGTGGTCTTCATCCGATAATAGAGTGAAGTTAAGGGATTTTTTCTCAACAAAGTTAGGTAAGCGTTTTACTGGGTCGATACTCACACCAAGTACAACTACATTGAGATCATCAAGTTGAGGCTTTATATCTCGTAGACCTTCAGCTTGAACAATACAACCAGGCGTCATCGCTTTCGGGTAAAAGTAGAAAAGTACTTTTTTTCCTGAAAAGTCACTAAGAGAAACGGTATTTCCGTCTTGATCGAGTAGAGAAAAAGCAGGAGCCGGAGTGCCAGCTGTCAGCGTATTCATGAGTTTTCCTTTTTACGGTTACTATGCTTTCAAAAAGCCATCAAAAATGGTCAAAGGGTACATAATTATTGGCTGTTTTTAATAAAGTTGAGCGAGCCTTGAACATTGAGCTCTTGGCACAATGAATTGAATTCTTCTTGTAGCTGCATCAAATTACATTCTGAATGAACGGAAGCGGTAATTGAGATATGAAATTGGTCATTATCTAGATCAACCTTTGATTTATTGATTGTTTGAGCACTCAATGAATCAATACCTATTTGGCGATTTGCAAAAAAAGTGGTGAATTTTTCAGTTAAACCAAGTTTGTCATCGGACTCGACGAATACTTCTAAGGTATATGAGTTATCGATTTGTGCATGAGTAGAAGTGCGTTTCATTATGGTAATGAAATCGTGCTCTTGCCCCAATAAAGGTAAGGTAGTTTCTACTCTAGTAATGTTACTTGCTTTACCTGATAACAGCATAATCAGGGTGAACTCTTCACCGAATAAAGCAATGCGGCTATCAATAATATTACAGCCTGATTGGGTGACTAACTGAACCACTTGGTTACATATACCCGGGCGATCTGTGCCCACAGCTGTGATTACTAGATGCTGAGTCATAAAATCACGTCTCTTAATATTCCATTGTTTCATGCATGTTAGCACAGTTACCAAAATGAATAAGTGACGGTAAAGGTTTTTACTTAAAGGGTACATGCCGTTTTAGGGCACATATCTATGGCTGATTTTGGTTTGAGTCACTTTCATTGAATAGAAACAAGCAGGTACTTTATCCCTTAAATAAGGACCAGAGAGCCATACATGCGAACAGTTGTTACCCAAATGTATAACCTTCCGAAGCTTAAGTTGGTGCAACCTCAAACATACGACAATATTTAATGCCGATGTGGTCGGTAAGAGGCTTTAAAGTCTTGTGTTTATCAATCGCCATACAGTACCATGCAAAAAGATTAAATTAAGGGAGATAGACATGTTTTCAGGAAGTATCGTTGCGCTCGTTACGCCATTTAACTTAGATGGTGAAGTGGATTTCGACAGCCTTAAAAAGTTAGTTGATCATCATGTAGCTGCTGGAAGTGATGGTTTAGTTGCTGTTGGTACAACAGGTGAGTCTTCTACACTTACTATTGAAGAGCATGTCAAAGTCGTGAATAAGATTGTTGAGTTTGCTGACGGTCGTATCCCTGTTATTGCAGGTACGGGCGCGAATGCGACTCATGAGTCAGTACTATTTAGCCGTTTGCTTAATGGTTCTGGCATTGTTGGCTGTTTAAGCGTGACGCCTTATTACAACAAACCGACTCAAGAAGGCTTATATCAACATTACAAAGCCATAGCTGAAGTGAGTGATGTACCTCAAATTCTATACAATGTACCAGGTCGTACCGCTGTCGATCTATTACCTGAAACGGTAGCTCGCTTATCTAAAATTGAAAACATTGTTGCCTTGAAAGATGCGACAGGTGATTTAGAAAGAATTGCAATTCACCGTGAACTTTGTGGCGAAGATTTCATCTTACTAAGTGGTGATGACTTAACAGGTCTTGAGTTTGTTAAGCGTGGCGGTGATGGTGTTATCTCGGTTACTAATAATATTGCAGCTGCAGACATGGCTAAAATGTTTAAACTAGCCAAAGAAGGCAAGTTTGAAGAGGCAGAGATTATTAATGAACGCCTGATGCCATTGCACAAAAACCTATTTGTTGAGTCAAACCCAATTCCTGTAAAATGGGCGGTTCACAAGCTTGGCTTAATTTCTGAGGGTGGTTTACGCTTACCGCTGACAGAACTTTCAGCTGAACAACAACCTACGGTTGCTCAAGCTATGACAGAAGCGTGTATTTACTAATTAGTATGAAATAATGCCGGAGTAAACTTCGGCATTTAGGAGCTTAAATGAAGTATTCTCACCAGCTAGTGATCGGTTCACTGGCTGTTTTTGTTCTTACTGCGTGTTCAGGCAGTGCGACTCAACGTCGCCAAGCCAAAGATGATTTTGAGTATTTAGAAACACCAGAATTTACACAGTGGCAAGTACCTGAAGGTGCTGAGCCATTCTTTTACCCTAATTTTGATATCCCACAAGGTGAGTTCACTGGCGGTACTGGTCCTAGTGTTGATATTCGACCACCTCAGCAAATCTTAGAGCTTATTCCCGGAGCTCGTGCTGAACGTCAAAATGGTGAAGTAACGCTTTGGCTGCTGCGTAAAGAGGAAGCTGACAGAGTATGGCAAACTGCGGTGGATATGTTATCTGCTCGACAAATTGAAATTCGTGAGCAATCTACAGACTCTGTTGAGACAGGTTGGGTTACGTGGGTTTCTGAAGATGAAGAAACTGAAATCGGCAGCAGATACTCTATTTCTCGTTTTGAAGCCAATAACCGATTTGGTTTTAAGATTAATCTGATTGATTGGCGAGAAGGCACGACTGTTCAGCCTGTGACAGCAACGAACAAAGAACGTTATAACGCGTTTATGACGAACTTAGTGACAGCAAGATACGATCAAGATTTGCGAGATGAAGCGGCATTAAAAGCTCAAGAATTGGTGAAGAGAATCCCAATTACAATGGGCTCAGACAGAAGTGGATTCCCTGTAATTATTGCTCGTACTCCATACAATGTATTGTGGCAGCGCCTACCTGAACTATTACCGACGATGGGTTTTGAGCTAGAAGAACGAAATCAATCTCAAGGAACGATCAAAGCTAAATATGCCTCTCCAGATGATGAATTTTGGGAAAGCATTGGTGTTAAACCTCTTGAACTTGAGACAGGGACGTACACTTTCCTAATGGGTGATTTAGGTAACCGAACTTCAATTAACGTGACTGATGCGTCAGGTAAACCGGTAGAAGAAGAGTTCCTTAAATCATTAGCTCCTGTTTTAGCCGCAATTGTAGAAATTAAAGAACCAGCTGAATAAAGAAAAAGTTGGTTAGCAGATACAAAAAGAGGACGTAAGTCCTCTTTTTTATATCTGTCGTTTTTAACTGAACAACTATGTATCAACTAAGTTTAATTATGCGTCTTTATGGGCGTCTTGCTCGGCTGCCTTTCTCGCATTATTCAATTTATCTAAACGGTTCAGCTTATCTAAATCACTTTCACCTTTAAGTTTACTTGGCTTACCTACGTTCATATTTGCAGTGTATTTTAACGCCGCGATATTTCCGACAATAACACTGACCACGATGAAGCAAATGACCCATGGATTCGTTAAGATCTCTAACATAAAGGCTCCTAATCGCTGATGTTTCCAATAAATTGAGAATAGATGTTATCTAACTGTTCAATAATGATCGCTTGCCCTAATATTGGCTCAGATAGCAGCTGATTACCAAGTATTAATGGAGATAACTGAGATAAGCAATCTTTCGATATTGAACGATGACTAATATGCCAAGGTTCAATAGCAACCCCCCCTAAATCTTTACTGTAGGGGAAAAAGAAATGGTACTTCTCTATGTTAGTAAGCATCCAATTATAAAAGGATTTTTGGTGCCCAGTTAAATACTCCCAAGGCTCTAATTGAAGTTGGGTATCTTCGGGTAAGCAGGTTCGTGAGAATACATCGAAATCACAGCCCCAATGATGACGGCTTGCACCTGGAAGTGCAGACCACCTTAAAATCGCCCACATTCGCTCTTGCTCACTGAGTGAATTAAAATCGATAGGCTGGCTGTGTGAATCTAGAATTGTACGCTGCCCAGAAAACTTACTATTCCAAATGGAAGCCTGCCTTGCGTAGCTTCTAAATCCACTCGCAATTTCTAATTTAAAGCCATCATCATGAGCAGCTTTGACCAAACTTTGTAAATCACTCTGAACTTGAGGGTGAGTGAGAAAGTATTTCTCACCGATTAGCATCTCAGTAAGGTGTGATTCAGTTTGTCCGGTCAGCTGCTCAGGGGTCATATTACTTTCCGAAAAGGTTAACTAGGGTACGTTGGTACATTTGTGTGAGTTTTTCTAAGTCGGCAATATTCACACACTCATTCACTTTATGAATAGTGGCATTAACTGGACCTAATTCAATCACCTGTCCGTTCATTCGGGCAATAAATCGGCCATCAGATGTCCCACCAGTGGTGAGCAATGCTGGTTTTACGTCGTTAACATGGTCAACAGCTTCCACTACAGCATCAAGTAAGTCACCTGCATCTGTTAAGAATGGGTCACCATTGAAAGTCCATTGTAAGTCATATTCAAAGTCGTACTTATCTAAGATCGCGGAGATGCGTTCTACGATAATGTCGTTGTTTAACTCTGTGCTAAAGCGCAGGTTAAACTGGACGTTAAATTCACCAGGAATAACGTTTGATGCGCCTGTACCTGCACTTACATTCGGAATTTGAAAGCTCGTCGGTGGGAAGTAATCATTACCTTTATCCCATTCTGTTGTTGCGAGTTCATTAATTGCTAACAAAGAGCTGTGAATTGGGTTACTCGCCAGGTGAGGGTAAGCAACGTGGCCTTGTACCCCTTTAATAGTTAAATCACCAGTAATTGAACCTCGGCGTCCGTTTTTGACGACATCTCCAACATACTTAGTACTAGAAGGTTCACCAACGATACACATGTCAATCATCTCATCTCGAGCCATTAAAGCTTCGACAACACGAACCGTACCATTAATAAATGGACCTTCTTCATCAGAGGTGATCAAAAAACCAATCGACCCAGAATGATCTGGATTCTCGGCGATGAACTGTTCTACTGCGACTACCATAGAAGCAAGTGAGCCTTTCATATCAGCAGCGCCACGACCGTAAAGAACGCCATCAATAATGGTTGGTTCAAAAGGAGCTGTGTTCCATTGTTCAACAGGACCAGATGGTACGACATCTGTGTGCCCTGCAAATGCGAATAGCGGAGCTTCAGTACCACGACGTGCCCAGAAGTTAGTTGTATCTTCGAATACCATTACTTCGATCTCAAAGCCAAGTGCTTTTAATCGGTTAATCATTAACTCTTGGCAGCCTGCATCTTCTGGTGTTACCGATTGGCGGCTAATTAGGTCTTTTGCGAGAGCCAAAGTTGGGCTATCTGTCATCCTTGAATTCCTTGTTAAGTAAACGTAATTTTGAATGTAATGCTATTTGATTCGTGACCGAATAAATCGAAGCTATGCAAAAATAGCTGAGTATTGATCGGCTTTAAAGCCTAAATGATATTGCGCATCCACTTTTAAAATAGGACGTTTAATCATCGCAGGTTGTTCTATTAATAATTGAATCGCAGAAGCTTCATTTAAATTGTCTTTTTGCTCTTGAGTCAGTTGGCGATAAGTCGTGCCACGTTTATTGACGACTAGCTCCCAACCTAGTTCTGAACAAAACTCAGTAATGAGCGCTTCACTGATACCTTGTTTACGGTAATCATGGAAATCGAACTCAATTTCTTCACTTTGAAGCCATTTTTTCGCTTTTTTGATGGTATCGCAGTTTGGAATACCGAACATGGTGACAGTCATTATTCTTCCTTTTGGTGATATTTTTTCATTCTTATGCTTTGAATCCTAACAGGAAGCAGTAAATCAGACAAAATCCAGCGTGAAATATTTACTAGAACGAAAAAAAACAGTAAGAAAATGCCACTATTGGAGACTTATTGATCAACCTCAACATGTCATGAGTGAAAAAAGAAATAATTGATTGGCACAGACATAGGAGGTGTCAATGGAGTTGAGTCCTGTTTTTGCAAGGCGGCTATATTTAGCATTATTAGTTGAAAGCCTTGAAAGGCCTAATGTGCCTAAACTCATCGAGAAAACGGGATGGCCTCGTCGTACAATTCAAGACGTACTCAAGGCTTTACCGGGGATTGGAATTGAACTGATGTTTATTCAAGATGGGCGGCGTCATAATGATGGTTACTACCAGTTATCTGATTGGGGACCATTTGATAGCCAGTGGGTGCTTGAGCGTCGGAATGATATAGCAACAAGCCTTGGATTTAGTGCATAAGCCAGCGAAAGCTGGCTTTCTTTTATTTTTAGTAGCTAAAAATACATTGTAAGGCGCATGCTCAAAGTACCAGAAGCCCCTTGGTATTTAAGTTTAAAAAATGCTCGCTATTATTTATCACAAGAATAGGCGGTACCTAGCATAGTTACTGATGTATTGAACGTTTGTGGAACGGAAATAATAACAGTATCAGCCCCGAGGTTGATGGCATTACTTTTAAGCTCGTTTAATGCACCTTGAATGAGGGTATCATTCGGAAAAAATAGAAAACTATACCAATGACCTTCATTTCCAGTTACATCGCCTAAATACTGACATTTACTTACATCAAATAAACCCAATATGTCGACCTTTACAGACGCCGCATCAGAATGGGCAAGTTTTGTTGGTGTTGTACATCCTGAGAGTAGAGCCACCAACGAAAAAATGAAATAAAGTCTTTTCATATAATTACCTTAGGATTGGAAAAAATAGGCGGCAAAGCCGATCCAACTTAGGGCTAATAACCCCCAAGGTAGTTTATTATTAGAACTGTCACCTACCTCTACGGTTGCTTCTACAGCCTCTTGGTTTTGCAGAGCTTGACTTTGCTGCTTGTCTTTTTGAGACTTTTTCTTGGCTTTATCAGCTTGGCGGCTTCTCTCTTTTTGTTGTTTTTTATAGAGAGCTATACCTTTCTCTATACCTTGAGCAATCAACTTTGTTTGCTCTTTTGTTTGGCTAGGCTTTTGAGTCGCTTTGGCTATTTTCATTGCTTCTTGCTGAGATTCAACTGAGGGTGTGTTTGGTTTGTTTTTCATAGTGATATCGTGAAATAGAAACAGACTTTCTAATAAGATAACTCAAAATCTAGCCGAATATGAAGAAATTACGTTAAAGTGTTGCTTTGAAATAAAGTTAAGTAGTTATTTGTGCGATATTCCTTTGATCAATACGATAAGCACGGCTTTTTAAAAGCACCAGTGCTGCTTTGGCTTGTCTGGTTGTTTCTTGCAAAAGCATTAGTCGTATTTGTTGTTGCTGGTGCTAGCCGAGAGTCTGGTGCGAAAATATTAGAGATCATTTACCCAGATCATGACATGTTTTATGTAGGTATAGTTTTGAGCCTTCCCAGTTTGGCTTCAATGTGGTTATTTGGTCTACGTTCACCAGATAGGGAAAGGATCAATCGATTGGTTACGTGGGGGAGGAGTATCACTATGATCACTGTCTTACTGCAAATGCTTCATACCGGTTACCTTGTATATTTAGATAATGGTGGGTTTCATTGGGCTAATGCGATCACCCTTGTGATGTTGCTATGGTTTGCACTGTATTTATTCAATAGCCGCTTAGTGAAAGATTGTTTCCGGATGACTCTAGCTAAAGACTGATAATTATCAAAATAAGAAAATTAATTAAAATTATACTGAAGTAAAAATCGAGAGGATGTATTTATGGTTAACACGTCGCATGACGCGCA
Organism: Vibrio gallaecicus; assembly: GCF_024347495.1. Lineage (NCBI taxonomy): Bacteria > Pseudomonadati > Pseudomonadota > Gammaproteobacteria > Vibrionales > Vibrionaceae > Vibrio > Vibrio gallaecicus. Next base: position 2,465,651 of record NZ_AP025490.1, on the reverse strand, counting down.
AAATGTACAAAGTGCAATATTGCCTGAAGCAGGACCTTTTGCTCTTTATGCCCAGTTAAAAGTGAAGAGTAATGACTCAACAGTATTAGAACAGTTACAGAGTTTGCCGAACTTAATTGAAGAACTGAACCAAAGCCAACCAGGTGCTGATCTAGCAGCGTCTATCGCATTTTCTAAGGCTTTCTGGGATAAGTTTGAACAAGATGCTCCTTCTGACCTTATCGCATTCCCTGAACTTGGAGAGGGCGAAATTACAGCGCCATCAAGTGAGGTTGATGTACTGATTCACTGTCACTCAAATCGACACGATCTACACTTTTATGTTCTGAGAAAGCTGCTATCTGAAATCGCAGACAATGTAGAAGTGGTCGACGAAACATATGGCTACCGTTATTTAGACTCTCGTGATATGACAGATTTTGTAGATGGCACAGAGAATCCTAAAGAAGCACAAAGAGCTGAAGTAGCAATTGTACCTGAGGGTACGTTTGCTGGTGGTAGTTATGTGATGGTTCAACGTTTTATCCATAATCTACCTGCTTGGAATCGCCTAAGTGTTTCTGCGCAAGAGAAAGTAGTTGGACGAACTAAACCTGATTCAATTGAGCTAGACAATGTTCCTGCTGCGTCTCACGTTGGTCGTGTTGATATTAAAGAAGAAGGCAAAGGGCTAAAGATTGTGCGCCACAGCTTACCTTACGGAAGTGCTACTGGTGATCATGGCTTGTTGTTCATTGCATATTGTAATGTGCGTCATAACTTTGATGCAATGCTTGAAAGTATGTATGGCGTTACTGACGGTAAAACAGACCAACTGCTGCGCTTTACTAAAGCGGTAACTGGCGCGTACTTCTTTGCACCATCAAGTACTATGTTGGGTGAGTTAAACATTAAGTAGATACGATTCAAGAAATCAGTAAAAGTTATCACTGAATACAGTGAAATATTAAGGAGCCGTTGTGCTCCTTTTTTATTAAAGTTTTTTTGTAAACGGTCGATATGTGTTTAAGTTTTCACCTTATTTAGTGTGCTATGGCAATTACTGTAAATACAAATGTTTCGGCATTGGTTGCTCAGAGAAACCTCTCCAACGCAAACAATATGCTTAATCAATCCTTGGAGCGTCTAGCTTCAGGGAGTCGTATTAATAGTGCTAAAGATGATGCTGCAGGGCTTCAGATTTCGAATCGACTAGAGGCTCAAATGAGCGGTCTTGATGTAGCGGTTAGAAATGCAAATGATGGTATTTCTATCATGCAAACTGCAGAAGGTGCGATGAATGAAACTACGAACATCATGCAGCGAATGCGTGATCTTTCACTTCAGTCATCAAATGGGTCGAATAGCCAAGCTGAACGAGTTGCACTACAAGAAGAAATAAGCGCGCTAAATGATGAACTGAATCGAATTGCGGAAACCACCTCTTTTGGTGGAAAAAAACTCTTAAATGGGAGCTTTGGCAGTACTGCTTTTCAAATTGGTTCAGCATCAGGAGAGGCGGTTCAAGTTAACTTGAATAACATGCGAACAGACACCCTTGAGATGGGCGGCTTTAGTTATATAGCGAATGGAATGGCAAGCGATTCATGGTCAGTTCAAAGTGGAAGTAATGATATGACCATGTCATTTACTGATCGCTTTGGGCAGCAGCAGGAAATTACTATTAATGCTAAAGCGGGTGATGATATTGAAGAGCTGGCGACTTATATCAATGGTCAGACTGATTTAGTCTCAGCTTCCGTGAATGATGATGGTCAGCTTCAAATATATATGGCAGGCGATGAGTCTTCAGGGACAATCGCGTTCTCTGGTGGATTGGCTAATGAACTAGCGATATCTGGTGGGCAATATGAATCAGTAGATAATATTGACATCACCAGTGCTGGTGGAGCGCAAAGGGCTGTATCTATTCTCGATACAGCAATGAAGTATGTTGATAGCCATCGAGCTGAGCTAGGGGCAATGCAGAACCGCTTTGGTCATGCAGTTAATAACCTAGAAAATGTTCATGAAAACCTGGCTACATCGAACAGCCGCATTAAAGATACAGATTACGCAAAAGAAACCACTCAAATGTTAAAGCAGCAAATTCTTCAACAAGTCAGCACTACTATTCTTGCGCAAGCTAAACAAGCCCCGAATTTAGCATTAACTTTACTTGGCTAAATTCGCCGAATATCGGCAGCATGAATACGAACTTTAATCCTTTTTTCATCTTTTTGTACTTTTTAAACCTCTCATCACGTTTTCCCTTTCAAACCTATTTTTTCCGATATTTTTTCTAAATATCTCTAAAGAATTTCGAAATTACGCCGTTATAAAAAGTAACTTTGAGAGAACTACTTGGTTTTCCGAGACGTCGGAAACCGCAACACCGGAAAATCAATTGGAGAAATCACCATGGCAGTGAATGTAAATACAAACGTATCAGCAATGACAGCGCAACGTTACCTAAACAACGCGAACAGTGCTCAACAAACCTCAATGGAGCGTCTAGCTTCTGGTTCTAAGATTAACAGTGCAAAAGACGATGCGGCAGGTCTACAAATCTCTAACCGCTTAAACGTTCAAAGCCGTGGTCTTGATGTAGCAGTACGTAACGCGAATGACGGTATCTCTATTGCACAAACTGCTGAAGGTGCAATGAATGAAACGACAAACATTCTGCAACGTATGCGTGACTTGTCACTACAATCTTCAAATGGCTCTAACTCAAAATCTGAACGTGTGGCTATTCAAGAAGAAGTAACGGCGCTAAACGATGAATTGAATCGTATCGCAGAAACGACGTCTTTCGGTGGTAACAAACTACTGAACGGTACACACGGTACTAAATCATTCCAAATCGGTGCGGATAATGGTGAAGCAGTAATGCTTCAACTGAAAGATATGCGCTCTGATAACACTGAAATGGGCGGCGTTAGCTACCAAGCTGAAAACGGCAAAGGTAAAGACTGGAACGTTCAATCAGGCTCAAACGATTTAACTATCTCGCTAACAGACAGCTACGGTAATGAGCAAGAGCTTCAAATTAACGCTAAAGCAGGCGACGATATTGAAGAACTAGCAACGTACATCAATGGTCAACAAGACCTAGTAAAAGCGTCAGTAAGTGAAAAAGGTGAACTGCAAATGTTCGCTGGCAACAATAAAGTTGACGGTGAAGTGTCGTTCTCTGGTGGTCTTGCAGGTGAACTAGGCATGCAAGATGGCAAACAAGTAACTGTTGATACTATCGATGTAACATCGGTAGGCGGTGCTCAAGAATCAGTAGCTATTATTGATGCGGCACTGAAATACGTAGATAGCCACCGAGCTGAACTGGGTGCATTCCAGAACCGTTTCGACCACGCTATCAGCAACTTAGACAACATTAACGAAAACGTAAATGCTTCTAAGAGCCGTATTAAAGATACCGACTTCGCGAAAGAAACGACTCAGATGACTAAGACTCAGATCCTTTCTCAAGCATCAAGTTCGATTCTTGCACAAGCGAAACAAGCGCCTAACTCAGCGTTGAGCCTACTAGGCTAAAAAAGTAAAATTATGAATAAAGCCAGGTGTCCTCACCTGGCTTTATTTTTTTGTGGAGAATATACCAAATAGAATTTTGAATAATTCAGTTATATGAACGTATTGAATCCATAGCTTTAAAATAGACAACTGAAGAGGAGAGGGATTTTAAATACATGGTGTCATTGAAGACCAACATGTCTGCCATGATCGCCCAAAAATATATGGGAGATGCTCAAGCGGATGTTGTCGACGCCCAAAGTAAACTGAGTTCTGGCTCTCGAATTGTTAAAGCTAGTGATGATGCAGCAGGTTTGCAGATAGCTAATCGATTATATGCACAAACTCGCGGAATAGACACTGCGCAAAGCAATGCAAATAATGCTTATTCTATAGCTCAAACAGCTGAAGGTGCATTGCATGAAAGTACTAATATGCTGCAAAAGCTACGTGAACTTGCGTTGCAATCAGCGAACGGTGCGAATACGCAAAACGATAGAGAGAGCATGCATCTAGAAGCTGAAATGTTGAAAGATGATTTAGATAGGATTGCTTTAACAACCACTTTTGCTGGTGAAGAGTTATTCGATGGATATTTTGGGAAAAAAAGTTTTTATCTTGGTCCTGATGCTAATGGAGTCTCACTGAATTTGAAAAATATGCGAACAGATCACTCTGAAATGGGGGGTAATTTTGTTCGTGCATCGGATTCTACTGATGAAAATTGGTCTGTGACTGAGAATGAAAATGAGCTGAAATTTGATTATAACGATAGGCAAGGTAAATCAGAGCAACTAGATATTAGGCTTAAAACAGGTGATGATGTTCATCAGGTGGCAAGTTATATCAACGGGCAGCAAGATGTGATGAAAGCTTCGGTTACAGAGGATTTCGAATTACAGTTTTTTGCTTCTACGAAGCTTGCTCCTGAGGGTTTTGAGGTTTCTGGTAGTTTTGCTAATAGCCTAGCAATAGGAGATACAGAGCCTATTGGGCTAGATGACTTAGACCTATCAAATGTAGGAGATGCTCAGTTAGGGATCGCGGTTGTAGATGCGTCCTTAAAGTATGTCGATGGTCACCGTAGTGAAATTGGTGGATTTCAAAATGGAGTAAGCAGAACAATAGATAACTTGACTAGCATGGACAGCAATATATCGGTAGCGGAAGGTAGTATCCGAGATACTGACTATGCAAGAGCGTCGACTCGGTTAGTGAAATCGCAAATTTTAGGGCAAGCGACTTCTGCACTTTATGCCCAAGCGAATCAAAATCCGACAGCAGCTTTAAGCTTACTAGGTTAGTTATTGGGTTAGATTGTTCTAGAAACAAAAAACGCTGCTCAAGGGCAGCGTTTTATTTTAAAGGAACTAGATTATTTAGTTACTTTAAGAACTGGAGTTTCACCAACAGTTACAGAACCAGAAAGCTTGTTCAACTCTTTGATTTCGTCCATGTTAGAAATAACAACAGGAGTAAGAGTTGATTTAGCTTTCTCTTCTAGAAGCGCTAGGTCGAAAGTGATGATAGTGTCACCAGCTTTAACAGATTGACCTTCTTCAGCTACACGAGTGAAGCCTTCACCTTTTAGTTCAACAGTATCGATACCGAAGTGAACGAAAAGCTCAACGCCATCGTCAGACTCAATAGAGAATGCGTGGTTAGTTTCGAAGATTTTACCGATAGTACCGTTTACAGGAGCTACCATTTTGTCGCCTGCTGGTTTAATTGCGATGCCGTCACCAACAATTTTTTCAGCGAAAACTACATCTGGCACATCTTCGATGTTTACGATTTCGCCAGAAAGAGGTGCGATGATTTCGATTGCACCAGCATCAGCGCTGTCATCAGATACAAGCTTTTTCAGTTTGTCAAACAGACCCATTGTGTCATGCTCCTAACGTTTAGTTTTATTCTGTAGAATATACTATACCAATCTAACAAATTAGACGACTATTTTTAAGCCGTCTAACTTTATTAAGCTCTTGGTGATTACTGAGTTTTCTCAGCGATGAATTTTTCTACGCAAGCTTCAATTTCTGCAGCTGTAGGTAGAGATAGTGCTTCGTCAGCCATAGCTTTAACTTCTGCGAAGTTAGAGTTACGGATTACTTTCTTAACTTTAGGGATAGAGATACCGCTCATAGAGAACTCATCTAGACCCATACCAAGAAGAAGTAGAGTTGCACGCTCATCGCCTGCTAGCTCGCCACACATACCTGTCCATTTGCCTTCTTTGTGAGAAGCATCGATTACTTGCTTGATTACAAGAAGAACCGCTGGAGATAGTGGGTTGTAAAGGTGAGAAATCATCTCGTTACCACGGTCAACTGCAAGAGTGTATTGCGTTAGATCGTTAGTACCGATAGAGAAGAAAGCTACTTCTTTAGCAAGGTGGTGGGCGATTGCAGCAGCTGCTGGAGTCTCAACCATTACGCCAATTTCGATGTCTTCATCGAATGCGTGACCTTCTGCGCGAAGTTCAACTTTGTACTCTTCGATTGCTTTTTTCAGTTCACGGATCTCTTCAATAGAAATGATCATTGGGAACATGATACGTAGCTTACCGTGCGCAGATGCACGAAGAATGCCGCGTAGTTGGTCACGTAAGATTTCACGACGATCCAAGCTGATACGTACTGCACGCCAGCCTAGGAACGGGTTCATTTCTTCTGGAAGATCCATGTATGGAAGATCTTTATCGCCACCGATATCCATTGTACGGATAATCACTGACTCGCCGTGCATTGCTTCCGCTACTTCTTTGTAAGCAATATATTGCTCTTCTTCAGTAGGAAGTGCAGTACGGTCCATGAATAGGAATTCAGTACGGTACAGACCAACACCTTCGCCACCGTTGCGCAGGATACCGTCACAGTCTTTAACTGTACCGATGTTGCCGCAAACTTCTACTTGATGGTTATCAAGAGTGATAGCTGGTAGGTCTTTAAGTTTTGCTAGTTCAGCCGCTTCTGCTTCAAAATCAGATTTGATTTTCTTAGCTTCTGCTAATTCAGCGTCAGAAGGGTTGATGATGATCTTGTTGTTCATCGCGTCTAGCACAAGCATGTCGCCGTTCTTAACTTGCTTAGTGATATCGTTAGTACCAACGATAGCTGGAAGCTCAAGTGAACGTGCCATGATTGAAGTATGAGATGTACGACCGCCGATGTCACAAGCGAAACCAAGAACGTAGTCTAGGTTGATTTGCGCAGTTTCAGATGGCGTTAGGTCGTAAGCAACTAGGATAACTTGTTCATCGATATCTGCTAGAGACACAATGTTGATGCCTAGTGCATTTTTAACGAAGCGAGTACCGATATCACGGATATCAGTCGCACGTTCTTTTAGGTACTCATCATCAAGTGACTCAAGTGCAACAGCTTGCTCTTCGATCACTGTGTAGATCGCGTTGTCTGCGTGCATTTTGTCTTTCTTGATGAGTGCTAAAATCTCTTCTTCTAGCTCTTCATCTTCAAGCAGCATGATGTGGCCTTCAAAGATTGCTTCTTTTTCTTCGCCAAAAGTTTCAAGTGCTTTTTGCTTTACAACTTCAAGTTGTTGAGAAGATTTGTTACGAGCGTCAAAAAAACGCTGAACTTCTGCTTCAACTTGATCGTCTGAGATAGATTGAGTGTTTAGGACAATTTCATCTTCTTGAAGTAGTAGTGCTTTACCGAAAGCAATACCAGGAGATGCTAGGATGCCTGAAATCATAGCCTTACCTTAGTTGTTCAACTGTAAACGGGAGAATGTGTGACTTTAAGCTGCTGACAATAAGTCGTGCTTATTCGTCTCTATTTCGAACAAAGCCACTTTGCTATGCAAAATGGCTTTGAAAAGAGGAGACCGGATTAGTGTAGTTGATCCATAAGAGCAACTAGGTGGTCTACAGCTTGCTGAGCTTGAGGACCTTCAGCAGAAATAGTTACGTTAGTACCTTTTACTAGGCCTAAAGTTTGTAGCTTGAAAAGGCTTTTTGCGCTAGCGCTTTTGCCGTTCGAAGTCACAGTGATGTCTGCATCGAAAGATTTTGCTTCTTTAACGAACTGTGCAGCAGGACGAGTGTGAAGACCATTTTCTGCTGTGATTTCTACTTGCTTCTCGTACATTTTATATACCCCAATTAATTTATTTTTTGTAAGTTTGTAACCAGTTCAGCTTAACTGCTTTGACTCAATTCTGCTAGAGCCGAAGAGTTTTGTTCGTGTCAGAAATGAAACTGGTTAAAAGTTTTCCAGCTATGGTGTTCTTTTTTGAATACTCACAACCTTCGAAAATCTGTTTATTGCTTCTTTTATTTTGAAGCGAAAAATAAAACAGATGTGATATTACCAAAGGTGAGGCAGGGATCAACAAAAAAGCCCCTAATAGGGGCTTTTTTGGAGTAAAAATTGATTTGACCACATATTACTGCTGGTTCTCTTTCTCCGTGAAAATGCCAGCAAATAGGGCTGTACTTAGGTAACGCTCACCAGAGCTTGGCAATACGGTAACGATAGTTTTTCCTTCAAATTCAGGAAGTTCCGCTAGTCTGTTAGCTGCAACAACGGCTGCGCCAGAAGAGATGCCAGCCAGGATACCTTCTTCTTCCATCAAGCGACGAGCCATTTCAATTGCTTCATCAGATGTTACAGATTCAACGCGGTCAATAATCTCTAAATCAAGGTTTCCAGGAATAAATCCAGCACCGATACCTTGAATCTTATGAGGAGCAGGCTTAATTTCTTCACCCGCTAGAGCTTGTGCAATCACTGGAGATTCTGCTGGCTCAACTGCAACTGAAGTGATTGCTTTGCCTTTTTCACCTTTGATGAATCGGCTTGTACCTGTGATTGTACCGCCAGTACCAACACCGGCTACAAACACGTCAATTTCGCCGTCAGTAGCTTCCCAAATTTCAGGGCCAGTAGTCTGTTCATGAATTTGAGGGTTTGCTGGGTTGTTGAATTGTTGTAGTAGTAAGTACTTGTCTGGATCGGCTGCAACGATTTCTTCTGCTTTTGCGATAGCGCCATTCATACCTTTTGGAGCTTCAGTCAGCACAAGGTTAGCACCTAAAGCTTTTAGTAGTTTACGACGCTCTAAGCTCATAGACTCAGGCATTGTTAGTGTTAGCTTGTAACCACGAGCAGCAGCAACGAAAGCTAGAGCAACACCTGTATTACCACTTGTCGGCTCAACCAGCTCGATACCTTCTTTTAAAGTACCTGCTTTTTCTGCTTCCCAAATCATATTTGCGCCAATACGGCACTTAACACTAAAGCTAGGGTTACGAGCTTCAATTTTTGCTAATACTTTACCTTTACTTACTTTATTTAAGCGGACTAGGGGAGTATTGCCAATTGTTTGAGTGTTGTCTTCGTAGATTTTGCTCATCTGATGTTCCTTCATTTAATGATAGAACTAAACGTAGTATATCAATCGGAATACCGTCTAGTGTCTCTTAATGTTTTTTGATCTTGAAAAGAGATTAGAATAGATGAAAAAAAGGTAAAAGGATTAAAAAGTTATATCATATAGAGATGTGGTGCAAAGACGCAGGATTATCCCTAGATGTTGGGCATCTAGGGAAGATAGATTAACGCTTAATTTGATCTTTGAATTCACCCACCCACATTGCAGTTGCACCACAAACAGCAACAGGCATAACAATTAGATTAAGAATTGGAATGGTTGTAAATAATGAAACCAACATGCCAAAGCTATAGGCTTTTCCTTGTTTTTGTTTCAAATTGTTTCTCATGTCATCAAAGCTGATTTTATGGTTATCAAATGGATAATCAGCATACTGAATCGCTAAAATCCATGCAGTGAAAATAAACCATAGAAATGGCGCGACAGTTTGACCTAAAGCTGGAATCAGTAATAGAAGGAAGAGACCAATGGCTTTAGGTAACACATAGACAAGTTTTCTCCACTCACGCGCTAGGATCCTTGGTGTATCTTTTAGGACGTCGAGCAAACCATCATCATTTACTTTTTTTCCGCTAAGCATCTCTTCTACTTTTTCTGCTAGAAGCCCATTGAATGGGGCAGCGACAAAATTAGCGAGGGTGCTAAAGAAGTAAGAGAAAGTTGCTAAGATAGTTAAAGTCAGCAATGGCCATAATATATAAGATAACCATGAAAGAAATTCAGGTAACCCACCAATCCAACTTTCTATCCAGATATTCAAGTTGGAAAATATATAAAATAGAGCACCACCTACAAGTAAGACGTTAGCAAGTAGCGGCAGGAGCACAAACTTACGAATACTTGGGGATAAGGCTATTTTAAGGCCATATATAAAGTAGCCGAAGCCAGAATGTCGTTTAGATTCAGTATGCATATTCAATATGTTGGTTAATTTGCGGACAGATATAGTGTACTCGACCAGAATTAAGAAAAAAAGCGTGGTGAAAATCACATCATCTGATGAACTTCTTTCATTAAATTGTTCTAAAACAGTCACTACATTTGGTAGAGTAGTGAGATTAGCCAAATTAACTTAACTCAGTAACAGCTTTAATAAGCTAGTTAACTGGGGCAGCTGAGAGCGAAAAATGCAGGAATTGCGATTTGTACTCATTATTGTAGGCGCTTTAGCTATCGCCGCATTATTGTTCCATGGCTTATGGACGAGTAAGAAAGAAGGAAAAGCAAAGTTTGGTGATAAACCGTTGGGTAAGCTTGATAACGGTGAACTTGATAGCCAAGAAGACTTACCTAGCCGTTCATTTGCTCCTGAAGATGATTTTGAAATAATAAGGAAAGAGCGTAAAGAACCTGATTTTGCTACGCCTGAGTTTACAGCAGATCCTCTTATTGATTCAGATGTATTAATGAGCCCTCAAAGCGTTGATGCTAAAAAATCATTTGAATCTGACGACGTACCTTCCTTTAGTGTTACAGATACTCCTGAAACCTTCGAAGACAACGCATCTGAGAGCATTTACGATGTAGTACCATCTCAATCGATTGCCAGCCCTTCGTCTGAAGTGGCTGAGAGTGAAATTAAGCAAACAGAGCAACCTCAGCCTGCAGATGTATTCGGTTCAGAGTCTCCTCATATAGTGAGTACTCCGCTGGCACACGAAAACCAAGTGAGTGATGCAGAAGAAGGCACCGTTCAAGAAAGTGTGGTTAAAGACGAAGAACCGGAATTAGAAGTCATTGTCTTAAATGTTCATTGCGCGGGTGAGGCACCATTTATTGGAACTGAATTGTTCCGTAGCATGGAAAATAATGGCCTGACTTATGGTGAGATGGCTATTTATCATTGTTATGCAGGAAATGCTGATTCACCTAAAGTGATTTTTAGTGTGGCGAATATGATGCAGCCAGGTACTTTAGAGCATGACAACCGAGCAGATTTCTCTACGAAAGGTATTTCATTCTTTATGACCTTACCTTGCTTCGGAGAAGCGGACCAAAATTTCAACGTAATGTTACGTGCTGCTCAAAAAATTGCAGATGACATGGGTGGGAATGTGTTAGATGAATCTCGTAATTTGATGACACCAAATCGTTTATCAGATTACAGAAAACAGATTCGAGACTTTATGACTAAGTAGTTCCGTATTGTTAAGCCATATTACCTCCAATATCAGTACATAGTGACTATACTGGTACACAGTCTAGAAAATAATCGCTGTAAAATTCATAAAGAGAAAAGGGTTCCTCAGGGAGCCCTTTTTGATGTTTAGATATATACCGAGAATATTATGAAAGAATCCATTCAAGCTACCTTAGAACAGCTCAAAGAAACACTGCACTACCATGCTGTCCGTTATTACGTGGAAGATAGTCCTGAAATACCTGATGCAGAGTATGATCGGTTAATGCAGCAGTTACTTGAAATTGAAAAGCAGAATCCGCAGCTCATCAGCATTGACTCTCCTAGCCAGCGTGTTGGCGGGCAGCCACTTGATGGCTTTAGTCAAGTAAGCCATGAGATTCCAATGCTGTCACTGGATAATGCATTTGATGATAGTGATCTGGATTCATTCTATAAGCGAATGTCTGACCGCGCTCCGACTTCAGACTTAAGTACATTCTGTTGCGAACCAAAACTGGATGGTTTAGCCGTTAGCCTTCTATATGAACAGGGTACATTGGTTCAAGCTGCGACACGTGGTGATGGAGCGACAGGGGAGAACATTACCGAAAATGTCCGAACAATAAGCGCAATCCCTTTAAAACTGCAAGGTGAAGGTTGGCCCGAACGAATCGAAGTTAGGGGGGAAGTCTTCATGCCTAAAGCTGGATTCGATAAGTTAAATGAGCTTGCAATTAAAAAAGGTGAGAAAGCGTTTGTAAACCCAAGGAATGCTGCCGCTGGTAGTCTAAGGCAGTTAGATTCAAGAATTACCGCGACTCGCCCTTTAAGCTTTTATGCTTATAGCGTCGGAGTCGTAGAAGGCGCGGAGTTATCTGGAAGCCACTACAATCGATTTCTGCAACTTAAAAGTTGGGGACTCCCAATGTGCCCTGAAACTAAGCAACTAAGCTCTCTCGATGATGTGAAGGCTTACTATCAAGATATCATGGCTCGTCGTGATGCTTTAGCTTATGAAATTGATGGTGTCGTGATTAAAATTGACAGTATTAAAGCGCAAGAAACTTTAGGGTTTGTGGCAAGAGCTCCTAGATGGGCTATTGCTTACAAATTTCCAGCGCAAGAAGAGATCACGCTTTTAAATGATGTGGAGTTTCAGGTTGGTCGAACCGGTGCGATTACTCCTGTGGCGAAGTTAGAGCCTATTTTTGTAGGTGGCGTAACCGTTAGCAACGCAACCCTGCATAATGCTGATGAGATTGAACGACTTGGCGTTAAGATTGGTGATAGCGTTATTATCCGAAGAGCGGGAGATGTTATTCCCCAAATTGTATCTGTTAATGTTGAACGTAGACCGGAAAATGCTCAAGACATCGTATTTCCAAGTGCCTGTCCTGTATGTTCCTCTTCGGTGGAAAGAGTGGAGGGGGAAGCTGTTGCCCGTTGTAGTGGTGGGTTAGTGTGCCAAGCTCAACGCAAAGAAGCCCTTAAGCATTTTGTTTCACGAAAAGCATTAGACGTGGATGGTTTAGGAGTAAAAGTAATAGAGCAGCTTGTCGATCGTGAAATGGTTGAGACTCCCGCGGATTTATTCAAATTAAGTGCAGGTCTACTAACTGTATTGGATCGTATGGGACCTAAATCTGCTCAAAATGTTGTTAATGCGCTGAATACCGCTAAAGAAACTACATTGGCAAGATTTATCTATTCACTCGGCATTCGTGAAGTCGGGGAAGCAACAGCGATGAATTTAGCTCAACACTATAAGTCCCTAGATGCTGTTTCATTGGCGACACACGATTCTTTACTCGAAGTTTCAGATATAGGTAATATTGTTGCGAAGCATATCACATCTTTTTTCTCGCAAGAAAAAAATAAAAATGTAGTCAATGAGCTGATTGAGCTTGGTGTTCACTGGCTTGAAATCGTATCGCTTGATGAAGGTGTTGAACTACCATTAGAAGGTAAAGTGGTGGTACTTACTGGTTCATTATCCCAACTCGGTCGCTCAGAAGCCAAAGCGGCATTGCAGAGTTTGGGTGCCAAAGTAACGGGCAGCGTTTCAAAGAAAACGGATATTTTATTTGCTGGTGAAGCTGCGGGTTCGAAACTGGCTAAAGCTCAGGAGCTAGGAATAGACATTAAAACTGAGCAAGACTTGCTCGATATGATTAATTAATACATTTTCCATGCTTCTAAAAAGGCACCACTTAGTGGTGCCTTTTTTATTTTTAGACTTAAAATAAAAGTACAAAATTCGTTCAATGAATTAAGCCATATAATACGTGAGCTTTTTATTACGTGATCACTATCTATGTTAAGGATAATCAATAAATAAAATAAAAATAATGCGACGCACTTCAATTGAATTTTAGCTTTGTATATATCTAAATTGTTGTTTTTTAAGGTTTATATGTATTTAAGGTTTTCCGTTCTGTTTATTGTGTACTTGGATCACTAAGTTGATGAAAATTTGGAGTTGCTCATATTTTTTTAGATGAGAATTAAGTTCTGGTTGATATTTTTTGTCGCAAAGTTAGTCTGGGTTTCATGGATGCACGAGGTGTATGCAGGACAGAGTTAGAGAATTTATGAATTAAGATAATAGGTTCTCAAAATGAAAGAGATAATGTTTCTCCCTTCGGCGGCCAACTTAAGGTGAGAAATATAAAAATAGCTATATCCAATTTTTTAGGAGTTTTTCCATGGAACACAAATTTTTTAAACGTACTCTACTAGGTGCAGTAATTGCAGCATCTTCAATCGGTTCTGCAAATGCAGCAGTAGAATTAGCAGGTGATGCAGTTCAATTCTACGGTCAAGCAGCTGGTTTCATGATTCTTGGTGATGATACAGATACACAAAGCGTCGGTGCAGTTATTGAATCTCGTATTGGTTTTCGTGGTGTAGTTGAATTTGATGATTTCGCACCAAACTTAGTATGGCAAATTGAAGGCGGTGACGCTAACAATGGAGCTAAATCTGGTCAACTAGGTGCACGTGATACTTACTTAGGTCTGGACTTTGAAGACGTAGGTTCATTTAAGTTTGGTCGCCAGTTAGTTGCTGCATATAACTATGTTGATTGGCCTCACTCAAACCCTGGTCTAGGTAACGTTTTTGATTGGAATAATGACATTGGTGTATCTTATCAAGATCGTGCAGACAATACTTTGCGTTTCGATTCAGCTAGCTTTGGTGGTTTTAACTTCCAAGCTACATTAAGTGGTATGGAGCAAGACACTGACCGTATGGTTTCTAGTATTGCTGCATCATACTCAAAAGATATGTTCAGTGTTCATGCTGGTTACTACGCACGTGGTGAGTACAAGTCTGTTAAAGATGAAGCGCCAAAATACATCATTGATGAAAATGGTAACGTAGTTGCGAACCCTGATTATGTTGCTGGCGGTGAAGTTGTTACTAATGCTGCGCATAACTATGCAATTTTGGGCGGTAGCGTATTCTTAGGTGATTTGACACTAACCGCTGCTTATAAAGCAATGGAAACAGATAAAGTAGGCGGCGGAAGTCAAGGTCAAAACGCAATTTCAGCAACAGCTCAATACGTACTAGATGGTAAATGGGTATTTAAAGGCGGCTATGCTGCAACTGATGATGCAGATGGAACAACGGATACAGGTGATATCGCTCTAACTGCTCGTTTAGGTTACCTACTTCCAAGTACTTACATGTACACAGACCTACGTAACTACAAAATGAATAATGCTGATGATTGGTCTTCTTACATCTTAATTGGTACTGAGTACTACTTCTAAGGCATAAATTGTTAAAGTTTTAACCACTGTTTATTTTTGCGAGTATCATATGATACTCGCTTTTTTCTAAGGAGAGTTGTAATGAAACGCGCAATTAAAACGTTAGTTGCTTTAGCTGTATGTGTGCCATTTTCTTCGTTGGCAGCGGTTAATGTCCAAATTCATAGAGACGTAGCCCCTATTATCATTGATGGCGAGTCTGTAGGTTTTAGCTTCAGCAAAAAGTCTGAAGTAGAATTAGCTAATGGTGTTAATCAGCTCGTTGTGCGAGTTGAAAAGCTAGTTGATAAACAAAGCGAAAAAGAAAAATTTAACTCTCGTCCAATCGTATTAACATTTAATGCCAGTGATACTGAGATTTATTTAGAACCTGCTGTAAATGTAAAAAGAAGTTCACAAGCAGAAGAGTTTAATGAAAACCCAGCGATGAGACTTACTGATCAATCTGGTAATGAAATCGAAGTTACGCAAGCAGTTTTACCCACATTAGGTGGAATAACACGAGATTATGAAAAAGAGTTAATTGCTTATAATAAGAAAAGTGGTGTTAGCTCTGAAGTAGATAGAAACGTTGTCACTGCCGTTACTGTAGGAACGACAAGCAGTATAAAATCCCAATCATCAGATATGCCTTCAGATATGATTGAGTATTGGTTTACGCAAGCTTCAGTTACTGAGCAAGAGCAATTTACTAATTGGGTATTTGAAAATAGGAAAAATACGGAAGCAGAATTGAAAAGTGAATCTAAGTCGCTTCAAATGCTTTCTTACTGGTATGGTCAAGCTGACAAACCTCAACGTTCTCAAATATTGTCATGGTTAGTTAGTCAGTAACTTAAGTTAAAAAAGAGTATTATAATAGGGTGCATATTTGCACCCTATTTTTCTTTGGAGTTTGGGATGAACATTAGTGAAGTGTCTGAAGTAACTGGACTATCAGCTAAATCAATTCGATTATATGAATTAAAGAAAGTCATATCCGAACCAATACGTTCTTCTAACGGCTACAGAATTTATAATGAACGACAAGTAAAAGAATTAAGTATTGTGGCCAAAGCTCGTAGCGCAGGGTTCTCTTTAGAGGAGTGTGCAGCTTTAGTTGAACTTGCGGCTAATCCATGTAGAAAAAGCTTAGAAGTAAAAGAGAAAGCTCAAAAAAAACTAGATGAGGTTAATAATAAGATCACAAATTTATTGACCATAAAAAAAACGCTTGAAGCTTGGGTTGAACAATGTCCCGGTGATTTGAGCAGCCAATGCCCAATTATTGACTCACTAGAAAGCAAGCGGTAGAACTTATAACTACCGCTTAATATTGGTCAACCTTTCATTCCACCATTTATGCGGCACATCATGCTAGGTATATAATCTGTATCACCTGAAGGTAATGTACAATCTACTAAAGGGCCTAATTCAGTCGCGCTAGTTGTACCAGCATAAGTTGGTAAAGCAATAAAAAAGCTAATGACAAAAGCTAAAATAATCTTCATATGATCCCCACTAAATATTATGTAATTCAAATAAGGCGCATCTTGATTATGGTTCACTTTTAACCATGATCAACTAATTTTGTAAAAAATCAAATTTTTCTACAAATAAAAAGTGATCGCTATTTAATCGATAAATAAGTGTAACTGATTGATCTTGGGTTTATAGGCAGGATTAAGTAGAAGTGATATGAACTCATACTTGGTCTTATTTTCTAACCAAAAGTATGAGTTTATATCGTAGTTGATTGATTTAATTATTAATTGAATTTGCTTTCCACGAAGGTCTGTCTCTGTTAACCATTTTTTTGCTGAATAGTTAAAATGATACCATCAACATCGGTCACTACTACTTCTGTACCAGCTTTTAAATCTTCATTTGAGATTGCAGACCAAGAGCTATCACCAAGCTTTACGCGACAATTTCCCTTTATGATATCTTCATCTAACCGGATTGTTTTTCCAATTAATTGTTTATCTCTTTGGTTCAAATCCCGAGACTTATCCGAAGCTTTGTCTTGTGAAAGTTGCCTTCTCCACCATAACCAAGTTGTTATTAAAGAGAAACTACCGAAAGATAGCCACTGAACTTGCCAGCCTATAGGTAAGACAGCGACAAGTACACCAACTAGCATGGCTGAAATACCTAGCCATAGAAAATAGCCCGCGGCTCCTAAAAGCTCGACAGAAAGTAACGCGAGCCCGAAAGCTAACCAATGCCAGTGGTTAACTTGTTCTAACAGTTCGACCATACCTACCCCTTATTTTGAGAGTCCGGTTTTTGATTAAACATTTCAGCGACACCGGCAATTGACCCCATTAAACCGGTAGCTTCAAGTGGAAGCATTATCACTTTACCATTTTCTGCTTGACCGATAGATTTTAGAGCATCGGTATAGCCTTGAGCTATAAAGTAATTAACCGCTTGCATATCACCTTGAGCAATAGCCGTTGATACCATCTCTGTTGCTTTAGCTTCAGCTTCAGCAGCACGTTCACGGGCTTCAGCTTGTAGTATTGCAGCCTGTTTCTGACCTTCGGCTTTTAAAATCTCTGACTGTTTATGACCTTCAGCCTTAAGGATCTCAGCTTGTCTAACGCCTTCCGCTTCTAAAATATCAGCACGCTTATTACGTTCTGCTTTCATTTGTGCATTCATCGCGGCAGTTAAATCTGCTGGTGGTTGTACATCTTTAATTTCGATACGAGTAACTTTGACACCCCATGGGTTCGTTGCGCTATCGACGATAGTCAAAAGTTTCGTATTGATCATGTCTCGTTGGCTTAACATTTCATCAAGCTCCATTGAGCCAAGAACGGTACGGATGTTAGTCAGAGTTAGGTTGCGAATCGCATGTTCAAGATCATTCACTTCATAAGCAGCTTTAGGTGCATCAATGACTTGAACAAAACATACAGCATCAATAACGACATTTGCATTGTCTTTAGAAATAACTTCTTGTGCGGGAATATCAAGAACACGTTCCATCATACTGATCTTTTGACCAATACGATCAATGAAAGGGATGATTAAATTAAGCCCTGGCTTTAGGGTGACGGTATACCTTCCAAAGCGTTCAACGGTCCAATTATTACCTTGAGGTACCGTCTTTACACCGGAGAAAATAAATAAAACCGCGACGACAATAAAGCCGCCGATAGTTATTAAAGTATCAATAGCCATACAATATCCTTTTAATTAATAGTTATTAAAGAGATATTGGCTTAAATTGGTTTTATGGGCAAATTTATAAATGAGAAATGGGTTATAAAACATTGATTTTATAACCCATTACTCATAATTCCGATGAATAGATGACCCAATATTCTTGTTTACAATTCGGTCAAGTTTAAATGAAGCTTAGTTCATATTTTTGGTGATTAACTTGGTTGATGATTAATAAAGTAGTGAATACAGTTGGCGACGGTATTTACTTGCTGATGTATTACTTTGTCCTAGCGCACTTAAAATATCCATGAAGGCTTTTTTCATATCGCCATCGTGAGCATTGAGGTTCTTTTGTAAGAAGCCCCATAACAGCTCTAATGCCTCTTCACTACGATTAACTTGATGATACTGCAGAGCAAGCTCTGATGCTGATTTCTCATCAGTAGGATTAGACGTTAGTGCTGCTTCCAATGCTTGGATTTCTGGACTATCAGCTGCTTGTTTATGTAACTCAAGCTTAGCAACTAGCCCTTTATAGTAATTATCTTGATATTCGAGAGGGATAGTTTGAAGTTGTGTATCTGCTAAATCAAATTGTTGTGTTTCTAATAAGCATTCTGCAATCGCAAGTTTGACTTCGCCTTTTTTTGAAAGCTCTTCGGGTAATTGTTGCATGCCCGCGAGTGCCTGAGTGTACTCTCCAGCTTGCATGAGTTCTAGAGATTGGCGTAATGCAAGTTCATCTTGGCTTGGCAGGTGTTTATTTAGCATTTCAGTTATAGCTTCGATGGATTGAGGACCACCTAAACCATCAACGGGCTGACCATTCACAAACAATGCGATTGTCGGTAAAGCTTGTACACCAAATTGTCCCGCAATTGCTTGTTCTTGTTCGCAGTTGAGTAAAGCAAGTGTGAAAGCCCCATTATATTGCTGTGTGAGTGTTTGAAGCTCTGGGATGATTTGCGCACTTTCTTGGCTCATCGGCGCCCAAAAATGAATGAGTACAGGTGCCTGCATTGAACCTTCTAAAATTTGGCGAAAGTTCTGTTCATTGAGTTCAACAATATGCGGAGATTGCATTGACGTTCCTTGAATATTTTATGGGTACGCTGCAAATATGGGGTGAGCTTTCAATAACTTCAAGTTTAACGTTATGTATTTCTTATCACTATGAGCTAGAAGGTAATGAATAATAGGGTGAAAGAAATAACGAGATGAAATCGATGACGCTACGAAACTCTGCGGGAAGTAGGGTCCCAGCTCATAAGTTTCGTAGCGTAAAAGATAGATTTATTAATGGATTAAGTAATTCGGCAGTAAAGAGGCGTGATGAGATAAGCGGTAAACTATTCAAAATATTATAAATAAGGTTATTGCAACGCTCACGCCAACCCAATTTAGTAAGTTTAATGTCATTGATTTCCTTTCTATTCACTTAATGGATGCATGGATAGCTCAGGTTCAATATTGACATCTTATTGTTACGGAAAAATTACATCGTTACATCTAATTCTGTGAATCTTCGTGTAAAAATGTAATTTATTTTAATGGATTTTAAGCCGCTTTTCTTAATAAGGGGTCGAGCCAGCGACTTGGTAGAATTCGCTTTAATACTGAAAACACTTTTGTCGGTGTCGTAATTCGATACCTTAGTTTGGGCTTACTCGCAGTAAGAGCATGCATAACAGGCTTGATGCAACTTTCAGGAGGAAGAACGAAAGCATTGTTGGAACCTGTGTTTGAAAGCCTTTGTAATTGTTGTTCATAAGCCGCTTTATGATAGCTATCTGATGGGGTTATCCAGCGTTTGAAAGATAGTAGCGCATTTGCCCTGAATTGAGTTTCAATCGGACCGGGTTGGATTATTGATACGTGTATGTTTGAGCTATGGAGTTCAAGCCTTAAAGTATCCGTCCAGCCCTCAATAGCAAATTTAGATGCGTTGTATGCCCCTCTGTATTTCATTGCTGCAAAACCTAGTACAGAGCTATTTTGGATAATTCGTCCTTTACCATTTTCTCGCATATGAGGAAGAATCTGCAGCACAAGGTGATGCCAGCCAAAGAAGTTAGTTTCGAATTGCTCCCTTAGACCTTGTGTAGGAAGATCTTCCAGTGCACCGGCTTGCCCATACGCTCCATTATTGAAGAGAGCATATAAACCATTGTCAGATAGAGAGATAGCCTGTTTCGCTCCTTCTTCAATACTTTGTTCAGAGGTAAGGTCTAGCTGAATGCAAGTTAATCCTTCTTCTTGAAGGCGCTGAACATCCTCTGACTTTCGGCAGGAAGCAATAACATGGAAACCATGGTTATTGAGGTAGTGAGCAGTGGTATAGCCAATACCGCTTGAACAACCTGTAATTAAAATGGATTTCTTCACAAAATGAACCTAAATCAAGTAATAAGCATCTTGCTAGAATAAAGAATTAATTAGGGTGTTGTAATAGATTTTTTAACGCTGGTTCAACTCTTGAGTAACTAAATATAAACCCCATTTCTGTCAGCTTCTTTGGTTTTGCTCTTATGCTGTCAAAGAGTAGGCAAGAAGACTCACCCATGAGTAGTGACATTGCCCATTTAGGTGTGAATAAAATATGAGGTCTTCTGAGCTGTTTGGCTAAGGTTTGACTAAATTGTTTATTAGTCGCAGGGTGAGGAGCACATAAGTTGAACTCTCCCTGAGCATGTTGGGTGGCAAGTAAGTGATTAATGGCCCTAACCATATCAAGTATATGAATCCACGGCATATATTGCTTTCCAGAGCCTATAGGACCACCTAGCCCTAATTTGTAAGGTAACAGCATTTTTTGAAGTGCTCCGCCATGCTTGCCCAGAACGATTCCTGTTCTGAGTAAAAGGACGCGAGTCATGTTTGATTGGGCGCGCTTAGCGATATCTTCCCAATGAGAACAAACTTGATGAGGAAAGTTCATGTGATAAACATGCAGGCTTTCATCAAAAGGGTGTTCTTGTTGGTCACCATAATAACCGACGGCAGAACCACTGATAAAAACCTCAGGCGGCTCAGTACTTGCGTGAATAAGCGAGACGATTTTTTCCGTAATATTCCAACGGCTATGACAAATTTCTTCTTTTTGAGTCGCGGTCCATCTTTTATCGGCTATTGGTTCTCCGGCTAAATTGATGACTGCGGTAAACCCGTTGAGATCATTCAAATTATCTAGTGATTGAATGTAGCGAATATTATTTTGGTTTATATGGCTAAGGTTTTGCTTAGCTTTACTTGGATCACGTGTGAGTAAAGTTACCTCGTGTGTATTCCAGCTTTTTATTAGTTCAGAACCGATAAAACCAGTCCCGCCAGTCAACAATATCTTCATAAATCCCTCCCAATCTTTTTAATTATAGACATGGCTTGTTTTGATTGGCTAATTCAATACGTCACTTTCACTATAACGATCAATTAGTTTCATTATTGTGATAGTGCAGTATTAGGCTTCTAGAACGGTTGCTCATTTTTTAAACCCCTCTAAACATCACATTTACAATAAAAAATAATAGGGGTTACTTAGCGCTTTAGGTTCGTCACACCATTGCAGATGACTATTTGCCATGATTACTCTGCGTTATAGGAATTGGCTCACTAATAAAAACACGTAATTACTATAAGTATGTAGAGTCATTTAAGGAGAATGAATGTCAGCAGTGCTCGCTTTACTAAAAGCCATGTTAGGTAGTTTTAGGGATCTGCTACCGATCGTTGTTGTTATTGCATTTTTTCAGTTGGTGGTACTTCAAGAGCCATTGCCAAACTTATTGTCTATTTTATTTGGATTAATGCTGGTGGTGCTTGGGCTTACATTTTTTATTTTTGGGCTTGAAATGGGGCTGTTTCCAATAGGGGAATCTATGGCTCAATCCTTTGCTCGAAAAGGAAGTGTGTTTTGGCTACTAATTTTTGCTTTTTGTTTGGGGTTTGGTACCACGATAGCAGAGCCCGCTTTAACGGCTGTTACTGCAGAAGCAGCAGAGGTGGCTGCTGAAGGTGGTGTTATTCCAAACAATGAGCATGACATGGAAAATTATGCAGACGGACTTAGGTTGACTGTCGCTGTTTCAGTTGGCTTAGCTATTTTACTTGGTGTTTTAAGAATTCTAAAAGGGTGGCCAATTCATTACATGATCATAGGTGGCTATATAGGTGTCGTGATACTGACAGGATTTGCTCCACAAAATATTATTGGGATTGCTTATGACTCAGGGGGAGTCACTACCTCTACCATTACTGTTCCATTAGTCACTGCTTTAGGAGTAGGGCTAGCTTCTGCAATTAAAGGTAGAAACCCAATGGTTGACGGCTTTGGGTTGATCGCTTTTGCTTCGTTACTGCCAATGATGTTTGTAATGATTTATGGAATGGTGATGACATGATCAGTCTTCATCAGTTCATCGCAACTTTTATTAGCACTGTAAGCGATGTAATTCCTATCGCGGCAATTATCTTTGGTTTTCAATTTGCTGTATTGAGGAAGCCAGTTAAGAACCTAGGCACGGTTTTACTGGGTTTCTTTTACGTGATTCTTGGACTTTCGCTATTTTTACTCGGGCTAGAATTAGCACTGTTTCCGCTGGGGGAGACAATGGCTATGCAGTTGACAGAGCCTGAATTTCTGACTGAATTTAAAATAAGTTCTGGGTTAGTCCTTACTTGGTTTGATTACTACTGGGTATATCTATTCGCTTTTTTTATTGGATTTAGTACCACCATTGCAGAGCCCTCATTAATTGCTGTAGCAATAAAAGCCAACCAAGTTTCTGGTGGCAGTATTAGCGTTAATGGCTTGAGAATTGCTGTTGCACTTGGAGTGGCTTTTGGTATTTCTTTGGGGAGTTATCGAATTGTCGCAGGTGATCCTATTCATTACTACATCATTACTGGCTATGTAGTTGTGGTGATACAAACATTTTATGCCCCTAAACTGATTGTCCCACTGGCTTATGATTCAGGTGGTGTCACAACATCAACAGTCACGGTTCCTCTTGTCACGGCTTTAGGGCTCGGGCTTGCCTCTACGGTTCCTGGACGAAATCCTGTTATTGATGGTTTTGGTTTGATTGCCTTTGCCAGTTTATTCCCCATTATTTCCGTTATGAGTTACGCACAGATAACTCAATGGTTAAACAACTCTCGAGCCGCTAAGGAGAAAAGAGATGCGCTTTAAACTTATCTTGGCATTTGTAGAAGACAGTAAAACAGACATGGTACTTGATGCAGCACGGAGCGCCGGAGCGACTGGTGCAACGGTCATTAACCATGCGAGAGGGCAAGGCTTAAACCAAAAACGCACCTTCTTTGGGCTGACACTAGAGGTACAAAAAGATGTGTTGCTGTTTGTGGTGGAAGAGCACCTATCTCGGCATATTTTAGAAAGAATTGGAGAGGTTGGTGAATTTGATAAAGAGTCAGGTCAGGGTATTGCCGTGCAGATTGATATTGAAGATGCTGTTGGTGTGGCACACCAAGTAGAAACGTTAACGAAAGTTGTTGAGGGGGAGCTATGACAACTCATGAAAAAGTGCGCGTGAGAGACGTAATGGCAAACACATATGTTCTTGTGGATGGCTTAACAAGTGTTCATGAAGGAATAGAGTTAGCCAGAAATCATAAGGTTAAGGCTTTGATTGTTGATAAGCGTCATGACGATGATGAATACGGTATTGTGCTGATGAATGACATTGCTAAGAAAGTACTGGCGAAGAACCGTTCATCAAAGCGCACTAATATTTATGAAATTATGACTAAGCCAGCTTTGGCTGTTTCAGCTGATATGAATGTAAAATATTGTGCTCGGTTATTTGAACGTTTCGGTATTAGCCGGGCGCCAGTTATTTCTGAAGGTAAGATCATTGGAATGGTTAGTTACAATAATATTGTGATTAATGGTATGGCTAAAGGTGATCTATAAACTCTGACTTTTTTACTCGCAGGAATACGAATACAATGACCTGACTAATTTTAGGGAGAAGTAAGCGTGAAATTGTTCTTTGCCTCTGATTTGCATGGTTCGTTGCCAGCAACAAAAGAAGTACTTCAGCGATATGTTGAGTCAGGTTGTGATCATTTGATTTTATTGGGTGATACGCTTAATCACGGTCCAAGAAACCCGATTCCTGAAGGGTATAACCCGCCCCAAGTGGCAGAAGCGTTAAATATGTATTCTGATCAAATTATCGCAGTGCGCGGTAATTGTGATAGCGAAGTGGATCAAATGTTGCTGTCGTTCCCAATGATGTCTGATTATGCGTGGGTATTGTTGGAATCAGGTCGTCGCCTATTTTTAACACATGGGCACTTATTTAATAATGATAAGAGACCGCCTCTAAAAGAGGGTGATGTACTTGCACATGGGCATACTCATATCCCTGTAGCGCAATATCAATCTGGAATATTCATATTCAACCCTAGCTCAGTGACTTTTCCGCGAGAAGGGCATCCAGCAAGCTATGGTATTTATCAAGATGGATGCTTTGAAGTGTTCAGTTTAGCGAATGAGTTGCTGATTTCAGGGCGTCTTTAATCGTCACTTTCTTTAGACGATTGAGTTAATACCAATAATAAAACTAAAAAGGTCAGCAAATCGCTGACCTTTTAATATTTTATCTAGAAGCTTTAATACTAGTTTGAAAAGAGCACGGTAGACCCGTGGTTTAAGCTAGTCAGTAACAACGTCTTCTGGTTAACAATATCAATTCTTCTGCTTTGCTCCGCGTCCATTTTAATTACTTGAGTAATCAGTTTTAGTTGGTCTTGAGTAAAGTCTTTACTTTGTGCAGATGAGACATCTTTAAATTCAGTTGGAGAGATGAGCAGGTAATTATCATTAATATCCCACTGACCTGTTTCTGAAATATTGATGATATTTGGCGTTTCGCTTTCCTCTACAAACAAGTGCACAACAGATATACGTATGTAAGTACCATTAGGTAAATACTTTGCATTTGACTGTAATTCAACACGACGAAGCGGACCAATAGCATCTTCTTGAACGACTTCATTCAGTAAGGTAACCATCTTAGACTGCCATTCTCGGGATGTGAGAAGCTGTTCTACTTTCGCATCGCTTCCCCAATATAACCAACCACTTAGAATTGCTGAAGCCACAAGCATTAGTAGAGATACTTTCAATTTCATACTAGTGGTTTCCTTTGCATATTGTGCTTAAATCGGTTTGGTTAGCAAAAATTCTCAAAGTAATATTTTCACTTGAATGCTCTTGAGAGTGTACGTAATTCAACACTAGCTGATTACCTTGTCCACCAGTAGCAATCACTTGTGATGGTTTGAGTTCACCTTGGTGCTCATTCGTATAATGCACTACACATTTTTCTATCGCAGGCAACCATGAATCTAAAGTTGGGTGATTCATTGGGTATAAAATATCAACTGAGTTCACGGTTGATAACGTTCGAAAATCTGATTGAGCAGGTGTGGTAAAAGCAAGCACCAATATAGGCAGTAAAAGAGCAAACAAAATAATACCACGGCTAAGCCATGGGTTTTCTTGGGCCATTACTTTTGCTGGAGTCCCAACCTTTGGTACCTCTAGAACGCTTTCTGCTACGTGTTGTGATTCATGCTGGGCTGTTGGTCGTTCAACCTCTTGTGCTTCGGGCTCAGAAAATTCGATTTCTTTATCTAGGCTTTTACCTAATATAGAGGTGTCTATATTGATTGGAGTGTCGCTAGAAGAAAGAGGTGCAGAACGTTCAACACTCGCAATAAATTGGTAGCCTCGTTTGGGCACAGTTTTGACAAATTCAGGTGATTTTGTCGAATCCTTGAGCATCTTACGTAATGTTGATACGGCTTGAGTTAGGCTTGAATCATCCACTTCAAAGCCTTGATCTCGCCATACATATTCATGCAGTTCATTACGGGTAATGACTTCGTTCGGTCTTTCTGACAGCATAAGTAGAATGCGGCTTTCATTACTGCCAAGACGAACGACGTCACTGTCATTCATTTGATCAACTAGCGAGTTGCTGTTTGGGTCAAATACAAACCGTTGTGCGAGAATAAACTTAGTGCCTATATTACTCATTGAATTCTTCTATATTGGAGATGATTCTTAATTGCTCATACATAACCTGGAGTGAAAACCGCTTCAAAATGAATTCATATTCAGGTTTGTTTGATGTTCTTTTATAGTTTGGCGAGGCAAGCATAATCAAAACAAAACAAAAAAACAGTGTTTTTATGTTTTTTGACCTTGAATTTACATTTGTCATCCTCATGTTAATGAACATATGTCAGCCCTGCAAGGTGGGCTGAATCTCGAATTACTATTATCAGTATAGATGTTTTGGAGTAAAAATGAGCGAAACAGCAACGCAAAATAAAGAAACTCGTGGCTTTCAATCTGAAGTAAAACAATTACTTCACTTAATGATTCATTCATTGTATTCAAATAAAGAGATTTTCCTTCGTGAATTGATTTCTAACGCATCTGATGCTGCCGATAAACTTCGCTTCCAAGCTTTATCAAATGGTGATTTATACCAAGGTGATGCTGATTTAGGTGTGAAGCTTTCTTTCAGTGCTGAAACCAATACTCTAACCATTTCTGACAATGGCATAGGTATGAGCCGTGATGATGTTATTGAACATTTAGGTACGATTGCTAAATCAGGAACGGCTGATTTTTTCTCAAAGCTATCAGATGACCAGAGCAAAGATTCACAATTAATTGGTCAGTTTGGTGTTGGTTTCTATTCTGCATTTATTGTTGCTGACGCGGTAACTGTTCGTACTCGTGCCGCTGGTGCAGCAAATGATCAAGCTGTTCAATGGTCTTCTGCTGGTGAAGGCGATTACACGATTGAAGATATTACTAAAGAGTCTCGCGGCACCGATATCATTCTTCATATGCGTGAAGACGGTAAAGAGTTCTTAAATGAATGGCGCTTACGTGAGGTTATTGGTAAGTACTCTGATCACATCGGTATTCCTGTTTCAATCTTAACAGCAGTAAAGGATGAAGAAGGCAAAGATACTGAAGAGAAAAAATGGGAACAGATAAATAAAGCTCAGGCTTTATGGACTCGTAATAAGTCTGATATCGAAAAAGAAGAGTACCAAGAGTTCTATAAGCATGTATCTAATGACTTTGCTGATCCACTAACGTGGAGCCACAATAAAGTTGAAGGTAAAAACGATTACACAAGCCTACTTTATATTCCCGCGAAAGCACCATGGGATATGATGAACCGCGATCATAAAAGTGGTCTAAAACTTTATGTACAACGCGTATTCATTATGGATGATGCAGAGCAATTCATGCCTTCATACATGCGTTTTGTTCGTGGTTTGATTGATTCAAATGATTTACCACTGAACGTATCTCGTGAAATTTTACAAGATAACAAAGTGACTCAATCGCTTCGTGGTGCATGTACTAAGCGTGTACTTACTATGCTTGAACGCATGGCTAAGAATGACAATGAAAAGTACCTAGAATTTTGGAAAGAATTCGGCTTAGTCATGAAAGAAGGCCCTGCTGAAGATATGGGTAACAAAGAGAAGATTGCCGGTCTTTTACGTTTTGCATCGACTCATGTTGATTCCTCTGATCAAACTGTCGATCTTGCTTCTTACGTTGAGCGTATGAAGGAAGGGCAAGATAAGATTTATTACTTAACAGCAGATAGCTACGCAGCCGCAAAAAACAGCCCTCACTTAGAGCAGTTTAAAGCGAAAGGTATTGAAGTTGTTCTTATGTTTGATCGTATCGATGAATTCCTAATGAACTACTTAACGGACTTCGATGATAAGCAATTCCAATCTATCACTAAAGCAGGCTTAGATTTAAGTAAGTTCGAAGGTGAAGAAGAGAAAGAAAAGCAGAAAGAAACAGAAGAAGAGTTTAAGTCTGTTGTTGAACGTACTCAGTCTTACCTTGGTGAGCGTGTTAAAGAAGTTCGAACTACGTTTAAGCTTGCGAATACTCCGGCAGTTGTCGTGACAGATGATTTTGAAATGGGCACACAGATGGCTAAGCTTCTTGAAGCTGCAGGTCAAGCAGCCCCAGAAGTTAAGTATATTTTTGAAATTAACCCTGAACACGCGCTGGTAAAACAGATGGCTGATGAAGCTGACGAGCAAGCATTTGGTCGCTGGGTTGAAGTGCTTCTAGGTCAAGCTATGCTAGCTGAAAAAGGCTCAATGGAAGACCCATCTCAATTTTTAGGTGCAATTAATAACCTATTGACTAAAGGTTAATTAATCATACAATAGTTTAGTTGGTCAATAAAAAGCTCGTTTTTACGGGCTTTTTTGATGATTATCGTCGATATTGTATTGTTTTAGATTATTCTGGTTGGCAACTTTATTAGGTTGCCATACTTATATATTCTTTAGTCTTAAATTCAGCAAAACTGAATATTAATGTGGTAGAATGCCGACCTAAATAGACGTTTAGATTAAGTTTTTCTTTCCAAGTTAAACCAATTTTACTTTAAACATTATACCGAAACTTACCGCTAGAACTTATTGTTAGCCATTTCATGCGTTCTCAGTTTTTGAGAGTTGCCCGGTGTTACTGAATACTAGTAATGCTAATTGTGAGTGTTTGCTAATAGTGAGCTTCGGTATAAATCATATTTTTTATAAGAGGATTCAACATGCGCATCATCCTTCTAGGTGCTCCAGGTGCTGGTAAAGGTACTCAAGCTAACTTCATCATGAATAAATTTGGTGTACCTCAAATTTCTACTGGTGACATGCTTCGTGCTGCTATCAAAGCGGGCACTGAGCTTGGTAAGCAAGCAAAGTCTGTGATCGATGCTGGTCAACTAGTGTCTGATGAAATCATTCTTGGTCTTATCAAAGAGCGTATCGCTCAAGATGATTGTGAGAAAGGTTTCCTTTTAGATGGTTTCCCTCGCACAATTCCACAAGCTGATGGCTTGAAGGAAATGGGTATTACAGTTGACTACGTTGTTGAATTTGACGTAGCTGATGACGTTATTGTTGAGCGTATGGCGGGTCGTCGTGCTCACCTAGCTTCAGGTCGTACATACCATGTTGTTTTCAACCCATCTAAGGTTGAAGGTAAAGATGACATTACTGGTGAAGACCTTGTTGTTCGTGATGATGATAAAGAAGAAACAGTACGTGCTCGTTTAGGTGTTTACCATGAGCAAACAGCACCGCTGATCTCTTACTACGGTAAAGAAGCGGAAGCTGGCAATACTAAGTACCTTAAATTTGACGGTACTAAGCAAGTTGCAGAAGTTAGTGCTGAACTTGAGAAAGCGTTATCATAATTGGCTAACAGCCAGTTTTATAATTTGATATATTAGAAGCGACCTTTTGGTCGCTTTTTTATTTTTAAATTGTATGGATTTTATATTCATCAGTGATCGTCTTAGGTAAATATGGAAAATAATAAAAAACAGGGTGTCTTGCTTGTTAACCTTGGCACACCAGATGAAGCAACACCTGCCGCGGTTAGGAAGTTTTTAGGTGAATTCCTACATGATAAACGTGTAGTGAACCTTACTCGTTGGTTATGGTGTCCCATACTCCATGGCGTAATCTTACCTATTCGCTCTCCCAAAGTTGCAAAGTTGTATCAGTCAGTTTGGATGGATGATGGCTCACCGTTACTTGTTTATTCACTACGTCAGGTGGAAAAATTACAAGCGAAGCTAGATATGCCAGTGGCTCTTGGAATGACTTACGGGAATCCCAGCTTAAAATTTGGAATAGAGACACTTATGTCTCAAGGGGTAGAAGAGGTTATTGTCTTGCCTCTATATCCTCAATATTCAGGAACCACTACAGCCGCGGTTTCTGATGGCTTAACTAAAGCTTTTAAAACCCTTCCGGTACTCCCTAGCTATCAGTTCATTCGTGATTACTATTCACAGCCTTTATATATCAAAGCCTTAGCAGCTAGTGTTAGAGAGCATTGGGAAAGTAATGGTCGAGGGGATTATTTATTGTGCTCTTATCATGGTATTCCTAAACGTTTAGCTGATGAAGGTGATATCTACCCTAATCATTGTGAAGAAACGACCGAGTTACTTGCGGCAGAATTAGGGCTAAATAAGGATCAGATAGGGATGACGTATCAGTCGCGTTTTGGGCGTGAAGAATGGTTAAAACCTTATACAGACAAAACTCTGGAAGAGCTTCCAAAGCGTGGAATCAAAAAATTAGATATTATGGCTCCGGCATTTTCAGTCGACTGTTTAGAAACATTAGAAGAGATTTCTGATCAGTGCCAAGAAATATTTTTAGAGGCTGGTGGTGAAAAATTTAGTTATATCAGTTGTTTAAATGATAGTGATCAACACATTGATATGATGAAGCAGCTTGTTTCATAATTTCATTAGATAAATATAAAACTTAACCGTAGAATTCGAGAGTACAGTGGGTTAGTATCTCCAAAATTATTCAGATACGTCATTCTGTATAGTTGGTGGTGTTAAATAGAATATAAATAAATAAATGGCTTAGATATATGAAACGTTGGTATTTACTATACTGTAAGCGTGGAGATCAATGTAGAGCAAAATTACACTTAGAAAATCAAAATATAGAGTGTTTTTATCCTCAAATTGATGTCAAAAAAACAGTAAGAGGAAAGCAAAAGGTCGTTCAAGAACCGTTATTCCCTTCTTACATGTTTGTTCGCTTTGATTATGAGAACGGTCCGAGTTTTACGACTATTCGTTCTACAAGAGGTGTTGTGGACTTTATTCAATTTGGTTCCGTACCTTATGAAGTTCAAGGCGATTTGCTGTATGAACTTAAGCAGTTAGAAAAAAAAGAAAAGCTTTCTTGTACGGAATTAAATATATCACCAAGCTACGGTGATATGGTGAAGGTGACTAATGGACAATTTGCTGGAATGGAAGCGCTATACCAAGAAAAAGATGGTGAAATGCGTTCGATTATTCTGGTTAAAATGATTAGCCAAGTGGTTCCCGTTAGCGTTGACACTCAAAATTTGGCGTTCGCATGCTAACATTTCGTTCGTAATGAATATTTACTAACAATGTAATTTTTAAATATGAAAAAGGCGCTTTTAATAAGCGCCTTTTGTATTTTTAATGGAATTAAACTTTAATAAGCATCGTTATGGACGGCTTGAACTGCACGACCTGAAGGGTCAACACAGTTTTTGAATGACTCATCCCATTCAATTGCTTTCGCCGATGAGCAAGCTACTGAAGGGCCGCCAGGAACACACTCTGCTGCAGATTCAAGAGGGAATAACTCAGCAAAAATCTCACGATAAGCATAACCCTCTTTTGTTGTTGGAGTGTTGTATGGGAATCGGAAAGCTGCTGTTTCCAACTGCTGATCCGTTACCTTTGCTTCCGCAGTTGCTTTTAGTGTGTCGATCCACTCATAGCCAACACCATCAGAGAATTGCTCTTTTTGACGCCATGCAATTGAATCTGGTAGATAGTCTTCGAAACACTCACGTAGAATATGTTTCTCCATTTTACCGTTACCGCACATTTTATCTTCAGGATTCAGGCGCATTGCCACATCAATGAACTCTTTGTCCAAGAATGGAACACGACCTTCAACACCCCAAGCCGCAAGTGATTTGTTTGCACGGGCACAGTCAAACATGTTCAGCGCAAGGAGCTTACGTACTGTTTCTTCATGGAACTCTTGAGCGTTTGGTGCTTTGTGGAAGTATAAGTAACCACCAAATATTTCATCAGCACCTTCGCCAGAAAGTACCATTTTGATGCCCATTGCTTTGATTTTACGAGCAAGTAAGTACATTGGAGTTGAAGCGCGAATAGTTGTTACATCATATGTTTCAATGTGGTAAATAACATCACGGATAGCATCCAGACCTTCTTGAATGGTGTAAGTCATTTCGTGGTGAACAGTACCAATCTTATCTGCGACTTCACGCGCAGCAATCAGATCTGGAGCGCCTTCTAAACCGACAGCAAATGAGTGCAATTGTGGCCACCAAGCTTCAGATTGCTCATCGTCTTCAATACGCATAGCGGCATAACGTTTAGCAACTGCAGAAGTGATTGATGAATCAAGACCACCAGAAAGAAGTACACCATAAGGTACATCTGTCATTAGCTGGCGTTTAACGGCTGCTTCTAGTGCTTCAGTAAGTTCTTCTTTACTAGTGCTGTTACCTTGAACGGCGGCATATTCGTTCCAATCACGAGTGTAATAACGTTGAGGTTCAGCATCTTTTGAGCTGTAGAAGCTACCTGGAGGAAATTCACTCACTGTTTTACATACAGGTACTAGTGCTTTCATTTCCGAGGCAACGTAGTAGTTACCGTTTTCATCATAGCCTTGATAAAGAGGGATGATACCGATGTGGTCACGACCCACCAGGTACTCATCTTTTTCTTCATCGTAAAGTATGAATGCAAAAATACCATTCAATTCTTCTAGAAGATCGGCGCCCATTTCTTGGTAAAGCGCTAAGATAACTTCACAATCTGAGTCTGTTTGGAAATGGTACTTATCTTCATAACGAGCACGAAGTTCTTTGTGATTATAGATTTCACCATTTACTGCAAGGATGTGTTTCTTATCTTGGCTGTATAGAGGTTGAGCACCACTATTTAAGCCTACGATAGCAAGACGTTCGTGAGCTAAAATTGCTTTCTCACCAGCATAAATACCAGACCAATCAGGACCACGATGACGTAATTTTTTAGACATCTCAAGAGCAACAGGGCGAAGTGCTGCAGCATCACTTTTAATATCAAGAATGCCAAATACTGAACACATAGAACTTCCTTTTAAATAATTTCTAAATCAACTGTATTCAATTTGCCATTCTGACTAAAAAAAGCAACCGAATATCAATAAAATAATTATTTAAAAGACGTTTGATTAGAATTTATTTAATTAAACTGCCATTTTGTTAGATGAGATTAACTTTCTGTGCGAAGGTTGACCAAATACCTCAAAAATTAATCTAAAAAGATAAATTAATGAGGTATTTTCGCCTGAAGCCTGAAGCCTGAAGCCTGAAGCCTAAAGCCTAAAGCTTAACGATTTGCGGTTGGAGTTGATCGCAGACATGTCTAGCAAAACCACTACCAGCTTCACTATAGATATTAAATGCTGCATCTACGCCTTGTTCTTTCAGTGAGTCTAGCTGATCTTGGTATTCAGCGATGGCAGCAATTTGCCCTTTGAATTGGCGGGTTTGAAGCTGCTCTAAGGCAATTTGGTTACCTTGGTGGTGCGGCATCGCTAGAATAACGAGCTTTACGTTAGCAGTATCAAGTATACGCTCCCAAAAATCTGGATCGGTCGCATCGCCAGTGATGACATTTCGCCCGTGACTTCGGTGAACATGGGCACCTTCCTCACGGACTTCAACTCCTAGGCTTACTTTTCCGTAACGGGATCTCAATTCGTCATAAGCACCAGTGCCGATACGCCCCATACCTAAGATTAAAACTTGAGCGCGACCTGGGTCGATTAATTGATCCCGTTGGTTAAGGTTTTCTGCCGCGTGCTCTTTTAACCATTTGCCTGATTGCTGGTAAAGCTTGTGACCTGCCCTATTTAGCGGAGCTGCAATAATGAAGGAAAGGGAGACTGCAATTGCGACTGCAACAAGTATATCACCTGACATCCATCCCATCTTGAAAGCAAGTCCACCAACAATTAACCCAAATTCGCTGTAGTTAAATAAGGATAGAGAAGCTAATAGCGATGTTCGAACTCTAAATTTAAACTTATTGAGAACCCAAAAGTATAAAATGCCTTTAATTGGAAGTAGCAATAAAAATAGAAGAGCAAGAGCAAAGCCTTGGACTGTAGGTTGATCTGACAACCCAATATTTAAGAAGAAACAAACAAGGAACAACTCTTTGAGGTTGAACAGTGATTTAGACAGTTCTGAGGCTTTAGAGTGACCAGCCAGTAACATACCTAAAACGAGCGCACCTAAATCTGCTTTCATTCCTACCAATTCGAATAACCCAGCACCGACGACTAAAGCAAAGAAGATCCCGAAGAGAACTAACATTTCCCCATGTCCGACCCAGTCTAGTACTTTATAAAAAATAGGGCGAAGAAGCGGAAGTGCGAATAGCGCAATAGCGTACCACTCTGGAATCTTCCCTGTGGATGCGGTTAGGAAGACCACTGCAAAGATATCTTGCATGACCAGAATACCAATCGCTAAGGTGCCGTAGGTAGCATTCATTTCACCTTTTTCTTGTAGTGATTTGACTGCGAAAACTGTACTAGAAAAGGAAAGCGCAAAGCCAAGTAGAACAATTTGTTCTGTGGACATGTTGACCAGTGCAGAAACACCAAGAAATTTAAACGCAAACAAAGCCAGGGCAAAAAAGAGGGTAGAGAGTAGGTTATGTACTGTGGCACCAGCCCAAATTTCTTTTGAGAGAAGGGTCTTTATGTCCAGCTTTAAACCAATGGTAAAGAGTAGGAGAGTAACACCTAGGTCAGATAGAGTGATGATGGTGTCATTGGTTTGAAAACCCGCAGCATAAAGCCCAAACCCCGCGAGTAAAAAACCCACAAGTGGAGGGAGGTGGCACTTAAGAGCGATGAAACCAGCTATAAACGCTGTTGATATAAGAATAAGTTCCATAAGTTATTATTGTTGTTCCCTAGCTTAAAAAAACGGGCCGTGTTTATACAAACACGACCCGTGAGTAATCAGATAATAGTCTAGCCTTCGAGTAACTTCTGCAGTAAAACGCCATTGAGCATTGCGCGCTTAATCATAGCAAAAGCGCCCATTGTCGGATGCTTGTCGATTTCAGATGCTACAATAGGTAATCCGCTATGGAAAGCCGTTAACGATTGATTCTCTACATTACGTCTTATTGCTGGGAAAACAATGTCTTGAGCGTGAGTTATATCACCTGCAATAATAACCTTTTGAGGGTTAAACAGGTTGATGGTCATCGCAATTGCTTTTCCGAGCTGATTGCCTACTCGTACTAAGCTTTGTTTCGCAAGCTCGTCGCCGTTTAGTGCATGCTCACAAACATCGTGGATGGTTATTGTATCCAGTTCAGTTAATGAAGATTCATAACCTTGTTTAATCAGCTTTCTTACTCGATCAATGATGGCTGGATTTGCAGCAACCGTTTCTAGGCAGCCAAAATTACCACATTGGCATTGTTCGCCCAGTGGATCGATCTGAATATGACCAATTTCACCTACATTTCGATTAAACCCAAGAAATACCTGACCATTCACAATAATGCCTGCACCAGTTCCTCGGTGAACACTCACTAAAATTGAATCTTGGCAATCTTTGCTTGAGCCAAAGTAGTGTTCAGCTAGAGCCATCCCGCGAACATCATTCCCAACAAAACAAGCTACATGGAAAGTATCACGTATGATATCGCCCATTGCGAGGTTATCGATGTCAGTGTTTGGCATGTATTCAACCACGCCTGTTGTCGGGTTAACTAGCCCTGGAAGGGTAATGCCGATGGCAATCAGTTGATCAATGTAAATTTGGTTTGCATCGATGAATGATTTCAAGTGATTAACAAGACCTTGTGTAAGGTCAGATTGATTGGTGTAATCGAGTTCTTGTTGGGAGAAAGCGAGCTCTTTTCCGCCTAAATTATATAAGCTGAATTGAATGTAATCTCGACCAAGCCTAACGGCAATTGAGTGAAATGGCTCAACTTCCGTAGTCAAAGAAATAGCGCGCCTACCGCCGGTAGACGCTTGCTGCGCGACCTCTTTTATTAGACCGCGTTCTAATAGTTGGCGGGTAATTTTTGTAACACTAGCAGGTGCTAGTTGACTTACATCAGCCACTTGTATGCGACTGATAGGACCTTGTTGGTCAATCAGTCGATATACAGCTGCACTATTTAGCTGTTTAACTAAATCTACGTTACCTATTTGTCCGCCATTCATTATTAATTGTGCTCGTATTGTCCGTTAACAACAGTCGCTTGAACATTAAAGTCACGGTCAAAAACAGCTAGGTTAGCAACAAGGTCTTTTTTAATTCGACCCAATTTACTTTCCACACCGATTGCCTTTGCAGGATATAAAGTAGCCATGCGTAGAGCTTCGTCCAAAGCGATACCAGCGTGCTCGACAGTGTTCTGTACTGCTTCGATCATGGTCAAAGCTGAGCCGCCTAGTGTGCCGTTTTCATCAACACACTTACCATCACGGTAATATACTTTCTTACCGACAAAAATAAAGTATTCCATGTCAGCGCCTGCAGGAGCTGTGGCATCGGTCACTAATACGAGCTTTTCACCTTTGATTTTATGAGCAATTCGGATGTTTGCGTAATCAACGTGGAAGCCATCAGCAATAACACCAGCATACACTTCAGGAGTGTCGTAGATAGCACCGACAACACCAGGCTCGCGCCCAACCATTGGGGTCATGGCATTAAAAAGGTGTGTAGCAAAAGTGATGCCTGCTTCAAAACCTTGACGTGCTTCTGCATAAGTTGCGTTTGTATGACCAATTGATACCACAACGCCAGCTTTTCTTAATCGCTCAATATGTTCAGGATCATTCTGTTCAGGAGCCAGAGTTACCTTAGTTACCAGATCGCTGTTTTCGCAGATAAGACTGATCATTTCGCTGTCAGATTTACGAATGTGGTCTACGCTGTGAATGCCTTTTTTTGCAACATTTAAGTAAGGACCTTCAAGGTGTAAGCCAAGAGATTGGTTTTGGTATTGATTGTGGTACTCACGAGCGGCTGCAATAACAGCTCGCATGTCTTCATCGGAAGATGTGATCAGTGTTGGAAGGAAGCTAGTACAGCCTGATTGAAGGTTAGCCTTATGCATAATTTGCATTGTTTCAGCTGTGATTTCGTCGTTTAGCATTACGCCACCACAACCATTCAGTTGTAGATCAATAAAACCAGGGCTTACGTTTGCACCATTAAGGTCATGGACTTCGATATTTTTTGGTAAATCAG
Organism: Vibrio gallaecicus; assembly: GCF_024347495.1. Lineage (NCBI taxonomy): Bacteria > Pseudomonadati > Pseudomonadota > Gammaproteobacteria > Vibrionales > Vibrionaceae > Vibrio > Vibrio gallaecicus. The sequence goes on along the minus strand of NZ_AP025490.1, from coordinate 2,428,726 downwards.
CTACAGGGCAGACTGATTTTATAAGTTCATTTTCAATGATAACGGCGTGGTCCGTTAAAATGTCACTACCAGTGTAGATTTTACAGTTACTTAGCGCGTACATAGTCAGCTAATCCTTATTTCGAGAGATCTTTAAATTTATATACATTACGTGAATAGGAACTTAGTTTTCGAACATCATTTACGTAACGATTTATCTTTCTAGCAAGCGACCGAATTAATGGGGCGCCAATTTAACTTGTTGAAAAATATTGTGAAAAAATTTGTTTTCATTCTATTTTTAGGCATCGTCTATAGGCGTTGATGCGGTGGTTTACCACGGCTCAAGCTGGATTAGAGCAATACATCATGACTGAAATTTTAACTACAAATGTTCATTTTTTTGAATGATAAAATAAGTTTTATGATCTCGCTAGCAAAAACCTTGGGATTTGGCAAAAACTGGTGATTAGGATCACAAATGGTAAGCTTTTAATTTGCGGAGCAAAATTAATGCAATACACTGAATAGGACTAAATTGAGTGACTAAAATAAGTTTCTCAAACGAATTCTAAAAATCCTATAGGGGGAAACAACAAGTGAATATTCTAGGATATGCACAGAAGCTTGGTAAGGCATTAATGCTACCTATCGCAACGCTTCCAATTGCGGCGCTTCTATTACGTTTGGGTCAAGGCGATCTACTTGATATTCCATTTATGGCACAAGCTGGTGGCGCAATTTTTGGCAACCTTCCACTGCTATTTGGTCTAGGTATCGCGATTGGCTTATCTAAAGACGGTAACGGCGCAGCAGGTCTTGCTGGTGCAGTTGCTTACTTCGTATTAACTGCTACAGCAACGACAATTAACGCAGACGTTAATATGTCATTCTTCGGTGGTATCTTCGCAGGTATCATTGCTGGTCACTCATACAACGCTTTCCATGCAACACGACTTCCTGAGTGGTTGGCATTCTTTGCCGGTAAACGTTTAGTACCAATTATGGCCGGTCTATTTGCTCTAGTGGCAGGTGCTGTGTCTGGTGTGGTATGGCCGGGTGTTCAATCTGGTCTAGATGCTCTAGCTCACGCAGTTTCAACGTCTGGTGCTATCGGTCAATTCGTTTACGGTACTCTTAACCGTGCACTTATCCCTGTAGGTCTACACCACGTATTAAACTCATACTTCTGGTTCGGTATGGGTACGTGTCAAGAAATCATCGTTGCTGGTCAAGGCGCATTCGCTAGCATCACTCAACTTTGTGTTGACCCTTCTCTAGCTAAAACTCTAGTTGTTGGTCAAGAGCACACATTCACATTCGCTAACTCAGTAACACCAGAGATTACTACTGTTGTTAAAGAAGTTACTGAAACAGTTAAATCTGGCGACCTACACCGTTTCTTCGGTGGCGATAAAGGCGCTGGCGTATTCATGAACGGTTTCTTCCCAGTAATGATGTTCGGTCTACCTGGTGCTGCACTTGCAATGTACCTAGCTGCTCCTGCTGAAAAACGTAGCCAAGTTGGTGGCGCATTGTTCTCAGTTGCATTCTGTTCATTCCTTACAGGTATCACAGAGCCGCTTGAATTCATGTTTGTATTCCTAGCTCCTGCTCTATACGCAATGCACGCTGTATTTACAGGTCTGTCTCTAGTAGTGGCAAACATGTTTGGAACTCTGCACGGTTTCGGTTTCTCTGCTGGTCTTATCGACTTCGTATTGAACTGGGGTCTAGCAACTAAACCATTCACTCTACTATTGATTGGTCTAGGGTTCGGTGCTCTATACTTCTTTACTTTCTCTTTCGCAATCCGTGCTTTCAACTTGAAGTCGCCAGGTCGTGAAGATGATGACGAAGCAGTTGCAGCTCCAGCTGGTGACGCTCCAAAAGGCGAAGTTGCACGTCAATACCTGAAAGCTCTAGGTGGTCACGAAAACCTAACTTCAATTGACGCATGTATCACTCGTCTACGTCTAACTCTGAAAGACCGTTCAATCGCTGATGAAGCTGTACTTAAGAAACTAGGCGCTAAAGGTGTTGTTAAACTAGGTGAGAACAACCTTCAGGTTATCCTTGGTCCACTAGCTGAAATCGTTGCTGGCGAAATGAAAGCTATCGGTGCTGGTGAAGACCTATCTGATGTTAAACTTCCTTAGTTTCAATCACGCTTAATATAAGCTGTGTAAACTTTAAGAAGATTAAATTATAAAGCCTCCCTTGGGAGGCTTTTTTATTATCTCTGGATCAGACTGATTTGGCGTGTTCTTCAGCGAATAGAAGAATTAATCACAAGAATACGATGGTTCTTATTGTGTAAACACGCAGAATTGTGGATGATTAGCGACAATGATCTTTCAGGCTTTACCTCCTTTGAATATGACATTAAGTCAGCGTGGGTAGGGTGAAGCTCGAAAGCCGATTTTCTGACAATACTAAACCATATATAGAGGTGCTATAGATGAGTGAAGCTGAGGCTCGTCCATCGAATTTTATTCGCCAAATTATTGATAAAGATTTAGCGGATGGTAAACACACTAGCGTGCATACTCGTTTCCCGCCGGAGCCTAACGGCTACCTGCACATTGGTCACGCTAAGTCTATCTGCTTGAACTTTGGTATTGCTCAGGACTATCAGGGACAATGTAATCTACGTTTCGATGATACAAACCCTGAGAAAGAAGACGTTGAATACGTTGAGTCAATTAAGAATGATGTGAGCTGGTTAGGCTTTGAGTGGGCTGGTGATATTTGTTATTCATCAAACTACTTCGATACGCTTTATAACTACGCTGTTGAATTAATTAATAAAGGCTTAGCGTACGTTGACGAGCTAAGTCCTGAGCAGATCCGTGAATACCGTGGAACTCTAAAGGAACCTGGTAAAGCGAGTCCATATCGTGAGCGTAGCCCTGAAGAGAACCTAGCGTTATTTGAAAAAATGCGTGATGGCGCTTTTGAAGAAGGCAAAGCGTGTCTGCGTGCTAAGATCGACATGAGCTCTTCATTCATGGTTATGCGCGATCCAGTTATCTATCGTGTACGTTTTGCACATCATCACCAAACCGGTGATAAGTGGTGCATTTACCCAATGTACGATTTCACGCATTGTATTTCTGATGCATTAGAAGGTATTACGCATTCTATCTGTACATTAGAGTTCCAAGATAACCGTCGCCTATACGATTGGGTTTTGGATAACATCACTATTGAATGTCAGCCTCGCCAATACGAGTTCAGCCGTTTAAACCTTGAATATACGGTTATGTCTAAACGTAAACTGAATCAACTAGTTGTAGAAAACTTAGTTGAAGGTTGGGATGATCCACGTATGCCTACTATTTCTGGTTTACGTCGTCGCGGTTTCACTTCTGCTTCAATTCGTGAGTTTTGTAAGCGTATTGGTGTGACTAAGCAAGAGAATATGATCGAATTTGGCTCTCTAGAATCTTGCATTCGTGATGATCTAAATGAAAACGCACCTCGTGCAATGGCTGTACTTGACCCAATTAAAGTAGTTATTGAAAACTTTGAACAAGATCAAGTTGAAACTCTAACGGTTTCTAACCACCCAAATAACCCAGAGATGGGAACTCGTGAAGTTCCATTTACTCGAGAGATTTGGATTGAACGTGATGACTTCCGTGAAGAAGCAAACAAGAAATACAAACGTTTGGTTCTTGGGAAAGAAGTTCGTCTACGTGGTGCATACGTGATCAAAGCTGAACGTATCGAGAAAGATGCTGAAGGTAATATCACGACTATCTTCTGTTCTTACGATAATGAGACTTTAGGTAAGAATCCTACTGACGGTCGTAAAGTGAAAGGTGTTATTCACTGGGTATCTGCTGATAAAGCATTACCAGCTGAAATCCGCTTATATGATCGTCTGTTTACTGTAGCTAACCCTGCAGCTGCGGATAACTTTGCAGAAACACTTAACCCAGATTCGTTAGTTAAACTGAATGGATTTGTTGAGTCTAGTTTAGGGCAAGCGAAAGCGGAGCAAGGTTTCCAGTTTGAGCGTACTGGCTACTTCTGTGTTGATAATAAAGAATCAACTTCGGACAAGCTAGTATTTAACCGAACTGTAGGTTTACGTGACACTTGGGGTAAAGCTGAAGGGTAAGCCCTTAGCTTAAACAAATGTTTATTAGAAAAAATGCCAGCAATTGATTGCTGGCATTTTTATTATTTGACGAATTGAGCTTAAAGCTGAATCAGCATCTAACCGTTATTATTTTTTTGGTTTGTGTGCGTCTGGGTTGCCTTTACAGTCACCACCTAAGCTTTTGCCGTAAAGGTACAAGCTATGATTCGTTAGGTGAACATTGTAGCGCTCAGCAATTTCTTTTTGACGCTCTTCGATAAGATCATCTGAAAACTCAATTACAGCGCCACAGTCTAGGCACACAAGGTGATCATGGTGATGCTGAGTCGATAGTTCAAATACAGACTTACCGCCCTCAAAATGGTGACGGGTAACAATACCAGCGTCATCGAATTGGTTTAAGACACGATATACTGTCGCTAGACCGATTTCTTCCCCTAAATCGATCAGCTTTTTATACAAATCTTCAGCACTAATATGTTGGCAATCTGGTTGTTGTAATACTTCTAGAATTTTTAGCCTTGGAAGAGTGACCTTAAGTCCTGCATCCTTTAGCGCTTGATTATTGTCTGACATATACTTTCCTGTTGATGATCTGCAGCAATTAACAGAATTCAATATTCCTAACATTATAGGTCACTCAGTGATAACAATAAACCACGAAGTTCAAAGGGTTACTAGTTAGTTTGATAATATGGTTTTGTAAAATAGAGGTATCTCACTTATAGTGGAGGTATGACCAGTTTTACTGGGTGTATTTTACCTCTTGATAGACATGGAATGTCGTTATGAACAAGCGATTAGCGAAGATATATAAACCCAGTATAGTTACTTTTGCCCTGAATATCTGGCCACCTTTTTGGGGGGCTGGTATAAAAATCTTAAATATCAGCGACGACTTTAGAGTTGTGAACATGCGTTTAAAATTACGCTGGTGGAATAAGAATGCTAACCGGACCCAATATGGGGGGAGTATTTTTTCACTGACCGATCCGGTTTACTCACTCATGTTGATGGGGATTCTTGGTGAGCAGTACTACGTCTGGGATAAGGAAGCGAGTATCAACTTTATCAAACCTGGACAATCAGATTTATATGCAGACTTTGAGGTAACCCAAGGTCAACTCGAAGAAATTTACAGTAAAACGACTTCAGGTGATAAATGCTTTCCTGAGTTTATCATCTATATAAAAGATAAAGATGGGAATGTTGTATCTGAGGTGCAGAGAAAGCTGTACGTAAGAAAGAAACCTCAGTTTAGAGAGCAAGATGCAGATACAGCTGTAGAAGTTTAAGCACTGAATACAAAAAAGCCTCCCAATTAGGAGGCTTTTAAAATGATTAGAAAGACAAATTAGTCTTCGAGTTCTGCTAAGCACATCTCTTCATGGATTTGTTTAACCCAGTTAGATACACGCTCGTCAGTAAGTTCTGGTTGACGATCTTCATCAATACAAAGACCTACAAACTGGCTGTCATCGCCTTCAACTAAACCTTTTGATGCTTCAAACTCATAACCTTCAGTTGAAGTATAACCTAGGATAGTTCCGCCTTTTGCTTCAACGATATCACGGATAGTGCCCATCGCATCACAGAAGTACTCAGCGTAATCTTCTTGGTCACCACAACCAAAAATAGCAACAAGCTTAGTTGAGAAATCAATAGCTTCAAGTTCAGGGAAAAAGTCATCCCAATCACATTGTGCTTCGCCGTAGTACCACGTTGGGATACCTAACAGTAGCAGATCGAAATTATCAATATCTTCTTTGCTGCTTTTAGCAATGTCTTGAACTTGAACGAGCTGTTTGCCCAACTGCTTTTGAATCATCTTAGCAACAGCTTCAGTGTTACCTGTATCGCTACCAAAGAAGAGACCTACACTTGCCATAGAATAATTACCTTTAATTGTGTCTGTTGTTGGTGATAATAGGAGTTAGGAGAATCAACCGATCCCTGTCCCTTCCCAACTGAGCTGGATTAACCCTTTGGCTATAAATCCGGCACATCCTAGAAAGAGCACTAACCATACGATTCGACGCCCAAAAACGGGAACATTGCCTTGCTTTAGAACGTCTTTAATCGCCATACCGATCAAGAAAAAGATCCCGGCGAATAAAAGGTCTAACCCAATAGATTCAATGACGTTTATGTAGTCGTAAAGCATGGGATTCCTATATACCAATTTTGCTTGCGCGCACTATATCATTCTTAAACAATAAAGTTAATGCGCTGTTGTAACCAAGTTCGCAATATCATGCATCAATATCGCCCTAGTTTTCTATTAAATGATCGCTCTCAAACAATAAACTTTCTAATTGCACGAAGAACTTCTGCTGGCTTTTCAGCGTGGAGCCAATGACCGGTATTTGCGATTACATGGGCTTTTGCGTTAGAAAATTGTTGTTGAACTGCGGCTTGGTGCTCAGTTGTTAGGTAATCAGAATCCCCACCTTTTATGAGCAAGGTTTTGACCGATGTTTTATCTATCGGTTCCCAACCAATGATCTGTGAGTAATTGGAGAGTAATGACGCCACGTTAAAGCGCCATTCCATGATACCTTGCTCTGATTTGAATAACGATTTAGTTAAGAATTGGCGAACTCCGTCGATTTCGATATGTTTAGCGAGCACTGTTAGTGCTTCAGAGCGAGATACGGGCTTTGCTTCGATCACAGCTTGAAGGCCGGCAAAGACGTTGTCGTGTCGGCGCTGTTGGTAGGCAACGGGAGCCATGTCTAACACCACTAATTGTCTAATTGTTGTTAGTTGGGTCAAAGCCATGGCGACTTTTCCACCCATAGAGTGCCCGATAATCGTCACGTCAGTCAGCTCGAGTGTGTTGAGTAAATTGACGACGTCACGTGCCATTTCAAGGTAATTATGTTGGTCACTATGGAAAGATTGTCCATGGTTTCTTAGATCAATACTCAGCACTTGGTGATCATTTCTTAGATCCCTAGCAAGAAGCCCAAGGTTGTCTAAATTACCGAATAAACCGTGGATCAAAACAATGGTGTGACCTTCACCTTCAATTTTATAGTTGAGCTGTGCTGACATTTTATCTTATTCATGGTGGGTTTATCGTAGAGTATCCTCGCGGATCTCGCTATAATCCCTCAGAGTTTAAACATTGAGATTGTGAAAAGCGAATGAAAACAATTGAGGTTGATGAGGACCTATACCGTTATATTGCGGGTCAGACAGAACATATTGGCGAAAGCGCTTCAGATATTCTGCGTCGCTTATTGAAAATTGATAGCCAAGGTGAACTTAATCCTGTTGAGGAAGTAGTTGAGCCTAAAGGAATTATTGTTAGCAAAGACGCTGGTTTTACACCGGCGAAGCTAGATGGCGTAAAAGAAATGCGCTCGCTTTTGATTTCAGATGAATTTGCGTCTCTTAAAAAAGCGATTGATCGATTTATGTTGGTTTTATCAACTTTATACAAAATCGACCCGAGTAGCTTTTCTGAAGCATCTCAAGTGAAAGGTCGAAAGCGTGTATATTTTGCTGAAAATGAAGAAACACTTTTAGCAAACGGAAACACGACGAAACCTAAAGCTATCCCATGCAGTAATTTTTGGGTGATCACCAACAATAATACAAGTCGTAAGAGACAAATGGTTGATCAGCTAATGAGTCGTATGAATTTCCAAGCGGAATTGATAGAAAAAGTAACAGGTTCAATTTAAAGAAATCTGATTTAAACCTCATAATGTCCCCTAAATAGTCGATATTATGAGGTTTTTTTTGTTTTTAAATTTTATATATAAGGATGTCAAAAAATGGCTATGCACCCTCGTGCTGGGCAAAAAGCTCAGCAGGAAGATCTTCATAATATACCGGCTTTAGTAGCGAACTATTTTTTACAGCAACCGGATGCGACTAACCCAGATCATAGAGTACTCTTTGGTACTTCAGGTCACCGTGGTACAGCAGACAAATCAACATTTAATGAAAACCATATTCTTGCAATCGCACAAGCTGTTGCAGAAGTTAGAGCAGAGCAGGGCACAACTGGTCCACTTTTCTTAGGTAAAGATACACACGCCCTTTCAGAGCCTGCGTTTTCTACAGTAATTGAAGTGTTAGTGGCGAATGGTGTTGAAGTTATAATTCAAGAAAATAACGGCTTTACCCCAACTCCAGGTGTGTCACATGCAATTCTTACGCATAATTTAGTTAATACTAAAAAAGCAGATGGTATTGTTATTACACCATCTCATAATCCACCTCAAGATGGTGGCATTAAATATAACCCAACACACGGTGGTCCTGCTGAAGCTGCGCTTACTCAAGCAATTGAAAACCGTGCAAATGTTATTATTGCTGAAGAGATGCAAGGTGTTAAACGCACTCCTATTACACAAGCTAAGCAATCAGAATTAGTTAAAGAAGTTGACTTAGTTGCCCCATACGTTGCTGATCTTGTAAACGTAGTGGATATGGAAGCTATTCAGAAAGCGAAAATTAAGATTGGTGTTGATCCACTTGGCGGCAGCGGCATTGATTACTGGCGTCAGATTGGTAAGGCATATAACTTAGATTTAACTTTAGTCAGTGAAGCGGTAGATCCTTCATTCCAATTTATGTCTTTAGATAAAGATGGTGTTGTTCGTATGGACTGTTCATCACCTTATGCAATGGCTGGTTTGTTAGCGCTGAAAGATGAGTATGCTTTGGCATTTGGTAATGATCCTGATTACGACCGTCACGGCATTGTTACACCAAAAGGCTTGATGAACCCTAACCACTTCTTAGCGGTTTGTATTGATTACCTATACCGCAACCGTGAAGGTTGGGGTAAAGACGTTGCTGTGGGTAAAACACTAGTGTCAAGTGCTCTAATCGATCGTGTAGTCGCAGACCTTGGGCGCGAATTGTGTGAAGTGCCAGTTGGTTTCAAATGGTTTGTTGATGGCTTGTATAACGGTCAATTTGGTTTTGGCGGTGAAGAAAGTGCAGGTGCATCTTTCCTACGTAAAGACGGTACACCTTGGTCTACAGATAAAGATGGTCTAATTCTTTGTCTACTTGCTGCTGAAATCACAGCGGTAACCGGTAAGAATCCACAAGAATACTACGAAGAGCTTGCTGCTAAACACGGTGAATCTAAGTACAACCGTATCCAAGCGGTTGCTAATGGTGCGCAAAAAGACGTACTTAAGAAGCTCTCTCCAGAGATGGTTTCAGCTGAGACGCTTGCTGGTGATGCAATCACTGCTCGCTTAACGCATGCTCCAGGTAATGGTGCTGCGATTGGTGGGCTTAAAGTGACGACAGAGAATGGTTGGTTTGCTGCTCGTCCATCAGGTACAGAAGACATCTACAAGATCTACTGTGAAAGCTTTAAGGGTGAAGAACACCTAAAAGCAATCGAAGAAGAAGCTCAAGAGATCGTTAATCAAGTATTCGCTGCAGCTGGCCTATAGTTGAATTTGATTCAGTAGCTTATTGAGGTGTCACCTCAATAAAGGGTTGATGTTAAAGCATCAGCCCTTTTTTATTGAGATGAGAATGACTTAAAATTCTATATATCTCCAATAGCTTTAATTGCGGGGCCAACTTTCAGGCATAACAAACCAGAATTGTCCTGTATTCGTTTGAGCATGGATGAAACGATCACCAAACTCTTTGATAGGTTCTCCGTCAAAATTGTCAATACCAGCAGCCCATTGATCTTTATTTATGGGGTAGAGAGCTTCTTCAACTAAATGCACTTGGCTTTTATAACACCAAAACCCATTAACTTGGCTTGGGTTTATCTTATAGCCTAAACACTCTGTTGGAATACTCTGTTCTAAGAATGGGTTTATGTATAAACGACCTTGCATTAACAAATGTTCGGAGTTGGTTTTTAGCTCAGGATATTGTTCAACAAAGGCACTAGATGAAGACATCGCCAATTGGTGGTTGAGCATTCTTTCGAGTTTTTTATCAAGTTGGTCATGAGAGTTTGGCCCAAACCAAATATCTTCATGGAGTAAATAGAATTTAATGGCAACTTCCCAGTGTTCCAGTAAGTTCGATTGCTGGTTTTCGACTATAAAGTCAATAGCTCCCAATGTTCTGCCATCTACATTAATTTGTATCTCGTCATGTTTAATCGAGTGATTTGGAGATGCGATAATTACTTGTTCACAAAGGTGTTGATACAAAAAACCAAGACGAGGGTTCCCTTGGTAGATATGTGTGTCATCCAGTCTTTGACTGCTCGAAAAGACACTAAGATCGGATATAGGAGGGTTAAGTTCTAGCAAGGGTGGGGAATCAATGACCCATTGATAAAAACGCTGTATTGGTGTCATATATTCCTCATAGAGTTTAATGATCGGCTTTCGACATTTTAACTGTAAATTGATATAACAACGTTATCAAATATGCATGTTGGAACAAGCAATGAATAACTTACAATTAGAAAGAATTCTTAACGAAAAGCTACAGCCTCAACAAATTAAGGATTACTGCCCAAATGGCTTGCAAGTCGAAGGTGTACAGCAAGTTAAGAAGATTGTAACAGGAGTTACAGCTTCACAAGCGTTGATTGATAAAGCGGTTGAACTGAATGCTGACGCATTGCTTGTTCATCACGGTTTTTTTTGGAAAGGTGAACCGGAATCGATCCGTGGAATGAAAGGGAAGCGAATTCGCACTCTGATTAAAAACGATATTAATTTGCTAGGTTACCACTTACCACTTGATATCCACCCAGAGCTAGGTAATAACGCAAAATTAGCTGAATTGTTAGATATTGAAGTTGAAGGCGGGCTAGAAGGGCATCCACAATCGGTCGCTATGTTTGGTAAGCTAAAAGAGCCAATGACCGGGGCTGAATTCTCGGAAAAAATTAACCAAGTCCTTAACCGTCATCCGCTCCATATTTCGCCAGAAAATGAGCATAAACTGATTACAACTGTTGGCTGGTGTACTGGTGGCGGGCAAGACTATATTGAGCTTGCAGTCGCTAACGGTTTAGATGCGTTTATCTCTGGAGAAATCTCAGAACGAACGACTTACTCTGCTCGTGAGCAAGATATTCATTACTTCTCTGCAGGGCATCATGCAACTGAAAGATATGGTGTAAAAGCATTAGGTGAATGGTTAACTCAAGAGCATGATTTAGACGTTGTGTTCATTGATATCGATAATCCGGTATAAGCCATAATAATCTTAACAGCGCTATCTCTACTAATGTGACTATGAGTAGAATGGAAACAAAAAAGGTTGACGATAACGTCAACCTTTTTTAGTTCTAGCTACTGTGTAAACGACTATTCGCGTTCATGAAGAGGCTGGAATTCACGCTTTTCTTTACCTGTATATAGCTGACGAGGTCGGCCAATACGGTTTGTTGGGTCACTATGCATTTCATTCCAGTGTGCAATCCAACCGATAGTACGAGACATCGCAAAGATTACGGTAAACATAGATACTGGAATGCCAATAGCTTTAAGAATAATACCTGAATAGAAATCTACGTTCGGGTATAGCTTCTTAGAAACAAAGTATTCATCTGAAAGCGCAATACGTTCAAGTTCCATTGCTACATCTAATAGTGGATCTTTGATGTTTAGCTCTTTCAATACTTCATGACAAGCTTCGCGCATTACAGTTGCACGTGGGTCATAGTTTTTGTAAACACGGTGTCCAAAGCCCATAAGACGGAATGGATCATCTTTGTCTTTTGCTTTAGCAACGTATTCGTCAATGTTTTCTACACTGCCAATTTCTTCAAGCATCATCAAACAAGCTTCGTTTGCGCCACCGTGTGCTGGTCCCCAAAGAGAAGCAATACCTGCTGCAATACAAGCGAATGGGTTTGCACCTGAAGAACCGGCTAAACGAACAGTTGAAGTAGAAGCGTTTTGTTCGTGATCTGCGTGTAGAGTAAAGATTTTATCCATCGCACGAGCTACAACTGGGTTTACTTCATACTCTTCACATGGATTTGCATACATCATGTGTAGGAAGTTTTCAGCGTAGCTTAGGTCGTTACGTGGGTAGATGAATGGTTGACCAATCGAATATTTGTAACACATTGCCGCCAGTGTCGGCATTTTTGAAATAAGACGATAAGCAGCAATTTCACGGTGTGTGTCGTTGTTGATATCGAGTGAGTCATGGTAAAACGCTGCGAGAGCGCCTACAACACCACACATTACTGCCATCGGGTGAGCATCACGTCTGAAACCATGGAAGAAGCTAGCAATTTGCTCATGTACCATGGTGTGACGTGTCACAGTTGTCTTAAATTCTTCGTATTGAGCACGAGATGGAGCTTCGCCGTAAAGAAGAATATAACAAACTTCTAGGTAATCAGCGTTATTGGCCAGTTGATCAATTGGATAACCACGGTGTAAAAGGATACCTTTCCCACCGTCAATGTAAGTGATTTGCGATTCACAAGATGCAGTGGCAAGAAAACCAGGATCAAAAGTGAAAAAACCATTAGAACCTAGTGTACGAACGTCGATAACTGGCGTACCAAGTACACCTTCTGAAATCGGCAATTCGATTGGCGCTTGACCTTCAATATGAAGGGTAGCTTTCTTATCCGCCATAACAATCTCCTTTGTTATTATTAATCCGTCCAGGATGTTTATGTGCCATTTTTTTACTGCTCTTGGCGTCGAAAGTCAATTAATCTGCACTTTTGTGTGCACTTGTTAGTGTTTTTTGCATTAAATTCGTTAAAAATCTGTTCTATGTAGCATTATTTGTTACATCAATTGTATTAGAATGTTGCGAGTCGTATAGTGGCGGTGAAAATTCTGGTCCAGACCTTTAAATTCAAGGCTAAAAAGAATTGTGAGGTGTCTCTAGTAACCTTGTTGTTAACATTTATTTTACAATTAAAGTGCGATTAATACGCGTCGATTGTTAATTTAATGTTAAGTTTTACCGGTTTTCGACCAAAATTTGTCCATAACAATATCTAAGGTTATTTAATGACCATAAAAGCTCGATGGAGCTGAGTGAGCAAGCCCGTGAAAGAAAGAAAGACAAGACCTGTTAATTTAGATTTACAGACCATCCACTTTCCTATCACTGCAATTGCATCCATCCTACACCGTGTGTCTGGGGTGATTACATTTGTTGCGATCGGAATTCTGCTTTGGTTACTATCCATTTCCCTCTCCTCCCCTGTAGGCTTCATGGAAGCAAGCGACATTGTCGACGGCTTTTTTGTTAAGTTTATTTTGTGGGGCATTTTAACCGCTTTGGCTTATCACATTGCTGGTGGCATTCGTCACTTATTAATGGATCTAGGTCATTTTGAAGAGCTGGAATCTGGTGCTAAAAGCGCTCAGGTTGCATTCGCAGCTACAGCGGTATTGTCTCTACTTGCGGGGGTTTTAGTATGGTAAATAATATATCCACTTTTGGTCGTAATGGTGTTCATGATTATTTATTAATTCGTGCAACCGCAATTATTATGACGCTTTACACAGTCTACCTTGTTAGCTTCTGTGCTTTCTCGGGAGATATCTCTTACGTATCTTGGACGCAATTCTTTGGTGGTACCTTCACTAAAGTCTTCACTATGCTAGCACTGACTTCAGTGTTAATTCACGCTTGGATTGGCTTATGGCAAGTCCTGACTGACTACATCAAATGTGCAATGTTGCGTGGTGGTCTTCAATTAGGTGTTGTTGCTGTTCTTATTGGATATTTCTTCTCTGGTCTGTTTATTTTGTGGGGTGCGTAAGTGACTATTCCTGTTCGTGAGTTTGATGCCGTTGTAATTGGCGCTGGTGGTGCTGGCATGCGTGCTGCGCTACAAATTTCAGAGCAAGGCCTATCTTGTGCATTGCTTTCAAAAGTTTTCCCAACTCGTTCCCATACCGTTTCTGCACAAGGTGGCATTACAGTTGCTCTTGGTAATGCGCACGAGGATCACTGGGAACAACACATGTACGATACTGTAAAAGGTTCTGATTATATTGGTGACCAAGATGCAATCGAATACATGTGTAAGAATGGTCCTGAATCAGTAATTGAATTAGAGAAAATGGGTCTTCCTTTTTCTCGTTTTGATAACGGTACTATTTACCAACGCCCATTTGGTGGCCAATCTAAAAACTTCGGTGGTGAGCAAGCTGCTCGTACCGCCGCTGCTGCTGACCGTACTGGTCACGCGCTTTTGCATACTCTTTACCAGCAAAATATTAAGCATAAAACTACGGTTTTTTCTGAGTGGTATGCTCTTGATCTTGTTAAAAACGAAGATGGCGCAATTTTAGGTACAACTGCACTTTGCATGGAAACTGGTGAAGTATGTTACTTCAAAGCTAAAGCGACAATTTTAGCGACTGGTGGTGCTGGTCGTATTTACGCTTCTACAACGAATGCTCACATTAACACTGGTGACGGTGTTGGTATGGCGATTCGTGCTGGTGTTCCAATGCAAGATATCGAAATGTGGCAGTTCCACCCAACAGGTATCGCTGGAGCTGGTGTTCTAGTAACGGAAGGCTGTCGTGGTGAAGGTGGTTATCTACTTAACAAAGACGGTGAACGTTTCATGGAGCGTTATGCTCCTAATGCGAAAGATTTAGCAGGTCGTGATGTTGTTGCTCGTTCAATGATGATCGAGATCCGTGAAGGTCGTGGCTGCGATGGTCCATGGGGTCCACATATCAAACTTAAATTGGATCACCTTGGTAAAGAGACTCTTGAATCTCGCTTACCTGGTGTATGTGAGCTGTCACGTACATTTGCACACGTTGATCCAGTAAAAGAACCAATTCCAGTAATTCCTACTTGTCACTACATGATGGGTGGTGTACCAACTCAAGTTTCAGGTCAAGCTATTAAGCAAGATCCTGCTGGCGCTGATGTTGAAATTCAAGGTCTATTCGCTTGTGGTGAAATCGCCTCTGTATCTGTGCATGGTGCTAACCGTTTAGGTGGTAACTCGTTACTTGATTTAGTGGTATTTGGCCGTGCAACAGGTCTACATCTTGGTGAGACGCTGAAGAAACAAGAAGAAGCGAAACCAGCTACGGAAGCAGACATTGAACGTTCATTAGAGCGTTACAACCGTTGGGAAAACAGTACTGGTGGTGAAGACCCTGCTCAAATTCGTAAAGATTTACAGCAATGTATGCAGAATAACTTCTCGGTATTCCGTGAAGGTGATGCTATGGCTAAAGGTTTAGAAGAGCTTAAAGTTATTCGTGAGCGCCTAAAAAATGCTCATCTATCTGATAAATCTACTGAGTTTAATACGCAGCGTATTGAGTGTTTAGAGCTTGAAAACTTGATGGAAACTGCTTTTGCAACAGCTGTTGCAGCAAATTTCCGTACAGAAAGCCGTGGCGCACATGCTCGTTTTGACTTCCCAGACCGTGACGATGCACAGTGGTTATGCCACTCAATTTACAACCCTGAGACTGAAGAAATGTCGAAGAGAAATGTAAATATGGAACCTGTACATCGTGAAGCATTCCCGCCAAAAGCGCGTACGTACTAAGGAGAGGGCATTAAAATGAAACTGAATTTCTCTTTATACCGCTACAACCCAGATGTTGATCAGAAACCATACATGAAGGATTACATCCTTGAAGTAGAAGAAGGTTCTGACATGATGCTTTTGGATGCGCTAATTCTTCTGAAAGAGCAAGACCCATCGATTGCATTTAGACGCTCTTGCCGTGAAGGTGTTTGTGGTTCTGATGGTCTTAACATGAATGGTAAGAATGGTTTGGCGTGTATTACTTCGCTATCAGCACTTACGGGGCAAGATAAAATTGTCATCCGTCCGCTGCCAGGTTTACCGGTTGTTCGTGACCTAATTGTAGACATGACACAGTTCTACGATAACTATGAAAAAGTGAAACCTTTCTTAGTGACAGAAGGTAGTGTACCTCCTGCTCGTGAAAACTTACAAAGCCCTGATGAGCGTGCGCATTTAGATGGTTTGTATGAATGTATCATGTGTGCATGTTGTACAACATCATGCCCATCGTTCTGGTGGAACCCTGATAAATTTATAGGTCCTGCTGGTCTACTTGCTGCTTACCGTTGGTTAATTGATAGCCGCGATACAGCAACAGATGAACGTCTGTCAGATCTTGATGATGCATTTAGCGTTTTTCGTTGCCATGGCATCATGAACTGTGTAAGTGTTTGTCCTAAGGGACTAAATCCAACGAAAGCAATTGGTCATATAAAATCCATGCTTGTAAATCGTTCGGTTTAAAATAACAAAAATTGCCGCCCTTGAAGTTTTGGGGCGGCCTTTTAATAGCTCGGCATTGACCGATGCAAATGTGAAACTACAGGTTAAGGGAAATTATGCACAACGGCGTGATGAAGGCATGGCTCGAGTCTTCACACTTGGCTGGCGCCAATGCAACTTATGTAGAAGAAATCTACGAACTGTATCTAAGTGACCCAGACTTGGTAAGTGATGAGTGGAAACGTGTATTTGAAGACTTGCCTGTGCAAGCTTCTGAAGTGGTTGAACAACCGCATTCACGTGTTCGCGAATACTTCCGACGACTCGCTCAAGAAACAAAGCATTACAACGTCCAAGTTAGTGATCCTGATGTCGATGCGAAACAAGTAAAAGTACTGCAACTAATCAATGCTTATCGATTCCGAGGGCATCAAGCTGCAAATCTAGATCCGCTAGGTTTATGGGAACGAGGAACAGTTGCTGAACTGGACCCTGCATTCCACAACCTAACCGAAGATGACTTCAATGAAACGTTTAACGTTGGTTCTTTTGCCATAGGGCAAGAGACAATGGTGCTAAAGGACTTATATAAAGCCCTTAAGCAAACGTATTGTGGTTCAATCGGTGCAGAATACATGCACATGACTAACACAGAGCAAAAACGTTGGATTCAACAACGTTTAGAGTCTGTTTCTGGTCAACCATCATTCAATCATGAAGAAAAACAAGCATTCCTAGAAGAGCTAACTGCTGCTGAAGGGCTTGAACGCTATTTGGGTGCTAAGTTCCCAGGCGCAAAACGTTTCTCTCTTGAAGGTGGTGATGCGCTTGTTCCAATGACGAAAGAAATTATTCGTCATGCTGGTGGACAAGGTATGCGTGAAGTTGTAGTCGGAATGGCCCACCGTGGTCGTTTGAACATGCTTGTTAACGTGCTTGGTAAAAAGCCACAAGACTTATTTGATGAGTTTGCTGGTAAGAAGCATGATGATACATGGGGTACTGGTGATGTTAAATACCACCAAGGCTTCTCTGCTGACTTTGCAACACCAGGTGGCAATGTCCACTTAGCGCTTGCATTTAACCCGTCTCACTTAGAAATTGTAAACCCTGTAGTTATCGGTTCAGTTCGTGCTCGTCAAGACCGCCTTGATGATAAAGACGGTAGCAGCGTACTTCCTATAACTATTCATGGTGATTCCGCAATTGCAGGGCAAGGCGTTGTTCAAGAGACGTTTAACATGTCTCAAGCACGTGGCTTCTGCGTTGGTGGTACAGTTCGTATCGTCGTGAATAACCAAGTTGGTTTCACTACATCTAATCCTCGTGATACACGTTCTACTATGTACTGTACTGATATCGCGAAGATGGTACAGGCTCCAATTTTCCACGTAAATGCTGATGACCCAGAAGCGGTTGCTTTTGTGGCTCGTATTGCACTGGATTACCGTAATACATTCAAACGTGACGTAGTTATTGACCTAGTTTGTTACCGCCGTCATGGTCACAATGAAGCTGATGAGCCGAATGCAACTCAGCCTCTAATGTACCAAAAAATCAAAAAACACCCGACGCCTCGTAAGCTTTATGCTGATGTGCTAATTGATCGTGGTGAGTTTGACATTGAAACGGCAACGCAATTAGTTAATGAGTATCGTGATGCTCTTGACCACGGTGAAGTGGTTGTAAAAGAGTGGCGCCCAATGGCTCTTCATTCTGTTGACTGGTCTCCTTACCTAGGACACGACTGGAATATTGAATGGGATAACGAAGTTGCGATTGATCGTCTAAAAGAGCTGGGTACTAAGCTATGCCAATATCCAGATAGCCATAAACTGCAAAGCCGTGTTAACAAGCTTTATAACGACCGAACTGCAATGATCAATGGTGAAAAGCAGATCGATTGGGGTATGGCTGAAACATTAGCGTATGCAACATTGGTTGATGATGGTAAACGTATCCGTATTTCTGGCCAAGATTCAGGCCGTGGTACGTTCTTCCACCGTCACTCTGTTCTTCATAACCAAACAGATGCAAGCACTTATGTTCCACTAGCTAATATTCATGATAAACAAGGTCCATTCCAAGTCTTTGACTCTGTATTATCTGAAGAAGCGGTATTAGCATTTGAATACGGCTATGCAACAGCCGAACCAGGTGGTTTAACCTTGTGGGAAGCTCAGTTTGGTGACTTTGCGAACGGCGCTCAGGTTGTTATTGACCAGTTTATTTCATCAGGTGAGCAGAAGTGGGCACGTTTATGTGGTCTGACTATGCTGCTTCCTCATGGTTATGAAGGTCAAGGTCCAGAGCACTCTTCAGCTCGACTAGAGCGTTACTTGCAGTTATGTGCTGAACAGAACATGCAAGTAGTCGTTCCATCTACACCGGCTCAGGTTTATCACATGATTCGCCGTCAGGTTGTAAGACCGATGCGTCGTCCATTGATTGTGATGTCTCCTAAATCTCTGCTACGTCATCCATTATGTACGTCTTCACTTGAAGATCTTGCGCAAGGCACTTTCCAACCAGCCATTGCTGAAGTTGATGACCTAGCTCCTGAGAATGTGAAACGCGTAGTGTTCTGTTCTGGTAAGGTTTATTTTGACCTACTAGAGCAACGTCGTAAGAATGAGCAAGATGATGTGGCCATTGTACGTATTGAGCAAATTTACCCGTTCCCAACAGAAGATGTTGAAGCGGCAATTGCACAATATACAAATGTAGAAGACTACGTTTGGTGTCAAGAAGAGCCTCAGAACCAAGGTGCTTGGTACTCTAGCCAACATAACTTCCGTGCTGCTATCCCAGCCGGTGCTGATCTTAAGTATGCAGGTCGTGCTGCTTCAGCATCGCCAGCTGTTGGTTATATGTCAGTACACTTGAAACAACAAAAAGCGTTAATTGAAGACGCTCTGACCCTACTTAAGAACTAGAAGTAAAAGGAAGATACAGATATGACAATTGAAATTCTGGTTCCAGATTTACCTGAATCAGTGGCTGACGCGACAGTTGCAACTTGGCATAAAAAACCTGGTGAAGCTGTAGCTCGTGATGAAGTCATTGTAGATATCGAAACAGATAAAGTAGTTCTAGAAGTACCAGCGCCTGAAGCTGGTGTTCTAGAAGCTATTATTGAAGAAGAAGGTGCAACGGTTCTTTCTAAGCAGCTGATTGCTAAAATCAAGCCTGGTGCTGTTGCAGGTGAGCCGACTAAAGATACAACTGAAGAAACTGAGTCATCTCCTGATAAGCGCCACAAAGCAGCACTTACTGAAGAAAGTAACGATGCGCTTAGTCCAGCGGTTCGTCGTCTTCTAGGTGAACATAACCTTGAAGCGTCACAGGTTAAAGGTACTGGTGTTGGCGGTCGTATTACCCGTGAAGATATTGATGCTCACTTAGCTGCTGCGAAATCTGCACCAGCAGCAAAAGAAGAGCCAATTCAAGCGCCAGCGACGGCTCGTAGCCAAAAACGAGTACCAATGACTCGTCTTCGTAAAACGGTAGCTAATCGTCTGCTTGAAGCGAAAAACAGCACGGCTATGCTAACAACGTTTAACGAAGTAAACATGAAGCCAATCATGGATCTTCGTAAGCAATACAAAGACCAGTTTGAAGAACGCCACGGTACACGTTTAGGCTTTATGTCTTTCTATGTGAAAGCGGTAACTGAAGCTCTAAAACGTTTTCCAGAAGTAAATGCTTCTATCGATGGAACTGACATTGTTTACCATAACTACTTCGACATCAGCATGGCTGTTTCTACACCTCGTGGTCTAGTAACTCCTGTACTGAAAGATTGTGACACGCTTGGTTTTGCTGATATCGAGAAAGGTATTAAAGAGCTAGCAATTAAAGGCCGCGATGGTAAGTTAACCGTTGATGAGCTTATTGGTGGTAACTTTACTATCACTAATGGTGGTGTTTTCGGCTCATTGATGTCTACGCCAATCATTAACCCGCCTCAAGCGGCAATTCTTGGTATGCACAAAATCCAAGAGCGTCCAATGGCAGTAAATGGTCAAGTTGAAATTCTACCAATGATGTACCTTGCGCTTTCTTATGACCACCGTTTGATTGATGGTCGTGAGTCAGTTGGCTTCTTGGTAACGATTAAAGAACTTCTAGAAGATCCAGCTCGATTACTATTAGACGTATAAAGTAATACTGAATGAGAAGCTGCCTTGTAGCTTCTCATTTTTATAAATTGGGAAGCTCACTCCTGATTTATTGCTCATCAATTTTTGATAAGCATTTTAGAAGCACCCTACGAAATAGACGCAGTTAAGCTGATGTCTGATGGAAATAATAAATCCCTTCAGGGATAAACAAATGGAATAACAAAATGAATTTGCATGAATATCAAGCAAAGCAGCTATTTGCAGAATTCGGTTTGCCTGTACCAGAAGGCTTCGCATGTGACACAGCTCAAGAAGCATTTGAAGCCGCGGGTCGAATCAGCACAGCTCAGAAAGTCGTTAAGTGTCAGGTTCACGCAGGTGGTCGCGGTAAAGCGGGCGGTGTTGAATTGCACGATACTAAAGAAGGCGTTAAAGAGTTTGCACAAAAGTGGCTAGGTAAAAACCTAGTGACTTACCAAACAGACGCTAATGGTCAACCTGTAACAAAGATCCTAGTTGAAGAAGCATCAAACATTGCTAATGAACTTTACCTAGGTGCTGTTGTTGACCGTGCTACTCGTAAAATTGTATTCATGGCGTCGACTGAAGGCGGTGTGGACATTGAGAAAATTGCTGAAGAAACGCCTGAGTTGATTCATCAATCAGCGATCGATCCTCTAGTAGGTCCTCAAGCTTACCAAGGTCGTGAACTTGCGTTCAAACTTGGTCTAGTTGGCGATCAAATTATACAGTTCGTTAAGATTTTTATGGGTCTTGGTGAAATGTTCTCTCAGTACGACTTAGCTCTACTAGAAATCAATCCGCTTGTAATTACTGGCGAAGGTAATCTTCTTTGTCTTGATGGCAAAATCAACATTGACTCAAACGCAATGTACCGTCAGCCAAAACTTCGTGAAATGCATGATCCTTCACAAGAAGACGAGCGCGAAGCACACGCAGCACAGTGGGAACTGAACTACGTAGCACTAGATGGCAACGTTGGCTGTATGGTTAACGGTGCAGGCCTTGCAATGGGTACGATGGATATCGTAAACCTACATGGCGGCAAGCCAGCAAACTTCCTTGATGTAGGCGGCGGCGCGACTAAAGAGCGTGTAGCTGAAGCATTCAAGATCATCCTTTCTGATGACAATGTTAAAGCAGTACTAGTTAACATCTTCGGTGGTATCGTTCGTTGTGACATGATCGCTGAAGGTATTATTGGTGCGGTTAAAGAAGTAGGCGTAACAGTTCCTGTAGTTGTTCGTCTTGAAGGTACAAACGCAGACCTAGGTCGCGAAGTACTTGCTAATTCTGACGTTGATATCATTGCAGCTGAATCTCTAACAGATGCTGCTCAGAAAGTTGTTGCTGCTGCGGAGGCTAAATAATGTCTGTATTAATTAACAAAGACACTAAAGTAATCTGTCAGGGTTTCACTGGCGGTCAAGGTACATTCCACTCTGAGCAAGCTATCGCATACGGTACGCAAATGGTCGGTGGTGTATCACCTGGTAAAGGTGGTCAAACTCACCTAGGTCTTCCTGTATTTAACACAGTACGTGAAGCGGTTGAAGTAACTGGCGCAACAGCTACAGTTATCTACGTACCAGCTCCGTTCTGTAAAGATGCAATCTTAGAAGCTATTGACGCAGGTATCGAGCTGATTGTAACGATTACTGAAGGTATTCCTACAACAGATATGATCGACGTTAAAGTGAAGCTAGAAGAAACTGGCGTTCGCATGATCGGTCCTAACTGTCCAGGTCTTATCACTCCTGATGAGTGTAAGATTGGTATTATGCCTGGTCATATCCACAAGAAGGGTAAAGTAGGCATCGTATCTCGTTCAGGTACTCTGACTTACGAAGCAGTTAAGCAAACAACAGATGAAGGCTTTGGTCAGTCTACATGTGTTGGTATCGGTGGTGACCCTATTCCAGGTTCAAACTTCATTGATATCCTAAAACTTTTCCAAGAAGATCCAGAAACTGAAGCAATCGTAATGATTGGTGAAATCGGTGGTACTGCGGAAGAAGAAGCCGCTGAGTTCATTAAAGCGAACGTGACTAAGCCCGTTGTTTCTTACATTGCTGGTGTTACTGCTCCTCCGGGTAAACGTATGGGCCATGCTGGCGCAATTATATCTGGCGGTAAAGGTACTGCTGAAGATAAATTCGCAGCACTAGAAGCTGCAGGCGTTAAGACTGTTAAATCTCTTGCTGACATCGGCAAAGGTCTACGTGAAATCACCGGTTGGTAATCAGCTGGCTTTTATCGAGTAGATAGAAGTGAATTGAACGATATAAAAAGGCTTGGTCATTGACCAAGCCTTTTTTATGTTTCCAAGAAACAAGTTCGAATTGCTAAGCGCGGCTTTTAGCCAATTGTGACAGAATAAACATTGCAGCAGCGCTGATAACCACGGAAGGACCCGCTGGAGTGTCATAGAACCAAGACAGGCTTAACCCACCAAACACTGCGATAGAGCCGATAACTGATGCCAGGAATGCCATCTGCTCAGGTGTGCTCGAGAACTTCCTTGCAGTTGCTGCAGGAATAATCAGTAATGATGTCATGATCAACGCACCAACAAACTTCATACCAACAGCAATCACAATTCCTACAAGTAGCATTAGAATAAGACGCATCAAATCAATATTGATGCCATCAACTGCAGCCAGATCTTCATTAACAGTCGTTGATAATAGTGGTCGCCAAAATATAAAAAGCACCAAACTAATTACTGCTACACCTGTATAGATAAAGACTAAGTCCGTTGGCGATACTGCCAGCAAGTCGCCAAATAAGTAACTCATTAGGTCGACGCGAACGTTATCTAAGAAGCTAACTGCGACAAGACCCAAAGAAAGCGCGCTGTGTGCCAATATACCAAGTAAAGTATCAGTCGCGACCAATTTTTGTTTTTGTAAGGTTACGAGTAATACTGCAAGCATTAAGCAGCAAATCAGAAGCGCGAAATACAAATTAATATTGAACAAAAAGCCAAGGGCTAGACCCATCAAAGACGCGTGAGCAAGCGTGTCACCGAAGTAAGCCATTTTACGCCACACTACGAACGAACCCAGCGGACCAGCAATAAGAGCGATGCCTAAGCCTGCAAGAATAGAAGGTAAAAGAAACTCAAGCATTATTGATGGTGTCCGTGTTTGTGGTTAGAGCAGTCATGCACATCTCCAGGTACAGGTTGACCTGCCAAGTCGTGGTGATGGTGTTCATGTTGGTGGTGGTAGAAAGCCAAGCTCTCTTGAACCGCTGTACCAAATAAAGCGATATATGAAGGGTGCTGTTTGATGTCAGCAGGTGCGCCTGAACAACAAATGTGGTGATGTAAACAGATTACATCATCGGTTTTAGCCATGACCAAATGCAAATCGTGGGAAACCATAAAAACCCCGCACCCAAAGCGATGTCGAAGAGTATCTATTAGGTCATATAAATCAATTTGCCCTTGTACATCAACACCTTGAGCAGGTTCATCAAGCACTAGTAGGTCAGGTCTTTTTAGTAATGCCTTAGCGATCAGTACTCGTTGGTTTTCACCTCCAGACAGCTGGTGCATATTGTTTTTAAGCAGATGCTCCGCGCCAACGAGTCTCAAGGCCTCTAGAATTTCTTGAGGGCTGTATTTTCCTGTTAATCTTAAAAAACGTTCTACATTTAACGGTAGCGAATCGTTAAGTTTCAGCTTTTGAGGAACATATCCAATTCTAAGCTTATTCTTACGGCTCATCTTTCCTTGGTATTTATTTTGAAGACCGAGTAGTACTTTTACTAAGGTAGATTTACCAGCACCATTGGGACCAATTAAAGTTGTGATACGCCCGCGTTGGATATCTAGGGAGATATTGTCCAGCACTTTACGGCCGTCAAATTCCACACTTACCGCATCTAATTGGATTAAGGTATCCATGAATAGAACTCATTTGCAATTAACTAATGTTATAATGTAACATTTGAAACTTACCTACGCTACTTTTCTATTATAGAGGCACCATGTTTCGTTCAATTATACTCTTAGTTACTTCACTTTTACTCCCCACAGTAGCGAATGCTAGTACAATCTTGACTAGTTTTAAGCCGATTCAAATGATCGTAGTAGAATTAACGCTGGGGGTGAGTGAGCCTGATGTTTTAATGAATAGTAACGCGTCACCACATGATTATGCTTTGAAGCCTTCTGATGTAAAAAAAATCCAACAAGCTGATATGGTTATTTGGTTTGGTCGTGATTTAGAGACATCTTTTGTTAAGGTACTTGAAGGGAAAAGTAATGTTCTTACCATTAGTCAAATCCCTAACTTAAACTTAAGGGAATTTGGAAGCGCAGATCATGATGCCCACGAAGGGCATGATCATGGAAGCCATGATCCTCATTTTTGGCTAGGTATTGACCAAGTGAAAGTGGCTGCTCAATATATTTCTTCTGAGTTAATTAAACTTGATCCCGAGAATACTAGTCAATACGAAGATAATCTAAGCCAGTTTATTACGAATTTAGATGAAAAAAAGCGATCTATTGTTGAGCAGTTGAACCCTGTAAAAGATACTGGGTATTATGTTTTTCATGATGCGTATGGCTATTTTGAAGAAGATTTTGGCTTGAATAATTTAGGTTACTTTACTGTTAGTCCTGAACGAAAACCAGGAGCAAAAACCCTTATTACAATCAGAAATACGCTTAAACGAGACAATGTTCAATGCGTTTTTTCTGAACCACAATTTACCCCAGCGGTGATAGCATCAGTGACTAGAGGAAGCCAAGCGACCAAAGGTCAGTTGGATCCTGTAGGCTCAACTATTGATGTGAAACCTGGTAGTTATTTTGATTTTCTTCAACAACTTACTCAAAGCTATACTGATTGTTTAGGTAAGAAATAAGTGTATTAAATGTCGTAAATACCGCTTTGTTGCGGTATTTACGTGATCCCCTAGATAAAAAGACTTCCGCATTCATAAACCTGCTTTTTCCTAGAACATTTTCAGCTAGAATGATTAGATAATTATTAGTATAAAAAATGTCTGCTATCAATTGTAGTGCATAATAGATTCTTCTTGCTGTTTAGGGTTTAAAGTTGTTCCATTATTTAATTCGAGTATTCATATTACTGAGTACTTCATTTAATGCTTTCGCGTTAAATACTTCTCCAACTGTTTTTTATCCTTTGCCGATTCAGGTGCAAGGAAACTTCCTTGCGGCTAAAAATCTTTACTTAGGTGAAGGAGGCGGCTTATGGATTCATGATGTTCATGGCAAAGTTCAGTTTTATGATGGGGTGAATTTACTACCAAGGAAAGGAAGTTTACTGCCTTTTTCTTCAGATAATATTGCCTTTCATAAAGGTGAATTTTGGACTTTTTTTGACAACGAAGTCTATCGTCACACTCCAGGGCAAGAAAGTGCATTAGCCTTCAGTTTGAGTCCAGGCTCTGTGATTACTAACATAGGCACCTCAAATGGTTATATTTGGGTGACGGATGATACGAATTTTTATACATACAGTGTTCATTCTGAAGGGTTTGAAACTTACTCTCTCTTAAGTTTATATCAGCACAACAAGCGAAGTGATATTCAAATCAATGATGCAATTAAAGTGCTATCTAAGTGGGTGCTAGCAACAAGTTCTGGTGTTTACTTATCAAATGAAGATGAATTTAATCATATATCGCCTTCGGGGAAGAATTATGTCGAAAAGCTGTATTTTTCTAGTACTCGGCGCGAGCTAGTTATTGGAACGTTAAAAGGTATCATCATAATAAAAGTTGGGGAGGGGAATCAGCCAATTAAAAAGGTTCGTGGGTCACATGTTCTTTCGCTTGCTGAAACTTCGGATGCTTATTGGGTGGGAACTGAGCATGGGTTATTCAGTTATGATTTTTTTTCTGGAGATATTACTCGATTTAAAAAATCACCTAACGAAGATTTCGCGTTACCCGGAGAGAAAATCTATTCATTAATTAATGACACATATGGCGGCATGTGGATTGCTACCAACAATGGAATTAGGTACTTCTCACTGTTTAGCAAAACATTTTCCCGAACTCCTTTGAAAGGGAAAGGAATGCAATCTAGCGATATTATCGTGAACAAACTGCATGTAGAGACCCCTACTAGTTATTGGGTCGCTTCTTCTTCTGGAGTTTACTTTATTGAAGAAAATAGCACTCCTAAATTAGTGTATTCGGGCAATGTTTCGGACTTTTACTTTAATAAAAATAAAATGTGGTTGGCGACAGATTCGGGGCTAGTTTCAATTGATAAGCTAACATTTGAACGTGTTATGTTGCCGAATAACTTACGTCATTTAACTATTCAGAATATTGCTTTTAGCCATGATAAGACGGTGTGGATGACATCGGGGCAAGATTTATATGCGTTAAACCTTGTCACCGGACGATTAAAAAATTACGGTTCAGATTGGTTAGTGGACAAATACCTACCTGCTAAAATTACCGAATTAACAGCCAGTGAGAGCGAAAGTGTATACATTGGTACCGATCATGGTTTTTATACTTTTTCTAACGAATCTATAAAGTTTAATAAACCGAGTGGACGTTTTGGTAATATTGTCGACATTGTAAATGCGGCTGATGGTTCGCAGTGGTTTGCCAGTAGCTATGGGTTGTACCGTATGCCTTTTGAAGGTTCCTTCCTTGAAGGTGTGCCATTAGTTGAAGACAACATTAATCCACGCTGTTTGATATCAGACACTAACGGTATTTGGTTGGGGTCTTCAAAAGGACTGAGCTATTACAACTTAGATGGTGAACTCCTTAGGCATATAGGAGCCCCCTTTGGATTAGTCGCTAATGAGATTGCTGTAGGAGCTTGCTCTTCATTTTACGATGAGGGGCAAAAGTCGATGTCACTATTATTAGGCTCAAAACATGGTGTAATCAAAACTTTATCGGCAGAGCTGCTTGTTTCAAATCCCCCTCAAAGTCGTGTTCTTTTAAGCCGGATAAGTGTTGATCAAGAAACCGTATCTATAGGTGGGAAGCAGGTGGTATTAGAGCCATTCACGTATGGCACATCAATCAGCTTTAAATTAGGTGTCCTTCCAACACCGTTTATACACTCTTTAGAGTATCGTTTAAGTGAGAAAGAGCCTTGGACTGAATTCGAAGGAGGTTTGCTGACTTTAGAGCACTTATTGCCAGGTAGTTATACCTTACAAGTCCGCCCCATAGAGGACTCTCATTACCATTTTGATACGATTATTCAGTCTTTTTCCGTATCTGAACCTTGGTATTTCACGCGTTTAGCTGCTTTTGCAAGTTTACTCCTATTTATTGGTATTATTACTATTTGTGTTTTTTGGCGTTCTAGGTTTGTCACTTATGCAAATAAACAGTTAAAAGCCCAGGTAGCTTTGAAAACAGACCAGTTAAGGCATCAAAGCCGAATATTACTAGCAACTAATCAGCAACTTAAGAAGCAACTGCAAGTAAAGAATGTATTGGTAGAAAGTGTAGCAGACTCACTATCGACACAGGTTAATGAAGTTGTACATCAACTACCTAGCTGGGAAGGTAACCCCAATCAAACGCCTATTATTAATTTAAAAAATGGCTTAGAGCAGCTAAAAAATAGCCCTGAAAGAGCAAGCAGCTCAATGTTTGGATGCGACATTATCCTTATTTTTGAATCTGTTCTGAAAGCTTGGCAAGCTGATTTACTTAAAGCTGGTATTAATCTAGATATAAAAGTAGACACGACCTATAGGCACATTGAGTTGCACTATTTTAACCTTGATATACTTTTCAATAGTTTGATATCAAGCATAATAAAACGCAGCTTCAAATCTCAAACAATGAAAGTTTGGATTGAAGAAGAAAATGAAAAGTTAGTCATTACAATCATTGATAATGGTTCTTCATTGTCCAAGCTCTCAAATAGCCATCTAGAAAATGAGGCTAACCCTATCCCTGACCTCAACATCGAAAAGTTGCCGCTCTTAATAAAGCAAAGCGGTGGGGATTTTGAGATGTTCACATCTGAAGCTCAAAATAAAGTGAGGCTTTCTTGGGGGATTGATTTTTCAACTCTACAGAAGGTTGTGGCAAGCACTCTTGAGCAAGTCACCACAGATAACGTTAATGCTAGTGATCTTGAAGTGGATAAATTGAGTCCAGAAGAAGAATGGAAACATAAAGTCTATCTTCTTATTTGTGAGCATTATTCTGATCCTGAATTCGGAACAGCTGCCGCGGCTAAGAGTTTATTCATGTCAGAAAGAAGCCTTCAGCGACGTTTTAAGTCTGCTTATCAGCGAACATTTAATGAGTATCTGAATGAGGTACGTTTAGAAAAAGCATGCGAGAGGTTATTAGCTGGTGGAAAAATATCAGAAGTCGCTTTCGATTCAGGCTTTAATGACCCTTCTTATTTTAGTCAGAAATTCAAACATCACTTTGGAGTGTCTCCCTCTAAGTTCTCTGAAAATTCCGATTAGTTTTCTAACGCTAATTAAGCCCATAAATAAGCCTCAGCCAATGCTGGGGTTTTTTATTGCTTACTGCGAATCAGGTATGGATATACTGAGTTAAGAGAGTTAAGAGAGTTAAGAGAGTTAAGAGAGTTAAGAGAGTTAAGAGAGTTAAGAGAGTTAAGAGAGTTAAGAGAGTTAAGAGAGTTAAGAGAGTTAAGAGAGTTAAGAGAGTTAAGAGAGAAATGAAAAAAAATATCGTGGCATAGCCGGGGGGACTATGCCACGGGTGCCAATGACACCTTCGCTTGCTGCCGGAGTGATAGGCAAGCCCATCACTTCTGGAATTAATGTTAAAGAGAAGTAGTTTCTCTTCGATGGAATAACTATATGCTGGTCCACTTAATTTCCTTATAAAATTAACGACAATTGATAGTGATAAAAGCGACAATCTTTTAACTTGCTGTTTTTAAATGGTTAAATTCAAAATTATTATTTTTGTACTAGTTAGTTAGTTTATTGCTAGTGTTGAAAATAACGTTTTTGACGAGGTTTTTTTAACGAAAGTTACGTATTTATTTTTGGAAACTTTGATTTCACACAGTAAAAGCAAGGTTTTATGTCTGTAAAATTATCGCTAATAAAAATCCTTCTCATTATCAATGGTAAGTAGCAATCATGAAACTCTCACAACTAGAACAAGGGAAAACAGCTTCTGTTGTAAACCTTGCGGATTTAACTTCTGACGTCAGAAAAAAACTGATGGTAATGGGTTTACTCCCTAATACAGAAATAAAACTGATTCGCAGAGCGCCTATGGGTGATCCTCTGCAAGTTGAGGTGAGAGGTGTGTCCATCGCTATTCGCCAAAGTATCGCTGAGTTAATTGAGGTAATGTAATTATGGAATATCAAGTACTCACGGTAGGTAATCCGAACAGTGGTAAAACAACTTTGTTTAATGCGTTAACTGGCGCAAAGCAACATGTTGGTAATTGGGTTGGTGTGACAGTTGAAAAGAAAACTGGTCAGTACAGCCACGCTGGTGATCAGTTTAAGCTAACAGACTTACCGGGGATCTATGCTTTAGATAGCGGTAATGACAGTAACAGTATTGATGAATCCATTGCTTCACGTGCGGTTTTAACTCACCCCGCAGACGTTATTATTAATGTTGTTGATGCTACATGTTTAGAGCGAAGTTTATACATGACACTTCAATTGCGCGAATTAGGTCGCCCAATGATTGTTGTTTTGAATAAGATGGATGCGTTAAAACGTGAGCGCCAAGTCATCAATTTGAAGGCATTAGAAAAGGAACTAGGGTGCCCAGTGCTTAGTCTTTCTGCTAATGACAAAGCACAAGCTGGTCGCTTCAAAGAAAAGCTACATAAGCTCTTGGTACAAGAAGTCAATTTAGAGCCTTTATCTATTCAGTATTCCGGTGATATGGAAGCTTTGATTACAAAAGTCTCAACACAATTTACAGATGCTGATGTTTCACACCGTGCTTTGGCTATTCGATCTTTAGAAAATGATTTATTAGTTCTAAATAGTTTGTCTCAGAAAGAACGAGAACTTGTTGATGAAATACGCTTGGGCGCTGGCTGCGATATAGATTTGTGCGTTGCGGATGCTAAGTACACTTTTTTACATGATCTTTGTAAACGTGTTCGCCGCAGTGAAGGTAAGCTGAGCAGAAATTTTACTGAGAAAGCAGATCAATTCATTCTCAACAAGTGGGTGGGTATTCCATTCTTCTTTATTGTTATGTATCTGATGTTCATGTTTTCTATCAACATTGGTGGCGCATTTATTGATTTCTTCGATATTGGTGTCGGTAGTTTGTTAGTGGATGGCGGGCATTACCTTCTTGATGGTCATTTACCTGTTTGGTTGGTGACAGTTTTAGCGGATGGTATTGGTGGCGGTATCCAAACCGTTGCAACATTTATTCCGGTCATTGCTGCGTTATACTTATTCTTAGCAGTGCTTGAAAGCTCAGGTTATATGGCACGCGCAGCTTTTGTTCTTGATAAAGTGATGCAAAAAATTGGCTTACCGGGTAAAGCATTCGTTCCTTTAGTTTTAGGCTTTGGCTGTAATGTACCTTCAATTATGGCAACAAGAACGCTAGACCAAGAACGTGAACGTAAACTAGCAGCGGCAATGGCACCCTTTATGTCTTGTGGAGCTCGTTTACCTGTATATGCATTATTTGCTGCAGCTTTTTTCCCAGGAGCGGGGCAAAACGTTGTATTTGCGTTATATATCTTAGGTATCGTCGCGGCAGTGTTTACCGGTCTATTTTTGAAAAGTACTTTATACCCGGGTAGCAGTGATAGTTTAGTCATGGAAATGCCAGACTATGAACTACCAACTGTACAAAATGTCATGATTAAAACTTGGCAGAAACTTAAACGTTTTGTTCTTGGTGCCGGTAAAACCATCGTAATGGTCGTAGCAATTTTGAGCTTTTTAAATTCACTGGGTATGGATGGTAGCTTTGGTAATGAAGATAGTGAAAATTCAGTACTTTCAAGAGCAGCACAAATTGTAACACCTGTATTTTCACCAATTGGTATCACTGAAGAAAACTGGCCAGCAACGGTTGGTATCATCACTGGTATTTTCGCCAAAGAAGCCGTAGTAGGTACATTAAATAGCCTTTACACGTCGCCTAGTGATGAAGATGGTGCTGAGTTTGACTTAGCGGCAAGCCTTGAAGAGGCTGTTATGTCTATACCTGAAAATTTAGCTGGTTTAAGTTACTCAGACCCTCTTGGAATTGAAGTGGGTGATTTAACTGACTCTGGCGCGGTTGCAGAAGATCAAGAGGTCGATTCTTCAATTTTTGGTAACTTGAAAGATAAATTCGTGTCTGGTCATGCTGCCTTTGCCTACTTGATCCTTATCTTGTTATATACCCCATGTGTAGCCGCAATGGGTGCCTATGTAAAAGAATTTGGTCAAATGTTTGCACGTTTTATTGCCGTGTGGACGATGGCTTTAGGTTACTTTGGTGCGACTTTTTACTATCAAGCAGCTAACTTTGCGCTGCACCCTGTGAGTAGTGCTATTTGGATGATGGCGATTGCTGGCGGTTTTGTACTTACCTATCGTGTATTTAAGACTATTGGTAATAAGCAGAAAACGCTTGAGGTGCAAGTTGTATGATTTTGACTGAACTTCATCATTATATTGATAGCCATGGTGTGGCAGCTCGAAAAGAGCTATCGTCTAAATTTGGCATGAGTGAAGATGGCGTTGATGCAATGCTGAATGTGTGGGTTAAGAAAGGTAAAATCTCTCGATTAGTGGATACTAATCAACATGGGAACACTACACGTATTCGCTATACTATTAGTAAGCAGGATGGCTTGTCGCTAAATGTAATGATGTAATCCCAAGCCTTACATGATCGTAAATTAACAAACAGTACGGTTATTAAAAAAGCCGCTCATCTAATTAGGTGTGCGGCTTTTTGTTATTCGTTCTGAGCAATATTTCTTACTAGTCGCCTTATAAGGACAAACAAGGCAGATAAAATTATGCTTTTTTGAAGATTGAGCTCAGTGATAACACATTTTGAATTCGTGTCAGAATGGTAAGTTGATCTTCTTCACTACGTTGCTCACCTTTGGTATTCCCCCAAACAGGTCCTGGCCATGCAATGTCATCTTTGAAGCGAGCAATATGGTGAATGTGCAGTTGTGGCACCATGTTGCCTAGTGCACCTAGGTTTAATTTATCTGGTTGGAATGTCGCTTCAAGAGCTTGGTTAACTGCTTGCGATTCATGTAGGAATTGCTGCTGCTCTTTCATGGGTAAATGATGCAGCTCTTTGAGGTTGGCACGTTTAGGCACCAAGATAACCCAAGGTACTGCGCTGTCTTTGTGCAGTAATGCTAAGCTCAGCGGAAATTCGCCAATCAGTGTTGTGTCTTTTGCTAATTGTGGGTGAAGTTCAAAACTCATTATACTATCCATTTCAGTTTCTTGAATTCAGTATACGCTAGATAAAACAAAAGGTTGATGCTCTCACATTAACCTTTGTATTTAATCATAGTAACTCTGTTGGAATTACATACGCTCTAGTGTTTCGATGCCTAGAAGCGATAGACCTTGCTTAATTGTCTTCGCTGTTAGCGCAGCAAGCTTAAGGCGGCTCTGCTTAACTGTTTCGTCTTCTGCTACTAGGATAGGGCACGCTTCATAGAAGCTAGAGAATTGACCGGCAAGTTCGAACAGGTAGCTACACATAATATGCGGCTGACCTTCACGAGCAACAGACTGTACCGCTTCTTCAAATTGTAGAAGTTTCGCGATAAGTGTTTTCTCTTTCTCTTCAGTGATTTTGATGTCACCTTCAAGAGAGTCCATAGAAACACCAGCTTTAGCAAATACAGAAGCAACACGAGTGTATGCGTACTGCATGTATGGTGCTGTGTTACCTTCGAATGCAAGCATGTTGTCCCAGTCAAACACGTAGTCAGTGGTACGGTGCTTAGAAAGGTCTGCGTATTTAACTGCCGCCATTGCAACAGTGTTAGCAATCTTAGTTTTTTCTTCTGAATCTAAGCCTGGGTTTTTAGACTCAATCAGTTTTTCAGCGCGCTGTTCAGCTTCGTCTAGTAGGTCTGTTAGTTTTACAGAACCGCCTGCACGAGTTTTGAATGGCTTACCATCTTTACCTAGCATCATACCGAACGCGTGGTGCTCAAGAGAAACAGACTCAGGGATGAATCCAGCTTTACGAACGATAGTCCAAGCTTGCATTAGGTGTTGGTGCTGACGTGAGTCGATGAAGTAAAGTACGCGATCTGCGCCTAGCTCTTCATAACGGTATTTTGCACACGCAATGTCTGTTGTTGTGTAAAGGAAACCGCCGTCACGTTTCTGGATGATAACGCCCATTGGGTCGCCATCTTTATTCTTGTATTCGTCTAGGAATACAACCTGTGCGCCGTCATCTTCTTTAGCAAGACCTTGCTCTTTTAAATCAGCAACGACTTTAGGAAGCATGTCGTTATACATGCTTTCACCCATCACATCATTCAATGAAAGTGATACGTTTAAACGCTCATAGTTACGTTGGTTTTGAACCATTGTGATATCGACAAGCTTCTTCCACATTTCAGCACAGTACTCGTCACCACTTTGTAGCTTAACCACGTAGTTACGAGCCTTAACTGCAAATTCTTCGTCTTCGTCGTAAAGCTTTTTAGATTCACGGTAGAAAGCTTCAAGGTCTGAAAGTTCCATTGAAACTTGACCTGATTCAGCCTGAACGCGCTCAAGGTTGGCGATAAGCATACCGAATTGAGTACCCCAATCACCAATGTGGTTAGCACGGATAACGTTGTGACCTAAAAACTCAAGAGTGCGAGTTACCGCATCGCCAATAACGGTTGAACGAATGTGGTGAACAGCCATTTCTTTTGCAACGTTTGGTGCTGAGTAGTCAGTCACAATTGTTTGTGATTCAGCAGTCGCAACACCAAGGCGAGAGTCGGCTAAAGCTGCTTCAGCTTGTTGTGCTAGGAAAGCTTCATCTAGGAAGATGTTTAGGAAACCGGGACCCGCGATTTCAACTTTAGAAGCGATACCGTCTAGGTTTAGAACGTCCAATACTTTTTGAGCAAATTCTCGTGGGTTAGTGCCTAGTCGTTTAGCAACGCCCATTACGCCGTTTGCTTGGTAGTCACCAAATTGTGCTTTTGCAGATTGGCGAACAGCAGCAGGAGAGCCTGCAGGTGCGCCAGCGGCTTCTAGAGCCTGAGATACTTTGTCATTAATAAGTGCTTGGATATTCACACGAGTTTCCTTCAATTCAAGGATGATAAGAGTGGCCGTTATTTCGTGGTCATTGAATCGACTATTAGTGTTCTCACTTAACGATTTAATGATGAAATTAACAGCAGACTCTGTTTAAGTTCACAAAAATGGCGGTAATCATACCAATTTTGTGTAGCTTCTTATAGGTCGAATTGCTAGAAAATTGACTTTTTCTAAAGCCAGTTTGGTTACTGGCTATTTATAATTAAAAGCGTGGAATTTTGAGAGCGGCTCTTGTTGCTAATCGTAGAGCTGATAACATGCGCCGATTAATGGCAGAACAATGAGATAAATGATGAGCCTACAGCAAGCGGCATTAGAGCCAACCCAAATGATCGCACGTTTAGACGATTTTATGGAGCAGATCGAAGACTTAGGAAATAAGCTTGGATTGGATTTGAGTTTTGCTCAAGCAGACCATATTGCACTACGTATTAACGAAACTGAATTGGCGAAAGCTGCTCATCAAGCATGGTCTAAATATGGCTCTACTATTTCAGAAGCGATGATCAATGGTCGTCCAATCGTAGTATTGGCGTTTGATAAACCACTACAAAGCCGTGGTTGGAAAATTGAATGCTTAGAGCTGCCATATCCAGCAGAAGGCAAAGTTTACCCAAACCAAGATTGGGAGCACGTCGAGTTTGTCATCCCATCTCACGCGCAAACGGCAGATGAATATTTAGCTGACTTAAAAGAAACTTACCCGATGTTTGCGTTGAAAATGCAGACTATCGCTGAAGAAGGCGTGAAGATTAAGTTATCTAGCCCGAAAGGTGAGGGTGAGCGCTTAAACAACCCTACGGTGGCTTTCAAGTATCAGGGGATTTGTATCAAAGTGCACCCGCATTCATTGAAGAAAATAGTTGAGTCTGAGCAGGAAGGCTAGAGAGTTCTATTCATCTCAATTTTTCTTTTCTGAAAAACAAAAGGGTTGGCGTTTGTGCCAACCCTTTAAAGTGTTATCTATTACACGTTTTCATTCGTGATGTGCTTTTTTAAACGCAATGTGCTTTTACGAAAACCGCTTTAACGCAATGCGCTTTTATAAGATAACGGTTTTATTGCCGTATACAAAAACGTGATCGTTAATCACTTTATTCAGTGCTTTACTTAGAACATTTTTTTCAACATCTCGACCAGCTTGTGCCATATCTTTCGCGCTAAAGTTATGATCCACTGGGATTACATCTTGCTTAATGATCGGTCCTTCATCGAGGTCGTTTGTTACAAAGTGAGCCGTTGCACCAATAATCTTCACCCCTCGTTCATAAGCCTGTTGGTAAGGCTTTGCGCCAATAAATGCAGGCAAGAAACTGTGATGGATGTTAATGATTTTATGATTATATCTTTCAACGAAGCCAGGGGTAAGCACTCGCATATATTTCGCGAGAACTAAATAGTCAGCTTCGTAAGTGTCTATCACTTCAAGCATCTTCTGCTCATGCTCTTCACGATTCAACCCTTCGTGTGAAACATGATGATAAGGAATGTCAAAACGCTCGGTTAGGCTTTGTAGCGTGTCGTAGTTACCTACAACGGCAGCGATGTCTACATCTAGGCTGCCATCAAAATTTTTCATTAAAATATCACCAAGACAATGCGCTTCTTTTGTCACAAGAACGACAACACGTTTACGAGAAGAACCGATAAGTGTGCGTTTAGCATTACTTGGTAAAGCTTGGTCTAAATCAGCCAGCAAGGTTTCATCATTGAAGTACCCTTCTAGCTCTGTACGCATGAAAAAGTGACCGCTAGTGTTATCTACAAATTCATTATTATGAATAATATTTAGTTGATGCTTATAACAAATATTCGTTATTTTTGAGATTAGGCCTGGGGCATCGGTACAGTGTGTTAGCAGTGTTTTCTTTTCCATTTGCATCCTACTTCCATGAAATATTTTTTTTATTCTCTGAATTAAATATCGACCCGCCGAACGGTGAGCTAAGCCGCAATATCAGAGCTACAATTAATCTATCATTATTTTGCTTTCAACAAAATCTACCATGTATTTTATAGATTAATAAATTTTCTTCGATGGTCGATTTGTACTTATAGCTGCTTAGCTATAGCGTTAACCAAGGTGGTATTTATGGATAAAGAGTTACTAGCAAAAAAACTGTATTGCGAACGAGTAAGCTCGCTACTGGGTGATGAGCAAATGGACGATGATGTTCTGGCTGAAATGTGGGAAAGCAAAGCCTCACCAACAGAAGCAGCTAAAGCCATGCAGCCATCAGATGACGGTTTCGGCGCAGCTCCTTGGTTATCTCGTTACCTTAACCGTAAATAACTTGTATTAAGTTTCCCGCAATACATCCCGAACACCCCGGTGCGAAGTCATTCTTGATTCGCGCCGGCTCACTAAACCTGACATAATTCCTCTTCTTTCTACTCTCTAAATCGTACTCTATGATCTCTAAAACCTTTTCTGCGAATGGTGCGCTTGGCAAAGCAATTCCAGGGTTTCAGCCGCGACAAGCTCAATTGGATATGGCCGAAGCTGTTTCAAAAGCAATTCAATCTGAAGGGCAACTTGTGGTTGAAGCTGGGACCGGAACAGGTAAAACGTTCGCTTACCTTGTGCCTGCATTACTCAGCGGTAAAAAAATTATCATAAGTACCGGCTCTAAGAACCTTCAAGAGCAGTTGTACCATCGTGACCTGCCGTTAATGGTTGATGCACTTGGCTATTATGGTCAGGTTGCGTTATTAAAAGGGCGATCGAACTATCTGTGTTTAGATAGATTAAGTCGGCAGATGGTTGAAAGCCATGGTATGCATTCTGACCCCACACTTCTTGCTCAACTTGTTAAAGTTCGCTCTTGGTCGTCGAGTACAAAAACTGGTGATTTAGGGGATTGTGACGATATAGCTGAAGACAGCGTAATTATTCCAACCATCACTTCCACCAATGATAATTGCTTAGGAAAAGAGTGCCCTAGTTACACGGACTGCTTTGTGTTGAAAGCCCGTAAAAGAGCCATGGATTCTGATGTGGTCGTAGTGAATCATCACTTATTTCTTGCGGATTTAGCGATAAAAGAAACGGGATTTGGTGAGCTGATCCCAGAAGCCGATGTATTTATTTTTGATGAAGCGCATCAGCTGCCAGACATTGCGAGTCAGTATTTTGGTCAATCGGTATCTAGCAGGCAAGTACAAGAACTCGCAAAAGATATTGAAATTGCTTATCGCACAGAAGCTAAAGACATGCGTCAGTTACAAAAAGTGGGCGATAAATTAATTCAGTCAGCAATGGATATGAGGATTGTCTTAGGTGATACCGGTTTTCGTGGAAATTGGCGTGAAGCCTTAAAATCTGAATCGATCGCTAGAGAGCTTTTGCGTCTCCAGGATGCGTTGCAACTGGCAGTCGATGTTTTAAAACTGGCTTTAGGTCGCAGCCAACTTCTAGATACCGCCTTTGAGCGTGCCAATATGATAAAAGCGAGGATTGAACGTGTTTGTGACGTTTCAATCACTGGATATTCCTATTGGTACGATACAACACCAAGACATTTTGCCTTACATATTACTCCGCTATCAGTAGCAGATAAATTTCATGAGCAAATTCAACTGAAACCAGGAGCGTGGGTTTTCACTTCGGCTACTTTAGCTGTTTCCGATGACTTCGATCATTTTACCTCTCGTTTGGGCTTAAAGCCTGAGTCCCAGTTTTCATTACCAAGCCCGTTTGATTTCCCAAGCCAAGCTCGGTTATGTGTGCCTCGCTATTTACCAGAACCCAATAGCCCAGGGCTTGCAGATAAACTGGTGCGAATGTTAACCCCGGTAATTGAACAGAACCAAGGCCGCTGTTTTTTCTTGTGTACTTCTCACAGTATGATGAAAGAACTTGGCGAGCGTTTTCGGGAAACATTAAGTGTACCAGTGTTACTACAAGGTGAGACAAGTAAGCAAAAAACGTTGGCAGAATTTATGGAATTAGGTAACGCATTGCTGGTGGCGACAGGGGCTTTTTGGGAAGGGATCGACGTTAGGGGCGACGCGTTAAGCTGTGTTATCATTGATAAGCTACCCTTTACGGCTCCTGATGACCCTTTGTTAAAAGCTAGAATTGAGGACTGTAAACTGAAGGGAGGAGACCCGTTTGCGCAAGTTCAGTTGCCTGACGCTGTTATTACATTGAAGCAAGGAGTAGGGCGGTTAATTCGTGATAAACGAGATCGTGGTGCTTTGATCATTTGTGATAACCGCTTAGTTACCCGAGTTTACGGAGGCATATTTTTGGCAAGCTTACCGCCAATACCGCGTACTCGTGACTTAGGGGTCATAAAAGATTTCTTAGCTAAACATTCAACAGTAACGGATGAATAAAACGTTATTCGGGTTTAGCCATTACTTAATACCAAACAAAGATTATTTGAGACATTAATGAGCGCAAAAATTCTTGCAGTAGATACCGCTACTGAAAACTGTTCAGTAGCATTGATGGTTGGCGAACAAGTGTTTGCACGCAGCGAAGTAGCCCCTCGTGACCATACAAAAAAAATACTACCTATGGTTGATGAAGTACTGAAAGAAGCCGGTATGACATTAAACGAACTCGATGCGATTGCCTTCGGTCAAGGTCCTGGTAGCTTTACTGGAGTCCGTATTGGTATAGGTATTGCTCAAGGTTTAGCATTTGGAGCAGAACTGCCAATGGTAGGGATTTCTACTTTAGCAGCAATGGCACAAGGTTGTTACCGTAAGCAAGGTGATACTCATGTAGCGAGTGCCATTGATGCTCGTATGAGTGAAGTTTACTGGGGACGTTATAGCCGAGAGCAAGACGGAAGCTGGGCAGCTTTTGATGCTGAATGTGTTATTGCGCCAAGCGATTTAGTTGAGCAAGTTCAACGAGATGAGCAGACATGGTCTAAAGTGGGAACTGGATGGGAAGCGTATGCTGAGCATATGGATACCATTGATCTACATAGTAAAGAGAGCGATGTGTTATTCCCAGAAGCACAAGACATTGCTTTTCTTGCTCAATTTGCTTTTGCTGAAGGCAAAGTGGTAGAAGCTGAGCAATCTGCACCAGTTTATCTACGTGATAAAGTTGCTTGGAAAAAACTACCAGGTCGTGAGTAAACCTTTCAGGCTAACTTAATGACAATCTGTTTAAGCCGTTGTGAGTTACGTTAGCAGCTTAAGTCATTAATGAAATGTTTATTTATCGCAGAGTATGATTAACCTGATGACGTGTTCAGGTTAATCATCAAATTCGGAGGCTATCATGGTTTCGATTAATGGATTACCCCCTTCTTCGATAGGCAATACTCAAAAGACCAATCGAACCAATAAGAAGAATGAAGTCAAGAAGGGTGATAATAAAGGGTCTGTAGGGCAACCCACAAAAGTTGCTAATGCTGTCTCTCACTCTATTCGTCATGTCCAAGAGTCTGATATTCATAAAGCCCAACTTCAATATGATCTTCCAGAAGGACGAGCTCGCCGAGCGATGGAAGAGTATATGGATGTGATGAATCAAGCTAAAAAAGAGGAACTTGCCAAGCTTATCGGAGTCGATATCTATATCTAACGCTGAATTTTCTTTTCTCCTGCTTTAAGGATGCACATCATGTTTTCTCTATTTCCTAAGTTTCGTTTTATTTTTCTTATTCTATTTTCTGCTTTGGTGATGGGATGCTCTACGCTGCCAACTGAACTAGAGGCGAACTCTGAAGCTGTGATCACAGATTATCAGGAGTGGGTTAATCAGCTACCAGAAGCAAGTGATATTCGATTAGGTGGTGTGATTGCAAAAATCACAAACTTAGAGAATAAAACTCGAATTGAAGTGGTAAATTTACCAATATCAAAGGATGGAAAGCCAGACATCAACGCTGAGCCTAGTGGACGTTTTGTTGGTTACATCGACGGGTATCTTGAACCTTTAAGTTTTGCTGAAGGGCGACTAATTACGCTGGTTGGTACATCAACAGGTACAGAAGATGGCAACATTGGTGAGTTCCCTTATACCTTCCCCGTCATGGACATTTACAATCATCGTTTATGGCAAATTACAGAGAGAGTGGTGGTTAACGATTTTGGTCCAACTTATTACTCTTGCAGCAGTTTACATTGCCGAAATTTCAGAACTATGCCAACTCAAGGTCGAGTTGTGAAAGACCTTGAATAGACATTATACAAATTAACATTAGGGCTTTATCTAAGCGATGATTGAAAAATCGTATTCCCTCGCAAGTGGGACTCTTGCGGCACAAGAGCTAGGAAACCCTGAAACGGCCGTAGTGACGGTCGTTTTTATTCATGGTTGGCTAGATAACTCTTCAAGCTTTTCTACCGTAATGGAAGAATTATCAGCTTTATACCCAGAAGGACACTTGGTTGCAATTGATCTTTTGGGTCATGGGCTCTCTTCTCATAAACCTCAGGCTTTTTACCCTTTTCATGACTACATCGATGACTTACACCAAGTATTGTCTAAAATCTCAGCAAACAGATTGGTTCTGATAGGACATTCGCTTGGTGCATTAATCGCAAGTTGTTATAGTGCCGCCTTTCCTGAAAATGTATCAGGATTAGTTCAAATTGAAGGTCATGGACCTCTTTCTGAAGCACCTGAGCAAACAGTTTCTCGGTTGAGAAATGGGGTGTTGAGCCGACAGCGGCATCGCAGAAAACCTTCACGTCCTTTGGCAAGTATTGAGGACGCAATAAAGCTAAGATCAATCACTAACCATATTAAACCGGAACTCATTGCTCCTATTGTTGTAAGAGGAGTAGTTAATCGTGAAGGTATATGGCAGTGGCGATATGACCCAAATTTAAAGTGTGACTCTCTCTACCGAATGTCTCAAGAACATTCGGATGCGATCATGGCATCTATTGTTTGCCCGCAACTAATTATATTAGGCAATAACGGTTTTCGTCATTTACAACACAATCGCTACAAGTTAGCCGATAGTGACCTAAGAATAGAGAGAATCCCCGGCGGTCATCATTGCCATTTAGAGAATCCTATAGCTGTATCTGAACTAATCTTTGGTGTAGTTAACAAAATTTAAACAAGTGTTTGAGCCTTTTAGTGCTCAAGCACTAAAGCTGTGCTGTAATACTCCGCATATAAAAATAGCGGCGGTTATGGTCGTCAGCTTATTACGAGGAGTAACATCGTGGATAAACCTTGGCTTTCACGCTACCCAAGTGACGTACCAGAAACGATCAACCCAGATCAATACGCATCTCTTGTTGAAATGTTTGAGCAATCTGTTCAGAAATATGCAGACCAACCTGCATTTATGAATATGGGTTCAGTCATGACATTCCGTAAGTTAGAAGAGCGCAGCCGTGCTTTTGCCGCTTACTTGCAAAATGACTTGAAGCTTAAAAAAGGTGATCGAGTTGCGTTGATGATGCCTAACTTGCTTCAATACCCAATTGCCTTATTTGGTGTATTACGTGCAGGTATGATCGCGGTTAACGTGAACCCTCTGTATACCCCTCGTGAATTAGAGCACCAGCTGAATGATTCTGGCGCTAAAGCTATCGTTATCGTTTCTAACTTTGCTAGCACGCTAGAAAAAGTCGTCGATAACACACCAGTTAAACACGTGGTATTGACTAGCCTAGGTCAGATGCTACCTCGTGCGAAAGGCACGATTGTCGACTTCGTTGTCAAATACGTGAAAGGTATGGTGCCAAAGTATGATCTTCCAGGCGCTATCTCTTTTAGAAAAGCACTGCATAAAGGTCGACGCCTTCAATATGTAAAACCGTTTATGTCGGGAGATGATATTGCTTTCCTTCAATACACTGGCGGTACAACGGGTGTAGCGAAAGGGGCGATTCTTACTCACAGAAATATGATTGCGAATGTACTTCAAGCGAAAGGGGCTTA
Organism: Vibrio gallaecicus; assembly: GCF_024347495.1. Classification (NCBI taxonomy): domain Bacteria; kingdom Pseudomonadati; phylum Pseudomonadota; class Gammaproteobacteria; order Vibrionales; family Vibrionaceae; genus Vibrio; species Vibrio gallaecicus. The sequence continues at coordinate 2,386,165 of NZ_AP025490.1, read as the reverse complement.
TGGTCCTGTACTTGAAGAAGGTCGAGAGTTGGTAGTTACGGCATTGCCGCTTTATCACGTATTTGCTCTTACGGTGAACTGCCTATTATTCGTTGAAATTGGTGGTCAAAACTTATTGATTACTAACCCAAGAGATATTCCAGCGTTCATTAAAGAACTACAAAAGCATGACTTTACCGCTATTACAGGCGTAAATACGCTGTTTAATGCACTGGTCAATAATGAAGATTTCCATGAACTTGATTTTAGCAACCTTCGCCTATCTGTAGGTGGCGGTATGGCAGTTCAACGTGCAGTTGCGGAACAGTGGAAGAAAGCGACAGGTATTCATTTACTGGAAGGCTATGGCTTAACTGAATGTGCACCTCTAGTAACCGGGAACCCATACGATCTGAAAGACTACACGGGTGCTATTGGCTTGCCTGTACCTTCTACAGAAGTTCGTATTATTGATGATGAAGGTCACCCAGTATCGAATGATCAAGTCGGTGAATTGCAAGTACGTGGCCCTCAAGTGATGCAAGGATACTGGCAGAGACCGGAAGCAACAAAAGAAGTGATCAATCAAGAAGGTTGGTTATCAACAGGTGACATAGTTAAGTTTGATGACGAAGGCTTATTACACATTGTTGACCGTAAGAAAGATATGATTTTAGTTTCAGGCTTTAATGTTTACCCGAATGAAGTAGAAGATGTGGTTGCTCTTCATGGGAAAGTGTTAGAAGTGGCTGCGATAGGTCAAGATAATGATGTGTCTGGTGAGCTTGTTAAAATTTACGTAGTGAAGCGTGATCCTAGCCTAACGAAAGATGAAATCATTACCCATTGTCGTGAGCATTTAACTGGCTATAAAGTTCCTAAACTTGTTGAGTTCAAAGAAGAGTTACCTAAAACAAACGTAGGAAAAATTCTTCGCCGCGTATTACGTGAAGAGAATGAAGCTAAGTTAGCAGAGCTAGAAAGTGCGTAAGCAGACAATCTAATAAAATCATGTGAAAAGTGTTAGAATGCCGGCAGTTATGTCGGCATTTTTGTATGCGACAATTATTGAAACCTAGTGAGAGTTTTTGTGAACTATCAAATCATTACCCAATTGCAAGATCTTGAGCAAGTCTGCCTTCAAGCACGAGAAGCTGATGTTGTTATGCTCGATACGGAATTCGTGCGAACAAGAACCTATTATCCTCAGTTAGGTTTAATTCAGTTATTTGATGGTGAAACATTATCTTTAATCGACCCTGTCGCACTTGATGAAATGACACCGTTTGTCGACTTATTGCAAGACACTTCGGTATTGAAAGTATTGCATGCCTGTGGTGAAGACCTTGAAGTGTTCCAAAATGCTTTTGGTTGTACACCAACGCCAATGGTTGATACACAAATCATGGCGGCTTTCTTAGGGCATGGTTTGTCGACTGGCTTTGCTGCATTAGTTTCTGAGTTTGTCGGTGTTGATTTGGATAAAAGTGAATCTCGAACGGATTGGCTAGCGCGCCCACTTTCCCAAAAGCAGCTAGATTACGCAGCAGCAGACGTGCATTACTTATTGCCGATGTATAACAAGCTGTTAGATAAAGTGACAGAAGTGGGCTGGTGGGATGCAGCCAAGCAAGAGTCGGCTTTGCAAGTAGCCAAGCGTATTCGTCCAAGTGAGCCTGAAAAAGCATACCTTGATATAAAAGGGGCATGGCAGCTTAAACCAAATCAACTGGCGATTCTTAAGCCATTAGCAACTTGGCGACTAAAAGAAGCGATCAAACGAGATCTCGCGCTTAATTTCGTATTTAAAGAGCAAGACTTATGGGCTGTGGCTCGGTTTGCACTTAAAAATCCGAAAGATATGGAAAAAGAAGGGTTTGATATTCGTTCGGTTCGCCGTCACGGGGCAAAACTAAGCTCTATTGTGAAACTTGCAGAGCACACGCCTGAAGAAGAGTACCCAGCGGTTGTGGAACGTTTGATGGACTTCCCTGGTTACAAACAAATCTTTAAAGTATTGAAAGATGAAGTGAAATTAGCGTCTGAAAAGAGTGGTTTAGCGACGGAGTTTTTAGCGTCTAAGAAGCAATTAAATCAAATGCTAAGCTGGGTTTGGAAACACAAGCGTAATCCTGAAAAGCTACCAGATGTTATGCAAGGCTGGCGTTTAGAGTTACTTGGTGTTCATCTGGACAAAAAAATTAAATAGCATGAGGGAAAACTAATTACTGTTTTTCTGATTTAATAGAAATAAAAAAGAGAGCCGAGGCTCTCTTTTTTTACGTATTACATCAAGATGAAAGTAAGTGATTACTTTTCGTCGTCTGGCAGTTTTACATTCAGTTCGAGTACTGAAATGTCATCATCTTTATGCTCGAAAGAAAGATCAACCATTGAGGGGTCTACATCTACATACTTAGCAATCACTTTAAGAATATCTTCTTTAAGCTGTGGTAAATATGAAGGTGAAGGATCACCATGACTGCGGCGTTCAGCAACAATAATTTGTAAACGCTCTTTTGCTAAATTTGCAGTGGTTTTCTTTTGTGGTCTAAAAAACTCTAGTAATGACATCGTATATTAGCCTCCGAACAGTCGTTTGAAGATGCCCTTCTTCTCTTCCGTTAAGAAACGGAAATCAACTTGGTTACCGAGTAGTCGTTCTACGGTATCGTTATATGCCATGCCTGCATCTGTCGCGTCATCAAAGATAACGGGTACACCTTTGTTTGAAGCGTTCAAGACTGCTTGGCTCTCAGGGATAACACCTAATAGTGAAATATGAAGAATATCTTCAACATCTTCTACGCTAAGCATTTCACCTTGAGTCACACGCGCTGGGTTGTAACGAGTTAACAGTAAGTGCTGCTTTACTGGCTCTAGCCCATCTTCGGCACGTCGTGATTTTGAGTCTAAAATTCCTAGAATACGGTCTGAATCGCGTACTGAAGAAACTTCTGGGTTAGTCGTAACAATGGCTTCGTCTGCGAAGTAAAGTGCCATTAGAGCACCTTGCTCGATACCTGCTGGTGAATCACAGATGATGAAGTCAAAGCCCATCTCATCTAATTCAGCAAATACACGTTTTACGCCATCTTTCGTCAAGGCATCTTTATCGCGAGTTTGAGAAGCGGGCAGAATAAATAGGTTATCTGTACGCTTATCTTTGATCATTGCTTGGTTTAGTGTTGCTTCACCATTGATCACGTTAACAAAGTCATAGACGACCCTGCGTTCACAGCCCATGATTAAATCTAGATTACGTAAGCCGATATCGAAATCAATTACGGCGGTTTTTTTGCCTTTTAGCGCTAAGCCAGAGGCGATAGCCGCACTTGATGTCGTTTTACCAACTCCACCTTTACCTGACGTTACAACAATAATGCGTGCCATTGTTTTTTCCTTTTTATCTTTCTAAATCGCGAGTACATCTAAGTGCAGAACATCATCAGTCATACTGAGTATGATCTTCTTCTGCCAGTATTCGCTTTCAATTTGGTCGCTTAACCAATAGTTACCAGCAATAGAAACAAGCTCAGCTTGTAAATCATTACAAATGACTTTGGCTTGCGTTTGGCCACTTGCACCAGCGATAGCTCTGCCGCGTAGTGTGCCATGAATATGGATGCTGCCATCAGCAATAACTTCAGCTCCAGCACTGACATGGCTAAGGATCACTAAATCACAGTCTTTAGCGTAAACCTGCTGCCCAGAACGAATAGGGGTTCTGACAACTTTAGTAGGCGCCATTGTTGCGGGTGCTTGGGAAGGCGATTTACTTGCTGTCATCACAGCAAATCCGGCTTCCTTCGCTAAATTTTGTATACGTTTATCTTTGCAGCCTGCAATACCCACAGGGATCATCCCTGCAAGAGAAATCCCTTTTTTCAGTTGAGAAAAATCAATATCACCTTCTACTTGGCTGATATTGATCACAACCGGAGCCGCTTCAAAAAATGAAGGTGCTTGCGTTACTTTCTCTTGGAGGAAAGCCACCGCATTTTCGACTTGGGCATCTGATAAATGCAATACAGATAGAGTAAAACTGCTACCTTTTAGATCTGGGTTACTAGACATCGAAAACTACAGGACCTCAATAACGAATGGCTACAATTTCTTTCATCTTTACAATAAAGGGAATTGCCTGAAACTAGGTTTATCATGTTATATTCCCAAACCAAGCACAGCAAGTAATCTTGTTGTCAAATGAACGTTTTGTTCCCAATATTTCATCTATATAAACGACATTACTCTCAACTTAGAGTTTTGTGGTTATAAACTATAAAAAAGGCTTGTCATGCTGTGTTCTATTTATAAAAGCTCTAAGAAAGAAGGCACATACCTTTATATTCCTAAGAAGGATGATTTTTCACAAGTTCCTGACGCACTGATGCAAATGTTTGGTAAACCTAGCTTTGTTATGGTCATCAAAATGGAAGGCAGAACTTTGGCTCAAGTTGATATTGAAAAAGTGAAGGTATCAATGGCTGAAGATGGCTTCTTTTTGCAAGTGCCACCGCCACCAGTGAACGAGCTGGAACTGTATAAAGAGCGTAAAGCACAAGCGGATAATGAAGATTAAGTACATTAATTCAAGGAGGAAGCATTGAGTAAATTAAGTAAATCGACAGTTGGCTTAACAGGCTTGTTATTGGCGAGTAGCCTGATGACGAGTAACTCATTCGCTAATGAATTGAGTTTTGAACAGTATGTTGAGAAATTAAAAACTCAAGGTCGTGAGCACGGTATTTCAGAAGTTATTCTTGAAGAAGCGTTTGATGGCGTAACTTTCAAACCAAGAGCCGTCAAAGCCGATAAAAATCAGCCAGAAAAAAAGCTAACCTTAGATGAATACATTCCTAGAGCCGTCCCGGCATGGAAAGTGAAGCAAGCACAAACCTTGTATAAAAAACATTATGAAGCCCTTCATCGAATTGGTAAGGAATACGGTGTTCAACCTAGGTTTATTGTTGCGCTATGGGGCGTGGAAAGTAACTTCGGCAAGTTTACTGGTAACTATAGTGTCATCGATGCTTTGACGACAATGGCTTATGACGGTCGTCGTGAAGCCTTTTTTAGTAAAGAGGCAATGGCTGCATTAACCATTCTTGAAGAAGGTCATATCAAGCCTAAAGATATGAAAGGTTCATGGGCTGGGGCAATGGGGCAACCTCAATTCATGCCTAGTTCATTTCTAGCTTATGCTGCGGATGGTAGTGGTGATGGTAAAAAAGACATCTGGAATACTGAAGAAGATGTGTTTGCCTCTGCTGCTAACTATCTAAACCAGTCAGGCTGGGATGACCAATATACTTGGGGTCGCCAGGTTTCTGTTCCTTCTGATATTTCTCTTGATCTGCAAGGTAGAACGGCAGACAAAGCTAAGTATTTACAGGAGTGGTCTGAACTTGGTGTGAAGCGTTTTGATGGCAGTGCATTGCCTAAGCTGGATGAAGACATTCAAGCTTGGTTAATTATGCCAGATGATCAATCAGGTCGTTCGTATTTGGTTTATAACAACTACAACGTCCTGATGAAGTGGAATCGCTCGTATTACTTTGCACTCGCGGTGAGTCACTTAGCAGATAGAATTAAATTCAACTGATTGTGCCATCTGAAAGACTACTCATTTGAAAATAAACAAAAGCCGCTGCGTTATGAACGCCGCGGCTTTTTAATTTGAATGAGTTTATGTCTCCCTTAATTTCGGGGGAACCTTGAACTCAGATTATTTTGAATGAAACTGCTCACAAGCGATCATCGTATTTTCGATGAGGCTAGCAACAGTCATAGGACCTACACCGCCAGGAACCGGAGTAATGAAGCTCGCGTTCTCTTTTGCTACATCGTATTCAACATCACCGACAAGCTTGCCCGAATCTAGTCGGTTAATACCTACATCGACCACGATTGCACCTTTCTTAATCCACGCGCCAGGGATGAAATTAGGTTTACCTACCGCAACCACAACCACATCTGCTTGGCGAACGTGACCTTCAAGATCTTTAGTAAAGCGGTGACAAGTTGTTGTCGTACAGCCCGCTAGTAAAAGCTCTAAAGTCATAGGGCGACCAACAATGTTAGATGCACCAACAACAACGGCGTGTTTACCACGTAAGTCAATGTTGTATCTGTCTAGTAGAGTAATGATGCCTTTAGGTGTGCAAGAGCGAAGCTTTGGCATACGTTGAGCAAGGCGGCCCACATTATATGGGTGGAATCCATCTACGTCTTTTTCTGGAGTAATGCGCTCTAAAACATGAGTGCTGTCAATTCCAGCAGGTAAAGGTAGTTGGACTAAGATGCCATCAATCTCAGGATCTTCATTAAGCTGATCAACTAAGTTTAATAGTTCTTCTTCAGTTGCGGTTGCATCTAGGTCGTAGGATTTTGAAACAAACCCGACTTCTTCACATGCTTTACGCTTGCTTCCTACATAAACTTGAGATGCTGGGTCTTCACCCACTAATACAACTGCTAATCCTGGAGCTCGTAAACCCGCCTCAGTGCGAGCTTTAACACGTGCTGCGACTTCAGAGCGAACGGTTTGAGAAATTAGCTTTCCATCAATATTTTGAGCTGTCATGAATTTCCTTAGTATTGATATTCAAGTTAGTGGCTGATGTTTTGGCGCATTATTTCAGAAAACGTTTTTGATTTCCATCAAGCAAACGTTTGCATTGGTCTATTTTTCTTCACTTATAACGTAAGTGACTTTTTTTTACCCACTTAGATCAGAATGTTACATAAACCCGTTGATTTACAGAATCTATCTCGTATAATCTTTTCCTGCAGCGCGCCCTTAGCTCAGCTGGATAGAGCACCTCCCTTCTAAGGAGGTGGTCGAAGGTTCGAATCCTTCAGGGCGTGCCATTATTTAAGAAACCCGATAACTCAATGAGTTGTCGGGTTTTTTGCGTTTGGGCGATAATGTTTATCTGACTCAATTGTTTTCTTACATACCCACATAGTTAGATTCTTATGTCTTTAAACGAGTGAATCACTCACTCTCAGCATGCTTTTTTAATCAGCGATATAAACAAGACATGATGACTATTTATTGATTCCACTACTATGAAATTCTATTTGGCTACTTTAAATTAGTAGCCTCAAACTTCTTAGTTTCAGTTTATGCGTTCACTCCTACCTGTAGGGGAGAAATTAACGCAAACTGAATTTTCACAGTGAAAACATTTATGCAAAGTTCAAATCCAAGGAAAAGTGGAGATCTCCACGTTCAGGCTGTTACCTCACAAATAAGAAGCTACTTAGATAGCAAAGTGTTACCTGAATTTGACGGAATAGCTTCTGCTACCGCGCGTTTTATCATAGAAAAGCATAGTGACATTGTGGAAGTGACGAATAAGTTTGAAGCGGAGAATTCAAACACAGCACCTGATCTTACATTACGTAAAAATGATGGTGAAACCGTATGCGTTAATTTGTACAAAATTAAGAACAAACAAACGATACAACCCAAAAACTTAGGGGCTAAAAGTTTTATTGAAAAATACTTTAATTCACCTAACTTGCAAGATGAATTCAATTCCTACTTTGAAAGTGCTTATCGAGATTTCTTGTCTGAGACGACTGCCGTTTTTAGTGATAATTTTAAAAAAGATGCAACAGAGCGTGAGCTAAAAGATGAATTAAAAAAGGTATGTCCGAAGTTTGTTCCTGAAGTCGAAGCGTTTCGGTCGAAGTTTTTATATGAACTTCGAGAAAAGTGTTTTGGCTTATTCATCAAAGAATATAACCAAGCAAGTGGTGCTATTGAACAGGCTTTCAATGCTTTATTTATGACAAGTTCCTTCAACGTGATTACGCGTTATGACGGTGATGTACTTAAAGGTGTTGATGAGTTTCGAGTGGACGTTCATGAGACTAAAAACGTCAGTATCTCTAAAGTTGGAATGAACAGCGTGGGCATAACTTCTGACGATATCACTCTCTTGCTTAGGTTTAAGTTCGAAAGTAGCCCTGTATCCTCGATAAAGCTGGCAACGAGTTATTCGAAGCCTAAAGCTGATCAAACCATAGTGAAAGGAAACCTCCGTGCTTTAAGTCGGTTTAACGAAGCACTTTCAGGGGGATTTAAGCCCGCAGGAAGTCAAGCGAACCCTAATGCGATTGGTAAATGTTCTGAAGCCATTTTTTACTCACAGATACTGAAAGTTAACTCAAGTGTTCGGCAGCTTGATGAAAATAACTTCGTCGATATGTTCAAAAAGTACTCCCCAAATATCACTGAAAACGAATGTGAGTGCATCACCAAAACCACGGTTGGTGCGGTAGATGGGTTAATGGCATTTCTAAAAAGAAAGCATGGTGAATATACGATGGATTCGATAGAGCTTGTCCCAGACGCTTACTTAGATAACCGTCTTGATACTGCCGATATCGAATTAATTTTAAAAGTCGATAATAAGTATGTGTCTGAGCCTATTTCCCTCAAAGCGATAGCCAAAGCTTCTAATGAAATTAACTGTAAGAATCCAGGCATTGGGCAAATACTCGGTCCCACTTATTTTGGATTAGCACAAGATGAGCTTAATGCGGTGTTGGGTGACGTAAGAGATAAATTTGCAAGTGATGATGTTGATCATCGAGGGGCTTTAGAGGCAATTTCAAAAAATATTGGTAGGCAATTAGCTCAAGCTTTTAGTGACCAACAAGAGCAACTCATCAAAGGAACGGAGTCGCTGCTAGGCAAAGCGCTCGTAGTGATTGTTTATTATGTAGATAATAAATATGCAGTTTTGGAACACGGTGCACCCATACCTCAAGTTGAAGTTTTTCCAGAAAATCCATCTTTGATACAGAATACGCTGTCTTGGGCTGGTGGCGACGAAAAGATCAGGCTAAGAGTGAAATTCAGTGGAAGTCAGAAACACGGATGGACATCTATAAAGCTCGCTTGCGCGTATATTTTCCCCCGTCATAAAATCAAAGGGTTGGTGTAGATATACGGTCGTAAATGCTACTCAGAAATAGTTGATACGCATGGTGTTGCTTAATTGCTTGCATGGCATTCTTTAACGGTTAATGCTGGGTTATATAACCATGCTATAAGTGTGCTTATTTGATACCTAGTGTGTCCAAATGTTTCTATTTTATTTATCATGGTTACTCCTTGATGTATAAAATAAATTGCGTCATAACCATTTAAATTCAATGACTAATAATGTAAGCAGCACTGAATTGTTTTATCGTTTGATTGACTGTGATATGGATGAACAAAATGCCATTCTTGCAGATATCGACCGCACAATGCCGGAACTCGTCTCTCGTGTAGAAGCTTTATTGTCTTCCCCTCCTAGCTATCCTTTAACGACCCTTATTGATGAACATTTATCATCAACATCTAACGTAGCTCTATGTTTCGAAAATGAAGTGGTTGATCGGTATCGAGTAGAACAAGAGTTAGGGCGAGGCGGATTTGGAGTTGTGTATTTTTGTTCTCGAAATGACCCTGTGTTTGAACAAAATTTTGCTATTAAGTTTTTTAAGCAAGAAATTGTTCAGCTATTCGGCAGTTCATTACTTTTTCGAGAAGCTCAAATGTTGGCGAGCTTGAACCACCCATTTATTGCAAAAGTTTATGATGCTGGGATACATGAAGGCACTGTCTATATTGTCATGGAGCATATTGAAGGCGTTGCCTTATCTGAATACCTCAATAAGTCCAGCTTAAAGAACATGGATAAACTGACGTTGTTTTGCGATATATGTCTGGCGATAGAGCATGCACATTCTTTTGAGATATTACATGCAGATCTGAAGCCGGATAACATCTTGATTGATGCTCAGGGTAAGCCTAAGTTAATAGATTTTAACCTAACCCAACAGAATGAAGCTCTGTCTGGCTTATTTGCGGAAAACTCCAGCGATTTTGTGGTTCGTGCTGCCAGTTCTGATTTTGCGAGTCCAGAGCAAATAAAGGGCAAGCCTATTAATACAATGGCGGATGTCTATGCTCTAGGGCAGATTTTAGACTTGATGTTTTCATGCAATGGGCGATCTAAACAACTTGAAGAGGTTATTCATTATGCTTCGAATGATCAAATTCATTTAAGGTACTCAACCGTGGGTGCACTTCGTAAAGATGTCGAAAATGTACGCTCACGTTTCCCTCTTACTTGTCATACACAGAGTAAAACTCATGTCGCGCTGAGTATCATCCAACGACACCCAGTAAAAGTGGCAGTTGCAATAGCCTGCTCTCTGAGTCTTATATCTGCCATGTCGATTTACATCAGCGCCTACCAAAGCCTACAAACAAAAAAAAGCCAGTTAGATTCGATTGTGAATGAACTTACTGCTCTTAATTATCCAATGAATAACCGCTTTGCAGAAAGGAATGTAAATAAACCAGTAAAAAGTTCTCATATGGATGTACAACATAGGGAGGGAGTTGGTGATAAGCAACTTTGGGATTCGTACTTTAACCCTCACTTTAGAATGACAGAATCGTTTGAGACTAATCGATATTTTGAAGTGAATATTAGCGATATTGATTACGAGGATTTGAGTGAAGAAAAACTTCACCCTTTTCAAAGTTTAATTCTAAATAAAGAACATCAAAGCCATGAGTATGATCTTGAGTTTGAGGTAAGTACAACTCGTAGGTCTTTTTCTGTAGTTTGAACATTTTAAGAAGTAATAGCATGGAACATAGTGTTGTACAAAAAGATGAAAATAAACTGACCCAATTAATTGAAGGGTGGCAGGTTGGTTGTAAATCTTCAGAAGCTAAATTGTATCGATTTGCTTATTTTAGGCTGAAAAAGTTAGCTAAAGCAAAGCGCTCTAGGTGTGTGCAAATACACCAGGAAGCCCAACATGAACTATGTGATGATGGCAGTTCGACTACTGAGCTCATTCATGAAAGCTACCTTAAGTTATCATCGATAGATCGGTTGCAAGTGAGCCGGTCACGAGAGTTTTACTTAATGGCTGCCAAAGCGATGCAGCATATTTTGATCAATCGTTCTTGGGCATTAAGAGCAAATAAGCGAAAAAAAGAGACTAATAGTAGTGCCGGTAACAGTGCTTCCGGTAATTGTTTGTGTGATAGCACCTTATTTATTGACCAACTTCCTTTAGAAAAAAGAGCAATACTGGAACAGTCTTTAACTATTTTTAGCGAGAGATACCCGCGGCAGTCCAATGTTCTCAAACTAAAATATTATATTGGACTTAAGCACTCTGAGATTAGTGAATTATTGGAATGCAGCTCTAGCTTGGTAGAGAAAGACATTAAATTTGCAAAGAGCTGGCTTCATACTCGCTTGAGCGCCTGATGATGTTAGTTGTAAGTGATCAACGCCAAAATAAACAGAATCTTAATAAAAAATATTACGTGTTTTTTACTATTCCCTGTGTCTTGTTCTAAGTACACGTCTTCCTTGAAAATACAGCTAAACAAAAATAAATCATCAGACGATGCTTATTTTTTCTTCTTAGGCTTAACAGGGAATAACAATGAAAAAGAAAGGTTTACTGGCAACGTCAATTGCAATGGTTCTTGTGGGGTGTGGTTCTGATAGCAGCTCCGGAGGCGCAAGTACGTTTTCAATCACCGCTATTGATGGGTATTTGATTAAAGCGAATGTTTCAGTTGATACGACCCAAGATGGTATTTGTGATACAGCTTTAACAGGAGCGAGTAGCCAAACAGATATTGATGGGAAGGTAAACGTTCCAGTTGAGCATCAAGGTGCTGTAGTGTGTGTTGACGCCGTTGCAGGTCAAACAATTGATAGTAATCGTGGTCTCGTTCAACATAACTTCACGTTAGCGAGCATGGGGTCGGGACCTATTGTTAACCCAATGACCAATATGGTTAAAATGCTTATGGCGGACGATGAAACATTAACGGTTGAAGATGCAGAAGCGGAAGTGGTTGCATCGATAACAGAGAGCTCAGGTTTAGAGGTATCTGAAAGCTTGATCTTTGGTGATTATATTATTGACTCGTCAGAGCAAGCTGAAGCGTTGAACCTAATTGGCGAAGTGCTCGTCGATTATTCCGATGAATCAATTGATAATCAGTTGAAGCTTGCTGCTGTGCTTGCTGAAGCTACGCAAAAAATCATCGAAGATGATACCCAAACACTCGATGATTATTCTCCAATTGTTGATATTCCAGCTAACGGTGGTGACATCATTGTTACCCCAAACACCCGACCTAAAGTTGTAGGTTCTATCGATCTCATCGAGCTCGATCCAGAAGACTCTTGGGTACCGATTGATGTTTCTGAAAAATTTGAAGATGCAGAAGATCATGTAATGACATTCAGCCTAAGTTACATCGGTGACGAAGGTAATAATAATCTTTCGATTGATAGTAATTCTGGAGTTATCAGTGGAGAGTTTGGAACTGAAGGTGAGTACGTTTACCATATTTTCGCAACCGATTCTCATAATGCACGCTCATACCCATTAGAAATGAAAGTGTTAGTAGAAGGCGATAATCAATTACCTGTTGTCGATGAAGCGGTTAAAGCGGCACTTCAAGCGGAAATGAATAGCTGGGCGATAACCGAAGGTGAAACGCTGAGCCAAAGTTTAGATGTGAGCGCATTATTTACAGATGCTGATGGCGATGTATTGAGCTATGAAGTTGAAACGACGCTTTCAACAGCGACTCGCACTGGTTTTGATGCATTGGTAAGCCCAGAAGGTAAGGTAACTTTCAGTGGTGCTATACCAAGAGCAGCAGCGGCCGGTGAAGAAACACTAACCGTTATTGCCAATGACGGTAACGATCTTGAATCGGTTACAACCACCTTAAGCTTCCCACTTATCGATGAATCGGGTACTCCACCTGTAGACGGTCACCCATTAGAAAACCAAACTTGGCATTTCCTTGAGTGGGGTTCAGATGATGGTACAGATAGCGGTGTTAATGAAGTCGACAGAGTATGGTGTGATTCGATTCGTTTGAGTGATGGCAAAGTTTACTTTAATCAACGCAGCTTAGATAACCTGCAATCATGTGGTGAAGCGGATACTTTAGAGAGTGAGAGCTCTTATGTTATCAAAGGTAATATCGTTGAACTTACAATGAGCTGGGAAGATGAAGAAGACGGCATCCTATCAGAGATTATACACCTTAAAATTGTTGAAGATGCCGATGCAATGGGCGCAGGCACAAAAATGGTGTTGATGTCATTTATTGAAGAAGACGAAGAGCATCAAAGACTTGCTTGGTATAGTAATAAGTCTTTAGCTGAAGCTCGTATCAACCTTGAATCTGATACTCACGATGGTGACAATGATTTCCCGATGTATCTACCCGGAGCTGCGGATGGTCAGTATGAACTGGGGTATGTTTCTATGTCGATGGGGCTACCTCAATCAGGTGATCAAGGCCAGTATGATGCGAATATCTTTTTTGATACTCCAGGACATGACATTACGTGTAACGACCTAAGAGAGTTTTACAGTCAGTTTTATTTAAGTGGCTATGATGAGTCAGGCGAGCGCTTCTACTCATATTCAGGTGGGGACTGGGACGGCGGCTTCGAGTGTTACGATAATCAAGAAAATGGCGTAAATTATGCGGCTATCGACTTTGATATTAATGAAAATTTAAAAGTTGGAAATGTGTATAGTTTTATCGGTGTTATGCAGTTTTCTGAACTTGAATATCTAGAAGAAATTAAGTTCAACATGACATGGAAAGGTGAGAATTACTAATTTACTTTTATCATTCTTGATATGTAGATTATAGATTGAAAGGAAGCCTAACTAAGGGCTTCCTTTTTTATTTTGGCGATAAACTGTCAATTGTGTATTTTTTGGGGTTTACATCATTTGTTATTAAAGCCACTATGAATCTACGAAGAATAGACAAGTAAAGCTGTTAAATAGAAGGATTCTATCCATTTCTTGAATAATGGCTAATTTAGAGGAAGTAATGGCAGGAAACAGTATCGGACAACATTTCCGCGTGACCACATTCGGGGAAAGTCACGGTATCGCACTAGGATGTATCGTAGATGGATGCCCACCAGGATTAAAAATTACGGAAGAGGATCTTCAGAAGGATTTGGATCGTCGTCGCCCAGGCACTTCTCGTTATACCACTGCTCGTCGCGAAGCTGATGAGGTGAAATTCTTATCAGGTGTATTTGAAGGGCAAACAACAGGCACTTCTATTGGTCTGTTAATTGAAAATACTGACCAGCGCTCTAAAGACTATTCTGAAATAAAAGATAAATTCCGCCCAGGTCATGCTGATTACACCTATCATCAAAAATATGGTGTGCGTGACTACCGTGGTGGTGGCCGTTCTTCTGCCCGTGAAACCGCCATGCGTGTTGCCGCTGGTGCTATTGCTAAGAAGTATTTGAAGCAAGAATTTGGCGTTGAAATCCAAGCTTATCTTTCTCAAATGGGTGATATCTCGATTGAGAAAGTGGATTGGAACGAGATTGAGAACAACGCGTTCTTCTGCCCTGATGCAGATAAAGTCCCTGAATTTGATCAGCTTATCCGTGACCTTCTCAAAGAAGGCAACTCGATCGGCGCTAAAATCCAAGTGGTTGCGACCAAAGTCCCTGTAGGCTTAGGTGAACCAATCTTTGATCGTTTAGATGCGGATATTGCTCATGCGTTAATGAGCATCAACGCGGTGAAAGGTGTCGAAATTGGTGATGGTTTTGATGTAGTAAACCAAAAGGGTAGTGAGCATCGTGACCCACTGACTCCTGAAGGTTTCTCAAGTAATCATGCTGGTGGAATTTTAGGTGGTATTTCTACTGGACAAGATATTGTGGCAAGCATTGCGCTTAAACCAACATCAAGCATTACCGTTCCAGGTGATACCATTACTAAAGATGGCGAAGCAACGCAGTTAATTACTAAAGGTCGTCATGACCCATGTGTTGGCATTCGTGCTGTGCCGATTGCAGAAGCGATGCTGGCAATTGTATTGCTTGATCACTTATTGCGTCACCGTGGTCAAAACTTTGGTGTAACAACAGAAACACCAAAAATCTAATTCAGTTTATCTTCATTCAATACCGAATTAAGAGAGACAAAAAAAGGGTTGCTTCGTAATGAAGCAACCCTTTTTATATTCTGCGTAGTTGGGAATATGGTATTTAATGGACAGAGCTTTCTGGGTCTAGCTGGAAAGAAGGTAAACGCCATTTGAATCTAACCGCAGCCATACGTAGCAAATATCCAACGACCAAAGTAACGATTGTCGCTGTCACATCGTTAATACCAAGTTCAAGCAAACCTAGGTATAAACCTGAAGCGATAAGTGCGATAGAGGCATAGAGCTCTTCATGTAAAACGAGTGGCGTTTGTCTGCAGATTAAATCACGTAATAAACCACCAAATACGCCCGTAACCAATGCTGAAACCATGCATATCCCAGGGTGCAGACCCATAGAAATCGCGACCTTAGTACCAATGATGCTGAAAACAATCAGACCAAGCGCATCAAGACGAATGAACAGCCCTTTAAGCTTTATTACCCACTTAGCAAGACCGGTAGTGATGACACCGGCTACGCAAGTAATCGCCAAAAACTCAGGGTTTTCCACCCAACCAAGAGGGTAATGCCCAAGAAGAATATCTCGTACTGTACCACCACCAATTGCGGTCGCACTTGCCACAAGCATAACGCCAAACCAATCCATTTTTTGTTTTCCAGCGCTGAGTGCGCCAGTCATTGCTTCAGCCGTGATGCCAATGATATATAAAACACTTAATAGCATTGTTGTAACTCTATAAGTTGAGCCTATAAATTGGTGAAATATAAGCTCTAGGATATAAAAATGAAGCGAGAGTTTAGTGGCAAAATGGGTTGATGACGAATGAATATTTGTACTTTAAACAGGGCTTTCAGATTAGCTATAGTAATCGCTATAACAATACGAGCTATAAGGCTTTACCTTATAAATAAAAAACCGCAAAATGCAGCCGTTATTCATCATTTATTGAACACTATGAATCATCAATATTCTGACATTATTGCTATCTTCAATAACACTTTCTTTGAAAGTTTTAATACTAAGTTAGAGCTAGGCAAAGACGAACCTATTTACCTACCTGCCGATAATATGGTATCTCACCATCGAATAGTCTTTGCTCGAGGCTTTTACGCATCAGCATTACATGAAATTGCGCATTGGTGCGTTGCAGGTGCAGAACGTCGCTTGCTTGAAGATTTTGGTTATTGGTATGAGCCAGATGGGCGGACTGAAGCTGTTCAATCTGAGTTTGAAAAGGTTGAAATTCGCCCGCAAGCGTATGAGTGGATTTTAGCAATGAGCGCAGGCTTTCCTTTTACGGTAAGCTGTGACAATCTACACGGCGATTTTGAGCCAGATCGTTTGGCTTTTATGCATAAAGTACATAAAGAAGTGATGGGTATTTTAGAAAGTGGCTTACCGCCAAGAGTGAAAATGCTTTCAGAAGCTTTAGTTAGCTTTTACAACACCCCCAACTTATGTACTAGCCAATTTATAGTGAAATAAGAGAAGACCATGATTATAGAGTTTGAAGAAAAGTTACTGGAATTGATTGATGCAAGAATTGAAACTGCATCTGATGACGAATTATTTGCTGGTGGCTATCTGCGTGGTCATATCTCTCTTTCGGTTGCGACTTGTGAAGACGACGGCATTGAAGATGTTGCAGAAGTAAAAGTGCGCATTGAAAAAAGCTTAGATGAAGCACGTTCAGAACTAACACCTGCAGATCGTACTATCGTGAATGATCTATGGGTTGAATTACAAAACCTCGCTTAACCCTCTCTTCTACACTTTGTCTATTTTGTGATTTTTAGACTCATTCGAATTTTTTGAATGAGTCTGTACAATTATTCTGATTGTTCCATTTGTTGAGTAAGTTATTCTAAACGCACTTAACGAGAATATGAAATCTCATCCAATCAGATTAAATATACAAGGATCTATCATGAAAGTTATCGCATTTGGTGCAAGCACAAGCTCTACTTCTATCAACAAAGCTTTGGCAACTTACACAGCAAACTTGATTGAAGGTGCTGAAGTTAAAGTTCTAGATATCAAAGATTACAACGTTCCGATGTTCAGTGAAGATACTGAAAAAGAAATTGGTCAAGCAGAAGGTGCTCAAGCTTTCTTGCGTGATTTAGCAGAAGCTGATGCATTTGTTATTTCGTTTGCGGAGCACAACGGTCACTACCCAGCGGCATACAAAAACTTGTTTGATTGGGCAACACGTATTGAGCGTTCTGTATTTGGCGAAAAACCAGCTGTTTACCTAGCAACTTCACCTGGTCCTGGCGGCGCTCAAACAGTACTTGGCGCAGCAGTTGGTTCAGCTCCTTACTTTGGTGGCAATGTGAAAGCATCACTTTCTGTTCCAAGCTTCTACGACAACTTTGATTTTGCAACTGGCTCAGTAAGCAATGATGACATTTCTGCACAGCTTAAAGGTGCTGTTGCTAAGTTAGCTGAGTAAAAGCTGTAAGTCGATTATCACTTTTTAAGCTTTCTGTTAAAAATTGAAAAGCTAGAAAATAAGATTATAAAAAGCCTGACTACAATTCTATTGGTCAGGCTTTTTTGATTGTTTTGCCTACAAAGATAGGCTTAGTTATTTAGTTACTCATCTGCTTGATTGGTTATATATGTGTATGTTTTAAATGATCTTAGTTGCACTTATATAGGTATCAGCTATGAATTTGCATTTTTGTCTGCAACCCAGCCAGCAGTGAGTTCCTTGCCTTTACGTAATCTTCTTACCCACATTCTACTTGGATGAATGGCTTCGAGCACATCAGTAGGTAAGGGTAAAGGGTCTCCACAAATTTGAGATGCTAACACTTCAGCTAGTAAAGGCGCCGAGCTTAAGCCGCGGGAGCCTAAGCCAATAAAGCTATAGAGGTTAGGGTAGCTTGCAACAGGAGTTGCCTCTGATTCTTTAGTCGTATGCAAGTTTTTATACTCATCAGTAATTTTCTCAAAATCACCAATGTTCCCAACAAACGGCAAGTGATCACGGCTAACACTACGAATCCCTTGTCTTGATAAATTCGCGCTAGTATCGACATCGTTAGCCCAAGCTTGTTCGGGCAAGCTGCCCGCTAGCCTTTCGCCATTATGCTTTTGCACTTCCACATCAAATGCTTGGTCTATATTGCTTTTATCATAGTTAGCCCCGATGCAGTGATGGCCATTATTCGTATTTTGTGGGGTTAAATAACCATCAAAACAAAGCACAGTGTTGAGCTTACTTAAATTGTCTGTGGTTGGGATATGGCTGACTTGCCCTTTAACTGGAGTTAAAGGTATACGCTGTGACTGCTCAAACTGAGTGAACTTGTGCCCATTAGCAATCACAACTTGTGAATGGGTCGTGGTTTTAATTCCGTTTGGTGTTGAAATTGTAAGCTGCCACTGTTGCGTTGCTGGTTGCCATTCAAGGTTTTTTACTTCGTGCTCATAATGAACATGAAAATTGTCCCCAGCGTCTAGTTGCTTGATCAAACCTTGTGTGAGTTGTAATGGGCTTAACCAGCCTCCAAGAGGGAAGTAGACACTTTCTTTATCAACAGGTAAACCGATCTTTTCATTTGCTTGCTCGGGTGTTAGGCGTTGAATCAGATCTGTATGGAAGTTACCTTCCAACATGCGATTGAGCTTTTTCTTAGAGCTTTCATCCCACATTAAAATATTGACGCCGCACCAATCATGGTCAAATTGAATGCTTTCCGCTGCTTGGTTGATAAATTGACGAGCAAACAAAAGCCCCGGTCCAAATACTCGAGAAACATTGGCTTTTGCTTCACTTAGTAATGGATAAATAGCACCTTGATTATTACCTGAGGCATTACCTGCGGCTTGCTGATGTTCGCAGTACAAGGTGATATTTTTTCCTCGGCGGGAAAGCGTTTTAGCTAGAGATGCACTCGCAATGCCACCGCCTACAATAGCAATGTCATCAGTGGATGCGGGCTGAGATAGTGCAAACCAAGGTTTGATATTGGTATAAGGCGTTTTGTCTCTTAGTGCGCCTGCAATCATTTCACGTTTAGTACCAAAGCCTTTGACTTTTTTCATATCAAAGCCAGCTTCAATCAGTCCTCTTCGAACAAAACCAGCAGCGGTGAATGTCGCGCATGTGCAATCTTGTTTAGCCAGTTTTGCCATGCCGTTGAATAGGTTCTGATTCCACATTTCTGGGTTCTTGCTTGGCGCAAAACCGTCTAAGAACCAAGCATCAACTAAACCTTCACACGGGGTAGGCACGTTTGGCATACAATCTTTAATATCACCAAACCATAAGTCGAGCGTAATTGCTCCATCAGCAAGAACTATGCGGTGACATTCAGGAAGCGCGATTGGGTAGTGAGCCTGTAATTGCTCTGCATATTTTGCGAGTTCGGGCCAAGCTTGATGTGCTTTAATTAAATCCGCTTTATTAAGCGGGTATTTTTCGAAACTGACAAAGTGTAATTCTTTAGTAATAGCTTCAGGGTTATCTTTAAGAAAGGCTTCGAACCAGTGCCAAACGGCTAGGAAGTTTAAGCCTGTACCAAAGCCTGTTTCGGCAATCACAAAACGGCGTTGTTGATGTTCAATCCAACGCTCTGGTAGGTGGTTTTGTTTTAAGAAGACATAGCGAGTTTCTTCTAATCCATTTACATTAGAGAAGTAAACGTCGTCAAATTGGTCTGAAACTGGGGTACCAGCTTCGTTCCATTCCAGCTCTGCATTAGTAATTGAAGTCATAAAACCTGTCATTTTGTGATTTGAAGCGATATGTTGGAGGGGATTGTACGAATTTCTAGGAAAGCTGACCACTTTTGTTATGCTTCTTAGTTATCATCTAGTTGAATTTTGAATTATAGGAATGTCACATGAAACGAGTCGTAATCACCGGTATGGGTATTGTTTCAAGTATCGGTAACAACGTCGAAGAAGTTTTAGCATCTTTAAAAGAGGGTAAATCTGGTATCACAGCTTCAGAGCAGTTTAAGGAAAACGGTCTTCGCTCTCAAGTTTGGGGTAACCTAAAAATGAACCCTGCTGACCATATCGATCGCAAAAAAATGCGCTTTATGGGTGATGCAGCGGCATTCGCATATCTTTCAATGGAACAAGCAATTGCAGATTCAGGTTTAACTGAAGACCAAGTATCTAATGACCGCACGGGTATCGTTGCGGGTTCAGGCGGTGCTTCTTCTCTAAACCAAGTTAATGCAGTAGACATCATTCGTGAAAAAGGCGTTAAGCGTGTTGGTCCTTACATGGTTCCACGAACAATGGCTTCGACGGTTTCGGCTTGTTTAGCAACTCCTTTCAAAATCCGTGGTGTGAACTACTCTATGAGTTCTGCATGTGCAACATCTGCACACTGTATTGGTCACGCAATGGAGCTTATCCAACTTGGTAAGCAAGACGTAGTATTTGCTGGTGGCGGTGAAGAACTGGATTGGTCTTTGACTATGATGTTCGACGCAATGGGTGCACTTTCTACTAAATACAACGACACTCCAGAATTAGCTTCTCGTACCTACGATGCAGACCGTGACGGTTTCGTAATCTCTGGTGGCGGCGGCATGCTAGTTATCGAAGAGCTTGAGCACGCAGTTGCTCGTGGTGCAAAAATCTATGGCGAGATTGTAGGTTACGGCGCGACTTCAGATGGCTACGACATGGTTGCTCCTTCTGGTGAAGGCGCAGTTCGTTGTATGAAGATGGCAATGCAAAACGTTGATGGCGTTGACTACGTGAACACTCACGGTACTTCAACTCCAGTTGGAGATGTTAAAGAACTTGGCGCAATCCAAGAAGTCTTTGGCGGTAACAGCCCTGCAATCTCAGCAACTAAAGCGATGACAGGTCACGCTCTAGGCGCAGCTGGTGTACACGAAGCAATTTACTCAACACTAATGCTAGACAACGGCTTTATTGCTCCAAGCATTAACGTTGCAAACCTAGATGAAGCAGGCGCAGGCCTAGACATCGTAACGGAAGCTCGTGACCAAGAGCTGACTACAGTAATGTCTAACAGCTTTGGCTTTGGTGGTACTAACGCAACATTAGTTATTAAAAAGTACCAAGCTTAATCTTTAGCTTTATAACTGAATTTTAGTTTTATAACTTACCCTTTAGTTTCAATAAAAGGTTAAGCACAGTTTCCAGAGCTGGTCAGTGCTCGTTTTTAACGGCTGACTGAACAGACGCAGACTTTGTCCCACGGAGAGCGGGACAGGATCCTTTTGTTCTGGATATTTGCCCGGTTGTTTATCAGCCGGGCATTTTTATATCTACATGCTCAGTTTATTTCATGTTCTAGCTTTTATATTTAAGTACTTGTACTAATAGGGCGACGAATAGATTAGAGACTTTATTTGGAACTCGCTTTCTGAATAAAAGCTCTTACTGGCTTTAGCCTATGATGAATCAATTGCAGGTATATTACCTTTCGATACTGTGATAGCTTTTCTGCATAACCTTTCCATTTTCACTTACTTCAAAGAACTTACCTCGATGAAAATCTTAATTGATGAAAACATGCCTTATGCTGAGCAGTTATTTAGCCAGTTAGGGGAAGTAACGCTTAAATCTGGTCGCACATTAACAGCCGATGACCTTGTTGATGTAGACGCACTTATGATCCGTTCTGTTACTAAAGTAAACGAAGCTCTACTAGCAAAAGCCAACAAATTAAAATTTGTAGGGACTGCCACCGCAGGTATGGACCATGTTGATCAAGAGTTAATGAAAGAGCGTGGTATTTTCTTCACAGCTGCGCCAGGGTGCAATAAAGTTGGCGTGGCCGAATATGCTTTCAGCTCAATGATGGTGCTAGCTCAACAGCAAGGTTTTTCAGTTTTCGATAAAACGGTTGGTATCATTGGTTGCGGTCAAGTGGGTAGCTACTTGGCAAAATGTTTAGAAGGCATTGGCATTAAAGTGCTGCTAAGCGATCCTCCTAAGCAAGAGGAAGGGGATACGCGCAAATTTACTGAATTATCGACGCTCCTTGAACAGTCAGATGTGATTACCTTACATACCCCAATTACAAAAACGGGTGATCACCCAACTCATCACTTAATTGATGAAAAAGTCTTAAACAAGTTGAGGGCAGATCAAATACTGATTAACGCGGCTCGTGGTCCAATAGTGGATAACCAAGCGTTAAAAGCTCGCCTTCAAAAGGCTGATGGTTTTACCGCGGTATTAGACGTATTTGAGTTTGAACCTGAAGTTGATATGGAGCTTTTGCCACTACTGGCTTTTGCTACTCCACATGTCGCAGGTTATGGCTTAGAAGGCAAAGCTCGCGGTACGACGATGATCTTCAATAGTTACTGTGAGTTCTTAGGTAATGATTTAAGTTCTTCTGCCAGTGATTTATTGCCAATAGCGCCAGTGCCGCAGATGAAATTAGATAGAGCATGGGATGAAGCAACACTGCACAATTTAACTCAGTTAGTCTATGATGTGCGCAAAGACGATGCATTGTTCCGTCGTAACATTTCTACCCCAGGATCTTTTGACAAGATGCGTAAAGAATATTGGGATAGAAGAGAGTACAGTGCGATCGAGCTGATAGGTGATGAAGCATGTAACTTATCGCCATTAGCTAAACTCGGTTTTATGGTTAAGCCAAATTTATAAAAGAGAGAAACAATGAGCCAAGAATTTAATATTGCTATTTTGGGTGCGACTGGTGCGGTTGGTGAAACCATCCTTGAAGTACTTGGAGAGCGTAAATTCCCTGTCGGTGAACTGCACTTACTAGCAAGTGAACGTAGTGAAGGCAAAACTTCCCGTTTTAACGGCAAAACAATACAAGTGCAAAATGTAGAAGACTTCGATTGGTCTCAAGTACATATTGCGTTTTTCTCTGCAGGCAGCGAACTTTCTGAAAAATGGGCACCAATTGCAGCTGATGAAGGTGTTGTGGTTATCGATAACACATCACGTTTCCGTTATGAATACGATGTTCCTCTGGTTGTGCCAGAAGTGAACCCAGAAGCTATTGCTGAATTCCGTAATCGAAACATCATTGCTAACCCAAACTGTTCTACGATTCAGATGGTAGTTGCACTTAAACCAATTCATGATGAAGTAGGTCTTGAGCGTATTAACGTATCAACCTACCAATCAGTTTCTGGTGCAGGTAAGACTGGTATTGATGAGCTTGCGGGTCAAACGGCTAAGCTACTGAACGGCACTCCAGCTGAACCTGAAACATTTTCTCAGCAAATTGCTTTCAACTGTATTCCACAAATTGATGAATTCACAGAAAACGGCTACACACGTGAAGAAATGAAGATGGTTTGGGAGACTCAAAAAATCTTCGCTGACTCTTCAATTACCGTCAACCCGACTTGTGTTCGTGTTCCTGTATTCTACGGTCACGCAGAATCTTTACACATCGAGACTCGCTCACCAATTGGTGCAGAACAGGCTGTTCAGCTTTTAGAGAACACTGAAGGTGTTGAAGTTTTCCAAGCACTAGACTTCCCAACTCAGGTTCGTGATGCTGGTGGTAAAGACCACGTAATGGTTGGTCGTATCCGTAATGACATTAGTCATCACAGCGGTCTGAACATGTGGGTTGTAGCGGATAATGTCCGTAAAGGCGCAGCGACAAACGCAGTACAAATTGCTGAAGTGCTTATTCGCGATTATTTCTAAGCACAAAGCCATATCGATTAAAGCCTCACATTAAAGTGGGGCTTTTTTAATCAACAAGAACAATCGTGAATTAAATTGTGTGAAATTACTGCGAATATTGCGGCTGTGACACATTTTTTGTTTTCATTCCTATAGTTTTGCCACGTTTATCCGATATATTTAATAGATCATCATTTTATTTGAACCTAGCACTAGCTGAGCCTTTTATGTGTCAATTTTTTAAGCAGTGGTTAATGCCTTTAGCATTGATTATTGCTACTCAGATTTCCGTTGTTCATGCAGATACCATTCGAGTGGTTGGACCTAATGGTCAAATACAATCAGCTCCTACGTTTTCAGAACCAGTGCAGAGAACACAACAAACAGCCGCTTCCAATCAAGCGAGTGAACCATCGCGTTTTTACGGCCCAACTAATGGCAGTGAAACGTTATGGTCAATTGCATCAAAATTACGCCCTGCTAATTCAGTTTCAGTTCAACAAACCCTGCTCGCTATTTACCAACTAAACCCGCAGGCTTTTGAGAATCAGAACATCCATAGCTTGCTCCCGAGCAGTAACTTACGAGTGCCTTCTCTAGAGCAAGTTCGCTCAAGTTCGACTCAGCAAGCTGTCAGAATTATGGATTCTCATCTTGCTAAATTAAATACACCGGCAACAAATCCTGCACCTATCAGGGTTCCAGTTCCTCCAGTTAAGTCTGTCACATCTCCGACAGTACCTGCAGTTACATCATCAGCAACACCAAAAGTTCAAACAGCACCTTCGCGTAGTCAGTCTACTGGCTCAAAGAAAATGAACGTACTGGAGCAGCAGCTAGAAGTATCAGAAAGTGAACTTTTAGCACTCGAAGAAAAAAACCATCAACTACGATTAATGCTTTCAAATGTGCAATTAGAGGTTGATGGACTAAAAGATGAATTAAGTGATGAAGACAGAATTCGCAATGAAGTTGAAAAATTATTGTCTGAAGAACGTCAAAAAATTGCAGAAACTCAAAAAATGGCTCCAAGCCCAATGGATGACTTTTTATCTAATGGGTGGATTGTCGCAGCTTTAGCCATTATTCCAGGTGCTTTAATTGGATTAATTGTTGTATTACTTCTTGGCCGTAAGTCGAGTAAAGAAGATGACCAACAGCCTGAACAGAAGACTGAGCAACAGCCTCAAATTCAAGATGAAATGGCTCCTATCGCAGCTGGCGATGATATGGAGAGTCTTGATGATGATCTTGACCTGAGTGATGAACTATTCGGTGACGATGATGATGCTGAAGCGTTATTCAGTGATGAACCTTCAAATGAAGAAGATGATGTCTTTGCCGGTCTTAGCGACGACGATCTAGATTTCAACCTTGATGGTGAAGATGGCGATGACCCGTTTGCTGGTATTGGTGACGACGGCGATTTAGACGCTGGGTTTGATGATCTTGATAGTGCAACTGGCATTAGTGTTAATGGTGAAGATAAAGCTCTTGGATTGGAAGAGATGGAGCGCTCCCTGGATGAGAACCCTGTTGATCCTCTTGAAGATAGTGAAGGCGACTTTGACCTTTCAGATGATAGTGCAATGTCTATGGATGATATTGAGGCTCTCCTTTCTGAAGAAGCACCTGTTGAAGATTTAGGCTCTGACTCGCTTGATCAATCTATGCTTGATGACCTGCTTTCTGGCGCTGGTGATGACGACGATGATGATTTTGACATCGATGCACTAATTTCAGACCAACAAACGGACACCACACCTGTTGAAGATACAGCAAGCGACGATTTTGATATTGATGCGTTACTTGCAGAGCAGCAAAGCGACGCTACTGTTCCTGAAGGTGCGGCTAGCGAGCGCCTAGACTCTGATGATTTGGCTTCTAATGATTTAGCTAGTGATGACTTTGACATCGATGCATTAATATCAGAACAACAAGATGCTCCAGCAGTAAGTGCTGAAGATGATATCGACGATATTTTTGCTCAAGTAGAAGCAGAAACGAATGCCGCAAAACCAGCTGCTGACGAGTTTGATCTTGGTGCTACCGATCTCGCATCCGATGACGATATTGATAGTATTCTTTCTCAATTCAATGAACCAGTTTTGGAAGAGTCTTCACTAGATGAAGCTGAAGATGTCCCGATTAGCTCTGCTGAAACTGCAGCAGATTATGGCTTAGAGAATACAGAACTGCTTGACGAGTTACTTGATGGCAATGATCTTGATTTGTCGGATTCTACAGATTTACTTGATGATGTACTTAATGAGCCTGAAGTTACCTCTGAAGACGATGAATATGATCCATTAGCGGAATTAGAAGAACTATCCGGTTTATCAGATGAAGAGTCCGTTGATGAAGTTTCAATTGATGAAGACAGCACTGATACGTTAGAAGAATTACTATCTGAAAACTCTGATGAGACTGATGATTTTAATCTAGAAGATGACAGTACTGATCTTCTAGATGATTTCTTATCGGAAAGTTCAGATGACGATATCCCAAATATCTCTTTAGATAGTGATGAGACTTTAGATGAACTTCTTGGTGATGATTTAACCGATGATGGATCAGAAGATGCGGGAAGTTTGGACCCGTTTGATGATCTTATTGGCAGCGATATCGAAGACTCAGAGCCTCTTGATATTGACTTAGAGGAAGAGTCTAAGCCAACGGAGCAACCTGAATCATCGAATGCGGAGCTTGAACTTCCAGAAGAGCTAGAGGCTGATACTCTAAAATCAGAAGAGCTATCTTTAGATGATGATTCGGAAGATGATATTGAGTTCAATAGTGAAGAGTTTATCGATGATTTATTTGAGGTAGCCCCTCAAGCTGATCCACTGCTTGACGACACTATTGAGCCGTCTAGCGAAACGGTAACTAATGACATCAATTCTATTGACGACTTTGATTTGGACGGGGCAGATTTAGAATCTCCAGAATCTCCAGAATCTCCAGAATCTCCAGAATCTCCAGAATCTCCAGAATCTCCAGAATCTCCAGAATCTCCAGAATCTCCAGAATCTCCAGAATCTCCAGAAGAGCCTGTTTCCGTAAGTGAGGTCCTAGAAGCCGGTGATCTCGATTTAAGTGGTGTATCAGAGGAAAACGAAGACACCGTTGAAGATTGGTTATCAGAAGCGATTGATGATGTTGAGTCCGCCTCTGATTTTGAAGCAGATTTTGATTTCACTCCCGAAATTCAAGGGAATGAACAGTTTGACGAACCTGAACAGACGGTAGAAGAATCCTTGCCAGAGCCAGAGCCAGAGCCAGAGCCAGAGCCAGAGCCAGAGCCAGAGCCAGAGCCAGAGCCAGAGCCAGAGCCAGAGCCAGAGCCAGAGCCAGAGCCAGAGCCAGAGCCAGAGCCAGAGCCAGAGCCAGCTAAGTCAGAAGTTATGCCGGAGTCAATTCCAAATGAATTCGGCGTGCCTCAAGATGATGACTGGTTGTTTGAAGAGGAATCATCAACGGCAGAGCAAGAGAGTGTTCAGGATATCGCTACTGAAACAGAGTCTGTTCCTCAACAAGAAGCGCAACAAGCAGATCTAGATCTTCCTGAGCTTGAAGGTGTGGCTGAAACTGACTTCTCTGAATCTGACTCTGAAGTCGCAGAGCAGCAAGTGGCTGCGTCAGTAGAAGGTGATGATGCACTTAGTTCGGATGAAGGTGTGTTTACAGAAAGCTCACCAACAGTAGAAGAACCGACTCGCGATGAAGCTATTGCAACAGAAGCTCCTCTAGTAGAAGAAGTTTCATCAGCCGATGAAGTTGCTGAAAAAGAAGAAGCGATTACACAAGAAGAAGCTATTGCGTTAGAAGAGCCTACTAAAGCAGAAGAATCTAGTGTGGAAGAAGATTCTTCGTTGGAACAAAATCCATTTGTTGAAGATTCCCAAATTGAGAGCTCTGATGACATCTCGTTTGATGACTTAGAACTTCCAGAATTTGCTGAAGAAGAAGCGCTAGCTGATTTTGAAAGTGACCTTGAGAGTGGACAACAAGAAGCTGTACCTTCATCTGTTGAACTGCCAGCTTCAGAAAACCTCGAAGATGAAGATCTGGAAGATTTCTCAATTGATGACTTAGAACTTCCCGAGTTTGGCGAAGAAGAAGCACTAGCTGATTTTGAAAGTGGTCTTAATAGTGAACAACAAGAAGCCGTACCTTCATCTGTTGAACTACCAGATTCAGAAAGCCTCGAAGATGAAGAACTGGATGATTTCTCAATTGATGACTTAGAACTTCCCGAGTTTGGCGAAGAAGAAGCGCTAACTGATTCGGAAAATATTCTTGATGCTGAACCAGAAGTAGGCGCCTCCTTACAGGATGCTGCTCAAGGTGAGAATAAGTTTGAAGAATTAGGTCAAGAGATTGAGTCACTTGCTGAGCCGGTGGAAGAAGTTTTACCTTCAAATGAAGATAGTCATGCTCCTGAAGAAGGTTCCACTCAAGAAGAGTTACCTGACGACATTAGTCCAATAGAAAGTGAAGCAGATGAAGATTTCACTTTTGATGATTTAGAGCTACCGGAGTTTGACGAGGCTGATGCGCTAGCTGAAGCTATTAGCTCTGGAGACGAAGAACTTTTAGAACAAGACTTAACTAGTGATTTAGAAGCTTTTGAGTTTGATGATAAAGATCTACCTGAATATGACGAAGAAAGCGCTAAAGCTGACTCTGCGGTAGAACCTGGCGATTCAGATGAGTCACTGCCTGTATCTGAAGAGTTTGGCTTAGAAATCGATGAACTTGAACTACCTGAGTATGGTGAAGACGATGCTATCTCTGATGCTTTCTCAGAAAGTGCGCCTATTGAAGCTGATTCAAGCGAGAGTCAACTTACAGAAGAGGTTCCTCAAGAGAAGCCAGCTGAGAGCTTTTTAGATGTAGAAGGAAATGATCAAGATGCATTACATGATCTGTTTTCTAACCCAAGCACGTTAGACACTCCAGATTCATTAGACTCTGAGCAGTCAGAGTTGGGGGAATACAACTCAGACAAACCGAATACTGAGAATCTTGGTTTTGATGATGAGCTTTTAGATGGCTTCGATAATTTCGATGAGACAGCCTTGGCTGAACTACTGTCTGAAGATGTTCAAGATTCGGTAGACAACATGTTCTCTCAACCTATGGATTCTACCTCGATCGACAGCGCTGGTTTAGATCTTGAAGCTATGTTGGAGGTGGGTGGTGAAGATTGGAATGGTTTTAGTTTATCGCCAGACCAAAAGTCTGAACTGCCTAATGATGTACCTGCCGATCAACAAGAAGTGTGGGAATCATTAAAACAGCAGTCTGAACCTAAAATTCAAGAAGAAAATTGGGGGCAGCAAGAGAACCTTACAGAGCAAGAGTCTAGCTCAAATTCTTATATGACTATTGATGAGTTGATGGCTCAAGTTGAAGGTGAGGGCGAAGCTCTGAATCCTGATGAAGAAGAGCTTAAACTTGATGTTGGGTTGAATGAATTTCCAGATGTTATTGGTGACATAGGAGATATTGATGTCGACAGTAACGCTGAGGCAGCTGGTAAGCTTGATTTAGCTAAGATATACATTGAGATGAGCGATCCACAAGGTGCAATTAAGTTACTTGAGGAAGCCATAGTTGATGGTAGTGATGATATTCGCCGTGAGGCAAAAAATCTTATCGATGTCTTAAATGGCAGATAATAAACATCATAAAAGGGTAGCAGAAGCTACCCTTTATTTTTCTTGCTCACTGGCTCCATAAGCCTTTTTAAGTATATACTTCCAGCCCCTTTTTCAAAGAGAACGAAAACATGAAAATTGCTTTAGGTATTGAGTATAACGGTACCCACTATTTTGGTTGGCAGCGCCAACGTGACGTAAAAAGTGTCCAAGAAGAATTGGAAAAGGCTCTTTCTGTTGTCGCAAATCATCCTATAGAAGTGCAATGTGCAGGTCGTACAGACGCTGGGGTTCATGGTACAGGGCAAGTGGTTCACTTTGAGACTAATGTTGACCGAAAAATGGTGGCTTGGACTATGGGGGCAAATGCAAATATGCCTAAAGATATCGCCGTCCGCTGGGCTAAAGAAGTTCCTGAAGAGTTTCATGCTCGCTTTACTGCAACGGCAAGGCGTTATCGCTATGTGATTTTTAATCACGCTCTAAGACCTGGAATCTTGAACTCAGGGGTAAGCCACTATCATGGTGATCTTAATGAAAAGAAAATGCATGAAGCGGGTCAGTATTTACTTGGTGAAAACGACTTCACATCATTTAGAGCCATGCATTGTCAGTCTCGTAGCCCTTGGCGCAACATCATGCACTTAAATGTCACTCGTCATGGTCACTATATTGTCATTGATATTAAGGCGAATGCTTTCGTCCATCATATGGTTCGAAATATCACAGGAAGTCTAATTGCTGTCGGTAAGGGCGACCAATCTCCAGAATGGATTCAATGGTTGCTTGAGGCTAAAGAGAGAAGATTAGCGGGGGCAACGGCAAAAGCGGAAGGTTTATACTTAGTTGATGTTGATTACCCTAAACATTTTGAGTTACCACGCGAACCAATAGGCCCGTTATTCCTTCCTGATAATTTGAATTAAATGTGAGACTTAGGTTCAAAAAATATTATCAGATGGTGAGTAATATAGAGTGAAAAAATAGGTACAACCAGTTTTTTATCTACACTCGCTGTTTTATGTGGTTTAATCTCCTCGCATAATTCCCAAATTTATTTCTTTCGCAATTAGGCGGAGGAATCGAAATAAAAGGTCTTCCATGAGTTGGCTTGAAAAGATTTTAGAAAAGAGCAACATCGTTTCATCTCGTAAAGCGTCTATCCCTGAAGGGGTTTGGACTAAATGTACTTCTTGCGAGCAAGTGCTTTACCATGCTGAGTTAGAGCGTAACCTAGAAGTATGTCCGAAATGTGACCATCACATGCGTATGAAGGCGCGTCGTCGTCTTGACACCTTTCTTGATAAAGGTGAACGCGTTGAACTAGGTTCTGAACTAGAGCCGCGTGATAAGCTTAAATTTAAAGACTCAAAACGTTATAAAGAACGTATCTCTACTGCTCAAAAGAACAGTGGTGAAACGGATGCATTGATTGCAATGAAAGGTGAACTTCTTGGCATGCCAATCGTAGCGTGTGCTTTTGAATTTTCTTTCATGGGCGGTTCAATGGGTTCTGTTGTAGGCGCTCGTTTCGTTAAAGCAGTCGATGCGGCTATTGAAAACAACTGTGGTTTAGTTTGTTTTTCTGCTAGTGGCGGCGCACGCATGCAAGAGGCTCTAATGTCTCTAATGCAAATGGCGAAAACCAGTGCAGCACTAGAACGTTTATCTGCTAAAGGTCTTCCATTTATTTCAGTTATGACTGATCCAACAATGGGTGGTGTTTCGGCGAGTTTAGCTATGCTAGGTGATGTCAATATTGGTGAGCCCAAAGCTCTGATTGGTTTTGCTGGTCGACGAGTGATTGAACAAACGGTTCGTGAAGACCTTCCTGAAGGTTTCCAGCGCAGTGAGTTCCTATTGGATCATGGTGCAATCGATATGATCGTTGATCGACGTGAAATGCGTCAACGTGTTGCTAGCCTAGTTGCGAAAATGACCAATCATTCTTCTCCATTAGTAGTTTCTGTGAACGATTCACCGAATGAAGCTGCTTATGAAGTACCAGAAGCGTCAGAAAAAGGGTAAAGTACTCTCTAACAAGCCAACATAATTATGGTTATTAGTTAGATGAGTCAACAACCTATCCCTCAAGCCACATCCTCATTAGAGATGTGGCTTGATTATTTATCAAACATCCACACTAGCGCTATTGACTTAGGTCTAGACCGAGTTAAAGCTGTCGCTTCAAAAGCAAACCTCACAAAACCAGCTAAGCATATAATCACTGTTGCCGGAACTAACGGTAAAGGTTCAACATGCGCCTTAATGGAAGCTATCTTACTTGATGCCGGATACTCAGTTGGCGTCTATAGTTCTCCTCACTTGATTCGTTATAACGAACGAGTTCGTATTAATGGACAAGATCTTCCGGACGAAAAATTAGTCTCTTCATTCGATTTTATTGAGCATGAACGCGGTGAAATTAGTCTGAGCTTTTTTGAATATGGCACATTAGCAGCTTTGCGAGCATTTCAAGTAGAGCAAGTTGATGTGGTTTTACTCGAAGTAGGGCTTGGTGGAAGATTAGACGCGACTAATATCGTTGACCATGATGTTTCTGTGATTACGAGCTTAGCTGTCGACCATGTTGATTGGCTTGGCGATGACATTAATGTAATTGGTTTTGAAAAAGCGGGTATCTATCGCAGCGGAAAGCCTGCTATTTGTGGTCAACCTAAGCCGCCTGCAACGGTTGCAGCTCATGCTGATGACATTAGCGCTGAATTTTACCAAGTTGGTATCCAATATACTTATCAAGTAGATGGTGATGTATGGCACTGGAGCAGCGGTGCATTCCAACTTGAAAGCCTTCCTGTACCAAGTTTACCACTACCGAATGCGGCAACGGCTTTAATGGCTTTAGGAACATCAGAGCTAAGCATCAGTGATGTCAATGTCGTTAATGGTCTGAAAAGTGCTAAGCTGCCAGGAAGAATGCAGCAAATTAGCCATGAACCTATAATTGTTTTAGATGTGGCGCATAATCCTCATTCAGCTGAGTATTTTGCAACGCAAGTAAAGCAGCTTTATGCTGGAAAAACACTGCATATGGTTGTGGCAATGCTACATGACAAAGATATCCCCGCGACTTTAGAGGTTCTCTCCCCAATTGCTCATCATTGGTACCCTGCATCATTACAAGGTCCTAGGGCTGCAACAGCTAACGAGCTTTGCCTGAGTTTACCTGCAAGTGTTAGTGAGTTTTCTAGCCCTGTAGATGCGTTTAATGCCGCTTTAGTTGCTGCAGAGCCAGAGGATGTCATACTTGTCGTAGGTTCGTTCCATACCGTGGGTGAGGTATTGGAGCATTGGCAGAAAAAAGGAAATTAGATGACAAGTAAGTTTCAAAGCAGACTGGTTGGCACTATTGTTTTGGTCGCTATCGGTGTGATTGTTTTACCTGATGTACTTGATGGTAAAAAGGCACACTACAAAGAAGAATTTGCGAGTATTCCAATCAAGCCAGAGCTCGAAAGTAATGTTGAAATCTTTGAGGTTATAGAACCAATAGAAGATGATATTGCACTTCCAGACTCACCAGTTGAACAAACCGTAGAAAGCTCAGTTGAGAGCTCCAAGCAAGCTTCTGTTGATGAAGTTGCTGTAGTCGAGAAAGTTATTCCTGAGAGGAATGAATATCAAGAGAGTGCTTGGATTATTCAGCTGATGGCTTTGAAGAATGCAGATAATGCGAAAAATGTGGTTAAGGATTTGCAAAAGCGTGGCTATCAAGCCCACACCAAGCAAGAAAAATCATTTACGAGAGTAATTGTTGGACCTGATGTCTCTAAATCGAAACTTGAGCGACAAGTTAAGGAATTAGAAAAAATTACCGGTTCAAAAGGTCAATTGCTTAAATTTAAACCGTTAAATCCATAAGAAAACGTTTGCGTCAGCATTTTTTCTGTTAAAATGCGCGCCAACTTAAGATGAAGAATTCATGAATTGGTTAGATTTTGTCATTTTAGGCGTGATCGGCTTCTCTGCCGTGATCAGTTTAGTCCGTGGTTTCGCTAAAGAAGCATTATCACTTGTTATTTGGTTTGGAGCATTTTTTATTGCTAGCCAGTACTACGCAAAATTAGCGGTGTACTTCACCAATATCGAAGATGAGATGTTTCGTAACGGAACGGCAATTGCAGCGTTATTTGTTGCAACACTAGTGGTTGGTGCATTGGTTAACTATGTCATCGGTCAACTGGTACAGAAAACAGGGCTATCTGGTACAGATAGAATCCTCGGAGTGGTATTTGGTGCTTTACGAGGTGTTTTAATTGTATCTGCAGTACTGTTTTTTATGGATGCGTTTACCGCATTCCCAAGTTCAGAATGGTGGACCAGCTCGCAGTTAGTACCTGAGTTTAGTCGAATTATTGCTCCATTCTTTGAACATTTACAAGCAACATCTAGTTTCTTATCTGGCGCATTTTAGCGCCAGTTACTGTCGCAAATCGAGGATTAGAACATGTGTGGTATTGTTGGAATCGTAGGTTCAACGCCTGTAAACCAGTCAATTTATGACGCGTTAACGGTATTACAGCATCGTGGCCAAGATGCCGCTGGTATTTGTACCATTGAAAGCAATCGTTTCCGTCTGCGTAAAGCTAACGGTTTAGTAAAAGATGTTTTTGAAGCAAAACACATGCAACGTCTACAAGGCTCAGTAGGCATTGGACATGTTCGTTACCCAACTGCAGGTAGTTCAAGTGCCTCAGAAGCTCAGCCTTTTTATGTAAACTCTCCTTTTGGTATCACTCTTGCTCACAATGGTAACTTAACGAATGCGACACAAGTTCGTGAAAAACTATTTGAAAAAGATCGCCGTCATGTAAACACCACTTCTGATTCAGAAGTGCTGCTTAACGTTCTTGCTCATGAAATTGACACGGTTAAAGGCAACGTAACATCAGATGATGTATTTCGAGCTGTAACGAATGTTCACCGTACAATTCGTGGTGCTTATGCGGTTACTGCGATGATTATTGGTCACGGTATGGTTGCGTTTCGTGACCCACATGGCATTCGTCCTTTATGCCTTGGTAAGCGTGAGATTAATGGTCAAACAGAGTACATGGTCGCTTCAGAATCAGTCGCTTTAGATGCCGTTGGTTTTGATTTTATGCGTGATGTAGCTCCGGGTGAGGCCGTTTATGCAACATTCGAAGGTGAACTATTCACTAAGCAATGTGCTGATAACCCACAGTTGAACCCATGTATTTTTGAATTTGTTTATTTCGCACGTCCTGATTCTTTCATCGATAAAGTGTCGGTATACAGTGCTCGTGTTGAAATGGGTGAAATGTTAGGTAAACGCATTAAAGAAGAATACTCTGATCTTGATATCGATGTGGTTATCCCTATTCCAGAGACTTCTAACGATATAGCATTGCGAATTGCTCAAGCTATCGATAAGCCATACCGACAAGGGTTTGTTAAAAACCGCTATGTAGGCCGTACGTTTATTATGCCGGGTCAACAGCAACGTAAGAAATCAGTACGTCGTAAACTTAATGCTATTCGTTCTGAGTTTAAAGGTAAGAATGTGCTGCTGGTTGATGATTCAATTGTTCGCGGTACGACTTCTGAACAGATTATTGAGATGGCTCGTGACTCTGGTGCGAATAAAGTCTTTATGGTGTCAGCGGCACCTGAAGTTCGTTTCCCAAATGTGTATGGTATTGATATGCCAAGCGCAACAGAGCTGATTGCTCATGGTCGTGATAATGCAACGATCTGTAAGCAGATTGGTGCTGATGCACTAATCTTCCAAACACTTGAAGATTTAATCTCTGCAGTTGGTATGGGCAATCAAGACATCGCTCGTTTTGATACCTCGGTATTTAACGGCGAATATGTTACCGGTGATATTGACCAGAAGTATTTGGATTTCTTAGATTCATTACGTAATGATGATTCGAAGACAGAGCGTGAAATCGCTCAAGACTTAGCGAACCTAGAATTGCATAATGAAGGTGCGTAGCACTTTGTAGCACCTCAGTTCAAACAAAAAAACCAGAGCCTAGCTCTGGTTTTTTGTTTTTAATCGGACTGAAAGCTAAATTATTCTAGTCAGTTCAGTGATTAGTGAATG
Source organism: Vibrio gallaecicus (assembly GCF_024347495.1). Taxonomy (NCBI): domain Bacteria; kingdom Pseudomonadati; phylum Pseudomonadota; class Gammaproteobacteria; order Vibrionales; family Vibrionaceae; genus Vibrio; species Vibrio gallaecicus. The sequence goes on along the minus strand of NZ_AP025490.1, from coordinate 2,350,784 downwards.
TGGTAAGCGATCACAAAATCAATGAACAAACGTACTTTTTCAGGTAAATGGTCTTTGTGATTATAGAGCATGTAGATGTCTCTAGGGTTTGCACTCCAATCTTCTAAAACCTGAACTAAACTTCCATCTTCAATGTATTCACGGATCATGACATCAGGCATAAGGGTGATACCTAATCCTTCAGAGCATGCTTGTCTTACTACATTTAAAGCATTGGCATTGAAGCGCCCTTTTTCACTATTAACAACGGTTTCATCATTCGAGTTATTCAGTTGCCACTTTATTAAAGGGTAACCTTTAAGCAGGGAGTGGTTGGCAAGTTCTTCAGCATGACAAGGTGCTGAGTTTTTCGATAAATAAATAGGGCTTGCGACTAGAATGTCCTTCACTTCACTTATCTTTCTTGCGATAAGGCTTGAGTCTCGCTGCGGACCCACGCGGAAAATAACATCCCACTCTGTTGGATCTAATTGATCAGCTTGGTTGTTCATCATCAGTTCCAAATTGATATCTGGATACTTTGTCATGAAGTCGCTGAACATTGGCATCATCATACGCTTTGTCAAATTCGATGGCGCTGATATTTTAATTTTTCCAGATGCACCTTTGCATTCATCGGTCAGTTCTTCAGCGGTTGAAGCCAATCTTTGCAGTAAAGGGGAGCATTCGTTAAAAAAACGTTCGCCCGCCTCTGTCAAAGAAAGTTTACGGGCATGGCGATTGAGTAGCCTTAGATTTAGTGAATCTTCTAAAGCTTGAATGCGTCGAGTAATTGTCGCAACTGGGATCATCGTCTTGCGTGATGTTGCGGTATAGCTCCCATTTTCAACGACTAATCGAAATAGGTTTAAATCATCTAATTTCATACGTCCAGACACATTTATTTACGAATTGACTTAATTTATACGTAACACAGTAATCAAAGTTTGCGTCACGTCAACTTGTAGCGCTATTTATAGTATTCCAATGCCTATAAATAATTACCAGTTGTAGTGACGAAATTTGTGTAAATAGTATTTTATTACTAAGTTTTATATGAATATCGATAAACAGATAACAATAATAATTCGAATAATTGTTTTGTGAGGTTAAAGATTATGTACAAGACTCACAGTCAGCCTGTAATGACCTCGGCACAAGAAGTGATTAACCAGAAGTGCATTATGTTGGTTGACGATGACCCAATTTTTCGCCGTATAACCAGCGCTTTTTTAAACGCGCAAGGGTATGAGGTGATAGAAGCTGAAAATGGGCTAGACGCACTACAAAAATTACGCAATGCAGATACTGATCTCGTTGTGTGTGACTTATCTATGCCTGTACTTGATGGTATCGAGTTGGTAGAGGAGGTAAGTCTAGAGTATCCATCACTACCCATGATTGTGGTTTCTGCCACTGACGAAATGTCTGATGTGGCGAAAGCTCTTCGTTTTGGCATTAAGGATTTCCTACCGAAACCAATTGAAAACCACCAACACCTAGCCAGTGCCATAGAAAATACATTAAAAGATTCTTTTGACCATTTATCAGACCAAAGAGATTTTTCTAGTCAATGGTTCTGTGTGGATGATGGCGGTGAGATACCTGAAGATCAGGAACTGCACTGGCATCTCGACTACCTTCAAGATAACCCAAGTGCAGCAAAAGATTTACTACACGCCTTACTGCCCGATAAAGATACGCATCAAGGTATTTGGAAATGCAGTTATCGCTTATTGCAATCTGCAGATGTAATGCCTTTAGTTTTTGATTACGCATGGATGATGAATGGTCAATTCGCTTTTTATCTGGTGGATTCGTCATCCGCAGATCAAGGCGGTGCAGCAACCACCTTGCTAGTTCGAGCGTTGTTCCATGATTACTTGAGAAATTTAAAAAGTTTTAATCCTGACTTAAAAGATATGGCGGATATTCTAGAAAAAGGCATTCAGTGTTCTGAGTGTGCAACACCCGTGAATGCCTTGTTTGGTATTGCAGATTTGTCTGAAGCGACAGTGTCTATTTTACCTGCAGGGTTAGATGCCCAGTGGTCTAATGGTTATGTAAATCAGCATATTGCTGCAGGTAATCAACTTGGCAGTAATTGTAAGAAAAACTTTATTACACAAGAGCTACCTATTCGGTCTGGGTGTCAGCTATCGATGAGTTGTTTGGGGGCATCAAGCTTCAGTTTAAATATTCATCAAGGATCGACAAATTAACCCTATAGTTACTCGGTTTTTGTGAATAAATGATTAAGGTATAGTTGCGCAATTGGTGTGGCTATGCCTTTTTTGTTAAATGCGTATTTTGTCGGAGTATGTGAGCAAAGGGTACATGGTTGCATGAGACTTATTTACTAACAAAAACAAGAAGCAATCATGGCAGATAACAAAGACTTTCAAGACCCGTTTAATGTATTCTACTTTTTAGGATTTTTAGCCGCATTTTTATTAATTCCATTACTACCCGCAACACTGACGTTGTTCCGTGTCTTTAATGGCTATGCTACTTTTTAGTTGATTCTCGGAGGTCACTATCAGCATTCGACATCTTAGCCTGAATATTGCTGGTGGCCTTTGTATTATTCTCGCCTTTCTTGGCATCCTTCTCCCTGTTCTTCCCACTACACCATTCTTGCTTCTGGCAAGCGCTTGTTTCATGCGCAGTAACCCTAAAGTACATCGCTGGATGCATGAGCATAAGACCTTGGGCCCACTTCTTAAGAATTGGTATGAATATGGTGCAGTCACAAAACAAGTAAAAACACGTGGTGTGATTTTTATACTGTTTAGCTTCTTTCTATCCATATATTTCTCCCCGATCCTTTGGGTAAAAGGCTTCCTTGTCGTCGTTCTTATAATCCTCTTATCATGGTTTCTTCGTCTTCCAACGCACGAGTTGGTTGCTGATAGCGAAGAAAATCACTAACATTAACGCAGTATGCCTGCTTATGTAGCGGGCGATTATTATTTCATCAACGATAATGGTAAATGTCGCTGATAATGTGAATTAACTGCATCTTTTCTTAACAGAAACCAAGTCTATTCGTTAGAGAAGCCGCCAATTTAAGTGCATCAATATTATGACAACAAATAAAATCGAGCTGATCAAAGCAAGCATCAAAAGCATTCAAGATTACCCAAAAGAGGGGATCTTATTTCGTGATGTAACCAGCCTTATGGAAGATCCAGCAGCTTACAAAGCAACAATTGAACTGCTAACTGAAACCTATAAAGACATGGGTTTCACTAAAATTGTTGGTACTGAAGCGCGTGGCTTCCTATTTGGTGCTCCTCTTGCATTAGAACTTGGTGTGGGCTTTGTTCCTGTACGTAAGCCTGGCAAATTACCGCGTAAAACTATCGCTCAAACCTATGAGCTTGAGTACGGTACGGATACTTTAGAAATTCACACTGATGCTATTGTTGAAGGCGATAAAGTGTTGATGGTTGATGACTTACTAGCAACGGGTGGCACAATTGAAGCGACCACTAAGTTAATTCGTCAGCTAGGCGGTTCTGTTGATCACGCGGCATTCGTTATCAATTTACCAGAGATCGGTGGTGATAAACGTTTAGAAGGTTTAGGCCTTGAAGTGTTTAGCATCTGCGAATTCGACGGTCATTAATCCTTTTCGGAATTATTCATGAGTTATCTTGCCTTAGCGCGAAAATGGCGACCAACTAAATTTAAAGAAGTAGTTGGTCAAGCCCATGTTTTAACTGCATTAGAGAATGCACTTAGCCAAAACCGATTACATCACGCTTACTTATTTAGTGGGACTCGTGGTGTCGGTAAAACAACCATAGGGCGTTTGTTTGCCAAAGGGCTAAATTGCGAAACAGGGATCACATCAACACCTTGTGGGGAGTGTTCTACCTGTAAAGAAATCGACGAAGGACGGTTTGTCGATTTGCTCGAGATTGATGCTGCGTCACGTACCAAGGTTGAAGATACCCGTGAACTGCTAGACAACGTTCAATATAAACCTGCACGTGGTCGCTTTAAGGTTTACCTGATTGATGAAGTTCACATGCTCTCAAGGCATAGTTTCAATGCATTATTAAAAACATTGGAAGAGCCACCGGAGTATGTGAAGTTTCTTCTGGCGACCACTGATCCACAAAAATTGCCTGTGACTATTTTGTCACGCTGCCTTCAATTCCACCTGAAGCCAATTAGCGTTGATAATATCCACGAGCAGTTAGATCATATCCTTGCTGAAGAAAGTGTTGATTCTGACGCTCGTGCACTTGGTATGATTGCGCATGCAGCTGATGGCAGTATGCGTGATGCTTTAAGCCTGACTGACCAAGCGATTGCTTTGGGTAATGGTAGCGTAACAGCGGATAGGGTTTCTCATATGTTGGGAACTCTAGATACTGATCAAGCTATTCATTTATTGGAAGCAATCAGCAGCAAGCAGCCGCAGTTGGCTATGGATAGTATCCAAAACTTGGCTGAAAATGGCATTGAGTGGGATGGGTTACTCAATCAACTGTCTACTCAGTTACATAGAATCGCTATGTACCAAGCGCTGCCTTCGACCTTAGATAAAGCGCTGCCTGATGCTGAAAAACTAGAGCTGCTGAGCCGAGCTCTGAGCCCTCAAGATATTCAGCTGTATTATCAAATTGCCTTGAAAGGGCGTGAAGATTTGCCTTTGTCACCGACTGCTCGTGTTGGTATTGAGATGATTGTTCTTCGTATGATGGCATTCAGACCTGCAGAGCAAGTTAGTGCGACGGTTATCTCGACTAGCCCAGCGACAGCAGTTCAAGGACTGGCTCCAGCTCAAAACGTTGCTCAGCCTGTGAGTCAACCTGCGTCAATGGTCGATCCGAGACAGCCCACTCAGGCTCCTACGGTTTCACAGCCTCAAGTGCAGCAACAAGCTCCTGCTCCGCAGCAGCCTATACAACAGCAGAATCCAGCACAATATGCAGATTCACAAGGTTACGCTGATCATTCAGGCAACCATGGTTATTCAGAACAGGATTACCCGCACAGCCAGTATGATGCGCCACCTGCTTATAACGAACGTTCTAGCTACGGTGCGGAGCAACATATGAGTCCAACGGCTCAGCAAATGCCACCACAGCAGAATCAAGCGACGAATCAGAGCCAGCCCCAACAGGCAAGCACTGAACCGACGCAACAAGAACAACCAGCGCGCTCTTCATCGCCAGTGAGTGGTTTACGCCACCAACTGCGTTCTCAACGCAGAGGCAATGCAACAACGGAAAGCAAAGGCGCAGCGCCAAAAAAGGCTAAAGCGGCACCAGTTAAATCTTCAGTATTAGATCGTGTTGCTCAGCAACATGGTAGCTCTGATCGGGTGTCGCCAATATCTCAATCTACAGTTCCAGGAAAAGACGATGCGAATGAGCCTTATCGTTGGAAGCCTTCTAAGCCTGTAGTGAAAGAAGTTTCTAAAGAGTTAACACCTACTCAGATAAAGCGAGCGTTAGAACACATCAAAACACCAGAAATGGTCGAGAAATTGTTTAATGAGTCTGTAGAGCAAGATGAATGGTCAGCGACGATTAAGAAGCTTGATACCGCAAAGCTTGTAGAGCAGCTCGCGTTAAACTCTGTGTATGAGCAAAACGGTACGTCTGTTACGTTAACCCTTCGAGCGAATCAAGCGCACTTGAATACCGATAGAGCTCAGAGCGAGTTGCTTCAAGCTCTTAACACAGCCCTTGGCGAAGAGTGCCATTTGAGTGTAGAAATTGGAGAGAAGGGGGAAACCCCACTAGAATTACGAGAGCGCCTGTATCAAGGGAAGCTACAACACGCATTCTCAAGTTTAGAGAATGATGCAAATGTTCAATTTATTGAGAAACGTTTTGCAGCAGAGCTTGATCGCGACAGTGTTCGACCGATTTAGCGTGATGTAACTCACTCGTTATTAAGACAACTCATATATTCGCTGTTTTAAGTCACTTACTGGGGTTGAATAGTCTGTATTCATCCCCCATTTAAGCCTCATAGCTTATTTATATTTATAACCAATTAACCAGAGAGATTATCATGTTTGGTAAAGGTGGTATGGGCAACTTGATGAAGCAAGCCCAGCAAATGCAAGATCGCATGCAAAAGCTTCAAGAAGAAATCGCAAATATGGAAATTACAGGTGAGTCTGGTGCTGGCCTTGTAAAAGTTACGATCACTGGTAGTCACAGTGTTCGCCGTGTTGAAATTGATGAAAGCCTAATGGAAGACGATAAAGAGATGCTTGAAGATCTTATCGCAGCGGCTTTCAACGATGCAGCTCGACGTGTTGAAGAAACTCAAAAAGAAAAAATGGCTGGCGTAACTGGCGGTATGCAATTACCACCAGGTATGAAAATGCCATTCTAAATCGCAAGTGATTTAATTTAGAGCGATTTATTAATGCGTACCAGTCATATGCTGGAGCATTTGATGGAGGCCTTACGTTGTCTACCTGGGGTTGGTCCCAAGTCGGCACAGCGTATGGCCTTTCATTTGTTACAGCGCGATAGAAAAGGTGGTCTGCAACTTGCGGATGCACTAAGCCAAGCGATGACAGAGATCGGCCACTGTAGTGAATGCCGAACTTTTACTGAAGAAGAAATCTGTCATATTTGTACTAACCCGAAAAGGCAAGATAACGGTCAAATCTGTGTGGTCGAAAGCCCTGCAGATATCGCTGCTATTGAAGCAACAGGTCAATATTCAGGTCGCTACTTTGTTTTAATGGGGCATTTATCTCCATTAGATGGAATTGGACCAAGTGACATAGGGTTAGATACGCTGGATTACCGACTGCGCCGTGGTGATATCACGGAAGTCATTTTGGCGACCAACCCAACGGTTGAAGGTGAAGCCACAGCGCATTATATCGCTGAGCTGTGTAATGCTCACGAGGTTAATGCTAGCCGAATTGCTCATGGGGTTCCTGTGGGCGGTGAGCTAGAACTTGTAGATGGCACTACGCTTTCACACTCGTTATTAGGTCGTCACAAAATATAAAAAAAGCCGCTAATGAGTTAGCGGCTTTTTTTGTTTTTGAGCTGTGTTTCTAGTTATAAATAAATAGCTGTAACGACATACTTTTGATTAAAGATAAACTCCGGTACCCCAAGTTCTTGGGTTAACAAATATTCCTCGATCACTTTTACTGCCTGATGGCTGTGCGCCTTTTTCATTCGTACTATTGATTGCGGAAGGAGCGGGTTACTGCTGATGAGCAACTCACTTATATCATCAGCTTGTGCATCTAAATATATGTGAGTAGCTTTGTGAGTGAATAACATCATTAGCTGTAGGGCAACTTGCTCATTAATTTGTCCCTTTTCAGGAAAACCCAACCAAAGTTCATGGGTATCTTTTAGCCCTATCAGCGCTTGATTAATTTCTTTGTTTAGCTGCTTTAGATTTACTGAACTTAAATCGTTAAACGTTATTAGTCCAATATTGTTATTCGTTTCCCAGCGTAAATACAATGTTTCAAAACCTTTGGGAGTTTGCTTCACTTGTTTAGGGTGGGCTAATGGTTGATCGCGGGCTAATGATTGAGAGTGAACGAATGGATTGATGACTAATCGAGCATCCTTTACTTCAAGAAGCATCTCTTGTACTAACTTCAGCCACTCTTTTTTGGTATCGATATTATCGGCTTTGATTTTATATGGCTGGTATATCTCATGCCATTTATCTTCTATTTGGTCGTATGCCGTATAGTTTTCAGCAACTGAATGCCAAATCTCATCATAGTCGTCATGGAACCCTGCACTCATTCTAGCTGAAGTCATCTGAGCTTGTTCGTGTAGGATTACTGTAACTCGGTCAGTGTTTGTTCTTCGGGCACTGTCTTTAACATAGAGCTCAAAAATGTAGGTACCGGCAACTGTTGGATTAATGAGAGTTGCGTTTAATGAATCGGAATTGAGTACAGTTAATTGTTGGGGACCTGAAAGTTGAGTCCATCTAATGGTTTTAATCTCGTAAACATGTTTTGGGTAGGTTTTTGCTGAGCCACTCAAAGTAATTGTGTGTACGGGAAGTGTATGAAGTTGGTCAGCACCAGCATTCACTGTGGGTTTTGTGTATTTATCAGCGTCAGTAACATCATCCACACTGCAGGCTGATAGAAATAACGCTGAAGATAGAAACATCACTTTAAATAAGTTAGACATTTTTGATCCTTGAAATTAGAAGTTGTAGCTCATACCGGAGGAGAGAAAGGTGGAGTCGGTATCATAGAATTCGATGTCGGAATCACGTTGTTGGTAGCCCGCCATGACGTGTATCTGGGTATTTTTCCAATTAAAAGGACTGTGGTAGCTATACACAGAAAAGATACCCAATGAGTCGTAATCTTGTTTGAGATCGAATACGGGGTTCTGAGAGTCGAACTCAGCTTGGCTGGTTCTAACTGTGGTAATGAGGTTGTGCCTTGATTTAGAAAATAAGATGGAAAGTTGAGCGCTTAATTCATCAAAACTTTTTGCCTCGCCTTGAGCGTCTCTCATTGTGTAATAGAAAGCAGGGGAAAGGACGAAACTTCGAGCTAGTGGTAAGGTTACTTCTGTTCCAAATCGGTGGTAATCACTCTTTCTGCCTAATAAATTAGCTTCTGCAATCGAAAGCCCCTGAGAAACTCCGATGTTATCGTGGTCAACTTTACTTTGTGCAAAAGCATATTTTATTTTTATAGGTATCAGAACATTTAAATCAAAGGCTACACGTGCACCTCTAACGGTTTGCTCTGTTGAAACTCGCTTTTGACTAGTAAGGTAAGGATCTTGCCATACCTCGTCCATGCTGGGTGCGTTTCCAAATAGTGCGGCTGTGAGAATAGTATTTTTGCTTAGTTTTTGAGAAAGCCCTAATTCGGCTTGGAACTGGGCTTCTGCAATTTGGTCTTCACTGTTCCCTAGAAAGAGTAAAGTATCCCCAAAGCTGTATTGTAATCGCCCTAAAATGAAGGGTAATACTTGCTCTGTTTGTTTACCATTGTTGGTTAGATTAGGCGTAATCGCGTTGTCGTCATGCGTGCTACTTTGTGATTGGCTTTGGCTCACGCCAACATTCAGGCTAATGCTCCCGCTTAAGCCTGGAGTGAAATTATCAGGTTGAGCAAAACAGTTATGGGTAACGAAACTACACATTGAACTGAGTAAAAGAGTGTTGAGACGAGTGAAGATCTTCATGTTAATTCCCTATAAGTGACTAATCTAAAGCCACGTAAAATTAACATTCACACTAGTTATAAGTCGTTGGTGTTTTATAGACGGTTTGTGTCCAAGTTGGTCACATTACTCGAACTATCATTTGGGTTGCCTATTTAAACTCGTTGGCCAAGAGAGTACAAAGCACGCGCCTTGAGAAGCCGATGTATCTACTGTTGCAGACCCATTATGCCAATTCATGATTTGTTTAACGATAGCTAACCCCAATCCATGCCCTTTATCACTCCCCCGTTCTTGGTTTTCAAGCTGAGAAAAAGGTTCGAATATGTACTTTGATTGTTCGACGGGCACACCACAACCATCGTCTTCAATAATAATTTTATATTGTTGCTCTTCGATCTTAAAAGAAACGTTTATCTCTGATTGAGCAAAACGACTCGCGTTCGTGAGCAGGTTTTTAATGGCTCTCATTAGTCCTTTATTATCAATGAATAGAGATCGTTCTTTAAGGTCAGGTGAGCAATAAAAACGTGTTTCTAGTTCAGGGTGTTCCAGCTTAAATTGCTCGATCTCATCAAGTAATTGCTCGGCAAAACAACATTCAGAAAAATGGCTAATATCGGCTACTCGGGTATAACGAGAGAGGAGAAGGTTTTGATTAATGAGATGATCTAGATCTTCAATGCTCGAATGAACAGTTTTTCGATATTTTTCTTTTTGTTCCTCTGCTATTTGGTCGTCTTCTATCATTTCTAACGCAAATCGAAGCCGATAAAGTGGTGTTCTTAAGTCATGTGCCACCGCATTTGTGAGTTCACGTTGGCTGGCGATCAGCTTTTCAATGTTGTCAGCCATCTTATTAAATGAATCACTAAGTTGAGATATCACAGACATTTTGGTGGTGCTTGCTCGTTTAGAAAGTAAACCTTGACCGAAGTCGTTTGCTGTCTTCACTAGCCGTTTTAAATCACGCCATAATGGGTATACCCACATCACCATCGCAATCGAAATGAAGAACACAAAGAAGGCACAGACCGTTGCAATAAGTTTTATCTGCGTAAGGTGAGAGAGATCATCTTCTATATGAAGCCAAACATTGTCTATAACAGGGGCAAGCAATTCAATCTGCCCATTAGTACTGGTATAGCTGATGATTTTCCTAGGTTTATTCGTGAGAGCTTCTTTCGCTTCTGGTGGGAGTTTATCGTCTTTTTTTAAGCTGATCCTAAATGGAATCTGAGTGTTCGTGTTTTCAATAATCTGCACCCATTGGCTTTGTGGGTGGTTGCGTAAATCTTCAGCTGCTAGAAATAGCGTTCCTTTAGCTTGGTTTAGCACTGCCAACTCTGTTGATTCGTTGAGGGCGAAATAAATGACTTGATCACTTTTGCCTACTCTTTGGACCAATGCCATTGGGTCGCCGAATAAGAAGGTAATTTCCCCACCTTGAATAGCATCGTAAGATTGTCTATTCGATTGGTATGTACTCATAGGTTGCAGTTTTAAAGGGTAGCCAAAATGAGTCTCATATTTTTTTATCACAGGTTGCCATTTATCCTGCGGATAGTTCGAGAGCTTTTCTGTGAGCATCTCGAAGTTAACGGTGTAGACTTTCTTGTAAAAACCTTCAGAGAAATATTCAGTTACGTGCTGTACTGGATTAATTGCCGTAGGAAATAGTAGTAATGCTATAGGGATAAAGACGGCAAGCCAAAGAATTGAAAATGCTCTAATCATACCGATGCCTCAAATGTGGTGGCGCATAACTGGTATCCAACTCCTCGAATGGTTTTAATGAGGTCTGGTTCGTTCGGGTCATCATTGAGCGTGCGGCGTAAACGTGAAATTCGCCTGTCGATAGAACGATCGAGCCCGTCGTATTCAAACCCCCGAATATGCTGAGCAATATCATCACGAGAGACAACTTGCCCTACGTTCTGAGCCAGTAAGTAAAGAAGTTCAAACTCTGATGTGGTGAGTTTTACAGGTTGCTGGTTTAAAGTGACAGCACGGTGCTGTAAGTTGATAGCAAGAGGTCCAAACTGTAATTGGTCTTTGTCGTTATCGAGTGTGTTCCTATCATGGCGACGAAGCAGGGCTCTAATTCTTGATAGCAAAAGACGGGGTTTTATCTTTTTCACAATATAGTCATCGGCACCAAGTTCCAGCCCCATGACTTGGTCTATGTCATCATCGAGTGCTGTTTGCATTAAGATCATACCGTGATAATTCGAACGAATAGAGCGACACACAACCATTCCACTTTGCCCTGGTAGCATGATGTCGAGAATGACTAAGTCCGGTTGTTTTGACAGAATCTCGTTCACAGCGGTAATGCCATCACTGACAATCTCGATGGTAAATTCATAGTTTTGTAGAAAATCTTGAATTAACTCTGCGAGTTCTAAGTCATCTTCTACAAGAATGATATTGAATGGATTTGATGAGTTCATGTGTTAGAGGATCTAATGAATAGTACATGAACTATAACTTAATCAAATGATGTGCAGTGTGACCATTTGTGACGTGAAGGCGAAGATGTGACGAGATTTATAAAATCATTATGTTTTAGATAAAACTAGAGCCGTAGAGTGGAATACGACTCTGTTATTAAAGTTTGGTTATGTTTCATGACTACTGAGTGCAGGTTTCTAAGTCAGTGATGATAGTGATAGCTTCGAGTGAGCTAGTACCGCATACCCATTCAGCTGCTTTAAAGTCATGGCACACAGGAGGGCGCTCGGGTTTGCCAAATAATTTGCAAAGATTATCGGTATTAAGTTGTTTGCAGCGTTCTCCGGCTTGTTTTCCATTAGGGTGCAAAGGGAAGCTACTACTGATACTTGGGGCGATACAGCAAGCGCCACAACCTAGACGACAATCCATCACTTGACTCATTTATTAATAAAGGTGCGCGATAGTAGCAAAAAATACTCAAGCAAGCAGTAATGATGAGTGATTTTTATCCTTGAACTTTGTATGGGCTAGCGGTATAACACGCATCCCAGTAAAAGAGTAAGAAGTAATCCAATGAGTAATCCATTTTGGCAAGAAAAAACACTAGATAAAATGACGGAACAAGAGTGGGAATCACTGTGTGACGGATGCGGTAAGTGTTGTCTGCATAAACTTATGGATGAAGATAGCGATGACGTTTATTACACCAATGTTGCTTGTAGTTGGTTGAATGACAAAACTTGCTCTTGCAAAGACTACCCGAATCGATTTACTTCAGGTGAAGAGTGTTTGAAATTAACACGCGATAAAATTGATGAATTTCATTGGCTACCTGACACTTGTGCTTACCGTTTATTATCAGAAAACAACCCAATTCCTGAATGGCATCCGTTGATCACTGGCTCTAAATCAGCCATGCATGCTGCTGGTGAAAGTGTGCGTAATAAAGTGGTGTATGAAATTGATGTTGTAGATTGGGAAGACCACATTCTTAATCATCCAAATCGTGCTTAATTTCACATTCGATATTAGAATGTATAAAGACAAAGAAACAAAAAAAGGCTCACAGATGTGAGCCTTTGTTATTTAAGAGTGTATCCAATTGACTTGGACTGTTATGGCTAAGGTTAAACCGGAGACAGAGCTGCTACCACCTGGTTAAACTCGATTCGAGCGTTCTGAGCTTGATCAGATAACTCAATTTTATTTTCTTGCGCAGCTGTCAAATTGCTTTCTGCAAGTTCTAATTCTTGTTGCAGTTCTAAAGGAAGTTCGTGAACTTGAACGTCTTCACTCTGTTCCAAAACATAAGAGCGGATTTTTTTCTTGATAGCTGTTAGTTGTTGGTACGCTTCACGTTCATTTTCTGCGGCTTCTTGCGCCAAATCTCTAACCTTCTCGAATTTAGCGAGAGCCATCCCTTCTGAAGACCAAGGATCCATGTCTGGCAGTTCTTCAATATTGATCGTAGGTTCAATGTAATCTTCTTGATGGCGTAAATCTAAGCTGGTTGCACGTACGGCTGAGATCATTAGCATTACCGAGATAACAAGCAGCGGTAACCCACCAACAATGGCGGCAGTTTGCAATGTGCTTAATCCACCTAAGAACATCAACACTGTTGGTAAGAATGAAAGTGTGAATGCCCAGAACATACGGTTCCAACGCATAGGCTCTTCGGTAACGTTATTCTGTACAACAGAAGCCAAAATGTAAGAGATAGAGTCAAAAGTTGTCGCGGTAAAAATAATACAAAGCACGGTAAATACAGCAATAACTAAAGTGCTCATCGGTAATTCTCCCAACATAGAGAAAATTGCCTTAGTTGCCCCTTCATTATTTAAAATACTGACTACATCTAACTGGCCTGAAAGTTGTAATGAAAGACCGTAGTTACCCAAAATCATAAAGAATAGAAAACAGCCTAGAGAACCAAAGAAAATCGAACCTGAGACCATTTGTTTGATTGTTCTTCCGCGAGATATGCGTGCTACAAATAAGCCCATACTAGGTGCAAATACTAGCCACCATGCCCAATAGAAAATAGTCCAATCTTGTGGAAAGTGAGTGTTTTCAAAGGTGCCATAGCCACCAAATGGTTCTGCCCATGTTGCCATGACGAAGAAGTTAGAGAGTAATCGGCCGATAGAATCTAACCCGGTTTCGAGCATGAAAATTGTAGGTCCGGCAACCAGAACAAACGTCAGTAATCCCATGGCACCCCAGAAATTAATATTGCTGAGGATTTTTATGCCTTTCTCTAAACCCGCGTAAGAGGAATAAGCAAAAATACCAGTACAAACCAGCAAAACTAATGCTTGAGTTAAGGTATTTTGTGGCATACCAAAGAGGGCATTCAAACCTTCGCTGATCAGTGGAGCTGCAAGGCCTAAAGTTGTTGCGGCTCCGCCTAGTAATCCAAATATGAAGAAAACATCGACCAGTTTACCAATGCCGCCTTTACTGCGTTTTTCTCCTAGAACTGGCATTAGCGCACTTGAAACTTTCAATACTGGCTGCTTACGAACATAAAAGAAGTATGCGATAGGTATTGCAGGGATTAGGTAGATAGACCAAGCAATTGGACCCCAGTGGAACAGACCATAAGTCGCGGCCCAACGAACGGCTTCTTCACTTCCTGGTTCTAATTGAAATGGTGGTGATTGATAATAGTAGGCCCACTCAATGCAGCCCCAGTAAAGAATACTGGCTCCAATACCCCCACAAAATAGCATTGCAGCCCATGAAGCTGTGGCAAATTCTGGTTGTTCATCTGGTTCACCCAGTTTGATTTGTCCCATATCACTGAAAACAACGTAAACCATAAAAGCACAAGCGGATAAGCCTAATGCTAGGTAAAGAAAACCGAGTTTGTCAGTCATGAAAATTTTAGCGACGGCAATCCATTCTGCGCCCTGAGTTGGGAACATAATTAGTGGAAAGACGATCGTGAGCAGGAGTGCAATAGCACCAAAAAATGTTGGCTTATCAATAAGCGAGAATGAGTTTTTCACGAGTTTTATTCCATAAGTACGATCCTAGAAGTATCTCGTGAACGTATTGTAGGGAACAAATCGACTATTTTATCAAGACGATAAAAATTTCATCAGGAGGTGATGTTTGATGTGATGGGTATATGTGTATGGTGATGCACAAATACTACAGTATCGCGAGTAATATCCCGCCAACTGTTGCCGCAGCGGACAGGTATTGCCCTGCTGAATAAGAGCCATCATCTTCTTCTTCAATTTTATCCGGGTGATCCATCCCCAGAGCTCCATGAGCAAAAGATTCAACTTTGTCCCCAACAGACTCGTTAGCCGCTTTATCTACTTTGGCTTCCTTATCTATTTCTTGTAGTGCAGCCAGAAGTGCCTTCCCTTCTTCAGAAAGGGTAACTTTATTCTGTTCAACCTTTATTGGAGACGCTTCAGAAGCTGCATTGGTTGTGCTTTGCGCTTTCAATTGTTGTGGCGAATATACTTGAGTCGTACTCGATCCTACAGGTGTCATGTGGCTCTCCCTTTACATGCCCTACAAAGTGTATCGGCTAGCGAGTGAAAAACTTGTGTAAATTTTCAGCTTTGTGATTGTTTTTTACTCAAGCAATTCTCGTGCCGATACATCTATAGCTATTCGGGTTACAGCAGTAATTCAAGTTAAAGTAACTGGCTCGAGTTAAAGGAACTAGTTCAAGTTAAAGGAATTACTCCAGAGCTAAAGGAGCTAGCCCAAAGTTAAGGAACAAAGCCCAGCTTAGAATCAATTACATGACAGACCTTTACTGCGTCCAGCCAGCTTTTTATATGCCAGCATCCGATTTTCTGGCTTAACAAAGCGAGTTGGTGGATCAAGAACCTGTAATTGATAGTCTACAGAGTCCATTGTTAGTTCAGACACAGGTGTAATGACGATCACCTTTAAGTCTGGAGACCTCTTCAAGATCGATGCAGCAGTACCAAGCCCACCTTCAGTATGAAACTTACCCGCTATATGAACAATAGACTTATCTGGGTTACTGGATAGGTAGTTAACAATTGATTCAGCCATAGTTTCATCCCATGCTATCTGCGCAGCGTATTGTTTCTCCGTTTGCTCTGGAGAACCATGATGCAGCGATGCCATAAATTTATCTTTATATGGGCTACCTGAGGTATCAATGTCTTTTGCTAAGAAAGCTCGCTCTTGATCATCTAATGAATCTAAGTATCCAAGACCTTGGCGCCCTATACATTGAACCACTGGTTTAGGGGCGTTAGAGGCGATAATGTCTAGACGGTTTGCTTTTGCTAGTTCAACCAGTGGGCGGTAATCACTTTCGTAATTTGGCCAGGCCGCAGCTTTGGACATTAATGTTTGTTCGCCAATCTCTCCTACTAGGTAGGCATTCAAAATCCCTTGGTGGTTTCGAGTGAATTGCTCCATAGAGACAGCAATATTCGGATTGTTGTTTGAAAGAGACTTTAGTAAATCAGTTTGGAAGCGATGTACACCTGAATGAGTGTGCCATTCGCCTATAAGGATTACATCCGCTTGACTTAGCTCGTCAGGAAGTTGGTTGAGTGAAATAGCCTGACCTGATGGGCTTGCGAGTTGGTAATCATAATAGGTTAAAACAGCTTGAGAATCTCTATCCGAGGGTTGGCTTGCACAAGCAGTAAGTAAAACAGTTGTGATGAGAAGAATAATACGTTGCATAAAAATGCCTCCTTGATGAACGAGCATACTAAAGGAGGCAAGGTTTTTATTCAATGCAAATGATAACTAATATCACCAAGGGTTAGATGATACTTTTGATATCGGCAGCAAGTTAGACTTTGCGATACACCCTTAGCATGAAATCGGCTTCACACTTGAATTGCTCAGAAGCCATCAGCTGTTGTTTGAACTGCTCTGTTGCTTTCCACGCAAAAGGTGTCATCTGTAATAAATCAAATGCCTCTGAACCGGTTAGATCCATCATATAGTTTAGTTGTTCTTGGTGGGAAAGCTCAAAACCAGCAATCTTTTCTGCAGTTTCATCATGCATTCTTACACCATCATAGATTTCATCTCGTAGCTGATATAAATGTCGACCAGCAGGTGTGACGGTGATGACAACGCCATCATCTACAATGGTTCGATGTAGCTCTTCAGCTTTACACGGTGCATAAATGCGAAGTACTGCACCTAAGCTTTTATCTGAAAAAGGAAGGCGGTGACTTGAAGCTACAGAAAATGAGCATGAATCATAGCGTTTTGCCGCATATTTAATGGCCACCTTTGAAATGTCCAAGCCGTAAGTTTGAGCGATTTCCTGTTGGCTTTCTGATGCTTCTTGAGGTTTATTTATTAACTGTAAGGCGACTTCGTTTGTGTAATAGCCTTCGCCACAGCCTATGTCGAGTAACGTAGGAGTCGATTGAGATAAGTGTTGGGTACACAGTTTCGCCACAGCTTGACGCATAGGATCGTAATGTCCGCCTTCAAGAAAGCGACGGCGAGCTTGCATCATCTCTTTGTTATCACCTGGATCTTTTGAACGTTTATGGTGAGCTGGCATTAAATTTACGTAGCCTTCTTTAGCCAAATCAAACTGGTGATTCTTATCACATGAAAAAGTACGCTCTTTTTGAGAAAGAGGCTGGTGGCATAAAGGGCATTGATAAGTCATTACGAACTCGAACTAGAAATTTTAAGTCGAAAATTTTAACAGGAAGCTGATCGGTTCGCTAGCGTAACAAAAGAGTGGGGGATGAATATAGAGCCAACGGATCGCTGGCTCTAAGGATTGATTTATAGACTTTATGTTTCCCTAAAGCCATCTTTATCTACAGCTATCTTTGCCTAAGGCAATGAATGTCTAGTTAAAGAAATCGACTTGATGTTTAAGTGACTCTGCTTGTTTTTTCAGTTCATCGGCACTTTGTGAAGTTTTAGCACTTGTGGCACGACTTTGCTGATTCAAATCACTGATTGAGTGCGCGTTAGATGCAATCTCTTGGGACACTTGTGCTTGCTCTTCAGATGTTGCAGCAATCGTTTCGGCTTGTGCTGCAATCGATTGAACCTGAGAGGCAATGGATTCAAGAGCGGATCCAGCACCTTGTGCTTTATCGAGCACTTGATTGGCGTTCTCTTGGCTTTGTGTCATCAAACTTACGGCATTACTTGTTGATGCTTTGAGTTTTTCGATGATACTTACTACGTCTTTAACCGATGTTTGAGTTCGGTGAGCGAGTGTCCTTACTTCATCAGCAACCACGGCAAAACCACGACCTTGTTCGCCAGCTCGGGCTGCTTCAATCGCGGCATTGAGTGCAAGTAAGTTAGTTTGTTCAGCAATGTCATCAATCATCTTGGTAACGGTTTGTATGCTTTCACTGTCTGAACTCACTTGTTCAATTGCAGAAGCAGACTTATCTAGTTGGTCGTTGAGTTGTGCAACATCAATACAAACACCTTCGACAACCTCTAAGCCTTGTTGGCTATCGTCGTTAGCTAAGCGCACATTGTCTGCAATCGTACCGACTTGCTGTGCGACAGATTCTGCAGACGTTGCCATCTCTTCGATTGCAGTTACAACTTGTTCAACCTGTTCTTGTTGGCGATCTGACTGAGTTAAGTTATGGCTTGCATCTTGAGAGACACTGCTAGAACCTACCTGTACTTGATCACTGGTGTCTCGTATTTCCCCAACCAGCGTATTTAGCTGAGTAGCCATTGCCGCTACTCCATTGTTTAAATTGCTGATTTCATTTTTGGTCTGCTGACCGGAATGAGGAATTTTAAGGCTGACTTCCCCTTTTCCTAAACGCATCATATAACCATTAAGGGTGGTCAATGGCGTTAGAGTTCTGTTTAAGAATACCGTTAGGACAACAATCGTTGAAATTGCAATTAAGGTTGCGATAAATGCGATGAGTTTTAGTAATTCGTCGCTGCCTTTGGTCACCTCTTTGATGAAGGTTCCACCAAGCAACTTCCAATTCCAGCCCGGTACCTCTGTATACACGAGGTATTTCTCACCAACAGTATTTTGATAGGCAAATGGGTATCGGATTAATCCTGAAGCCTGTTCAAATAGTTGATAGAAAGGCTTATTTCCTTCGTAATCTGCAACATCAATAATGGACTTTTTACCATCAGCGTTAGTTGGGTGTAGAAGATATTTACCTTGGTTGTCTTTATCATTATCGACAATAATCGTGTAGCCAGTTTCACCCCAAGAAACAGATCGCAAAGAATCAAATAGACTCTGTGTTGCATCTTCTACAGGCAAACCAATGAAAGAAATGCCATTAACCTTACCGTTCGCGCTGACCAAAGGAGAGTAATAAGTAATGTATCTTTGGCCAAATAAAGTCACCTGGGCGTAATAAGGCTGCCCGTTCTTGATTTTGTTATAGCCAGGGTGACTTTTACCTAATGAAGCGCCAACAACTCGATTGCCAGATGGATCTTTTAGGGATGTAGATACTCGAATAAAGTCGTCACCAAAAGGGGCAAATAAAGTGGCTACAGCACCTGTATCACGAGTAAAGCTGTCTACAAGCTTCGTATCATTAATTAAGCTTTCCCCATACTGAGTCATATTTAGAATGTTGTGACCATTAAATTCAACTTCGTAGTCTTCAACATAAATACCAGCTAAGTATCCATTTCGGAATGTCGATTCTAAAACCTTTGAAGTATGTAAATAGGCATCAAACTGACCTGATATGGTTTTCGCCATTGCTTCTACTTTGGATTGGTGCTCTCTAAGCG
Source organism: Vibrio gallaecicus (assembly GCF_024347495.1). Classification (NCBI taxonomy): domain Bacteria; kingdom Pseudomonadati; phylum Pseudomonadota; class Gammaproteobacteria; order Vibrionales; family Vibrionaceae; genus Vibrio; species Vibrio gallaecicus. The sequence continues at coordinate 2,331,438 of NZ_AP025490.1, read as the reverse complement.
TGTTATCCAGTAATACTTGGGATGCGTTTCGATATACGAGTGTGGCTATGGAACCAAATGCGACAAGCAAACAAAGCAAAATAACCAATTTGAGTTGGAAGCCAACGCTTTGATTTTTGTATTTTTTGAACATGAACTAACTATCCTGTATTCATAGAGGTGTAGCGGGTTGGTTTATAGATCATTCTCTATCATATTTTTTATAATACAAACTTATAAAACAGCATTGATTGATAATAATTAATGATTTAGTCATTAATTAGAAAACACTAACAATATAAGAAAGAGAAACTAGGAAGAAAATTTCCCAATGAACGAGATTTGTTCAATAGATATGAGTCTAGGCGGGTATTTTCGAATAAGAAAGTAAATGCAGCCCTAAAGCTGCATTATATTCCGACGCTTAAATCGTTATCGAGGTTATTGATTAAGCAAGGAGTTATCTATAAATAGTGCAAGCTTTATGCTTGAGCAGAGATCCTTGTAACTAGCTGGTGGCTTTCACCTGGTGACAGTTCTTTGCCGGTCTCAATGCTTGGAGCGTGCAAAGTGGATTCAACACAAAGCATGGTGAGGTAACCGTCGTCTTGCATATCACCCATACTTGCAGCACCTTCTACCCATGGGTTCCAAAGTACAGCGGAATTATGTCCTTTGTTGTGAACGGTGATAGTGCGGTTTAGCACTTCATCTTTAACTAAAATGTTCTCTTCAGGTTGAGTGTAAACACGATCAATCGAATCAGTTAAGACTAAGCTTGGTTCACCTTGGCAAACTTTAGCGTCTTGCAATCCATCAATGTATTCAGGCCCCATACCTGTTGTCACTGTTTTGTGAATATCACCAACGTTTAGATAAGTGTGTAGAGCTCCAGAGAATAGCCATGCCTTATTATCTGTGTTTTTAACATCAAGAGTGATCACTAACTCTTCTGATATTTCGACGTTCAAACGAGCTTCAAATTGATGTGGCCAAATAGCTAATGTTTCTTCATTAGGTTCAAGTCCAAGGCTCACAATGACACCATTTTCACTTTCACGATGTTCAACAATTCGCCATTGACTAGATCGTGCAAAACCGTGTGCAGGTGCGGCTACTCGACCAAACCAAGGCCAACAAACTGGTACGCCACCACGTAAAGCTGCTTTACCATCAAAGTTAGCTTGTTGGCTCATCCAAATTAGGTCTTCTTGATCAGTAGGCTTAAAAGATACAACGTGACCACCATGTAATGAGATAGCAGCCGTTGCTTTGTCATGAATAACTCTGACAAGTTTTACGCCATCTTTTTCAACAATAGTAATGTTGTCAGAAAGAACACTTAAAGCCGGTAAGTTTGATAAATTCATTACGATACCCTCATGGATAAATAAGATTCAGATATTGGCTTACGTTAAGCTGTCTAGGGAGGTTTCTTCCTATCTATCGTGACAATATTTGAATCTTATTTAGAGTTTTAGACGTTAAACTCAAATTTTGGATACAAAAAAGGCGACTCAAGAGTCGCCTTTTAATATCTATTGTCTCAAGACAAGTACTGCTAATTGCGACTAACCGAAGTTAGTTCACTAAGTAATAATTACTTAGAGATGTGAGCAACTAGGTCAAGAACTTTGTTTGAGTAACCGATTTCGTTGTCGTACCAAGATACAACTTTAACGAATTTGTCAGTTAGTGCAACACCAGCTTTAGCATCGAATACTGAAGTTTGAACTTCACCGATGAAATCTTGTGATACAACTTGGTCTTCAGTGTAACCTAGAACACCTTTAAGCTCGCCTTCAGATGCTTCTTTCATAGCAGCACAGATTGCTTCGTAAGATGCAGCAGTTTTTAGGTTAACTGTTAGGTCAACTACAGAAACGTTAGCAGTTGGTACGCGGAAAGCCATACCAGTTAGAAGGCCGTTTAGTTCTGGAAGAACTACGCCTACAGCTTTTGCAGCACCAGTAGAAGATGGGATGATGTTTTGAGAAGCACCACGGCCACCGCGCCAGTCTTTAGCAGAAGGACCATCTACAGTTTTTTGAGTTGCTGTAGTAGCGTGAACTGTAGTCATAAGACCAGATTCGATACCGAACTTGTCGTTAAGAACTTTAGCTACAGGCGCTAGACAGTTAGTAGTACAAGAAGCGTTAGAAACGATGTCTTGACCAGCGTAAGTTGAATCGTTTACGCCCATAACGAACATTGGAGTTGCGTCTTTAGAAGGACCAGTAAGAACAACTTTCTTAGCACCAGCAGTGATGTGCTTACGTGCAGTCTCGTCAGTTAGGAAAAGACCAGTTGCTTCAGCAACTACGTCTACTTCGATAGCATCCCACTTAAGATCTTCTGGGTTACGCTCAGCTGTAACACGTACAGTTTTACCGTTAACGATTAGGTTACCGCCTTCAACTTCAACAGTACCGTTGAAACGGCCGTGAGTTGAGTCGTACTTAAGCATGTAAGCCATGTATTCAACATCGATAAGGTCGTTGATACCAACAACTTCGATGTCATTGCGCTCTTGCGCTGCACGGAATACGAAACGACCGATACGGCCAAAACCATTAATACCTACTTTGATAGTCATTGTAGTTGCTCCACAACTTAATTTCTGATTAAAGATAACTGGTAGTAAAATTACAGAATCCAGTATACATCTGCAATAGATAATCCGTCTTAACTTGTTTAAAGTCAAAAAAAAGCGACGCTTTTCTTAACAATTACATGTAAACGATTGAAATTTGACCGATGCAGGTGGTTCTGTGTGCTTCCAGTTGGGTAAAATACCTCTAAATGACGATTCACTTATGAGTGTATATGTACAATGTATCTCGGGAAGGAAGTATGTGCTACAAAACGAGATAGATGCAAGTTTTTATAGAAAAAAGTAAATATAATAAGAGTTAATGTAGAGAGATATTAACGTGAAAAACGTGAGAGGAAATACGATGAAGCCTGATGAATACTGGCGTGAACGCCTTACTGATAGTGAGTTTGAAGTGTGCAGATTGCGCGGTACTGAGGCTCCGTACACAGGAAAGTTACTGCATAATCATGAAACTGGCATTTATAGTTGCACGTGTTGTAGTGCTTCGCTCTTTTTGTCTGACAATAAATATGATTCGGGGTGCGGCTGGCCAAGCTTCGACGCTCCTATTAATGATACATCAGTACGTTATATTGAAGATCTAAGTCACGGTATGAAGCGTATTGAGATTAGATGTGCAGCATGCGATAGCCATCTAGGTCACGTTTTTCCTGATGGACCACAAACAACAGGTGAAAGGTTTTGTGTAAACTCAGTGTCGTTAATTTTCAACAAAAATGAAAAAAGCGGTGAATAAGTCACCGCTCTTGTTTGATTTTTTCAAAAATGTATAAATATTAGCTTTGCTTATCCCATTTGGTTGGAACAAGTGAAGCTTTAAACATCCCTTCTTGAATCGCGTCTTCTATTATGTCCGCGATATCGTTCAATTCTTGGTACTTCTCAGCATTAAAGCGATACATCACTGAAAGTTCTGCCTGTGATGCAATGGGTACTTCAAACCGTTTCGCCACCATTGCCCACATATATGCCTTTTCTAAATTACCAAGACGGTGGTTAACACTGGCGAGAGATTTGAATATTTCAGTATTGACCTTTTTTCCATTAGAGAGAACCAATGCATTCTTTAATAGTGCAATGGTTTTTGGGTAATCCCGCGTAGTATAAAAGGTTGCCAGCGCATACTGCATCTCTGCTGTGTTTAATGCTTTAGTGCCTTCAAGCTGAAGAAAGCTACGTCTTGCATCAGTATTACCTGTTTGAGACCAAAGGAAATACAAGGTTTCAGGCTCTTTCGAATCTGATAACTCATCGACAATACGGTCAAGCTCACCAATACTGTGCATCAAAGCAGAGAATCGGCGCTGTTTTAAAGCGGATTGATCGATAGGTTCAAGCTGAGAAGCAAGCTCGAGACATTTTCTATAGGCGGCAACTAATGTGTATTCTTTTACTTTGTGAGCATCTGTCGGCTGCTTTAAAACTTCAAATCGGTGCCATATTAAATCGGTTCGAGGAATGCGGCATTGCCCGTCGTTCATGTTGAGCTCTGAACATTGCAAACCTTCATGGCTTTCACAAAGTTGATCGGTATTTTTATTACCTTCTAGACACCCAGATAAAATCACAGGCGCTACGGCTAAGCTTAGCCATTTTAAAATTCTCATAATCCTTCACTTGTGATCAAATACACTTATTTATTAGCTTCTTCTTGACTCAAATTACCCAGAGGTTACTTTCTGGTGAATAATGTAACGAAAAAGGCATTCCATGAATTCAGAACAACTCCTGAGCGCGATGACGCCAGATGTATACGAACGTTTAACTTATGCCGTTGAAACCGGGAAGTGGCCTGAAGGCACTGTGCTTTCACAAGAACAGCGTGATTCATGTATGCAAGCTGTCATGCTTTACCAGTCTAAGCATAATGTAGATGCTCAGCATATGACAGTGGCAGCAGGTGGTGATATTAGCTTTAAGTCAAAGTCTGAACTAAAAAAGCAATTTCATGCTGAGCAGCAAGATATCGTTAGAGTGAATCCAAACGATTAATATCTGTTTCTTCGGTCTATTTTATATATGCACATTGCGATCTATATAATTTAGAGGAAAGACAGTGGTTTTTATGTAAAAAGGCTGGTTATTCATGATAACCTGCCTTTTATCTTGAGCAAGAAAATGACTTAGAGCTTTATGTCATTCACTTTGTAGGCTCTTTATAAGCTCATTTCGCCACGTAATACTTGTTGCATTTGAGCTTTCACTTCTTCGTAGCTTAAGTTTTGGCTCAACAGGTAATGTAACTTAGCCAGTGCCGCTTCTGGTGTCATATCGTAGCCACTGACAACACCTGATTCCGCTAGTGCACAACCCGTCGCGTAGCCACCCATATTGACTTTACCCGCCAAACACTGAGTTAGGTTCACCACAATAACACCTCGCTCTGAAGCATCTTTTAAGTGCCGAAGTAGTTCTTGATTTTGTGGGGCATTACCCACACCAAAAGTAAGCAAGATCATTGCGTTTACGGGTTGAAGTAAGGTGTTGCGAATCACTTCATGTGAGATGCCTGGATACATGGTTATTACACCAATTGGCTGTGGTGTGATGTTATGTACTCGGAATTCTCCTTCAGGCTTTTGATCCACCACCACATTATTACCTAGTTGGATATTAATACCCGCTTCAAGTAATGGTGAAAGGTTTGGTGACGTAAAAGCGTTAAACCCATCGGCATGAGATTTAGTACTGCGGTTTCCTCGCATCAATTTATTATTGAAGAATAATGTCACTTCATTGATTGGGTAATTCGCGGCAAGGTGCAAAGCATTAAGCAGATTCGCTTGTCCATCTGAACGTAATTCAGCAAGTGGAATTTGAGAGCCCGTGACGATAACTGGCTTACCGAGGTTTTCTAGCATGAAAGAAAGCGCAGAAGCGGTATATGCCATGGTGTCTGTGCCATGCAAGATAACGAAGCCGTCGTAATTATCGTAGTTTTTACGAATATCATCAGCAATAGTTTGCCAGTCTAACGGCGTCATATCTGAAGAGTCCATCAATGGTGAGTATTCATGAATGGTGTACTCAGGCATTTCAGAACGATGAAATTCAGGCATGCTTGCCAGTTGTTTATCCATAAAGCCAGCGACAGGTACATAGCCATGGTCGTCAGATTTTTGCATACCGATAGTGCCGCCAGTATAGGCGATGTAGATATGTTTTCTTGGCATAGTGATAATTACTTAGTGTTATATGGGGAACAGGGCGGCGATTATAGCGAATTATGATGTAATAAAAAGAGGTACCTCACACAGAGGTACCTCTCGTCATAACTTATATTGAATGAAAGAAGAGTCGCGCTTATTGAACTTGGCAGTTTAAGCAGAAAGCATAACGTCCTTGAGGATCGTTAAAGCTGTCTAATAGTTGACTATCTTGCACTAATTGTTGGGTAACTGGCTGTAAACTGCTAGGAACCAGAGATTGTATATCAAGCCCAATAGAGACTTTAACTTGGTTCATGAACTCTTGGATGAATTGCTGGGTTGGAGATAACGGCTCTTCTACCCAGTAGATATTGTAGTTTTCTAGTTCTGCAAGTTCAGCTGCAATACTAATCGCATCATCAAAATCGCCCATTTTATCTACGAGTCCGAATTGAAGTGCGTCTTGACCGGTCCAAACTCGGCCTTGGGCAACCTTATCAACTTCCGCCAGTTCAATCCCACGGTTGTCACTGACTAGGCTAATAAAGCGGTGGTAGCCATTTTCAATGCCCATTTGGAAAGCATCTTTAGCACCATCTGAAAGCCCCGTTGTCACTCCTAGACCTGAGAAAGGAGATGTGCCAACACCATCGGTGTACACGCCTAAGTTATTTAAGCCTTTCTCAAATGTAGTAATAACGCTAAAGATACCAATAGAGCCAGTCAAGGTAGTCGGTTGAGCGACGATTTGATCCGCACCCATAGAGATCCAGTAACCACCAGAAGCGGCTAGGCTCGACATAGAAACTACAACGGGTTTACCGGTAGCGCGAATCGCATCAATTTCATTGCGAATCACTTCAGATGCAAAAGCACTTCCACCAGGGCTGTCTACACGCAATACCACCGCTTTTACTTTGTCGTCGTTACGAGCTTGGCGAAGCAAAGAAGCGGTAGTGTCACCACCAACTGTGCCACGTGGTTGGCGACCATCCATAATCGCGCCACTCGCCACTACAACTGCAACATCACTTTCTGCTGTGTCCATTTTAGGCAGCATAGTCGTTTGATATTCATAGTAACCAAATGCGTTATAGCTATCTTCCCCGTCACTGCCGAAAACGTCTGCTAGTTCAAGTCTAACTTGTTGACGAGTTGATAGTTGATCGACAAGCCCCAGTTTTTTTGCAAGATCAGCAATATTACCATCTACTGATTTTAGATCTTCGAGGAAAGAATCCATGCTTGGGTTGAGAGTGTCCGCGGATATTTGGCGGTTATTGGCAACATCATCGACATATGCTCCCCATAATTGACCTAACCAACGAGAAGCTGATTGCTTCGCTTCATCTGACATATCGTCACGGATGAAAGGTTCGATGGCTGATTTATAAGTGCCAACTCGGAATACGTGTGTGTTCACGTCCAGTTTTTCTAAGAACGTTTTATAGAAAAGGGAGTAAGCACTGTAGCCTTTTAGCATCACCCCACCATCAGGTGACATGAAGATTTTTGTCGCATAACTGGCTAAATAATATTGGCTTTGATTATAGAAATCGCCAACCGCATAGATAGGCTTACCAGAGGCTTTAAACTCATTTAATGCCTTCGCTATATAGCGCAGCTTTGTCAGGTTTGTCTCCGGTAATTCACGCAAGGCAAGCACAATACCAGTGATGTTATCGTCGTCTTTTGCATAACGAATGGTTTCAACGATATCAAAAAGCACATTCTCTTTAGGTAAGTCTTGACCAAAGATAGAGCCAGTAAAAGAGTCGACAGGGTTCATGTAGCGACTTTGTTCGACAATGGGACCTGAAAGGTTAAGTACTAGAGCAGATTGTTGCTGAACCGTTGGCTGCGTCGGGGTTGAGTAAAAATACACAAAATAAATCAGTGCAATACTCAGTAAAAAGAAAATGTTAGCTAACGCTAAACGAATAAAAGTGATGAGCTTCCATATTCCTTTGAAGATCATGCTAATAAATTTGAATATTTTTTTCATTCTGTCTCCACAGCAAGATTACGGCTTTATTGATTCGGCTATACAGGTAATCTTAATAATATTAACTGCTTAATATCCTACGTTAATTCTATCAACCAAACTATCTTTCATCGAGTATTCGCTGGTCAATACAGGTAATTGATATAAATTCTCAGTTAAGTAACACAATTTAACAACTCATTAAGTGTAGGTTGCTTAACGTAACGTGGTGATTTTTAGCGTTCTTATCGGCGTTCATTTAGCTGCGCATTATGATCGGTGTTACATAATTGTAAACAGGTGTTTGATATTTTGGTTTTTGGGTAATATTCTGGTCTGACCACAAAGATAATAAAATAAGTGATGTCTGCCATGTACCCACATTTGCTCGAACCATTAGATCTCGGATTCACTCAATTACGTAATCGCGTATTGATGGGATCAATGCATACCGGATTAGAAGAAAATAAAGAAGGTTTGCATAAACTCGCCGCTTTTTATGAAGAAAGAGCAAGAGGTGGTGTAGGGCTTATCGTTACGGGAGGCTTCTCCCCGAACTTACGAGGCAGGCTTCACCCATTCAGTGCGGAGTTTAGTAAACCTAAGCACGCCAAAGCTCATAAAGTTGTGACTGATGCTGTACATAAGCATGATGGGAAAATCGCACTACAGATCTTACACGCTGGTCGTTATGCGATGCATCCCTTTGCTCAAAGTGCTTCTGGTATTAAAGCGCCGATAGCCAAGTTTGCTCCTAGTGAAATGAGCCCTCGTCAAATTAGAAAAACGATTGATGCTTTTGCAAACAGTGCTGAACTGGCACAACTTGCGGGCTATGACGGCGTGGAAATCATGGGTTCAGAGGGTTACTTGATTAACCAATTCATCTGTAAGCGAACCAATATGCGTTACGACGAATGGGGGGGCTCTTATGAAAAGCGCATGCGTTTCCCTCTTGAAATCGTAAAAACAATCCGTGAGGCCGTAGGGCAAGATTTCATCATCATCTTCCGATTATCGATGCTTGATTTGGTTGAACAAGGCAGCACTTTTGATGATGTTGTATTGCTGGCTAAAAAATTAGAAGAAGCGGGCGTTACGATTATTAATACTGGTATTGGCTGGCATGAAGCACGCGTGCCTACAATTGCCACTCAAGTTCCTAGAAGTGCTTTCTCTTGGGTAACGGAGAAAGTGAAACCGCATGTCTCGATTCCGGTGGTGACTTGTAACCGAATTAATACACCAGAAGATGCAGAAAGAATTTTGAGTTCTGGGCAAGCTGATATGGTGTCAATGGCGCGGCCATTCCTAGCCGATCCAGATTTCGTTAACAAAGCAGCCCAAGATCAAGCTAAATTCATCAACACCTGTATTGGTTGTAACCAAGCTTGTCTTGATAATGTGTTCAAGGGGAAAAGAGCCAGTTGTCTTGTGAACCCTAGAGCATGTTATGAAACAGAAATTGTGGTTCAACCTGCGGTGACGAAGAAAAAAGTAGCGGTTGTGGGGGCGGGTCCTGCAGGGCTTGCTTGTGCGACGACCCTTGCACAACGTGGACACGACGTTGACCTACTAGAGAAAAATGACCGTATCGGCGGTCAATTCAGATTAGCTATGCAAATCCCTGGGAAAGAAGAGTTTAGAGAAACGATTCGTTATTTTGCTAATCAAATTGACGCATCAGGGGTCAATCTTAAATTAGACACGGAAGCCACATTCGAAATGCTGCTTAAATACGACGAAGTCGTGATGGCAGCAGGGGTTGAGCCAAGAAAGCTAGATATTGAAGGTATTGAACAAAGCAATGTTGTTGATTACCAAACGCTCATTCGTGAAAAAACAACTTTAGGCGATAAAGTGGCAATAGTTGGAGCGGGTGGTATTGGTGTGGATGTCGCGACAATGCTAACGGAACCTGCTTCTCATAGCCTGGATGACTGGTTACACGAGTGGGGTATTGATAAAAATATGGAACACTCTGGGGGGCTGTACCCTTACCCAGACTCTCTCAGTGAGAAAACCGTTTGGGTGATGCAGCGTAAGGCTGGTCGCGTAGGTAAAGGTCCTGGTAAAACAACGGGGTGGATTCATAAACGTACGCTTGAAAAACGCGGTGTGAATCTATTAGGCGGTGTGAGTTACCAAAAAATTGATGATCAAGGGCTGCATATTGAAATCAATAAGAAACAGCAAGTGCTAGACGCTGATTCGGTGGTTGTTTGTGCAGGGCAAGTGTCTGTTCGTCCATTTGAAGATATGTGGCAAGAATTTGGTGGCAAACTGCACGTGATAGGCGGTGCTGATTATGCGGGTGAACTGGATGCTGTGCGTGCGATTCGCCAAGGTGTTGAGCTAGCAATCAAGCTGTAGAGCGGGTTATCAAGCTTTAGAATTTCGTTAAATGTTCTTGCTAAACGAGCTTGAAGTGGAAAAGTAAATAAGGCTCCTAAGTCATAGGCTTAGGAGCCTTTGTTGTTTCCACTACCGTTTAAAATAATGCTTCAAATGGACAGATGTTGAGATTTATTATCGTTTGTAATCTGTGCTACAGTTCAACTATACAAACAATAAAATTAGTAAGGACTTCAAATGGATGCTTTGGATCTATTGCTCAACAGACGCTCAATCGCAAAACTCTCTGATCCGGCACCTGAAGGTGTTGCGTTAGAAAATATTATCAAAGCCGGTTTACGAGCTCCTGACCATGGTGCGCTAACGCCATGGCGCTTTGTGATTGCACAAGGTACAGGTCTACAAAAGCTTTCCGATATTTTAGTTCGAGCAGCAGAAGCGGACGAAAGTGAAGAAGCGGTCATTGACAAAGTAAAGAAAGCGCCGTTTCGAGCACCTATGGTTATCACTGTCATCGCAAAAGTGACTGAACACGACAAAGTGCCTGCATTCGAGCAACATTTGTCTGCGGGTTGCGCTGCACAAGCAATGCAAATGGCCGCAGTCGCGCAAGGTTTCCAAGGTTTTTGGCGTTCAGGCAAGTGGATGTTCCACCCAGAGGTTCATCAAGCATTTGGTCTAGAAGGTGACGACGAAATCGTTGGTTTCTTATATCTAGGTACACCGGGTTGCACACCTATGAAAGTCCCGGAAAGAGAGTTTTCTAAATTTGTTGAGTTCCTATAATCCGATACGGACTTTTATAGCTGTACAAATAAACAGTTTTCCTTGATTTATTAGAGCTACATTAGATAATGTGGCTCTAATTATTTATAGCTATTGGAAAACTATGTCTCGTCTTATCATCGCCGAAAAACCAAGCTTAGGGCGTGCAATTGCGGCAGCATTACCTAACCCACAAAAGAAAGACCAAGGTTTTATTCGTTGTGGTAATGGCGATATCGTTACGTGGTGTATTGGTCACTTATTAGAGCAAGTTGAACCCGATAGTTATGATGAACGCTATAAAAAGTGGAACTTAGCCGATTTACCGATTGTTCCGGAGCAATGGCAGCTTCGTCCAAGAAAAACATCCAGTAAACAGCTCACAGTAATCAGAAAGCTACTCAAAGAAGCCACTCAAATTGTTCATGCTGGCGATCCTGATAGAGAAGGGCAATTGCTCGTAGATGAAGTCATTGATTACTGCAAGGTTTCTAAAACCAAAAAAGAAGCGATGCAGCGTTTGCTTGTCAGCGACTTAAACTTACCCGCGGTTAAACGAGCATTAAATCAAATGCGCAGTAACCGAGAATTTATCCCACTTTCTATCTCCGCTCTTGCACGCTCTCGTGCGGATTGGTTATACGGAATGAATATGACGCGCGCCTATACCTTATTAGGTCAAAAAGCGGGTTACCAAGGTGTGTTGTCGGTAGGTCGAGTGCAAACGCCAGTGTTAGGTTTGGTGGTTCGCAGAGATGAAGAAATAGAAAACTTTGTTTCGAAAGACTACTTCACTTTGCATGCACTAATTCCATACCAACCAACGGATGGTGGCCAAAGCGGTCAGTCATTTGATATTCGAGCTCGCTGGAAACCAAGCGAGGCATGCAAACCTTGGCAAGATGAAGAAGGGCGCGTGCTTAATCGTAAATTGGTTGAAAATGCGGCTAATCGCATTGCGAATCAACCTGCGACCGTTTTTGAGTCTGAGCAAAAACAAACCAAACAATCTGCTCCTTTACCTTATTCTTTATCTGCTTTACAAATTGATGCTGCCAAGCGTTTTGGTATGAGTGCGCAGCAAGTCTTAGATACCTGTCAGTCTTTATATGAGAAACACAAACTCATTACTTATCCGCGTTCAGACAGTCGCTATCTCCCTAAAGATCATTACTCTCAAAGAGAATCTGTTGTTGACGCTATTGCGAATAACGCTAAAGAGCTGTCCAGTGGTGCTCAAGGGGCTGACTTATCTCTTAAATCGAAAGCTTGGAATGACAGTAAAGTCGATGCGCACCATGCGATTATCCCTACGCCTAAAAAATCATCGGTTAATGGCTTGTCAGCGAATGAAATGAAAATTTACCAACAAATTGCTAGGCAGTATTTAATGCAATTCTACCCACATGCGGTTTTTGCTGATGCGAAGTTAGTCTTTGATATTGCTGGTGGTGTTTTTACTGCAAAAGGACGCCAGCTTGTAAGCCCTGGCTGGAAAGTGCTTATGGGTAAAAGTGATACAGCGGAGAAAGAAGAAGGAGTTGATACGGTTCCACCTCTAGCGAAAGGGACAGTGCTAACTTGCCGTGAAGGGTTAATCAGCGATAAAAAAACAGAACCACCGAAGCATTTTACTGAAGCGACTTTATTACAAGCAATGACTGGTATTGCTAGATTTGTTGCAGATAAAGATCTTAAAGCAATACTAAAAGAGACCGATGGCTTAGGCACGGAAGCAACACGAGCAGGGATTTTGGATACTTTATTTAAGAGGCAACTCCTAACTCGTCAAGGAAAAAGTATCCATAGTAGCCCTGCAGGTCGAGGGCTAATTAATGCATTGCCGACTGATTCAACATACCCAGATATGACCGCTCACTGGGAGCATCAACTGCAAGGCATGGCTGAACGAAATCAAGCCTACCAGCCATTTATGCAGGCGCTTGAAGGAAAGGTCGATGGTTTGATGGCGCTAGTCAAAACGGGCGAAGTGCCGGAATCATTGCGTCATTTACCTAAAGTGGAAAGACCCGCCTTCAAGCGTAGAAAAGGTGGAACACGTAAAAAAACAACTGCAAGAAAATCGACCAAAGGCTAGCCTAGCTTTTTACCGCAACGTTGGAAAAGCTGCTGCCAATATTTTACGTGATCTAATATGGCTAGCCTAAACCTCTGGTGGTTATATCTAATCGGGAAATGATATTGATGGATTGAAAGCGTCTGAGAGAAAAGGGTTAGGCTTGGAGAAAGTGTTTGGTAATAGCTATCAAGGTGAGCCATATAGGGTTGCACTTTTTCTATGTATTGCTGTTCAAATACGTTATTTAGATATCGAAATTGGGTTTGGTCACGCTGTTTTCCACAAGTGATCTTATGGTCATTTTGTTCTAGTTGGGTCGTGATTAAAGCCAGCTGAAATGCTGCATTGGCTAAAGAGTAATTCAAATCCCCTATAATAGGGTTTCTTTCCAAAACCTCTTGTACGTCTACAGTTTTGGTTTGGGTTGATGGTGTGTGTATAGCGCTATTGAGAAAAGTAAGTGCATCGCTGACTTGTCCTACCCGAACATCAACATCTTCATTTATCCAACCTTTAAATCTAAGCTGACTTTGCATTGCTTGGCTTGTATACAGCAGGTTCCATTTGTGTATTTTAAGCTGAGCATCTTTCTTTTTCTTAATTTCAACGAGCTGCTGAACGACGCTATCATCTAACTTGGTGACGTTGTTGGTTGCTAAGCACGACTCTAAACCCTCAATTAAAGCGACTTGGTAGTCAAAATTACGAAACTCATCGGCGACTTTTCCAAGTACCGAGTTTCTTTCTGCTATGAGATTAAATAGACCACACTGGCGCAGTTGGTAACTGTCTAACAGGCTTATCGATATTTCAGGAGGGCTAATGAAGAGCTCACGTTTACGTGGCAAGGGTGAAGCTTCGAATTCACGAGTTAGCTGACTTACATCTTGAACACGAGCGATACGTTCGTGGTAGTCGTTAAAAACATCGCCAGGAGATGCTTGTTTGCACCCTGATATCAAGACGAAGATCAGGGATAGAAATAACGAAGATAGTGGCTTGCGAGTGGTCGGCATATGTTAAGTGTAGCGAAGTTTATCAAGTCGATTCAAGATCTGGCTAATACACTTAACTTTTATACACTGAATTCTCATACCCAACATTTAAGCTACATTGTTCACCGATATCAGAAAATCGATAGCCAGCCAACTTAACATCATAAAGCTTATAAAAGCACCGAGTGCCGCTAAGGTACCTGCAAGTATACCTAAGAAGAATGAGTAGTTAAGATTCATAAAAATCCAAATAATTATATTGATTGATAATTATTATCATTTAATTAAGTTGAATCCAAGCTTTATCCTGATACCATTTTAGTATCTCAGATTTGGTACCTTGTATGATCCCTCTTATTTATCATCCGTTCTACTCTCAACTTCCATTGCCTGACGGGCACAGATATCCAATAGATAAGTACAGGTTGCTCTATGAAGCTGCAATACAGCAAATCGAGACACTGTCTTCGTGGTCGGGTGTGTTCAATTTTGTGGTACCAGAGAAGCTTGATGTTAAACAGGTTAAACAAGTTCATTGCCCTGATTACATTGACCTATTGGTTCAAGGATCTATGCCAGCAGCTAAAATGAGGCGGATTGGTTTCCCTTGGAGTGAGCAGTTAATTGAACGGACATTACTATCTGGAGGGGGAACGTGTTTAACGGCAGAACTGGCGATTGAACATGGACTGGCTATCCATTTGAGCGGAGGGTATCACCACGCACATTATGATTTTGGTAGTGGTTTCTGTTTAGTTAACGATTTGGTTCTTGCTGCGAAACACGCTCTAGAATTTGATGGTATAGATAAAGTGCTGATTATTGATAGTGATGTTCATCATGGAGATGGCACCGCTACATTATGTGCTAACGATTCTAACGTGATTTCAGTGTCATTTCATTGTGATAAGAATTTTCCTGCTAGAAAGCCAAGTTCTGATTTTGACGTTCCTTTAGCCAGAGATACGGGTGACGAAGAGTTCCTAAACTGCTTTGAACAAGTGACAAAAATGGCGATTGCACATCATCAACCTGATCTGATTATTTATGATGCGGGGGTCGATATTCATATTGAAGATGAACTTGGCTACTTAAATATTACGACTGAAGGTATTTATAAGCGTGATTTATTCATGTTGGCATTAGCAAAAGAGAAAGGGATTCCGATTGGATGCGTAGTTGGTGGAGGGTACCGAACGCAACATGAAGACTTAGTACCTATTCATTTACAGCTGTTAGAGGCGGCAGTGAGCCTAAATGTATCTTAATCTGCTGGGGGGTGTTTTCGATATTTTATAAGTTCGTTGTTCAGCCAGTCTTCACTTCGCAGTTACCTTTTCTCATCTGGTTAATTATCAAAACACCAGAGATCAGTGTTCATCAATGATTTTTCCAGCAAAGAATAAATTGTTAGTCAAACCATAGATGGAAGAAAAAGAAAATCCGCTGATTTTTCAGCGGATTGTTAAATGTGACCATTAATGTTTCTTAAGCTCATCTAGCACCATGGAATTGTGCTGTTCATGAATTGTGTTCACACGCACGCGTTTTTCAGGCTCTAAACGTTCATATTCAGTTAGGTAGATATCACTATGAATATGCTCTGCAATCATCTTAACGATCAGCCGGTTATTCGCATACAAACCCACAGTTTCTTCACGATGAGAAAACATCAAGGCTAGCTTCATATCTGCCACACACATAAAGCGATGTGAAGGGTATTCTGTCTCTTCCGTTTCAGAGCGTGAGTATAATTCTATCTTTTCATGTGGTTTCGCCATTTTATTGAATGAGAAACCGATAACTCTGACGCCACGCTCTACTGCATCACATAATTCTTTTGAAAAAAGCTCTAAATTAAAATCAGTGTTGAGGTAAACCTCAAGGTTAGCCTGATTAATAATTTCTTTGGCTTTTTGCAGTAAATTCTCAGAGCCTGTGAGGTTATAGACGAATTCTTTTTCCTCTTGCAGCATCATCTTTGAAAGTTCTGTTTTGAGGATATTAATGTTCTCTACAGTCTTCTTCTCAATTTGGCTAAAAATTAAATCGGGTGATTTGGCTTCATACTCTTTTGTGTCCCCATCGGACAGAAAGATATAGCCATTGGTGTAGAGGTTATCTATCGATGAGTAGACAGAAGATCGCGAAATAGAGATCTCTTTCGCTATTTTATATCCGCTGGAGCGGCCATTTTTCAGCAAATTAATGTAAACAAGTGCATCGGTTTTGGTAAATCCAAAATCCATCAATTTGGTCACTAGCTCTGACACGGGTTGTCCTCTGAAACTGTTCAATGTTTTCTTCCTGCTAAGGTTACCATTCCTGCAACTATGAGCGTAAATGATTGTTGTTATTTTTTATTGCGATGAGAGAAGCGCCGTATGCAAAAAGGAATTCATCTTGCGGTAGCTGAGTGATTACGGGTAAGTCACTCGCGACGTTGTTGCGATAGAGCGCGACTTTCAAATCGTTACGTAAAGAAGGATAGGCGCTTGCGGACCCAGATAAAATTAACTGACTAGGGCGTAAAGACTGGATGGGCTTAATTAAACTACGAGCCAGTTGGTCAACAAAAGTTCGATAGATTCGGGTTGAATGTGTGTCTATTTCATCAACACCATCAAAGATTTGTGAAAGAGTTCGGTCACGCAATACGACTTGGTGGTACTGACGTTCAATGCCTTGTTCGGAGACAAACTGTTCGATGCATGTTTCATTTCCGCAGCGACAGATTGGTGTTAAGCCATCAACGAGCCACTGAAAGTTGGGCAATGTTGAATGAGCCCAATTAGCGCATAGTGAGTGATGAACATTCTTCATTTTATTGTAGAAACTGATCCCGCAGCTATCACCAATGGTGGCACTTAATACCGTCTCATTGGTAAGGTTTTTTGAGTGTTGGAACTCCGTCATGATGGCACTTTGCGAGTGGTTGACGAGTATGCAATCACAGTTAAAACGGTTTGTTAAATCAATAGCCAATTGTGCTAGGGGTAAATGGTCGTCTTGAGAGCCGTCACGCTCTGCGGGTAGATACTCTGAAGAGTAATATTCAGAAGCACTGATACCTATTGCGGCGACTTGCCCATATCGCCAGCTAACTTGAGTGATCAGTTCAGCGAGATTTTTAAATAGGCTTTGTTTATCTTCTGCCGTTTTCTGCACTGTTCGATACACCTCTTTACCAAAAGAAGTGCTTATTATTGAGTGAGTAAGTAGGGAATCAATAGAGATTCCCATAACAATCGCAGTGTTCATCAAGTTATTGAACTTTCTCGATAAGGTAGCCAAATGCTTTGATTGAGATTGAACGTCCTTCTAGCTCAATTTGCTTGTCGTGTTCGCTATTATTGAGAACAAATAAGTGCTCAGCTCGGCGATAAGCAATACAGTCAGCATCGTTTACAGATACCCAGTCTAGGTTTGGTTGGTTTAAATCGGGATTAGCCTTACGTAAAGCGATCATTTCTTTGATGAAAGCCTTAAAGTCTAAGTCGTGATTATCCACATTCCACTCCATGCATTTACGATTATTCTCACTGCCCATACTACGGCCGCCATCCATACCAATTTCGCCACCGTAATAAATACAAGGTGCACCTACTTGAGTGAACATGAATAAATACGCGAGTTTTGCTTTACGTGTATCGCCTTGGCATAGAGAAAGGATGCGTGTAGTGTCATGGCTATCAAGCAAGTTAAACATCGCTTCATTAACGTTTCTTGGGTATGCCATGTACGAGGTATTTACAGCATTAATAAAGCTATGCTTATCAAACGCAGAGAGCGCAAAGTAGTCGGTAATGGCTTGGGTTAGTGGGTAGTTCATCAATGAATCGTATTGATCACCACGCAGCCAAGGCATGCCTTCATGCCAAATCTCACCAAGAATGTAGCAATCTGGGTTGACTCCTTTGACGACTTTTCGGAAGTCTCGCCAGAAGGCGTGGTCAACTTCATTGGCCACGTCTAAACGCCAGCCATCGATATTGAATTCTTCTACCCAGTGACGGGCTACATCTAAAAGATACGATCGGCATTCTTCGTTTTCAGTATTTAACTTTGGCATTTCAACGACGTTGCCGAAGGTTTCGTAGTTGAGGTTCCAGAAGTCCCATTCATCTTTGGGCGTATCAGGATAAACTGGGAATTTATTAATCCAGAACCAATCGGCGTATTGAGATTCCGCTCCTTTTTCAACAACGTCCAGCCATAAAGGAGATTGAGTGCCAATATGGTTAAATACAGCATCTAACATGACTTTCATGCCGCGCTGGTGGGCTTCTGTTACCAGTGCTCTGAACGCTTCATTACCGCCAAAGTGTGGGTCGACATTATAGTAATCAACCGTGTCATATTTGTGATTGGCATTAGCAGTAAAGATAGGGCACAGATATAAGCCATTTACGCCCAGATCTTGTAAGTAATCGAGTTTTTCAATTACGCCCCACAAATCTCCACCCATAAAGTTATCCGATTTAGGCTCGGTTCCCCAAGGTTGGACATTGATAGGTGATATGTCAGGTCGACCATTTGCAAATCGTTCAGGGAAAATCTGGTACCAAATGGTATCTTTCACCCAATTTGGTGTTTTCAATACATCGCGTGGGTTGATGTATGGGAAACAATAAAAGTTACTCAAATTACTGAGTTCTGTTTCTGCTTTTTTAGGTTCAGATAAATCAGCGCATCGTTTTTCACCGAAAAGAATCTTTTCTCCCTCTTTACCGTATAAAATAAATCCGTAACGGCTACGGCGTTTTGGTGGCTTAAACTCAGCAAACCAATGGTCGTGGTGCTCAGTTTCACCTTCGTGAATCATTGCTACTTCGTTACCACCTACCCAACCGTGGGCATCGCTTCCTCCTAAATTACCACCATCAAGACCGCCTTCAGCCCAATGGTAAGGGTCGCCTATCCACAGGGATACACGTTCAATTTCACCTTTTGCACTACGTAATCGAAGGTGCAGTGTTTCATTATCATAGGCGTAACTGTCCGCACTCTTTGCCGAGTGTGTAAGTGAACTTCTTGTAATCATGCTGTATTCCTAGCGTTATTCTTTTACTGCACCGCTGACGAGACCAGTGGTGATGTGTTTTTGTGTTGCAACGAATAGCAACGTGATGGGGACGGCTACCAACAAAGAACCTGCGGCAAATAAGGTGAAATTCTCAGCGGAGTTCGATGAAATCCAACTGAAGATACCAATTGCGAGAGTCATTTTTTCTTCACTACGCAAGATTAGCGTTGGCAAAATGAAATCCATCCATGGCCCTGTAAATGAAACTAAGCCGACAAAGACAAGGATAGGTTTGGCTAGTGGTAAAATGATTTCTAAGAAAATCGTCATATGACCAGCGCCATCAATTTTGGCCGCTTCATCTAATGATGTTGGGATAGCGTCGAAGTAACCTTTCACAAGCCAAATCATGAAGGGAAGGGAGCCGGTGACGTAAACAAACAGTAAGCCAGCGTAAGTATCAATTAAGCCCATTTTGGACAATAAAATGTAAATAGCGGTCATTGATAGAAACGCAGGGAACATTTGCAACACTAAAATACTCATCATTACGTTCCGTTTACCCTTGAAGCGGTAACGTGAGAATACAAACGCTGAAATGGTTACCACGATCAGTGAAATGACCATATTGGCGGTTGCTAGGAAGAACGTATTTTTGTACCACTCAAAATATGGCGTGTCGGTAAAAAGTGCTCGGTAATGGTCAAGAGTAAACTCCATCCCTGTAAACGATGAGCTAAATAAGTTATTACCCGCTTTAAATGACGCCATAACGGTCCAAATTACCGGTCCAAGTACTAACAACGCATTGGTTATTAGGAAGAGGTAAACGATAGCTGTACCGATTTTTCCAATAAACTTATCCATGTTACATACCTACATCGTCTTTAAAGGAATTCATGCGGCGGAACTGCCAAATAGCAATACCAGACAAGAATAAGAAGATAACAATTGAGATAACAGAAGCAATTTGGTACTGCTGGAAATCTAATGTCAGTTTGTAGATCCAAGTGATCAAGATGTCGGTGTGACCAGCAAATCGATATTCAGGGTTTATTGGACCACCTTCGGTTAATAGGAAAATTGCACCGAAATTATTGAAGTTATGGGCAAAGGTCATCACTAGAGATGGCGCCACTTGGTGTAATACCATAGGCAAAGTTATTTCCCAGAACTGCTGGAGTTTATTGGCTCCATCCACTTCACTGGCTTCGTAAAGGTCTTCGGGAATGTTCGTCAATGCACCCGCGATAAGTAGCATGAAGTAAGGTGCGCCGACCCAAACACTGACTGCAATAACCGTGATTTTTGCGGTAAATGGGTCAGATAAGAAAGCAACAGAATCTAGTCCCCAAGAATTCAATACCGCGTTAACTGGACCTATACCATTCAAAAGTAGGCGGAACATCAACAAGGTCACAAAGGCTGGAATGGCATAAGGAAGAATGAAAACAAAACGCCACGCTTTCTTTGCTTTGATGTTTTTGTTTTGCAATGCAAGCGCCAGCAAAAATCCAAAACCGCAAGTACAGATAGTGGCAAAAAATGCCCACATCACTGTCCAAGATGCCACGCCAAAGAAGGTGCTTGACCAAATTTTAAGCTCAAATAAGGCAAAGAAATTCTTAAAACCAACCCAATCAACCAGATTCCTTGGTGGAATATGATGAGGCGCCGAATAGTTAGTAAATGACACCATCACAGTAATGATGATCGGCATTATGATGAAAGCAATACTGGCTACAAAAGCAGGGGACAGCATGATAAATGCGAACTTTTGGTCGTAAATATCTTTGATCTGTTCACGTAAAGTCAGGTTGGTTCTTTGGGTTTCTTTTGCATCTTTAACGTTGGCTAAATATAAGCAAATGAATAAGAAGCTATAGAGTAGGGCGATCACACCTTCTACCAGCATAAATACTGAGTTGTCGCCTTGGGTGATCGTAAAGCCTTTACGCACTTGAGCTACGTCGCCTAAAGTGACTAACCCTTTCAGCGAAGAGAGTAGCTCAGGGAAAACCAATAACGTAATTAGCTGCATTGCTAAGAATACGCCACCTTTTACCCAGTGACCTTTTAAGAGTTGTGTGCTCCCCATTATGAGGAGAGCAGCAGGCACTCGTGGTGCCGGCTTAGTCTCTGATAACAACATAGATCCTCTTTACTCTTGGAGTTCGATCTGTTCTTCGATAATTGAGCGAGCTCGGTCTAATACGTCTTTTGGTGACTTATCATTTACCCAAAATGCCGTAATTGCACTTGCCATTGGCGACCAAATGAACCCCATCTCAGGTACTGAAGGCATAGCGTCTGAATAGAAACCTTGAGTGATAATGGCGTAAGTTGCTTCGTCAGCATCGACGATAATCTCTTCCATAACGGTTTGAACTGGCGGGATAGCTTGAGCCATTTCGTAACGTTTCTTGAGCATTTTGTCGGTCGTGAGGTAGTCAGCAAATAATTGAGCTGCTCTTGGGTATTCAGTATAGGAAGAGACAACGGCAAGCCTAACTGTTGAGAAAGTACGAGGCTGCTGACCTTCTAATTTAGGCATAGGCACAACTCCAAAGTTGATACCTGAGTTTTTATAACCTTGAATCGCCCACGGACCATCGATAATCGCGGCAACTTTACCTTCGCTGAATAAACCACGGCGAACTTGCGGGTTACGCATATCAATAGGGTTAGAGTCATTAGCAACGCGCAGTTTCTTCATTGCCTCTAAACCTTGTTGAGCCTTTTTAGAGTCAATGCCAATATCTTTTGCATCCGTCCCGTTTTTACCAAATTCATAAGCGCCATAGAGTGTGACGAACATACGTGACTCATAGTAATTTTGGATATCCCAAAGTAAGGCGTACTTATGCTCTTTTTTACTATTGAAGGATTTTGAAAACTCAATGAGTTCCTCAAAGTTTTCAGGCGCTTCAGGCAGTAGGTCTTTGTTATAGAAAAGAGCCGTTGTTGCGAAGCTGACAGGGAAGCCATAACTACCGCCTTCTGCTTGTGACGCACTGATAGCATTTTGCATGAATGTACTATTGATTCGGTCTGCAGAGACTAGATTTTCCATTGCGCCACCGGCAACAACTAAACGCCCTAGTAGGTCATGTTCAATCTCGGCAACGTCAGCAACACGCGCTGAGCCACCATCTTGAATAAGTCGAGATGCCGAATCGATGGGTGCAAGCCCTCTAAATGAGAACTTAATATCTTGGGCGAAATCTTTGTTGAAAGATTTAGCTGCATATTCCATGTAATCGACAGTTGATTTATCTGTCCAGATTAATAGCTCTGCACCGCTTTCTGGCACAATTTCTTCAGCACAAGCGAATCCTGATACTAAAGCTGCAGCCATTAACGTTGTCGTAAATAGATTTTTTTTCATATCCACACCGCACAATCAAAGTAGTAGTTCATAAGATACTACTAGGTTATGTCTCGACCAAAATATGTCAATACGAATTGAGTGGAATAGAAGCGTGTTTGTGATGTTAATCACTATATTTACAGGTTTAATAGTATTGTGGCTTGTTATGTATGAAACCAGGTTAGCTAAGGAATGACAGCAAGAACTAGGCTCAATTTGACACTTAGATTGATGAAAACCCTACTATTCGTGATGGTGGTCAATTATTTCCATAGCTAAAGGTGACCAATGTCTCATATATCATTTCTATAGGAAGAAAAATAAAAATAAATGCAGAACAATAATTAGGCGTTCAACGTGAACTACTAAAATTCGTGGCCAGAATTATTAAAAAATAACTCCATTGCCGGATTAATAAGGAAATACTGTGAAACGAACAATATTGTCTGTAGTGATAGCTAACACCCTACTCATTAGCACCACTGCACTAGCAAGCGACCGAGGCTTTGCACCTGAAGATACTTTTTTTGATGAAGCTATGCAGTTTGGCGGGCACGTTGGATCATCAGTTGAGTATGAATACAAAACGACTACCGACTGGGCGAAGTGGGGGGGGACTGAATCTACTGAGAAAACCAGGACTCACGAAGTAGTAAGTTTGTTCTACAAAAATGCTAAGTGGAATATGTCGGCTCTGTATGCGTTTAAATTGGAAGACCGTAAGAAAGAACAAACGGGATACAGTGAAACAGAAGATGGTTACAAACATCTTTTATCACTGAACAAAGGTTTTAACATAGGCAGTGGCTGGGCGACTGGTGCGGTCTATGACATCGAATATACAAGAAGCCAGATATATAGCACGGCAGGTGTTAATGGATTACGCCATACCACAACAGAACACAGTTTTAGACCATACCTAACCTACTGGAATAATGAATATGGTGCTGGTTTCTATTCAAACCTTGAATATTTATTGAATGATGAAGATAAGAGTGCGTGGGGCACGATAAAAGAAGAGGGTTATAGCTTACTCTTCAAGCCATATAAGCGTTTTGGTAACTGGGAAATGGGTGTTGAGTTTTTCTACCAAATTAAAGAAAACGACGCAAACGGCAATAAAGTCAGTGACTTTACTGAAAAATACGCTGAACCAATTGTTCAATACAGCTTTGATGATGCAGGCACAATGTATGTGCGAGCGCGTATCGGTGAAAACGAAACGAATGGAATTGGCAGTAACGACGATTACTTCAAAGATATTCGTAAAGCGACAGTAGGCTATGAACAAGCTGTAGGTGACGATTGGTTAATGAAAGCTGAGTATGAATGGGCGAAAGATACTGAAACATCGAATGCTGCTCAATATGCAGGTGATGAAAAAGTGGTTGAACAAAACACCCTCTTCTTACAAGCTTTATACCGCTTTTAATAAATAGTAGGTCGAACATCATGATAAAAGTTTCAGAAATTGCTCAAATCCTTGGTGGCAAAGTAGTTGGTGATGAATCAATAGAGATATCAACGATTCGCCCAGTATCAAGCGATGAAAAAGGAGGGTTAGCGATAGTATTCGCTAAGTCAGACCTTAAAGGGCTTTCTGAAACTTTAGCGGATGTCATTGTTGGACCAAAAGTCGTGCTTGAAACTCAAGCCAAAACGAAAATTATCATTGATGAGCTTGATGCCGATAAGCTCAATCAACTAATGCGCTTTTATAAAGTACATAAGTATCAATTATTTGATCAAGGCAATACCTCTGAAACTCCAGATGTCTATATTGGAAAGCACTGTCAAATAGGTGAAAACTGCCATTTTATGCCCGGTGTGAAAATCATGAACGGCGTGACAATAGGTAATAATGTCGCTATTCATGCCAATACGGTTATCAAAGAAGGGACCGTGATCGGTAATAACGTGACTATCGATTCCAATAACTCGATAGGTAATTACAGCTTTGAATATATGACTGGCAAGTTAACACGCTATGAGCGCGTAGAAAGCGTTGGTCGAGTGATTATTCAAGACGATGTTGAAATTGGATGTAACAACACTATTGACCGTGGCACCTTAGGCAACACCGTGATTGGACGAGGCACCAAAATTGATAACCTAGTGCAAATAGGTCATGACTGTAAGATTGGGCAGCATTGCTTATTAGTTTCTCAAACGGGTTTCGCAGGGCACACCATTCTTGAAGATAACGTGATTGTACATGGTCAAGCTGGGACTGCTGGGCACCTCACTATAGGCAAGAACTCGGTTGTTAAAGCGAAATCAGGTGTGAGCCACTCTTTCCCAGAAAATAGTGATTTGTTTGGCTATCCAGCAAAAGACGCACGTTCGTATTATAAAAATTTAGCCACACTTAATAAATTAACAAATAAAAGCAAGAAATCGAATAGTAATGAACCTCCTAAGAATAAGGGGTTTATCGCGAGAGTTTTTAATTTATGAATATTATTAAGTGATGATTTTATGAACGAATCAATTAATATTGTTGATGCTTATATAAGAGATAGTGTTGAAGGTGTGTATTTAGAGCTAGGAGATAACTCCACATTAAATATCCCGTTTCATCACCAAGAATGCTTATCCAACTATATTAACGAAAAAGTTAAGTTTGGTATTCGACCTGATTTTATTTATCTAGCAGATGATAACGATAAATTGAATACCGTAGAAGGTCAGTTTACTGAGTTACAAAAACAGAATAATGGCTATAACCTTATTTTTAATATTGAACATAAACTGTTTGTTTCAAAGGTTAGAAATAAAGTTTTGAATACCGATGATATTGGTAAATATTTTAACGTGAACTTTGATACTTACTTTAGTCACATTTTCGACCATGACACGAAGATGAATCTGACTATTTAAAGATTAGAATAATAAGGAATTTATAATGAAACGTACTCTGCTGCTTACTGCTCTTTTGTCTTCTGCATTAATGGGGTGTGCAAGCACTTCAGATGCTCCAGCAGTTGCACAAAACCTTGCTACTGGTCCTTTTGCCGATTGTAATCTAGCAAGTGTTGAAGACCGTGGTCCTATTCGCCCTTCACTGTTTGTGATTGGTACTTTCCCTGACGGCCAGTGGATGCACATGGATAACCGCCAGATGTCTCATAAAGGCAATGGCATCTATCAAGTAGTGAGTGAAGAAAAAGCAGGCAATGTAAGCTTACAGTTTGCAACCATGAGTTGGAATCCTCAATTTACTGCTGCAGGTAAAGAGATGGTTGTAGGCTATGAAAAAGAACTGAAACGTGGTGGTTTTGCAAAAAATACAACAGTAAACATCCCTGAAGATGGAAAATACTTATGGAGTATTGAGATCAATAAGGATAAGAAACCAGTGCGAGCTCTTATAAAAGCGTGTAAATAGCATTATTTCCGTTGAGAGTACTAATCGATCTTCAAAGTCGTTAGGGTCACCTATAAGTGACCTTAGTACTCTCTTCTTTTGCCTATTTAGCGAGTGTTTTTACTCTTTAGAATCACTCGCTAAATAGACAGTTTTAATTTTTGAACAAGTGATACCAAGTGAGCCTTATTTTTACACTTGAGTATATAAACCGTATGCGGAGTATCAAATGGCAACAGTTAGCCTACGCAAAGTAGAAAAAGAATATGATAATGGCTTCAAAGCTGTACATGGAATTGACTTAGATATTCATGAAGGTGAGTTCATGGTATTCGTGGGTCCATCTGGTTGTGCTAAGTCAACCACACTTCGCATGATAGCGGGGCTTGAAAGTATTTCAGGTGGTGATATTCGTATTGGTGATCAAGTTGTTAATGATTTACCTCCTAAAGATCGTGGCATTGCAATGGTGTTCCAAAACTATGCGCTTTACCCGCATAAAACGGTTTTTGACAACATGGCCTTTGGTCTAAAGATGCAGAAAAAGCCGAAAGAAGAGATCAAACAACGTGTTGAAGAAGCGGCTGAAAAATTAGAAATTACAGATTTGCTTTATCGTAAACCGAAAGAGATGTCGGGTGGACAACGCCAGCGTGTAGCCGTGGGACGAGCGATTGTCCGTAAACCGGATGTATTCTTGTTTGATGAACCACTGTCTAACCTTGACGCCAAATTGCGTGTTTCAATGCGAGTTAAAATTGCTCAACTGCATCAATCTTTGAAAGAAGAGGGCAACCCGGCAACAATGATCTATGTGACACATGATCAGACGGAAGCGCTAACGCTAGGGGATCGAATTTGTGTGTTAAACCAAGGCAACATCATGCAAGTAGATACCCCTGCCAATCTTTATAATTACCCCAAAAATAAATTTGTAGCGGGCTTTATTGGTTCACCAGCGATGAATTTAGTGAGCACAACCTTACGCAAACTTGGTGACGATATTTACGTAGAACTTGCGCCTGGTGCGCAAATTATTATTCCTAAAGATAAGCAAGAGAAGTTGCTTAACTATATAGATAAGCCAGTGTGTTTAGGCATTCGTCCTGAGCATATTGACTTAGCTACCGATGATGAAACTGTGAATGTTCATCCTGGTGAATTAACCGTCGTCGAAAACTTAGGTAATGAAAAGTATTTATACTTTAGAATTGGTAATAATGAAATTGTTGCTCGTGTTAATAATCAAACTATTACCACCTCGGATATTGGCAGTAATGTGAGGTTTAATTTTTATTCAGGGTTCTGTCATATATTTGATGCGGAGACAGAAGAAAATATAACCTTGTAAATTGTTAACCACAACTATCGATCTTTAAATATCCCCTAAATAAATATATAGGGGTTATTTTTAGTAAAAAGTAAAAAGTAAAAAGTAAAAAGTAAAAAGTAAAAAGTAAAAAGTAAAAAGTAAATCAAGACTATTTAATATCGATATAACCATCCAATACTTTATTTGGAGGGTTTGCTGCACCCCTAATAACCACTTATCAACGTAAAATAGGACAAGATGATGAAGAACAAGTTAGTACTCTTTTCAGTATTGCTTGCTTCCTTGCCTGCTGCTGCAGATTGGAATCAAGCTTATTTTCGTGGAACTGCAAATAATTGGCAAACAGAAAGCATGGTTAAAGTGAAACCTAACCATTGGCAAATAGTTAAAAAATTTAATACAGGGGATGGCAGTAACCCTCCAAGTTTCAAGATCGACCGCTTTGGTGATTGGTCAGAAAATTACCCACTAACTAATTTTGTTGTTGATCCAAATAAAACGTATGAGATTAACTTCTACGCAGATACCAATAGTGTTGTGGTCCATGAAAAACTAGCTTTTGATATGCGTGATGAAACGATGTACTTCGTCTTTTTAGACCGTTTTTCTGATGGCGATTCTGCAAATAATACGGGTAATAATGCTCAAACTTACTCTGCAGACCGATCTGATTATAAGAAGTATTTTGGTGGTGACATCAAAGGGTTATTAGGTAAGTTAGATTACCTAAAAGACATGGGAATCACTTCTATTTGGATTACCCCACCTGTTAATAATGTCGACCAATTAAACAAAGATGGTTCAGCTGGTTATCATGGCTACTGGGGACGTGATTTCTTCCAAGTGGATGAGCACTTAGGCACAATTGACGACTTTCGCGCTCTGAGCCAGAAAATGGATGACTATGACATGAAGTTGGTGCTGGACTATGCACCAAACCATTCTAACCCCAATGATGAAAATGAATATGGTGCGTTATATCAAAATGGCGAGTATCAAACTAACTTCGATGGCGATACTCAAAACTGGTATCACCATAATGGTGGAGTGACTGATTGGAATGATTACTATCAAGTTCGAAACCATAATTTATTTAATTTATCTGACTTTGACCAAAGTAATGAGAAAACCTATCAATACTTAGTTGAAGGAGCAAAGTTCTGGATTGACCTCGGTGTAGATGGCATTCGTATTGATGCGATTAAACATATGGATAAATCTTTTATTCAACGCTGGACTGGCGATTTGAACAATTACGCAAAAGCGAAGGGTAAGCCTGGGTTCTATTTCTTCGGTGAATGGATGGATGCAGGTGCCACCGCTACAGGTATTAATGCGAAGTCTATTGATTTTGCAAACACATCTGGCTCTGCACTATTAGATTTTGGTCTACGTAATACGATAGAAGATGCGCTGTTGCGTGCCAATGGTACCGGTATGTACGCGATTAACGAGTACATGAAAATTCGCGATACTAAGTTTACATCGAGTGATTGGCAGGTTGTATTTTTAGATAACCATGATGCTCCACGTTTATCTACTGTACTTCGTTCAGACGCTACCAACTTTGGACCCGGTAAAGATAAATGGGGCGGTCGCCAGAGTGCTCCATTCGCTCAAGATCGTGTCGAGCTAGGTTTAGCTCTTATTATGACCTCTCGTGGTGTTCCTTGTATTTACTATGGCACAGAACATTATGCAGCTAACTTTACGACAAATGGGTTTGGACAGGTGGGTAATGACCCATATAACCGTGAAATGATGCCAAGTTTTGATACCAATACACCGGCTTATCAAATGATTAAGAAACTGAGTAAATTGCGTAAAGAAAGTTATGCGATTCAGCAAGGCTCTTACATTGAACGTTGGGTAAGTAATGATGTTTTAGTCTACGAGCGCAATGCTGGGGATGATGTTGTTGTCGTTGCCATGAATTTAGGTAACAGCACCTCTGTGAATGCCATTAACCTAGGCTTAGCAAACGGAACTTACGATAATATTTTAGGTGGTGATCAAGTTGTTGTGACGGATGGTAGTGGTACATTTAACTTGGAGCAGAATGAAGTGGTGGTGTTGAGAACACTTCAATAGTAGAAAACTAATAGTAGGTAGTAGGTTAAGACTAAACGCTAGCAATGAAGGTTGCTGGCGTTTTTTATGGGTGGCACTTTGATTGATGTACAGACCATAAATCGAGTATTGAGCAGTTCAGAGTGAGTTTTATCATTTAGCTGGGTCTTAGAAGGTAATAGTGATAACTGAGTGGCTATAGCTACTTAGAGGCGGCATATTGGAATGACGTAATGTTTGATGATGTAGATGCAGATATGATTGTTTCTATGAGACTTAATCAAATCTCAAATAGAAATGTTTCAAATGCAAAAAAGCCGCTGATTTCTCAGCGGCTTTCTTTAATGTGGTGGAGGGATAGGGATTTGAACCCTAGAACCGCTATTAACGGTTGCCGGTTTTCAAGACCGGTGCTTTCGACCACTCAGCCATCCCTCCGTTGGCGTGCATAATATAAGGGTACGAAGATCTTGTAAACCCCTAATTTGCATAATTAAGTTCGTTTGTTTGTTTTATGAACATTACTGATAATAGAAAAGGAAGCAATGGCTTCCTTTTCTAATTTAGCTAGTGGTTTATATCAATTCAAATAGGTATCTATCAAAAACTGGATGACCACTTAGTCAGTTTTTGTATAAAAACGCTGTAATTCCGTTAACCCTTGCATTAATACAGGGAGGCGGGGGTTGGCATCTTTTAAGCGTTTGTAATTCTCATCATAAAGTTTGTAGTTGCCAAACTTATCTAGCACAGTGGTTTGCTTCGGTGTGACGAGTGCGAGTTCTCTAGAATCACCAGCCAAAATCCACTTTCGCTTACCTTCATCGAAGATATTACGCCCACTACTGAAGTCCGTTGGGTTAGAAGACACGCCTAGCAAGTCTTGTAGTAGTGTTACTGATAAATCTAAATGGCTTGAGCGGTGGGTGTATTCCGTCGCTTTTTTCCCTGGCCAATTAATTACCATCGGCACTTGTAATTGATAGCGGCTGTAGTTGGAGTTAGCTCCCCAGCTGTTTGTCTGGGTTTCATTGAATTCAGTACCGTGGTTTGAAGTAATAATCACAACGGTGTTTTGATCTAACTCCAAGCGTTCTAATTCATCATAAATTTTAGATAAATGCGCATCGGCGGCTAAAGCAGCTTGGTTGTAATCTTGTTTAAATCGTTCACTAGGGCTTAGAAGGCTACCTTGAGGCTGATTTTCACTCGAGAAATTATCTAAGGTTGTTAATTCAATGAAATTAAACCATGGGTCATTAGTGGCTGATGTTTCTAACCATGAAGACCAAGCTGAAACCGCACTTGCGTCATCCAAGGTCGATTCATAATCGCTTAGTGTTTTATTTCGGAAAATAACTTCGCTGTATAAGTTGTCATCAAAGTTGTCACCACTGAAAGCGGCAAATTGATAACCGTTATGATCCAATACATCGAGTAGAACAGAGCTTGAACCTTGAGCTTTAATACTGCTTGAGTAGCTACTTGGTAATCCATAAAAGAGACCGAAGACGCCATACATATCATTACTTGAACTGTAGTGATTTGTGAAATTGATGCTGTTCTGCGCATAAGCATAGCTAGCCGGCATTGAATCCGCATTCAGTGTATCTGAGCGTAGATTGTTTACACTTACCACTAGAATGTTTAAGTCATCACTTCGGCGATTATATTGAATAGTTTCTAATGGGTAACGAACGAGATCAACATTACCTTCGCTATCTTTTAAGCGTTGAAGGTAATCTTCTCTATCCAATAAACCGTGCTTTTCCATGAAGCTTTTTGCTGTCATAGGATAAGAAAGCGGGAAGTTGGCTTTTTGGTTTGTGATCGGGTTATAGAAATACGCATCAGCCCAAATGTAAATGACATGGCTTGCCATAAAGCATAGGAAGAAAACAGCGGCTAAAGGGCGACCCACGTGTTTGTGCGCAAGTTTACGCTGCTTACGCCATACCCACTCAGACAAGCCAAGTTGGAGTAGGAATATAAGCGGCATAACAATAAATAAATGCTGAAGATCAGAACTGATCGCAGTTTGTTCATCACTAAACAGTAACTCCCACACTACAGGAGTGAGGTGGAGGTTAATGGTTTGATAAGTTTGAGTATCAATCAGAAGAACAGTTAAGCCAATCGTGGCGAAACATATAGCAACTAACCGTAATAATTTTTTTGCGGGTAATAGAAAAGTAAGTGGAAATAGCACTAACAGGTAGAGAGCGAAAACCAAGAAACCGAAGTGACCAACCCAAGATACAGCTAAATAAAATTGCCCTAATAACGTTTCAGGCCAAGCCGATTGGGTGATATAACGAGTACCGATCAACATCGCTGCAATGATGTTGAAGAATGCAAACCAGTGTCCCCAGCCAACAAGCCGAGAAACGCGATCGCTATATGAGTTTGCGCTGTCTACCATTTATTATTCTTTTATCCGTCTGTCAGTCTTAGTGGGATTTAGTGTCATCTAGTGAAGAGACTAAAGCCTCTGCAAATTTTTCAGCAATTCCTTTGCGTTGTGAAGCAGCAACGTTTGTATTTAAGACATTGGTTGCGATATTTCCAGCGATCATCAGTGAAAGTTCTGGTGAAGCTTTATGCTTAGAAAGTACAGCACCTACTTCAGCTAGGATATTTTCAACTTGTTCATCTGTGTATTTAGATATAATCGGCATAAGGACTCTAATAATGATAGTAAAAGCGGCTTATGATAACCTACTATTCACGACAACTGAAACCTGAACGATAATATTTTCATTATGAGCCTTCACCTTTCCAACGTAATTTTACATCAGCTAAGAAAGAATGATCAGGAAGAACTGATTGTTAACTATCGAGCTGAGTCTTTAGACAATGATTCTTCATCTGAAAGCCTTGTTGCCGAGCTGCACCGAGTTTTTAACTCGAAAGCTGGCAAAGGATTCGGATCTTTTAAATCTGACAGCGAATTTCAGCTATGGTTGCAAGAGCTACGTAAAGGCGAACGAAACTTTTACGATTTCTCTCAACAAAGTGCGCTA
The DNA here is from genome assembly GCF_024347495.1 of Vibrio gallaecicus. Classification (NCBI taxonomy): domain Bacteria; kingdom Pseudomonadati; phylum Pseudomonadota; class Gammaproteobacteria; order Vibrionales; family Vibrionaceae; genus Vibrio; species Vibrio gallaecicus. Next base: position 2,299,325 of record NZ_AP025490.1, on the reverse strand, counting down.
CGTCTAAAAGATGAACTATCAAAGTATCCATTTGCCGATGAAGGCACTTTGATTTTAGCCGAGTATCAATCACTTGCTACTGATTATCTGTTCATTGGTTTACTGCCTTCTAATGAAAGCTTGAAAGTCACTGAAGGGCTAGATATCAGCGCAACAGATTATTTAGATATCTCTAAAATGGACATTGCAGCTCGTGTCGACCTTTCGACTTATGAAACAAACAAAGAGTCGAACCGCTACCTTGCTTATATTAAAGGACGCGTAGGTCGTAAAGTTGCAGATTTCTTCTTAGATTTCCTACAAGCTGAAGTGGGTTTAGATACTAAGCAACAAAACCAAGTACTAATGCAAGCCGTTGAAGATTTTGTCTCTGACTCTAAATTAGAAAAAGAAGAAGCAATTAGCTATAAAAAGCAAGTGGCTGATTACTGCAGTGAACAGCTTAAAGCTGGCGATGAAGTTCAAGTTCGCGAATTATCTGGTGAACTACCAGCCAGCACTGATGGTACTAGCTTTTTCGACTATACTAATGAGCAAGGATATGAGCTAGAAGATAGCTTCCCTGCTGATAGAGCCACTATGCGCAAGCTGACAAAATATGTAGGAGCTGGTGGCGGCTTAAATGTTAGTTTTGATAGTTTGTTATTGGGTGAGCGTATTTTCTATGACCCGGAAACAGATACCTTAACGATTAAAGGCACACCCCCAAACTTACGAGATCAACTGACTCGCAATAAATAATGTGCTCTAGCAGTAAATAATTTAAAACAAGCGATGATAGGATGTCATCGCTTTCAACATTTGCATTTTTTCGGCAATTTGGCTTACATTTTTTAGCTAATGTCGTTAAATAGTGTCGCAAAGGAAACTAGATGGAACTATCAGTCGCGATCCCTCAAAAGCCATCCATTCGGCTAAAACTATTTCTTATCATTGCCTTTATATGGTTATTGCCGTCACTTGCTCTTCTTCATATAAGCAGTTCTTACAATCAGTCTCTTGAAAGTGTAGAGGAGCTGGGGGCTCGGATTATCGAATTACGTCAATCTATCTATCATGAAGAGCCATTAAGAATCACCAGAGTCAATAATCTCGCCTTAGATGCACAATTAGTGTATTCAATTCGCTTACAAATCGAGTCTGAATTTAAAGACTCTTGGTTTCTGCCTGATATCAATCAGTTGCTGTATTCAACGGACCAGTTCTTAGAAAAGTTTAATGAATTTAGTCCTCTTGAAAGCCAACTTCAGGGTTTGGTTAGCGAGATAAAATTACAACGTTCAAATGAAAAGTCATCGGAATCATTTAAACAACTTCTTAACGAGTTAGGTGTCGTTGTTTTTGAAGCTATTTATTCTGATAGCCAATCTTCTCCGGCAATTTATCGAACGTTCGATTCTATTTTAGAAGCATCTTATGATTTAGGTTTAACTGAACAGCAAGGTATTCAAAAAATGTTAGCGGAAGGTTCTGGGGTATTGGGGGACTACGCAAGGCTCAATTACATCATTGAGAAAATGAAACAAAACTCAGCACAAGAGCAGATGATCATTGTTGAAGCTAAATTCCATGAAGGACAGTTTTATTTTTTACTCTGTATGACCTTTGTTAATTTAGTATCACTTTTCTCTGTTATAGCTTTGTTCAGTTTGGCAAAAGTGAACTCGCAGAGAGAGGAGTCATCACCTATTAGTAGTACTTCTGATAAACATACAGATAGTATTCTTCAGAGCCATATTGAAGAGCAATCGCAAGATAAATTAAGCAATGCCTCAAGTAATGTCTCAAGCGATATTAAGCAAAGCGATGCTTCATCTTTTAATGGTTTTTCGGATAAAAAACCAATTCAAGGTAGCTCAAGCTTTTTTGATGGACACGATTTAGAAAGTGGTAATGCGGAACAGGTAGTGAGCGCCCAAGATATAAATAAGACAGAGTCTACTTTCAAGTCACTTAATGGCTCTGCAGCTGTTATTGATATACCCGCGATGCTTGAAAATTTAGATAATGATGAAGAATCTGTGGTTCTGTTACTCACTGTATTTATTCAAGACCATGCTCGGGATGCTGATAAATTTAAGCAACTCTTAGCGGAAGATTTAGTGGCTGCTTTACGGGTTGTTCATAGCTTAAAAGGTGTTGCTGGCAGTATAAAAGCCGACAGGCTAGGAAAGATATCATCCAGCCTTGAATTATCATTAAAGCAATCTAACTTAGTATCAGAAGCCGCTTTAAAAGAGTTAGATGATGCTATTTGTGCAACGGTTAAAGCTGCTCAGGAGTATGTTTCAGAGGATTAGAATGATGTTTATATCTTTGGTTGGATTCTAAAACTCTGATCATTGAGGGACATGTCTATATAAGTTTTATATAGATATCGACATCATACTTGAGCTTTCTGGATGAGGTTGATGAAATAAAAAAGAGCGCCTTATTGGGCGCTCTTTTTTATTTACAGGTTCTCAATTTAAAGGTTTAAGCTGACTGTTTACTTAAATCGGCTTGAACATTTTCTTCTGCAGCTGGTGCGGTAGGCTCACATTTATCGACAAACCAACCCATGTAAGACGTCACAATAGTCACGATAATACAAATGAAACTTAGCCACATGAAAGGCGCATAAGACAGTGTCGCGACACCAAGGATGCTCGCCATGTAAATGCCATTGTCACTCCAAGGCACCATACCTGAAGTTAATGTCCCACCAAACTCAGCATTACGTGAAAGATTTTTACGCTTATAGCCAAGACGATCATAGTTCTTAGCACAAATCTTTGGTGTCAGAATCAAAGATACGTACATAGCTGAACCGAACACGTTACCCATGAATGCGGTACCAATCGTACTTGTCGCCAATGAACCTGCACTATTAACACGTCGCTCGAAAATTTTAGCAATCGTTTCAAGTACGCCTACCTTATCTAGTAGGCCACCAAAACCTAAGCCAAATACGATAACAGCAACAGAACCCAGCATTGACGACATTCCGCCACGGTTGAGTATCGAATCAATGAATTCAACGCCTGATGAAATCGAGAACGGAGCCCATGCTGTATTAAACGCCGTTAAGAAATCAATGTCTTGGATCATAACTGCCCAGATGATCCCGAGTAGAGAGCCGAAGCTAATGACTGGGAATGAAGGCATACGGAAAGCAAGCAAGCCAAGAACGATCAAAACAGGTACGAAAGAATAAGGTGTGATGTAGAACTGAACTTCCATCGCTTTAATGACAGACTCAACTTGAGTCATATCAACATTACCTGCGTAGTGAAAGCCAAATGCAGTAAACATTATCCCCGTAATGACATAGCTAATTAAGGCGACTGGCAGCATTCCCTTAATGTGTTCAACAACTTCTACATTCGACATAGAAGAAGCAAGGATCACCGAGTCAGAAAGCGGCGACATTTTATCACCGAAATAACAGCCAGAAAGTACAGCACCAGCAGTGATTGGAGCTGGAACACCAAGCCCTTGACCAATTCCCATCATCGCGATACCCGCTGTACCAGCCGCTCCCCAAGAGGTACCTGTTGCTAGAGCAGTAAGTGAACAAATGATCATAGTAGCAAGAAGGAAAATAGAAGGGTGAATCGCTTTAAGACCATAGTAAATGATGGTAGGTACAATGCCGCCTGAGATCCAAGTCCCGACAAGCGCACCAACAGCTAAAAGTATTAAAACAGCCCCTAAGCCATTAGATATTCCGTTTAATGCTGATTTCTCTAGATCTTTATATTCGTGACCGAGTCGAATACCAAGCCCAATGATAATAAACCAGCCTATATAAAGGGCGAGTTGAATTGGGAGATCAAGTTGTGCTGTGAAAGAGAATGCGAGTGATAAAAATAATCCTAACGCTATGACTACCTGTAACAGGCTAGGTAGGCGGGTTATTCGTTGCTGCATAGAAGCCTCTTGTTATTTTGAGCATTTGTAGTGCTTTATTATGGAGTGGGGTGCGCAAAGGACACTACATTAATTAGTTTATTATATCGAAAAAATGCTCATAAGTTGTGATATTTGACTATTAAATATCACATATGTGGTTTTATGGTCTAATTATTTGTTAAATTCATGGTTATTACATGTTGATTTCTGTCGCACGTTGTTTTCGTTATGTGAAGTATTATTCTGCCTAACTAATAATCGTTAGTGGTAATTTCTGTTTAATTGGAATGAATATAGATAATCTTTAGTGTGTTTTTTGTTCTACTTTTTGATTTTTAGAATAAAAATAGGCGATCAATCAGTGCAATAAGCTCTGGTTTCTCAAGATGGATAACTCCATGATTCACCGTGTTCACTTAAAAGAAACGAAAAACTTACAATTTTTGACAAAAAGCACTTGAGTTCTTTGCCTGAAAAACTTATAGATGGGATAAGCAATTTAATTTTTACATGGAGAGTTCGAGATGAGAGTAGGTCTAGTCGGTTGGCGTGGCATGGTTGGTTCTGTACTAATGCAGCGTATGGTTGAAGAAAAAGATTTTGATCTTATTGAACCTGTTTATTACAGCACATCTCAAATTGGTATTCCTGCACCAGTTTTAGGCGGTAAAGACGCGGGTATGCTACAAGACGCTTTTGATATTGAAAGCCTCAAACAATTAGATGCAATCATTACCTGTCAAGGTGGTGGTTACACCGAGAAAGTTTACCCAGCATTGCGTCAAGCGGGTTGGAAAGGTTACTGGATCGATGCTGCTTCTACACTTCGTATGAATGCAGACTCTATCATCACACTAGACCCTGTAAACTTGGCTCAAATTCAGCAAGGTATTCATAGCGGCACAAACACTTTTGTTGGTGGTAACTGCACTGTTAGCTTAATGCTTATGGGACTTGGCGGTCTTTATGAAAAAGGTCTTGTTGAGTGGGTAAGCGCAATGACTTACCAAGCGGCTTCTGGCGCAGGTGCTAAGAACATGCGTGAATTGATTTCTCAAATGGGAGTGATCAATGACAGCGTGAGTTCAGAATTGGCTAACCCATCAAGCTCAATTCTGGATATTGATAAAAAGGTTGCAGACACTATCCGTTCAGGATCATTCCCAACTGATCAATTTGGTGCTCCACTTGCTGGCTCACTGATTCCTTGGATTGATGTGAAGCGTGAAAATGGTCAGAGCAAAGAAGAGTGGAAAGCAGGCGTTGAGGCAAATAAAATTCTTGGCCTAGACGGTGCACCAATTCCAATTGATGGCACATGTGTTCGTATTGGCGCAATGCGTTGTCATGCTCAAGCTTTAACTATCAAGCTGAAGCAAGATGTGCCAATGGATGAAATTGAAGAAATCATCGCGACTCACAATGATTGGGTAAAAGTGATTCCAAACGATCGCGACATTACTGCACAAGAACTGACTCCAGCAAAAGTAACGGGCACAATGTCTATTCCTGTGGGACGTCTTCGTAAGATGTCGATGGGTAATGACTTCTTGAACGCATTCACTGTTGGTGACCAATTACTATGGGGTGCTGCAGAGCCACTTCGTCGTACACTACGCATCATTCTTGCTGAGAAGTAATATGTAAAAAACGATGAATTAACTAAAAAGCACCTTTAAGGTGCTTTTTTTGTTTAGTCTAGGAGATAAAATTAGATTACTTCAGTAGTCAGTTACTCTCCGTGTAAGAACTGCTCAAAGTTAGAGCTGAGATCTTCATTGTTAAAGACAGATCCAGTCTTGCCTTTTTGTAAGATACTTCGTGCTTGATCGTACATCTCGGCTGATAGAGGAATATAACCGGATTTAGTAACCGTTCTATGAATATTGTCTTGATGAAAATAGAGTTCTAAAAGACGCTTTAATGAAGCTCGTTTATCCAAAGCCGATTTGTTTACGTATACAAAGAGCGGTCGTGATAAGTCTCCGTAAAGTCCGTTTGTCACATTCTCAACACTAGGAAGAGTGGCGACTCCATTTTCGTCAATAATGGCGATAGCTTTTAATTTATCTTGATTCGATGAATAGTAAGCAAAACCCAAGAAAGCCATTGCATATCTATCTACTGCAACTTCAGCAGTCATAGCATTATCATCTTCATTCGCTATGTAATCTTGACGACTGATTTCTTTATCCAGCACAACATCGACAAAATAATCATAAGTACCAGAATCTGAGCCCGGACCGTGTAAGTTTAAAGGTTGATTGGGGTAGTGATCATTAACTTTCTCCCAAGTGCTCAATACGTTTTCGGATGGTGCACGCCAAATTCTATTTAGCTGCTCTAAAGAAAGTGAATCAACCCAATTGTTTTGTTTATTCACAACGACAGTTAATGCATCCAAGGCTACGGGCAACTCTAAAAACTCTATTCCGTTTGCTTTGCATAGGGCTTTTTCGGTTTCTTTAATCGGTCTTGATGCGTTGGATATATCTGTTCTTCCACGGCAGAATTTGCGAAACCCCCCGCCAGTACCTGTAATGCCAATGACAACTTGCGTTTTTGTTCCTTCCGCTAACATGAATTGTTGTGATAGTTGACGAGTGATTGGATACACAGTACTCGAACCTTCAATTTGGATTAGATCTTTTGCCCATGCTGTATGAGCTGAAAGCAAAGCCACACTAAAGAAGAGGCGAGTGATGAGATTGAACAAAGTGTTAAGCATGGCATTTGGGCATAGTGAAAAAGGATCGACCGATAAAACAATTGGTGAAAAATATAAAACTTCTCAATGGTTTAAACAACTCATTGAATAAAAGTTCATCAAACTTTCATGAAAGTCATAAAACTCTGGAGATTCACTAAATTGAAATAATTTTGACTTATGGTTTAAAGCTTCTGTTTTTATTCTTATTTTTGGTCACCAAACTCGTATCGTCTTATGAAACGTAAGTACTTATTTACATCACTATTAGCAGTGTTAGTTATCACATTTACTTCGGCACTTGTGTCTCAATCCACTCATTTGCTGGTTAAGAAATCACCGTTAGCGGAAGCGGCAGCGGAGATAAAGGTTAATGGCACTTTAGCGTATTTGTGGTTTGATGAAATCATGTCGGGCGATACTGCCCAATCAATACAGGAAGTATGGTACTACCTTGAAATAGCTGATTGGCATCTCGTTGCATTACTAGAGGGTGGAGAAAGTATCATGGGGAGCTACCAACCTGTTGATGACCCCGAGATTCGTAAACGACTGATTGCCTTACGTGAGATGTTAGCTGATTTTAGAATTAAAGCTGAAGCGAATTATCAGCATATTCAATCTGATCGTGCTGTTGTGTTCAGTTCAGTTCGACGTGATGAGCAATTTTTAGAGTTTGCGAGTAAAGCTGATGATATACAGCGGGTGATTAAAACCAGTTATGAGCTTGGGATTGATAGCTACACACGAACCAGTATTACTCTGATTCTTGCTGTTATTGTTATTGCCGCTTATTCAATCCGAATTCAACATAAGTATGAAAAAAATAGAGACTCTCTTTTACAGTCTTTGACGGATGCCAAAAGTGCCATTGAAGAAAAAAACACTCAATTACATAACAGAGCGTACTTTGACCCTCTTACTGGTCTACCAAATCGTTCATTGTTTTTAGACCGGCTTAATCAATCTATCCTTAATGCTGAACGCTCAAAAAAATCGTTTGCTCTGCTTTTTATCGACCTTGATCACTTCAAAGATGTGAATGACCAGCATGGACATGACGTGGGCGATCAGTTGCTTAAGCTGGTGGCAAAGCGCATTAATCACTGTATACGTGTTACCGATCTCTCAGCCCGCTTCAGTGGTGATGAGTTTGTCGTGGTACTCGGCCACCTTGCTGATGTCAGTAAAGCCATTAGTGTTGCGAATAAAATCGCGTCACAAGTTAATACTGCCTTAGCGACTCCATTTCAACTTGGCAGTGCTAGCGTTCATGTTTCTGCAAGTATTGGTATTTCTATCTACCCGGAAGACAGCGCGACTCAAGATAGCTTGATTCGGTACGCAGATAACGCCATGTACCATGCAAAATCAATGGGTAAGAACAACTTCCAGTTTTATTCAAAAGAGCTTAATCGTATAGCAATGTCTCAGAAGGACACGGAGACTTCGCTCAATATCGCGATCGAAAACGATGAATTTGAGCTTCATTATCTTCCTAAATGGCACTTAGCAACGGAGAAAGTAGAAGGTGTTGAAGCATTAGTTCGATGGAAGCATCCAACTAAGGGGCTGTTAAACCCGAATGATTTTATTCCAGTTGCTGAATCTACCGGCCAAATTAGGTTGCTTGATTTATTGGTTACTCAAAAGGCACTTAACCAGCAGAAACGATGGTTAGAGCAGGGCGTTGATCTTGGTATCGTAGGAATTAATATTTCAGCAAGAAGCCTTAAGCACCCAGAGTTTTTTGAGCGATTAAAAAACATTATTGTAGATTCAAATGTGCCTACGAATAAGCTTGAAATTGAAATTACTGAAACGGTGATGGTGGAAGACATTGAACTTGCACAAGTCATTTTTGCTGAGCTTAAACAATTAGGTGTAAGAATTGCGCTGGATGACTTTGGAACGGGGTTTTCTTCGCTTTCTTATCTGAAAGATTTTGACTTTCAAACACTTAAAATTGACCGAAGTTTCGTCATGGATTACACATTGAATAATACCTCACAGGTCTTACTTAAATCGATTATCCAATTAGGGAACGAGTTGGGTGTGTCAGTTGTTGCTGAAGGTGTTGAAACGAAACAGCAGCAGCAAGATTTGTTTGATATGGGTTGTCTAACTGGGCAGGGCTTTTATTTATCTAAACCATTAACGGCTGACGCATTAGTGGAGCAGTTAGTAAAAAGTGATAAAAGTAATGTGGTTAAGCTGGAAATAGCAGGCTAGTTATCTTTATAACAAAATAACTCTATAGCAAGGCACCTATATAACAAGATACTTATATAGCAAGATACCTATATAGCTTAGCCTGCTTTTATTTGTTGAATGTCTATTCTGGTGTGGTAATTCTTTTATCTGGATCTGCCAGTTCACTGCCACAATATTTGCAATGCATAGCGTCACTTTCATGCCCTGATTTAGAACAGTTTGGGCATTTAACTAATGACTTATGCGAGTTCATTTCTTGATTCAGTTCAGCTGTGATGATCCCTGTTGGAACCGCTAAAATGGAATAGCCCAGCAGCATGGTAATAGAGGCGATAGCTTTGCCTATGCTAGTTTGCGGAACCAAATCACCATAGCCCACCGTTGTAATGGTCACAATCGCCCAATATATACTTTGCGGAATGGAGGTAAAGCCGTGTTTTGGTCCTTCAATAACGTAAATTATTGAACCTAATATGATGACTAAGATGCCAACGGTGCTAAAGAAAATCAGGATCTTTCTTTTAGCCATCAACAGAGAACGCAACAAGATATTTGAGTCTTGCAAATATCGAACTAATTTTAGGATTCGAAAGATTCGCATCACGCGTAACATTCTGATTACGCTGATATAAGCTGCTGTTGGGAAGAAAAGTGCAAGATAAGTCGGGAGAATCGCGAGTAAATCGATGACACCGTAAAAGCTACCCGCATAAGCTTTTGGTTTCGGTGAACAGTAAAGTCTCAGTAAGTATTCAATAGTAAATAGACCGGTGAAACCGAATTCTAAATACATAAAAACGTCTGCCCATTGCTCATTTAAAGCTGGAATGGAATCTAATACCAGCACAATCAAAGAAGCAATGATTGCAATGATTAAGCCTAAATCAAAAGCTCTTCCTGCTGGAGTGTGCGTTCCAAAAATAATGACGTATAAATGATGCTTAAGTGAATGGCGAGACATAAGTAGACGCTGTAAATACTATGATATTTTTAATAGTACCGTTTTCATTCGAAAGAGGCGAGTGTAGAGCTCACCTCTAAGTTCCTCACCTCAACGTTTTAGTTTCAGTACTCAATGTGTAAATCGAATGAAAAACACTTGATAGCCTGATAAACAGCCTAAGTGAGTTAAGCAAGCCCTGGAAATAGGTTTCTTAATCCATTCGCTATGAATTCAATCCCAAGTGCGCCTAAAATTAAGCCCATGATACGAGTGATCACATTGATACCTGTTTGCCCTAAAAATCTTACGATGACAGGAGCTGAACGAAATAGCATCCATGAACATAAAGCAAATGTGACGATACTGATGGCGATTCCAAATGTGTCAATTGCTGCGGGATAACGTGAACCATAAACAATGGTTGAGCTAATTGCACCAGGACCAGCCATCAAAGGCATAGCCAGTGGAACTACTCCAATTTGTTCTTTGCTTATGTACTCTGATTTTTCCTGCTTGTTCTGTTTATCTTCACCTAACTTACCACTCATCATCGAAAAAGCGATGCTAAGCAGAAGTAACCCGCCAGCAACACGAAAAGAGTCTAAAGAAATGCTGAACATATCAAGCAACATTTGACCAGCGACTAACGACACCATCAAAATAACTGCGACGGCAACATTCGCTTGTAAAGCTGTCTTATTCCTTTCTTCTGCAGGCATGTGTGCCGTCAGGGAAACAAACACAGGCATTATGCCAATAGGGTTAACTGCGGCTACTAAACCAAGAAAAAATTGAAGGAATATTGCCAGTTCTAAATTTTGCATATTGTTGAACCTCCAAGTGACCAAATTAGGTGAATTGGGCGTAATGTAATGCAGAAAAGAAGAAACAACTAATGAAAAAAACTAAGTCGAAAGCTTGTGTTTTTTTTAGAAAAACTAATAGAACGAAGCCAGATTTAGATGAGATGAATCTGGCTTGTTTTCAGTATTACATTTACGTGTTACTGAGGTGTTAAATGTGAATCTACTGATTCATTTCTAGCGAGTAAATACTTAAGTCACTGTATCTTTTTGATCGACTCTTACACGGATATGACCAAATTGTACAACTTCACTTAGCTCGTACAACCGGCGAAGTAGCTTCTGATTTATTAAAGTACCAGCCTTTAGTAAGCATGAGCCATTTGATAACTCAATGTCGTCTAAAATAGTCATTTCACTTTTAAGTTCAGAGAGTGTCGCTGGGATGAAAAAGTGGCATGAAACTTCTTTTATCCTTGGTTGTTTAGTCTCTGGCTGTAGGTTTTTAGGAGATAAACTAATCTCCGTTGAGATATCGGCGTAAAGATGTTGCTGATACAGCTCTTTCGGTTCTGAAATGGCAAGCAGGATTTTTTGTTGAGCTTCTTTGACCGATATAGGTTTAACTAAAAAAGCATCGACTTCCAGTGTCATACAAGCAGAAGTCGTGGCTGCGTCAGAGAGAGTCGTTACAGCGATAATACTCGTATATTGTGAGCTCTTAGTCTGGCTTGTTCTTATTTTCTTGATGAGCTCAATGCCGTTTTGATTGGGCATATTAATATCGGTGATCACAAGATCTATTGGATCTGTGTTGAGTATTGTGACAGCACTTTCTCCGTCTTCGGCAGACTTAACATTTTCAAATCCAGTTCTTTTCAGCATGCTGACAAATGCCTCCCTAGAAAAAGGGTGGTCTTCAACGACGAGTATAGACAGTAAACTCTTTGCGAATGTATTCATTAGCGTATCCTTACTTAATGATTGCATTGTCTTGTAGATATTTTCCTAGCTTATGTAACTCAGCTTTTCCATGGTCAATAGTCAGGTTTAGTTCATTCCAATCTTTTTCCAATGCGATATTCTGTAGCTGTTCAAAGGTGTTGGCTATAGGAATAGCTCCTGCAGATCTGGCTGCTCCTTTTGCGGCGTGTGCCACCTGCTGAATTTGTGTTTCATCTTTATTGTCAAGAGCTTGGCTTATTAAACCAACGTCATTATTGACAGAGTCCCAGTAGTTTTTAAGAAGTGGAGCGATAATGTTTCCTTCCGAAGTCCCTAGCAGTTGGCTGAGAGTCTCAAGGCAAATTGGGTCGTTGGGGACGGTATTTTGGGGGCGGTTTTGGGTTTCCTCATGCTCGGCAGGCTGGTTCTCTTGAGGTAATATTTTTAACCACTTTTGTATTGTGGTATCGAGAGTTTTCAATTCGACAGGTTTAGACAAATATCCATCCATCCCTGACGATAAGCACTGGTCCGCCGCATCGGCGACAGCATTTGCGGTAATCGCAATGATCGGAATATGTGGGCTAACTTCTCTGTTTCGTTCGACTTGTCGAATATGTTCAGACATCTCATAGCCATCCATGATCGGCATGTGGCAATCAGTCAGAATTAAATCAAATTCAAGTTCTTTCCATTTTTGTATGGCCTCTTGCCCGTCTCTCGCCAATTCGCACTGGTAGCCTAAATGCTCCAACTGTCGCGATATGACATCTAAGTTGGTTGGTTGATCATCTACGACCAATATTTTTCCAGATTTGATTTCTTGAGGTGAATTACCTGTTTCTAGTTCTTCAAGCAGAGGCAGATCTGGTGACCGAGTGCCATTCATAATGGCGAGTGAATGAATCAATTGGCTTGGTTTTAATGGGGAGCAACTTAGTATGTAGTCATGATCTTGGTTGAGACCATTACCAACTGTAATGTCTTTAGTCAAAATTATTACTTTACTGTAATCATCTGAGTTGATTAAGGTGGACTTTAACTTGTCGGCGCTAAAATCCGGTCCTAAAACGATGACACTGTACGGTGTTTGGTTTTGTACTCCATAATTCAATACGGACTTAGCTCTTTCAATTGAAGTTACGAAAGTACTGGAGCATTGGTGACCTTGTAAGTTTAATTTATAGCATTCAATGACATACTCATCATTGGTGATGAATAATAGCCGTGAACCTTTTAGATCAGCTATGTCGTTATCTATTGGTGGAGTGGTGACTTCTATATAGGGAAGGCGAATAGTGAAAGTACTTCCAACACCAAATTCACTTTCAACTGTGATATCTCCTCCCATTAATTCTAGTAACGTTTTCGTTATTGAAAGCCCTAAGCCTGTGCCACCAAATAAGCGAGTAGTACTGGTATCGGCTTGTGAAAAAGCGTTGAACAGTTTGTGGATCTGTTTGGGTGTCATTCCGATGCCGCTATCTTTAATGGTCACCTCGACATAGGGGGCAATGTCATCAGCCACTAGTTTTGCATCAATGTTGATGCGCCCTCTAATATCGATATAGCCCTCAGTGAACTTGACGGCATTACCCACTAGGTTAAGCAAGACTTGGCTCATTCGTACGCTGTCCCCCATTAACAATTTCGGGAGGGCTGCGTCATAAGACAAACATAGGTCTATATGTTTTTTATCTGCTTGAAGAAAAAGCACATCCAATGTTCGTTCTAGCAACATCTGTAGTTCGGTTGGTACGCTTTCTAATGACATTTTACCGGCTTCAATTTTTGAGAAATCTAAAATGTCATTAATAATGTGTAGGAGGGTTAGGGATGAATCTCTAATGGTGGTGACCATGGTTTTCTGGTCATTTGTAAGCTCAGTTTCATTGAGCAGGCTGAGCATACCCACCACGCCATTCATTGGGGTTCTAATCTCATGACTCATGTTTGCTAGAAACATCGATTTTGCTTCATTAGCTGCTTGCGCAATTTCACTTTCGTGGCGCAGAAAATCCTGTGCATTTTTTTCTTTAGTTATATCGATATTCACTCCGCCCATTGCAATAGCGGTATCGGAATCGCTATCAAAAATCACATCGGCGGCGGCTTTAATCCAGCGAGTTTCATTGTTAGGTAAAATGATACGAAACTCAGAAGTAAACTGAGAAAGTGTTTCTCTAGCATGTGCGAGCGATTGTTCAGCATGTTCAATATCTTCCGGATGAACCCTTTCTTTCCACATATCATAATTATTAGTAGAGGATTCTGGGGAAACTCCGTATATGTCATACATGCGCTTATCCCACTCTAAAATATTCGTATCGAAGTCCCAATTCCAAATCCCAATCCCTCCGGCGAGAGCTGCCAGGTTAAGTCTTCTTACCGTTTCTTGAAGCTCATCTTGGCTTCTTTGTAGTTCCTTTTCAGTGACTTTGAATTGTTGAGTATCTCTTAGCGTAACAAGAGTGTGGTTCGCTTGGTCTAGTTGAACTCTGTGGATAGTACCAATCAAAGGGATGGTTTGATTATTCACTTGTGCAGAAAGACCGGCAACTTCGAGTTCATCCCGGTGTTCGAATAAAGATGCCGGGATTTTGAGCTCTTTGTTTGATTTGTGCTTGATGAACTGGCTGATAGGGCGACCAATTATATCACTCGTGTTTTGGTTGAGAAGTTGAGCCATGGTGAGATTGGCATCCAGAATGATGCTGTTGTCATCAAGTAGCAGTAGGCATTCAAAAAATTGATCAAACATTGCGCCAGCAACAGAAGTTGAGGTAACTGAAGTATTGACTACTTTTCCTGAATTCATTGAATCCAGTTCATTCACTAGCTGTTTTTTTTCTGCTTCAAGCTGTTCAATAGCCGCTCGATTTTCTTTTATTAGTACTTCAACTTTATCATTAAGCGTATTGTTACCACTTTGTAATCCAGACAAGTTGTTATGTAGCGACGATATATCAGTGTGGGTCAGTAATAAGTACTGGACTCCTCCTTCTGCGTTACAAATAGTGCTTACTTGAAGGCTTAGATAAGCCCCAGAAAAAGTAGAAAGAGTGAGTACATGGCTATCGCTTGGAGTACTTAAAGATATTTGCACTTCATTTAAAATTTTTGAATCACAAAATTCACGGTAGATTTCTGTGACGCTCTGTCCCAAGACTTGCATTCTATTTAGGTTAAAAAATTTTAGAAAAGCGTTATTGGCATACAGGATAGCTAACGAATCTTCTATGGCGTCACAAACTAAAACACCATCCGGGAGTGTGTCTAAGATATTGTTTTGAATATTCACATCTTTAGGTGGGGTATTTATTGGCTGCTTTAGAAAGCTTCTTATTTTTGATGTGAGTGATTCTCTCATAGTTCCAGCCTTAGTTATTTTTATGAAACTTATTTCATTTTAATTATAGGCATCATTGCGAAGAAAGCTGATAAAAGAAGGAAAATGAGATCAAGTCAGCTATGTATTGGACTAGATGTGTTACGGATATGAGATCTAATCGAGAAATTGTTAAGAGATACACAAATTTAATAAAAATTATGTCAAGATCTGGTGCGTTGCAATTTGATGGATATACTCCTAGTGGCACGTATTTACCCATCTACATGTAACTTAACTGATTAAAAATGAAACTTTTTTACAGAATATTACAACGTATATACGAAAATATTTTGTTTGCTTGTTTTTTATCCAAAATTAAAATGTGATTTAAATCTATATAAATCATTAGTTTAAGTGTTGTTTTGCGAGTGTTGTACTACTTTTTGGTTAATTATTTTTTGGTAACTGATCTGGGTCAATTTTTTTCATACCCTGAAATAATATACTCAGCCCTGAAAGCAATTTACTAAGAGAGCTGTTGAGTACAACACAGCAGTTTTAATAAAAAGTTTTTAATATTTATTATTTTAGGAGATCCACCATGCCTGTAACTAACTTAGCTGAACTAGATGCTCTCGTAGCTCGCGTTAAAGCAGCACAAGAAGAGTTCGCAACTTTCTCTCAAGAGCAAGTAGATGCAATCTTCCGCGCAGCGTCTCTTGCGGCTAACCACGCTCGTATTCCGCTAGCTCAACAAGCGGTTGCTGAATCTGGAATGGGTATTGTTGAAGATAAAGTAATCAAAAACCACTTTGCTTCTGAGTTTATCTACAACAAATACAAAGACGAAAAAACATGTGGCATCCTAGATGAAGATGAAAGCTTAGGCACAATGACTATCGCTGAGCCTGTAGGTATCATCTGTGGTATCGTTCCAACAACGAACCCAACTTCTACAGCAATCTTCAAATCTCTAATTTCTCTTAAGACACGTAACGGCATCATCTTCTCGCCACACCCACGTGCAAAGAACTCAACTAACGATGCAGCGAAACTGGTTCTAGACGCAGCTGTTGCAGCGGGTGCTCCAAAAGACATCATCGGTTGGATCGACCAACCATCTGTAGAGCTTTCTAACGCGCTTATGAAGCACGACGGTATTGCACTTATCCTAGCGACTGGTGGTCCAGGCATGGTTAAAGCTGCATACTCTTCTGGTAAGCCTGCTATCGGTGTTGGTGCTGGTAACGTACCTGTAGTTATCGATGAAACAGCTGACATCAAACGTGCTGTAGCATCTATCCTTATGTCTAAAACATTCGATAACGGCGTTGTATGTGCTTCTGAGCAAGCTGCAATCGTTGTTAGCGACGTATATGAAGAAGTTAAAGAGCGTTTTGCTTCTCACAAAGCTCACGTTTTATCTAAAGCTGACGCTGATAAAGTACGTAAAGTGCTTCTTATCGACGGCAACCTAAACGCTAAAATCGTAGGCCAACCTGCTCCAGCAATCGCTGAAATGGCTGGTGTTAAAGTTCCTGCTGATACAAAAGTACTTGTAGGTGAAGGTCTGGGTAAAGTTTCTTACGATGACGAATTTGCTCATGAGAAACTATCTCCAACTCTAGGTCTATTCCGTGCAGACGACTTCGAAGATGCAGTTGCTCAAGCGGTAACTATGGTTGAAATCGGTGGTATCGGTCACACATCTGGTCTTTACACTAACCAAGATACTAACGCAGACCGCATCCGTTACTTCGGTGACAAGATGAAGACGGCTCGTATCCTAATCAACATCCCTACTACTCACGGTGGTATCGGTGACCTGTACAACTTCAACGTTGCACCTTCTCTAACTCTAGGTTGTGGTTCATGGGGTGGTAACTCTATCTCTGAGAACGTAGGTCCTAAGCACCTTATCAACAAGAAAACTGTAGCGAAGCGAGCTGAAAACATGTTGTGGCACAAACTACCTAAGTCTATCTACTTCCGTCGTGGTAGCCTTCCAATCGCTATGAGCGACCTAGAAGGTAAGAAACGCGCATTCCTAGTAACTGACCGTTTCTTGTTCAACAACGGTTACGCAGATGACGTAGTACAAATCCTGAAATCTCAAGGTATTGAAGTTCAAGTATTCTTCGATGTAGAAGCGGATCCAACACTATCTGTTGTTGAGAAAGGCGCTGAAGCAATGAAGAGCTTCCAACCTGACGTAATCCTTGCTCTAGGTGGCGGTTCTCCAATGGATGCTGCTAAGATCATGTGGGTTATGTACGAGCACCCAGAAACTCACTTCGAAGAACTTGCAATGCGCTTTATGGATATCCGTAAACGTATCTACAAGTTCCCTAAAATGGGTAAAAAAGCTGAGCTTGTATGTATCACTACTACTTCAGGTACGGGTTCAGAAGTTACTCCATTCGCGGTTGTTACTGACGACAAGACAGGTGCTAAGTACCCACTAGCTGACTACGAAATCACGCCAAACATGGCTGTTGTTGATGCTAACCTAGTAATGAACATGCCTAAGTCTCTAACAGCATTTGGGGGTTACGATGCAGTAACTCACGCTCTTGAAGCTTACGTATCTGTTCTTGCGAACGAATACTCAGATGGTCAAGCTCTACAAGCTCTTAAGATGCTTAAAGAATACTTACCATCAAGCTATAAGAATGGTTCAGCAGACCCAATCGCTCGTGAGAAAGTACACAACGCTGCAACGATTGCTGGTATTGCCTTTGCGAACGCATTCCTAGGTGTGTGTCACTCAATGGCTCACAAAATTGGTGCTGAGTTCCACCTACCACACGGTCTTGCTAACGCACTACTTATCTCAAACGTTGTACGTTACAACGCGAACGATAACCCAACTAAACAGACTGCATTCTCTCAGTACGACCGTCCACAAGCACGTCGTCGTTACGCTGAAGTTGCTGACCACCTAGGCCTAAGCCAAGCTGGTGACCGTACTGCTCAGAAGATTGAACGTCTACTAACTTGGTTAGAAGAGCTTAAAGTTGACCTAGACATCCCACTATCTATTCAAGCGGCGGGTGTTAACGAGTCTGACTTCATCGCGAAACTAGACGAGCTAGCTGTTGAAGCGTTCGATGACCAGTGTACAGGTGCTAACCCACGTTACCCTCTAATCACTGAGCTTAAAGAAGTTCTAACAACGTCTTACTTCGGTAAAGCATACGTTGAAGGTGAAACTTTTGAAGGTACGACTGTAATTTTGAAGAAAGCTGACCAAAAGCCAGCTGAAGAAAAAGCAGCACCAAAAGCTAAAAAAGCTAACGCATAATAAGTAAGCATTAGTTTTGAGGTAGGTCTTCGCTAGCACGATACTTATCCATCGGGAAATTCAAAGCCCCAACCGAAAGGTTGGGGCTTTTTTTGTTTTTACAAAGCGGCTATAACGTGAATTTTAACGTCTCTGTTTATTATCTAGCATTCGTGCTCTTACACCTCGGCAGCAACCACCCGTCCGCTAAAGTAATCATTAGAGACTATGTATTCAGTCGTTCTGGTTAACTCGTCTTGAATTTGAGCCCAATGGTACTCATCAAGTTTGGCGTCAGAGTTATGAATTGCGGGAATCACTCCTCCCACACGAATGTTGAAAGGGGTAAGCTCTTTTGCCCAACTGTGAGTAAACCCTGCGACCATAGAATTGGCATTTTCTAACCCAGAGAAATCATGAAAATCGTCATGGGATATCACATTGACGATGACACCTTCTTTATTGGCTTTTCGTAATCTTGCAGCACTGATCTGCCCAAAAGAAAAAAGTGTGGAAGCCATAGTGGATAAGTCTTCCATGAAGGAATGGTCGTGATGTTCACTGATTAAGCTGGGCATAGGTGAGCTAGTCCAATTATTTACAAGCACATCTGGCGTGGTATTAAATTGCTCTTGAATGAAATCAAATAACGCCTGAATAGTTTCATTACTATAGGTAGAAATAGGGTAGCTATATACGGAATCGGACAACTTTGAGCATTGAATGTACGTTGCTTGTAAATTATCTGGGTCGTTGTCGCATAACACAACGGTTGCCCCTAAGTTCACAAAATGATTGGCAATTGTACTTCCGAGCAATGACCCTGCAGATGTCACCAGTATGATTGAGCTTTTAATTTCCATCCCAAAACCTAAGCAATGTTAAACGTCGAATAAGAATGGGTTAATTTTCGTAAGGGTGGTGTGAATTAGTTCAAACTAAATTAGATGGAAAAAGAAGATTTGATGAATTTGGCTACTACTCACACTATTGGCGAATAAATGAGCAAAGTTTCATATTTAATGTATGGAAAAAGAGAAGGAGGCTGCTCTTTAATTAGAGAGTTAGACAATAATCAGCATACAACAAATTATGATAATTGCTCGATAGCAAGGCTCAAGACAAACTAATCAAGCTTGCACTTGGATTTGATGCATACGATGAGCTGTTGAAAGCTGGTTATATAAAGTTGCATTAGGTAGATCTGGGGCTTTCTTGTTTGCCAATTTACGGCGATCGTGCCCCGACAAGTTTTGGTAAACCTCTTCAGGGAAGTCGTAAGTATCTTCCGGCATGTAAGCCAGAACTTCAGGTTTTAAGTAGTGGCTGAGCTTTGCGCTCGCAATGCTTGCTTGGTGAAAACCAGCAGATTGCTGCGCAGAAATATCGTAAGACGATTGATCTGAACGAAGTTGTTGTGGTTCAGGGACGCCAAATTGCAGCCGTAGACGATTTTCACTGGTATCTAATTCATCAATGGCTTCAACGGGAGTGTGGTCTCGTACATCATTAGAAAACATAGAAAGCAGCAACGCAAAATCAGCACGGCGACCTTGTTCAACCGCATGGCTGATCCCAGTCCCGAACTTGAGTTCGTTGATTATTCCGGCTTTATCTAAAGTGTGTATTTGCATGTTGCCTCTCGTTTGATACATCTATAACGGCAACGAGAAGGTGAACTTTAGAGTTATTTTACTGAAAAGTAAGCAGATATAAAAAAGCTCATGCACAAGGCATGAGCTTAAAAATTCAGCGTTTAATCCAGACGAATTGGATTACTTAGCTAGGTTCTCTTCTACGAAAGACCAGTTTACTAGGTTCCAGAATGCAGCCATGTAGTCAGGACGAACATTGCGGAAATCGATGTAGTAAGCGTGTTCCCATAGGTCAACAGTTAGAAGTGGAGTAACACCTTCTTCTGTTAGAGGAGTTGCAGCGTTAGACGTGTTAACGATGTCTAGAGTGCCATCTGCTTTTTTAACTAACCAAGTCCATGAAGAACCGAAGTTGTTGATTGCAGAATCTGTGAATTTTGCTTTGAATTCTTCGAAAGAACCAAATGCAGAATTGATTGCTTCAGCAACAGCGCCAGTTGGTTCGCCGCCTGCTTTAGGAGCAAGACAGTGCCAGTAGAACGTGTGGTTCCAGATTTGAGCTGCATTGTTGAAAACGCCGCCAGTAGAAGTCTTGATGATTTCTTCTAGAGTTTTGCCTTCAAACTCAGTACCAGGGATAAGACCATTTAGCTTAACAACGTAAGTGTTGTGGTGTTTACCGTGGTGGAAATCTAGAGTTTCTGCTGAGATATGTGGTTCTAGTGCGTCTTTAGCATAAGGAAGAGCTGGTAATTCAAATGACATTGCTCGATTCTCCGTTTAGGTGAAAGTGCTAACTTTCGATTGCTTCCAATGATTATTATTTTTTAGTCAAAGCTGACTTGCGATTTATTTTAGCAAGTTTTTACTTTATTAAAAGCTTATTCAATGACTTTTGCATGAAATTAATCAATTTTGCGCAAAAATTTGAATTGCACAAATAACCATACCTTTTATGTGCTTTTTATTCTCATTCATTGGGGTAGAATGAGATCAATGAATGCAGTCAATCCATTAACGAGGAAGCAATGGAAACTATCGATAAAATCAAACAGCAAATTGAAGAAAATACCATTCTACTTTACATGAAAGGTTCTCCTAAACTGCCTAGTTGTGGTTTTTCTTCACAAGCATCTCAAGCACTTATGGCGTGTGGTGAGAAATTTGCTTACGTAGATATTCTACAAAACCCTGATATCCGTGCTGAGCTTCCAGCTTACGCACAATGGCCGACATTCCCACAACTATGGGTAGATGGCGAGCTTATCGGCGGTTGTGACATCATTCTAGAGATGTTCCAAAAAGGCGAACTTCAGCCTATCGTTAAAGAAGCTGCTGCAAAAGTTGCTGGCGACGAAGCTTAAAAACGTTAAACTGAGTGACACGTTAATTGTAAAGGAGCCTTTGATTGGCTCCTTTTTTATTGCTTTGGTAAAATACTCCAATAGTTAAGTATCAACAGGTATAGATCATGATTGTTAAACTTCATTACGTGCACGACCCTATGTGCAGTTGGTGTTGGGGCTATAAGCCAACATTAGAACTACTAAAACAACAACTTCCAGCGAGTATTGAATTCAACTATGTTGTTGGTGGGTTAGCGCCTGACTCTGATGAGCCAATGTCGGATGACATGAAGCAAAAGCTACAAGCTATTTGGAGGCAAATTGAAGCGAAGTTAGGCACCGAGTTTAATCACGAGTTTTGGACTAAATGCCAGCCAGTTCGCAGCACATACCCTGCATGTAGGGCTGTTATTGCTGCGGGTTTTCAAGACCATTATGAAGCGATGTTAGAGGCGATTCAGCATGCTTATTACTTACGTTCAATGCTGCCTCATTCTGAAGAAACTCATAAGCAGCTAGCGGAAGAACTTGGTCTAAATGTTCAGCAATTTACGACTGATTTATCCAGTAAATTGTTAGAAGGGGAGCTGGATGACCAATTAAGCTTTAAGCATGCTATTGGCGTTCATTCGTATCCAACCCTTATGCTTGAAGTTAATGAGATTTTCACAGAGGTTGAATTGGACTATCAATCAACTGAGACGACGCTGCGCTCTATCAGAAATATCTTACAAGCGAGTTTATAATTGAAAGGTCGACTTGAAATGGTTGGTTCTAATATTTGAAGTCGACATTCCCCATCTCTCTGAAAATAATTTAGCATTCTAGGCAAATGCAGTGCAGATCTATCATCAGTCTTTCGCTGGTATGCTTTGGGCTTTTCTATAGGCACAAGGTAATGCAAGTGCTATTCCGGTTAATGTTCCTGCTAGATGAGCCTCAATGGCAACCCGAGCATCAATCATACTGCTGGTGGTAGCTGATGCTCCATATAACTGTTCCCAGCCTACTTTTACGATTACCCCGGCAACAAGTACCCAGCTAGATTTTCGTCCTTCAATCGCTTCCTTTAAAGCAAATAAAGCAAAGAGCCCATGCAAGGTGCCTGATAATCCAACATAAAGTTTAATATCAGTCGCTAATAAAGCGATACCTGTTGCCAAACTGATCAGGAGTAATGCCGTGATAAGCTGATTTCTATTCGGAGAGAATAAAAAGCAAATTCCGCTAAGTGCCGCCAAATTCATTAGTAAATGCGAGATGTTGGTATGTGAAAAGTTTCCTGTTAGGATCCGCCATAACTCACCATCAAAGATCGCGCTTTTGTCCCAAATAACCCATTGCTGAAAAATATCTATTTGGAAGATTACACATAAAAGTGTCGTAAAAACTAAAACAGGGTACACATCAATTCCATGTATCGTTATTGCCAAAAATGCAGCAAGGCTACTAAAGCTTGTATTTGTGAGTGGATCTCGCCAATCCGTTCTAATGTTGAGCTTATCATTCTTCAGCATCCTTCAGAAGAGCATCGGCCAATGGGCACAGCGAGGATCTTATCTTTATCGCTAAGTAATAGCGTGACATTTGTGGGCGAAGATTTTAGTGATCACGTTTCGTTAAATGAATTACTGGCAGAACAAGACGTTGAACATGTGATCCTTTATCCAAGTGACTCTTCAATGGAAGTGAAAGAAGCGGTTTCAGCCAATAAGAGAACGCGAATTATCTTATTAGATGGCACTTGGAAGAAAGCCTTCAAAATTTGGCAAGTATCTAAGAACTTACAAGGTTTGAAGACTGTACATTTACCTAAAGATTTAAAAGGTAACTATCGGATAAGAAAAGCGCCGAGTGAAAATAGTTTATCTACGGTTGAAGCCGGTTATCACTTACTGAACCAACTTGAACCGCAGAATGACTTTAATTCGCTGCTGGTGGCTTTTGATAAAATGATTCAATTTCAAATTGATCAAATGCCTCCTGGTGTATTTGAAAAGAATTACCTTTCTTAGCCATGATTACAGCATGCTCGTTTAGCTTCTTAGCTTTCGGTTAGAACTAAAGAGCAGTATTGGCTAAAAACCAGTGTGAGCTGAAAACAATTGCTGATGCATTTTCTGAGCAAGGTCATCCGTCATTGAAGATATATAGTCCGCTATGGTTCGCATTTGACCTGACTCATCGGTTTGTTTCAACCATTGCTCTTTTATTGTTAAAGGCAGCAGACGTTCAGGATCAGCGCTAAATGCTTCAAACATGTCCATGATGATTTGCTGGCCTTTGTATTCAATGATCTGAGCTTGTGGGATCTGAATAACGAATTGGCTAACAAAGCGTTTGAGCGTACTAAGCACTAGATCCATACTTGGCTCTAAATACGCATTATAAGCAAGTAGATCACTTTCAAATTTTTCAGGTACACGACTGATTGAAATACTGGTTAAGAGTGCATTGACGATTCCACCGATAGCATCTTTTCTGCGGTAATGTTCACCAGAAAACAGCATTTTAGTGATTGATTCTAAATGCTCGTTGACCCAAGGGTCGTTTGCTTCCATGAGGCTATTATGGACAGATTCTAGCCACTGTGACTTCGTGACCAGACCTAGAACAATCGCGTCTTCTAAATCATGAACACCGTATGCAATATCATCCGATAACTCCATGATTGAGCAATCAAGTGACTTGTACTTTGTTTTTTTATGCTGAGAGTCTTCAACTTCCACATCACGCATTTGGCTGAGTAAAGCTTTATCATTGTTTGATAATGGTGCAACAACCCAATCAAACAAGCTTTTATCTTGGTCATAAATGCCTTTAGCGGGCATCCAATCTTTAGCCCTAAGCTGTCTTTGGTGCTTAACTGGTTGCGGCTTGAGTTTAGCTTGAACTTTACTTAGCAGGGCTGGATATTTGATAAGCCCAAGTAAGGTACGACGCGATAAATTCATCCCATGGTGCTCAGTATAGGGTTCTAACCGAGTCACAATTCGAAATGTTTGAGCGTTACCTTCAAAACCGCCATGGTCACGCATCATATAATTTAGAGCGACTTCACCACCATGACCATAAGGTGGGTGACCAATATCATGCGCTAAGCATATTGAATCAATAAGGCTGTCAGAAGGAAGCAGGTCTCGGAACTCAGGCTGCTTCTTTTTAAGCTGAGCCACAATACCCGTGCCTAACTGCGCAGCTTCAAGTGAATGAGTCAGGCGAGTACGGTGAAAATCATTAACCGCAGTTCCGTGGACTTGAGTTTTGGCTTGTAAGCGACGAAATGCAGCCGAATGAAGAACGCGGGCGCGATCTCTCTGATACGGGCTGCGGTGGTCATCTCTTCTTATTTTATGTTCATCGTCATTGCGATGTTGCCATTCTGGGCTGATTGAAAAGTCCAAATCATCACCTATCAATTTGATTTTATTAGGGCTATTGCCTCTGATATCTCCAACTTATACTCAGCTAGCTGATTTCGTCTAGCGATAATTCAAAACTAGGGGCAAAAGTCGTTAAAAAATAGGTTAACTCTGGGCTTTTACGCTGTTCTAGTGTTTCTTCTAAGCGACGTTTGGCTTGCTCGAATTCATGGTTACCTGCGCTGAGCTCTTCCAAACACTTAAGGTAAGCGCAGATAGTATCTGCCTGTTTAACTATGGATTGCTCTTCATTACTTACAGAGCCAGATATTAGAAATGGCGCAAAGTCATCTTGAAAATCTTCTGGGACCATGGAAAGTAATCGTTGCTCGGCGGCAGCTTCAATTTTTTTGTATTCTTGTGCAATATCAGGGTTGTAGTATTTGACAGGAGTTGGCAAATCACCAGTCAGAACTTCACTTGTATCGTGGTACATGCCAAGTAATGCAATGTGTTCCGGGTTAAGTTGACCTCCGAATTTTTTATTCTTAATAACCGCGAGGGCGTGGGCGACAAATGCGACCTGCAAGCTGTGTTCTGAAATGTTTTCTGTAGATACGGAGCGCATTAATGGCCAGCGTTGAATAAGCTTCATTCGAGCAAGGTGAGCAAAAAAATGGCTTTGAGTCATAATGATCCCTTTAAAATGCAATGCACTTTTGATGCTGAGTAGTAGATACAAAAAAGGTTCCTAATTAATAGGAACCTTTTAAGCATAGAAGCCAATGATTACAATTTAAAGCCTTGTTAAAACAAGTGATTATAATTGTTCATACTGGCTTATGGCTTCAAAGTCTAAAGCTAGTCTTGGCGATAAGTCGATAAGAAACGTTCTAAGCGTCCAATTGCCGTTTCAAGATCTTCGATGTGAGGTAAAGTCACAATTCGGAAGTGATCGGGTTTTGGCCAGTTGAAGCCGGTTCCTTGTACAAGCAATACTTTCTCTTGTTTAAGGAAGTCGAGCACCATTTTTTGGTCATCTTTGATGTTATACATCTTAGTATCAATTTTAGGGAATAAGTACATTGCCCCTTTAGGTTTGACACATGATACACCTGGGATTTTATTAATAAGTTCCCATGCGCGGTCACGCTGCTCTAGTAGGCGACCACCAGGCAGTAGTAGTTCATTGATACTTTGATAACCACCTAAAGCGGTCTGAATAGCATGCTGCATCGGAACATTGGCACACAGTCTCATCGAAGCAAGCATATCCAAGCCCTCAACATACCCTTTAGCTAGGTGCTTAGGTCCTGTTAAGAACATCCAACCACCGCGGAAGCCACATACACGGTAGGCTTTTGATAAACCATTGAAAGTCACCATAAGTACATCTTCAGCGAGTGTAGAGATTGATGTATGTACAGCCCCGTCATATAAGACTTTATCGTAGATCTCATCGGCAAAAATTATTAGATTATTTTCGCGTGCGATATCAACGACTTTTAACAGGAAATCACGGCTATAAACTGCACCTGTTGGGTTATTTGGGTTGATTAAAACGATACCGCGAGTTTTTGGTGTAATTTTCGCGCGCATGTCATCCAGATCCGGATACCAATCTGCATCTTCATCACATAGGTAATGTACTGGCGTACCACCAGAGAGTGCGACAGAAGCTGTCCATAGTGGATAATCTGGAGCTGGAATAAGAACCTCATCACCGCTATCGAGCAAAGCTTGCATAGACATGACGATAAGCTCAGAAGCACCGTTTCCGATATATACATCTTCTACGTCAAGGTTGCGTAAGCCTTTTTTCTGATAATGCTGCACTACCGCTTTACGTGCTGAGTAAATACCCTTTGAATCACAGTAACCTTGAGAAGTCGGAAGGTTACGAATTACATCAACAAGGATTTCATCAGGGGCGTCAAAACCAAATGGGGCGGGGTTTCCTATGTTTAGCTTTAGGATTTTATGTCCCTCTTCTTCCATGCGCTTAGCATGTTTAAGTACAGGTCCCCTTATTTCATAGCATACACTGTTGAGTTTTGACGACATCCCGATATTTTGCATTGCCGATTTCCTGAAAATAATTTAAATACTTTATTAAAGTACCTTAAAATGAAGTTTGATAGAATAAAAATCTACAGAATGTGGTTTTTACGGATAAGCTTTGTTCGTTTTAAATCACAGGAATGTCGAAAAGATTTTATACATTCTTGATCTGAGTAGGGGCTACCCATAAAGTATCCAACTAATATAATAATAAATTAGATGTGAATGAGGTCGATTTGTCACATTTCCAGCAAACAGTCGCTTCTTTAATTGAACGAGTACAAAATTCTCAGCCTAACGAGGTAAGGTGCGTTGAAGTTTTAACGCATAAACCTTCGTTCGCATTTATTGAGTGGCTTCACGCTCAACCTTTATTTCCTAAGTTTTATTGGCAATCTCGTGATACTCGTGAAGAAGTCGTCGCGCTTGGTCAGATTCATACTTTTTCCGATCCTGCGCCCGCTTACGCTATTCTTGGTGAAGACCAGCGTATATGGGGTGGGCGGTCATTTGATGGTCATACCGATAAAAATCGTCGTTGCATGGGATCATTCTTCTTTCTCCCAGAAATAGAACTGGCTCGTTTTGATAATGAGTGGTCTCTTGCTGTCAATCTTATTGATGACCGTAAGCAAACCATCAAGGCTCTGAACAAACTGCAGCTTGATGCAGCATCACTTCCGCCTCTTTCTTCACATATTGATCGCATAGAGCACATCCCTGAGAAACCGCAATGGGGTAAGCTAGTAGACACGGTGCTAAATGGCATTGATGCTGAAGATTATAAAAAGGTAGTACTAGCTCGCAAAACAACGCTGACTTTAGATAAGCCGATTTGTGCTGCTCAATTACTGAAAGCGAGCTATTTGCAGAATCACCACAGTTTTCATTTCATGTTGGTACTGGATTCGAAACACAGCTTTATCGGGTCGACACCAGAGCGCCTATATAGCCGTCATGGAACTGAATTACATACTGAAGCACTTGCAGGAACGATTGGACGGGGTGATAACGCTACTCAAGACATGGAGCTTGCGAACTGGTTATCTCAAGATACAAAGAACCTCAATGAAAATCAGTATGTCGTTGATGACATTATTGAACGCTTAACACAGCATTCTCACTCTGTTGATGTGGAACAAGAAGCAAGATTGGTTCGGCTACGTAAAGTTCAACATCTGAAAAGAAATATTCATGCTCAATTAAAAAGTGGTGTGAATGGGGTGCAACTATTAGCTTCCTTACAGCCGACAGCGGCAGTTGCTGGCTTACCTCGTAAAGAGGCGATAGACTTTATTCTAGAAAACGAACCCTTTGCACGTGGTTGGTACGCCGGTTCTGTCGGTTTTATTAGCCACCAACGAGCAGAATTTTGTGTCGCAATCCGAAGTGCTCTAGTGGTTAATGATCAAGTTCAATTATTTGCTGGCGCAGGGATCGTTCCAGGGTCCGTCGCTGAGCATGAATGGCAAGAGTTAAATAAGAAGGTCTCTACACTATTGAGCTTGATTTCAGATCACCCACCGCTGGGGGTTGCTTCATGATTTATGATCAAGCCGTGGTTAATCGAATTTGGTGTGACACGCTTTTAGAAGAACTTGTACGATGTGGAGTGGAGGATGTTTGTGTGGCTCCCGGCTCTCGTTCGACGCCATTAACATTGGAAGCAGAAGCTAATTCGGGCCTAACTTTACATACGCATTTTGATGAACGTGGTTTAGGTTTTTTTGCGCTTGGTCTTGCGAAAGCCAGTAAAAAACCTGTCGCGGTCATTGTGACATCAGGGACCGCGGTTGCGAATCTTTTGCCTGCGGTTGCTGAAGCGGGACTTACTCGTGAAAAGTTGATTTTGCTGACCTCAGATAGACCGACGGAATTAATCAATTGTGGAGCGAATCAGGCGATTCAACAGCAAGGGATTTTTTCATCTCACGTTGAATCGGCTTTGAATTTACCCAGCCCATCGTTGCAGGTTCCTCTCAACTGGTTACTGACATCAGTAGATCAACTCGTGAATAAACAAGCCTCTGCTGGCGGGGCTATCCATATCAACTGCCCATTTCCTGAGCCTTTGTATTCAAATAATGAAAAAGTCATGTACGAAGACTACCTACAGTCGGTGCATAATTGGAAGAAGAGCTTAATAACCTACACAAACACGGTTTTTTTCAAAACTTCAGCTTCAAACACGTCCGTCCAAGCCAGCGATTACGCGTATCAAAAAGGTGTAGTAGTGATAGGTTCTGTAGACGTTAAGGAAGCGGAAAAGGCTCTGGATTTTGCGAAGTCACTTGGTTGGCCTGTGTTTTGTGATCCTCAGTCTGGTATGAATAGCGATTGGGCACATTACGATCTTTGGATGCAGAACAAGCATGCACAGCACCTTTTAGCGGACTGTCAGTTTATCTTACAGTTGGGTGAGAGAATCGTTTCCAAGCGTTTGAACCAGTGGATCAAGCAACAAGCCACGGAGTTTAATTCAGAGCAGTATGTTGTCATCTCTCCCGAAACTCATCGCATTAATCAAGATCACCTTCCTCAAACCCATATTGTCTCTGGTATCTCACAATGGCTGAGTGCTCAAAGTACACCTAGCTTATTAAAACCTTCAGCCGGTTGGGGGGATGAGTTAACGCAGCTATCACGATCAATAAGTGAACTCACGCTCGCTCAGTTAACCAGCAATGACCAGCTGACGGAGCTGTCAGTCGCTGCTGATTTGTCTGCTAGAGTTATTGGTAGAGATGTTTTTATTGGTAATAGCCTAATTGTACGACTTATCGATATGCTGGCTCGCTTAGACAAAACACAAGTTTTTACTAATCGTGGTGCGTCAGGAATTGATGGTTTGGTCGCGACTGCTGCTGGGGTCATATCAGCAACGCATAAGCCACTTTTGATGTTGATTGGCGATACATCACTGCTTTATGATTTAAATTCTTTAGCTTTACTCACGCACGTAAAAACGCCAATGGTGATTGTTGTTAATAATAACGATGGCGGTGCTATTTTTGATTTGTTACCTGTTCCAGAGCAGCAAAAGCAGGCACTTTATCAAATGCCTCATGGGTATGATTTCGAACATGCAGCTCATCAATTTCAATTGCAATATGCCAGTCCAGAAACGCTATCTAGTTATCAAAATAAGATTGAAGAGCACTTTTCTAATGGCAGCGGCGTGCTTATTCTTGAAGTAAAGACACCTGCAGAGCAAGCTTCTAGCTTGTTAAAACAGTTCAATGTAATGCTTAAAGAGGCATTAATCTAAGGAGTTGACATGCTTTACTCTACTTATCACCCCACTTTAGATGAAGAATCTAAGAAACCGTTGCTTGTGTATCTACATGGTCTTTTAGGAAGTGGGGATGATTGGAGTTCATGCCACCCATTTCTTTCTGATTTCCCACAGGTATGTATTGATCTTCCTGGTCATGGACAAAGCCGATTTGTTGATTCAATCGGCTTTGATGATTGTTGCCAAATGATAGCGACAAGTATCGAATTTCAGATAACGCAACAAGGTCTGCCTTCACAATACCCAATCGTCTTGATTGGGTATTCTTTAGGTGGGCGACTGGCAATGTATGGGATGACTCAATCGGTCTTTAAGCATCTAAATATTCAAACTGTGATTATTGAAGGTGGTAACTTCGGTTTAGATAACGATGAAGATAGAGCGCAAAGGTTAGTGCATGATACGCAGTGGGCTGTTAGATTTGCACAGCAATCAATTGAGCATGTTCTAGACGATTGGTACCAGCAAAGTGTTTTTTCTTCACTAAATCATGAGCAAAGACAAACTTTAGTGATAAAGCGAAGTGGTAACCTTGGAGTATCCGTAGCAAATATGTTGTTATCTACTTCACTTGCTAAGCAACCTGATTTACGTGCTACATTGAAAGCGTGCACTCCTAAGTTGCATTACATTTGTGGCAAAAAAGATCGTAAATTCATTGAACTAGCTGCGGGTAGTGGTTTTGATTATAGCGAAGTGGATCATGCCGGGCACAACGTTCATTTTGAACAGCCTGAGCTATTTACAGACTTAATCAAACAGTATTGTGGAGGCGGCTCAACGCCTGATAATCACCACAACAAGACTAATTAATCAGACCATGGTTTTCTGTGGTCTTTTAAAGAACAATGGGAATCACCATGGCAAAAACAGTAGGCATAACCGAAGAAGAACTTTACGCAGCCGTTAATTGGAATGATGCGAGCGGTGAGTATGAAGATATTCAATACCATAAATCTGATGATGGTATTGCAAAGATCACTATTGCTCGCCCACAGGTTCACAATGCATTCCGTCCCCAAACCGTGAAAGAGATGATTAATGCTCTTGCAGATGCACGCTACGATGAGAAAGTCGGTGTGATCATCCTAACGGGCTTAGGTGAGAAGGCGTTCTGTTCAGGTGGTGATCAAAGTATCCGTGGCGACTACGGCGGTTACCAAGATGACACAGGAACACACCACCTAAACGTTCTTGATTTCCAACGCCAAATTCGAACTTGTCCAAAACCTGTTATTGCCGCTGTTTCTGGCTGGGCAGTTGGTGGTGGTCATGTGCTTCATATGATGTGTGACTTAACGATTGCTGCTGAAAATGCACAGTTTGGTCAAACCGGTCCTAAAGTAGGTTCGTTTGATGGCGGTTGGGGCGCTTCATACATGGCTCGTATTGTGGGTCAGAAAAAAGCTCGTGAGATCTGGTTCTTGTGTCGTTTCTATGATGCTCAAGAAGCCGTTGATATGGGCTTAGTGAATACTGTTGTTCCTGTAGAAGATTTAGAAAAAGAAGCAGTACGTTGGAGTCGTGAAGTATTACAACACAGCCCAATGGCATTACGTTGCTTAAAAGCCGCTTTAAATGCTGACTGTGATGGTCAAGCAGGTTTACAAGAGCTGGCTGGTAACGCGACCATGATGTTCTACATGACAGAAGAAGGTCAAGAAGGGCGCAATGCCTTCAACGAAAAACGTCGTCCTGATTTCGATAAATTCCCTCGTAACCCTTAATCCCTATTTACTTCAAAGTGTCTACACTTAGATGGCTTTTCTTAAGAGTGACTTATTCGGTCGCTCTTAATTTCTTTATTTCTCTTTAGGAACTCCTATGAACTCAGATCGTCAAGCTACTCTGTACCGTTTTCGTTTGCCTATGGATAGCGGTGTTATTCTTAGAGACAGCAAGCTCACAGAGCGAACCGGTTACATCATAAAACTGGTAGAAGGTGGTCTAGTTGGCTATGGCGAAGTTTCCCCTTTGCCTGGGTTTAGTCTTGAAAGCTTAGAAGACGCTGGGATTCAAACTCAAGAATTTTTAGAGCGTTGGGTATCAGGGGGGCAATTATCTAATTTAGATGAACTTCACCCTTCAGTGGCTTTTGGTTTGTCTATGGCTGAGCTAGAGCTAAATAAGCAATTGCCAACAGAGGGCAATTACCAAGCTGCTCCGCTTTGTTCAGGAGACCCTGATGAGCTGATCCCCACTCTGAATGAGATGAAAGGCGAGAAAGTCGCTAAAGTAAAAGTCGGGTTGTATGAAGCCATTCGTGATGGAATGCTCGTCAGCTTATTTCTTGAATCAATTCCTGATCTGACTTTGCGTCTTGATGCCAATCGCGCTTGGAAGCCTGAGAAAGCAAAGCAATTCATTAAGTATATCTCACCATCTTTGCGTCAACGCATTAGTTTCATTGAAGAACCTTGCATGCAGCCAGAAGCGAGCTTGGCGTTTGCTATTGATAATGGCGTTGCTATTGCTTGGGATGAGACGTTGCAAGAATTGGTGAAACAAGCCGATTTTGAACTGGATTCTTTAACTGGCGCAAAAGCGATTGTTATTAAGCCAACTTTGATTGGTTCTGTTGATCGCTGCGTTTCGCTTATCAAAAGAGCAGAACAACTAGGGATGAAAGCGGTGATCAGCTCTAGTCTCGAATCTAGCCTTGGTTTATGTCAACTTGCTCGCTTAGCACAGCAGCACTTGCCAAACGAAGTCCCTGGGTTAGATACCATCGGGTTATTTAAAGCTCAACTGGAAGTTACGTGGCCTGGAAGTTTACTCCCAGTAACACCTCTTGAATCGCAAGAGATCGTGTGGCGTTCGTAGTATGAATTCTGCTTCCCATTCGCTCATTTATACTTCTTCACTATGGGAGAATTGGTCTCATAGTGAACAGCAACGTTGCGCCTTAGATACACCTAATAAGCGATACAGCTGGGGAGGTGTTCAGCACTTGGTGAATGAATATGTGGCTTGTTTAAATCAGCAAGGATTAAAAGAAGGGAATGTCCTTACTATAATCGGGAAGAACTCAAGCGAACAAGTGATCACCTTATTAGCGTGTCTGAAAATGGGGGTTATTGCGGCGTTTGTGATGCCGCAACCAGAAGTTAAACTTCAGCAAAAGCTCGATACGCTATTTGCGAAAGAGCAGCCTATCTATGTGTGGAATACTTCTTCTAAAAATCCCTACTTAGCTCCACAGGTCACCGTGGTATCACTTCCAAAGCTAGATGACATCTCCTTGAATCCCGTTAGAGAATTAAAGTCGTCTATTGATGAGCATAGACACCATCGTTTAACTACTTCTATTTCTTCATCTGTAGCTATAAATACCACTCATTTATCTACGATTGTTTTTACGTCGGGCTCGACTGGAAATCCCAAAGCAGTGGTACATACCGCAGATCAGCATCTTGCTTCTGCAGGTGGTTTACTTAATGGCTTTTCTTACGAACACTCGGATACCTGGTTACTGAGTTTACCGATGTATCATGTGTCTGGCTTAGCCATTGTATTTCGCTGGTTAAGTGCTGGCGGGTGTTTGAAAGTAGGGATTGGGCATTTAGAAGAAGATATCAAAGGTTGCACACATGCTTCTTTGGTCGCTACTCAATTACAGCGTTTACTCAGTGCTGAATATCCATTACAACTGACTCATGTACTATTAGGTGGCAGTCATATTCCAGAGTCATTAGCAAAAGAATCTAACGTCCAAGGTATTGAAACTTGGCTTGGTTATGGAATGACAGAAGCAGCCTCAACAGTGACTGCTCGTGCAATTTCCAGTGATATGACGAATCAAAAAAAAGAATTGAGTCAAACTGAAGAGTCAAACACGGCTGGTTCTATTTTAGATTACCGAGCAATCAAGCTGGTGGATAAAAGAATCTTTATCGGCGGAAAAACACTCGCTAGTGGTTACTACCATCAAGGGTGCGTTTCACCTTTGACTGACTCTGAAGGTTGGTTTGACAGTAAAGATTTGGGTGTTTGGGTAAATGACCAACTGAAAGTGATTGGACGAGCGGATAATCAATTTATTTCTGGTGGAGAAAACATTCATTGTGAAGAAATTGAAAGAGCACTTAATCAGGTGGCTGGTGTAAAGCAGAGCTTTATTGTTCCTGTTGAAGATACGGAATTTGGCTTTAGACCTATAGCGATTATTGATTGTAATGAGCTCGAAAGTGATAGTTGGTATACAAAGCAATTAAATGATGTCATTGAACGTTTCAAACACCCAGTTGAGTACTATCAAATGCCAAAGTTAGAGCAGCAAGGCATAAAGGTTTCGAGAGCCCAGCTGGCACAATGGCTTAAAATAGAGCGTGAAAAAGCCAGTGATACTAAAGCAGTGAATTGAAATAAACTGATGAGTGTGGCTAATTGATATAAAACGAAGCGCAATCACGGTGACTAATCGGAATTGCGCTTCAGGGGGTTGTGATGGAAGTGAAACCATCACAAATTCTTAGAACTTTTATTTATTGTTCATGCTAACCATTAGCTGTGTACATACTTATTGTTGATAGTGTCACGCTAGAGCTTTCTTCATTTGGTCGGCAACTTTATCGACTTTTCCTAATCCAATAATGACTTGCAGTCCACCTTTCCCAACGGGTACTACGCCTGCTGCACCTAACTTTTTCAACTTGTCGCTGTCTGCTACTGATGAGTCTTTTACGGTTAGGCGTAAGCGAGTAATACAGTTATCTACTTCTAGAATATTGTCTGCACCACCAATGGCTTCGATATAACTGTTTGTTAAGTTAGCAAGAGCCTCTGGGGTTTCAGATTCTTCTGCCGCCGCCATTTCTTCGCCACGACCAGGTGTTTTTAAGTTGAACTTAATGATTGCGAAGCGGAATATGCAGTAATAAAGCGCGAAGAACACAACGCCTTGAATCAGCAACATATACCAGTTAACCGCTAATGGATTCTGGCTAGAAAGCACTAAATCTACGAAGCCTGCCGAGAAGCCAAAGCCTGCCATCCATTCCATGCTTGCAGCGATATACAGCGATAAGCCTGTTAAAACTGCGTGAATTAAGAAAAGTACTGGAGCTAAGAACATAAAGCTAAATTCTAATGGCTCAGTAATCCCTGTGAAGAAAGAAGCCATTGCTGCCGCTAGCATAATCGCGAAGACCTGGTTTTTATTCTTAGCATCAGAACAGTGGTACATAGCAAGAGCAGCAGCCGGTAAGCCAAACATCATGATTGGGAAGAATCCCGCTTGATACATGCCTGTCTTTCCAGGAATACCTGTTCCGTTAGCGATGGATTGAGCGCCACCTAAGAAGTTTGGAATATCGTTAATACCGACAACATCAAACCAGAAAACAGGGTAAAGCGCGTGGTGCATACCTACAGAAAGGAATAAGCGGTTAAAGAAACCAAATAGACCAGCGCCAATTGCGCCCATACCTTCAAGCTTGATACCCAAAAGAATTAAAGCATCGTAGATTGCAGGCCAGATGTATAAAAGAGCAAATGAAAGTGCCATACCTGCAATTGAGGTCAAAATAGGCACTAAACGTTTACCACTAAAAAAAGCTAATGCTTGAGGAAGTTCAACGGTTGAATAACGGTTATATATTTCAGCAGAAATAATACCGACAATAATACCGATGAATTGATTACTGATCTTACCAAAAGCTGCAGGTACTTCACTCAGCTCAACATTCATCAATTGCCCAACAGAACCCGGTGATAGTAAGGTTGTTACGACTAGGAACATCACGAAACCTGAAAGAGCAGCTGAACCATTTTTGTCGCGGCTTAACCCAAAAGCAACACCAACGGCAAATAGTACCGCCATGTTGTCGATGATTGCTCCCCCAGACTTGATGAGAAATGCAGCTAGGATACTTTCTGAACCCCAACCAACCGGATCTAGCCAGTAGCCAATCCCCATCAAAATTGCCGCAGCAGGTAATGTTGCCACTGGAACCATCAGTGCTTTACCTACCTTCTGCATATACCCAAGTATATTCATAAATGCCCCTAAGCTTGTTATTAATTTTTTTAATGACCCTGCAGATGAATAATGATGTTCAGTTTTGTTCAATGCAGGGTTTTAAGTAACTGCAACTATTAGAAACTTATTTATTGGTGCAAACAAACGAAACGAGTAGTAGGATGGATTAAAAATTTTAATGCATGAGGCAATATGGCAAACCACCAGTCTTTACTTAGAAATCTTCATACTTTCAATGTGGCGGCTGAGAAGATGAGCTTTACGCTAGCAGCAAAGAAACTGCATTTAACTCAAGGTGCTGTGAGTCATCGAATCAAAGTTCTGGAAGGTGAATTGGGGTTTAATCTTTTTGTGCGTGGGACTCGGAAACTTGAATTAACGGAAGAAGGGCAGCGGTTCCAACGTACCTTATCTAAATCGCTAAGTTCTATTTTTGGAGAGATAGAAGATATTACCAATACCGATTTGTACGGTCAGATCAATATTGGGACTAGCCCTGCTTTTGCCAACAGTTGGTTATTGCCAAGGCTTGCCGATTTCAAGCAGCGATACCCAAAATTTAATCTCAATATTTTCTCGCAAGAAGAGCAAGATTTTCATCAAAACCACTTAGATATAGCCATTTATTATGGCGCGGAAGATTTGACTGATATGCACCGTCAACGGTTATTTGGTGAAAGCTATATCCCAGTTTGCACTCCTAGTTATGCAGCACAGCATAATATTTTTGATGACGGTTTGGATTCCTTGCACCGAATTAACTTTATTCACGCATTAGGTTCAGATGTTTGGCAGCGTTGGATCAAATATCATGATCTTGATATCAATTTATTCGAGCAATTTTACTGCGTGAGTCACCGTGATATGGGAGTACAAAGTGCCTTACATAACATTGGGGTTGCAATGGGGCGCTACCACTTCATCAAACCATACATTGAAACAGGTGAGCTTATTACGCCGTATCCCAGCATGGATACCAAAAAAAGCTATGACTTGATTTGCCCGTTAGGAACAGAAAAAAGACCCAAGGTAAGAACTTTTATTCGATGGTTAGAAGAACAGTTGAATTAGGCTACTTGGATGCGAACTCTATCAAGAGTAAATAGCCATGCTAAGCGGCTAAACTAGCAAAAGTTATCTAAACAACATGGAGTAACTTTCTTGGATGAGTTAGTTGATTTAGCGATAAAATAGTCCGAAACAGAATTTAAGATATTTATAACTTTCAATCATAATAAAACCGTAAATCAAGGAAATATTGAATAACTAAGGGAATAGTGATTAACGGTATTAATATGAAAATGGTTCTGGTATCCGCAATACTGCTGCAAATTGCTTTAGCAATTGTCTCTGAAGGTTTGATTCGATCACTCGCTGAGTTAACAGCCTTTGTTCTAACCATTGCGCTTGTTATGAGTATAAAAAAGGCAAAGCAACATAATTGCTCTGCCTTCGTTAAATAATTTATATCTACTTTAAGCTTGTTACTTTAGATGGAGTGTTTTCCGCTGAGCATTAAGCCGCGTTAATTTCAAATTAAGTCAGTGTTAACCAAGCAAGTGAACCTGTGGATATCATCACCCACAAACTTACGCCAAACATAAGTGGTTTTGGACCTGCTGCTTTTAACTTTTCAATTGAAATCCCGCAGCCAATTAAGAACAAACACACCACAAGCGCCCGCTTAGATACATCAAAAATTCCTTGGTAGATAGCATCAAATTGTGGCATTACGTCGCTGATAAAAATGGCAGCACAATAAAACAGAATGAAATATGGAATAGTAATTTTCTTCTGGTCATTTCTGAAGAGAAGAGCGCTGATAAAAGCGATTGGGATGATCCAAAGAGCCCGTGCCAATTTCAAGGTTGTTGCAGTAGTTAGTGCTTCCTCACCGTAGGCTGAAGCCGCCCCTACAACTGAAGATGTATCATGGATCGCTATTGCTGCCCAAGTACCGAAAGTATGTTGGCTAAGCTCTAAAGCGTGACCAATAACAGGAAAGAGAAATAGCGCAATAGAGTTAAGAACGAAAACGGTCGCCAGAGCCAGCCCGATCTGTTCATCGTCTGCTTTAATCGCTGGTGCGACTGCTGCAATTGCACTGCCACCACAAATCGCGGTACCTGAAGAGATAAGATAGCCAGTGGTTTTTTCTAAGCCCATCTTTCTAGCCAGTATCCAGCCTACAGATAATGTACCCAAAATACTTACGACAATAAGCCCAATGCCATCACCAGTAACCGCTAAAGCTTGTTCAAATTGAATTCCAAAACCTAAGCCAACAATAGAGTAGGCGAGTAATTTTTTGGTGAGTTTTCCAATTTGTAGGTGCGAAGGAACAAGCCCAAGACTTGCCAGTAAAAAGCCAATAACAAGTGCGGTGGGAGAACTAACCCAAGGTGTTAAACAAAAGAGAGCGGCAATATAAAAAGGGGCTGTTTTTTTTAGGTTCATGGTATTCAGGTTAGCTGGCTGGGTAAGTTTTGTCTAAGGGGGTACTATACGCTTAATCTTTCGGTAAGTAAGTCTAAATGATTTGAACAAACGTTAAGAAAAACTAAACGCCTGCTCAAGCTTCATTAAGCATTAAGCATTAAGCATTAAGCATTAAGTGGCTAAGTAATTAAGTGACTAAGCCACCAAGTGATTAATCGAACAAGCAACTACCGTCTGTTGCCACGTAGATCAATGACAGCTTCTCTTAGCCCTTGGCTCGAAGCCTGCTCCGCGGGAATTGAGGTGCCTACTTCTATTTCTAATTTCGTCCAAAAACGGCTCGGTAGCCCTTTACATGCTGTGCCCTTGTAACGACTAAAATAGCTTCCCCAAAGCCCTTTAAGCGCCATTGGGATAACAGGCACAGGTGAGCGTCTAATAATAATTTCCATCCCTCGCATGAATTCACCAACATCGCCATCAGGCGTTAAACGCCCTTCAGGAAAAATACAGACAATGTGCCCATCAGCTAATGATTGCTCAACCTCATTGAATGCATTACGAATGGATTTTCGATTGGTTGCAGAAATTGGTATCACGCCAGCACGCTTCAAAAAACGTCTTAATGGAGGCAAATTTGCGTACTCTTCTTCCATTACAAAGTGGATTAAACGAGGGCAAACCGCGCTTACTAATAGAGCGTCCATATAGCTAACATGGTTACAAACAATCAACGCTCCGCCTTTCTCAGGCAAATTTTGCAGATTTTTATGCTCTACTCTGTACATTGTGTGAGTGACGACCCACATCAAGAAGCGAACCGCGAAAATGGGTACTTGATAAAAAAGGTAGCAAACAATCAAAGAGTTAATGATTGCCAGTAATAAGAAAAGTTGGGGGATAGTTAGCTCTAAAAAGCTTAAGCAAATTATGCCTAGAATAGCACTGCCAACCATGAATAAAGAGTTATAGATATTAAGAGCGGCAATGACTTGAGCTCGTTCGTTTACTTTAGCCCTGTGCTGCATTAAAGAGTATAGAGGGACAATAAAAATCCCCCCAGAAATACCCAGTAAAAGTAGGTAGGTGAATAGAGGCCAAAGCTTATCGTAACTAATGAACTCAGAAAAAGAAGTAAAACTAGGCAAAGACTCAGGAATCGATGTTGCTAATAGGAAGCCAAAAATGGAAATACCTAAACTTCCCAGAGGAACAATTCCAATCTCTATCCGATGGTTTGACAGCTTATCGCATGCTAAAGAACCAGCAGCGATACCAACCGAAAATAGAGCCAGTAAGAAAGCTACGGAGCTTTCTGTACCGTTGAGATATATTTTTGTGAAGTTTGGAAATTGAGTTAGGTAAGTCGCGCCCAAGAACCAAAACCAGCTAATTGCCATTAGGGCTTGGAAGGTGGCTTTATCACGTTTAGCTATCGCCAGAGTATTACGCGTCAGCTTTAACGGACGCCACTGTACCTTTAGATCAGGAGCGCTTGCAGGTGACTCTGGGATAAATCGGCTAGAAACGTAGCCTAAAATTGAAAAAGCAACTACACATGCGGCAGCAAAATATTTTGAATATTCGACAGAGGTTAATAGCCCTGCACCTATCGTACCCATCAAAATAGCGAGAAATGTACCAGTTTCAACTAAGGCATTTCCTGGAACTAACTCTTCAGGTTTAAGTTGCTGAGGTAACAAAGCATATTTCACAGGACCAAAAAATGCGCTTTGTGTCCCCATTAGGAACAATAAGCCTAGTAAAATTCCGTAACTTTCGTAAATGAAGCCGATCGCTCCAAGGGACATTATTGCAATTTCTAGTAACTTAACCTTACGGATAAACCACGATTTTTCGTATTTATCAGCCAGCACTCCAGCTAAAGCTGAGAATAGAAAAAAGGGAAGAATAAACAATCCAGCCGCTAGATTGATGAACAAGTGGCTAGATATGGGTAGGGATTCTACATTCGCGAAAGCTACAAAAAGCAACAATACATTCTTAAAGATATTATCGTTAAAAGCGCCCAGAAATTGAGTAATAAAGTAAGGGAGGAACTTTTGTTGCGTTAACAGCGAAGTGGGGCTGTTGCTATTCATTGGTTGTCCTTCGCGTTTACCAGCTGATTAAGTAACTAGAAATTAAGTTATGAATTAACTCTTTACCATCAATAGGTTCTGCTGAGAAAAATTTATCGTCAACGCTTAAAAGTGTTATTCCATGAACACCAGACCATAGTACACGGCTCGCTTTTAATACTTCATCTTCACTGCGTTCCGGTGCTAGCACACTCAATAGTTGTTCTAGCATGCCAGTCATTCCATCAATACGCTTAGTTTGCCATTCAGGCAAGGTTTCACCATTCATATTATGCTCAAAAATGAGTTGCCAGCGATTTGGATGTTTTTGAGCGAAATCATGGTAGCAATAAGCAAGTTTAAATAATGCGTCTTTTGGGTCTATGGACTCATCAACGACTTTAGCCGCTTCTATTGACAGTTCATCAAGGGTTTGAGCGACGGCATGAAGGAGTAATATGTTGTAATTACCGAATACATTGACAAGCGTGCTAGGAACATAGCCGATCATATTAGCCACTTTTCTCAGGCTTAGTTCATGATACGAATTCTCATCTAAAAAACCTTTAACAGTCGCTAAGGTAAGCTGAATAAGTTGTTCGCGAGTATGATCGTTTCTGCGTGCCATGGTAATTTCTAATAAATGAACATTGTTCAATATTTTAGTCTTGCGCAGAAAACGCGTCAACTGTTTCAATTCTCAAGAAAACAATAAGAGTCGCAATATTCTGATACATGTATGCGTGATGTGAACATTTCATTGTTCATTGTTAACGAGTATGATTAAGGAGTCGAAAAAAAAGAAACCTATAAAGGATAACAATGAAACGATTTTTCTCACTAATCGCGATCATGTTTGTAACTGTCGCGGTGACACCAATCGCAGAAGCGAAAAAATTTGGTGGTGGTAAGTCATTTGGCAAAAGTTTCAAAACGGCCCCAGCACAAAAAAAACAAAATACGGACACGATTCAACAAAATCAAGCTGGTAAAACTGCTGCCAATAAAAGCTCAAGTAAAAAGGGCTTGATGGGCGGTATTTTAGGTGGACTTCTTGCCGGTGGTCTTTTAGCTGCATTTTTTGGGGGCGCATTTGAAGGTATCCAATTTATGGATATGCTCATCATGGGTCTAATTGCATTCTTGGCATTCAAGTTTTTACGCAAAATGCTTGGTGCTAAGCAAGGCTCGATGAATCAGGGTGGTCGCCAACCTGCTTTCGGTGGTATGAATCAAAATAAATTTGAGCAGCCAAAGCAACCGCAACAGCCTAATGTACATAACTTTGAACAAGCTCAACCTCAGTCACAAAATCAAGCTGGTGGTTTTGGGTTTGGTGCTCAAAGTGATGTTCCGCACAATTACCCACCGGGTTTTGATCAGGCGGCATTCATTAATGGTTCTCGTGAGCATTACCGTACACTGCAAGGTGCATGGAATCACAACGAATTGAATACGATTGAAGAATACGTTTCAGCAAGTCTATTTGAAGACTTGAAAGCAGAACGTAATAAGCTAGAAGGTGAGCAGAATACAGACGTAATGTATGTTGATGCTGAGATCGTTCGAGCAGATCATGATGCGAGCAAAGCACAACTTAGCTTACAATTTAGTGGTCGTTACCGTGATACCGCTGAAGGTGTAGAAGAAGACATCACTGATGTTTGGCACCTAGAGCGTGATTTAACGGTTCCAAATGCACCATGGTTGATTGTTGGTATCCAAGGTTAATCACTAATTCATTCAATTTAGTCATTGAATTAAACGCCTGTCGAGTATTCGGCAGGCGTTTTTATTTGTCTCTATATTCTATTTTTAGACCTGACTCTCGATAGTTAGTTAAGGTTTGGGAGCAATGTAATCGTGTAACAACTTGAGTTTGATATACTTACTCTTCAATCGATACAGAGAGTGGTGACGGTATGTCAAAAACAACAAAGTTACATAATGAAGACAAGCTAGTAAAAAAAGCTCTGGAAGTCGGTTTAAAAATGGCAAAAATGCAAGGGTTGAACTTGCCTACTACTCCGCAGCCTTTGAAAACGAAAGCTGTTTATTTGTTTTTAGTTGAGGTGAATCAGATCACTCCTCTTCCTGATGAAAAATTAGATGGAGCGAATATTAAGAAGAGGTTAGCACTTTGGATACATAAGGTATTGCCTGATAACGATCCTCTGAAGTAGAGACTGAACAAGATAGAGCTTAAATAATACAAAGCTGGAACAAGTAGCGCTTAATACTAGGTAATCGCGAATAGAGTAGGGTCTAGTAGTTGAATATTGCTTAGATAAGTATGATATAGAAATAATGTTTACTGCTAGAAACGAAAAAAGCCAACTCAATGAGTTGGCTTTTCGATTTTCCAATTAAGGATAATATGGTGGAGGGAGACGGATTCGAACCATCGAAGGCAGTGCCGGCAGATTTACAGTCTGCTCCCTTTGGCCACTCGGGAACCCCTCCAGGGTGTGTCTTACTCTTCACAAAGTAAGCCTAAATTGATGTTTTCCCATAAGCCCATCAATCAGGTTGTTCTCTTAACTCAAATAGAGGTAAGAAGAATATGGTGGAGGGAGACGGATTCGAACCATCGAAGGCAGTGCCGGCAGATTTACAGTCTGCTCCCTTTGGCCACTCGGGAACCCCTCCAGGGTGTGTCTTACTCTTCACAAAGTAAGCCTAAATTGATGTTTTCCCATAAGCCCATCAATCAGGTTGTTCTCTTAACTCAAATAGAGGTAAGAAGAATATGGTGGAGGGAGACGGATTCGAACCATCGAAGGCAGTGCCGGCAGATTTACAGTCTGCTCCCTTTGGCCACTCGGGAACCCCTCCAGGGTGTGTCTTACTCTTCACAAAGTAAGCCTAAATTGATGTTTTCCCATAAGCCCATCAATCAGGTTGTTCTCTTAACTCAAATAGAGGTAAGAAGAATATGGTGGAGGGAGACGGATTCGAACCATCGAAGGCAGTGCCGGCAGATTTACAGTCTGCTCCCTTTGGCCACTCGGGAACCCCTCCAGGGTGTGTCTTACTCTTCACAAAGTAAGCCTAAATTGATGTTTTCCCATAAGCCCATCAATTAGGTTGTTCTCTTAACTCAAATAGAGGTAAGAAGAATATGGTGGAGGGAGACGGATTCGAACCATCGAAGGCAGTGCCGGCAGATTTACAGTCTGCTCCCTTTGGCCACTCGGGAACCCCTCCAGGGTGTGTCTTACTTTTCACAAAGTAAGCCTAAATTGATGTTTTCCCATAAGCCCATCAATCAGGTTGTTCTCTTAACTCAAATAGAGGTAAGAAGAAATATGGTGGAGGGAGACGGATTCGAACCATCGAAGGCAGTGCCGGCAGATTTACAGTCTGCTCCCTTTGGCCACTCGGGAACCCCTCCAGGGTGTTTTTCCTATCTCATAATGGATAGGCTAAAGAAATGTTTTTCCCAACGCATCTCTCAAGTTCGGAGCGCATCATAGCAAACACGTAAAACCTGTAAAGGGTTTTTCTAATGCTTTTGTGTTGAATGCTGACTTTTTGGGCAAAGGTGCTGAAAACTGCGCATTTTGATCGGTTACTAAGCATTTTTTCCTTAATATAATTGGTTTTAAGTAAACCGATGTTTTCCTATTTCACCTATTTACGGATATTTACACTTCTTGACGTTATAAATGGCTTCAATTGATAGAATATGTCCAACTTCATTTGCAGATACCTATTTTTACTTGCAGACCAATATTATGAAAAACAAAACAATTATCTCACTGCTAAGTCTGTCTATTCTCATGGCTTCGCCAGTTGCAATGTCAAAACGTATGGGACCAAGCTCAGTTACTGTAGTGACAGAGCAAGTTGATATTCACCAAGTTAATCAATCGCTTTCTTTGATCGGAAAATTAGAAGCTGAGCAATCGGTTATTATTTCTTCAGAAGTATCAGGGAAAGTGGATTCCATCCATATAAAAGCGAATCAAGAAGTAAAGCAGGGACAAGTTCTGGTTTTACTGAATGATGACAAAGCCAAAGCAGCAGTTGCTGAAGCTAAAGCCTACTTAAAAGATGAACAACGTAAACTTGCAGAATTTGAGCGCTTAGTTAAGCGCAATGCAATTACACAAACCGAAATAGATGCACAGAAAACGAATGTTGATATAGCA
Source organism: Vibrio gallaecicus (assembly GCF_024347495.1). NCBI lineage: Bacteria > Pseudomonadati > Pseudomonadota > Gammaproteobacteria > Vibrionales > Vibrionaceae > Vibrio > Vibrio gallaecicus. Next base: position 2,254,892 of record NZ_AP025490.1, on the reverse strand, counting down.
AATGCTCGTTTATCTGCTGAAAACGCTAATTTGAAAGACTTGCACATTACTGCTCCGTTTGCGGGTACTGTCGGCTTTATCGACTTTAGCCGTGGCAAGATGGTTAGCGCAGGGACTGAACTCGTCACCCTTGATGATCTTTCTGTTATGCAATTGGATCTACAAATTCCTGAGCGTTACCTATCTAAATTATCTGAAGGTATGGAAGTGACGGCTCAAACTAGCGCGTGGGGAGATACTGTTTTCACCGGTACCGTGGTTGGTGTTGATTCTCGAATTAATGAAGAAACCTTAAATTTACGTGTACGTATTCACTTTGATAATGAAAGTCGTCAGCTAAAGCCTGGTATGTTGACCGCGGCTAATATGAATTTCCCAGCGATTGAAGCGCCTATCATTCCTGTTCAGGCTCTAGAATACTCCGGTACCAAGCGATTTGTGTATGTGGTGGGTGAAGATAATAAAGCGACTCGTACCGAAGTGTTCTTAGGTGCACGTATTGGTAATGAAGTAGTTATCGATAGAGGCATTGAAATCGGCCAAAAGATCGTAGTTCAGGGCATTGTTAATATGCGTGATGGTGTTGCTGTTCAAGAACTGGGTGTATCAAAATCTACTGCTCAAAAAGATAAGCCAGCAAAAGAAGGGGCTAACTAATGCTGTTATCTGACGTCTCCGTCAAGAGACCAGTCGCAGCCCTGGTATTGAGTTTGCTTCTGGTTGTATTCGGTATTGTGTCATTCTCGAAACTTGCTGTGAGAGAAATGCCAGATATTGAAAACCCTGTCGTCTCCATTAGTACTCGGTATGAAGGTGCATCTGCAACCATCATTGAAAGTCAGATAACGTCGAATTTAGAAGATCAGTTATCAGGCATAAGTGGGATCGATGAAATCGAATCCACGACTCGAAACGGCTCTTCACGGATCACCATTACGTTTGAATTAGGTTATGACCTTAATACTGGTGTCAGTGATGTTCGTGATGCCGTTGCGCGTGCTCAGCGTTCATTACCTGATGAAGCCGATGACCCTATTGTTTATAAAAATAATGGTAGTGGTGAAGCGTCTGTTTATATCAACCTAAGTTCGACAGAAATGGACCGAACGCAGTTAACCGATTATACAGAGCGTGTATTGATTGATCGCTTTAGTTTGATTTCAGGTGTGAGTTCAGTCGATATATCAGGTGGCTTGTACAAAGTCATGTATGTGAAACTGAAACCGGCATTAATGGCTGGGCGCGGCGTCACTGCTTCTGATATTACTTCAGCATTGAAAAATGAAAACATCGAAAGTCCTGGCGGTGAAGTTAGAAATGACGCCATTGTCATGTCAGTTCGAACCGCCCGTTCATACACTGAAGCCAGAGATTTCGAGTATTTAGTGGTTAAGCGAGCTTCAGATAACTCACCTATCTATTTAAAAGATGTAGCAGATGTTTATATCGGCGCTGAAAACGAAAATTCGACCTTTAAGAGTGACGGTGTTGTCAACGTCAGCATGGGTATTGTCCCTCAATCAGATGCTAACCCACTTGAAGTCGCTGACTTAGTGCATAAAGCCGTTGAGGATATTCAAAAATTCTTACCTGATGGCACTAGGCTAGCAGTTGATTACGACTCGACTGTTTTTATCGACCGTTCAATTTCAGAGGTGTATAGCACACTCTTTATTACTGGTGGTTTAGTTATACTTGTGCTTTATGTCTTTATAGGCCAAGCACGCGCAACGCTCATTCCAGCAGTGACGGTTCCAGTATCTTTGATTTCATCATTCATTGCTGCTTACTACTTTGGTTTCTCAATTAACCTTATTACGCTGATGGCGTTGATCTTGTCCATCGGTTTAGTTGTTGATGATGCCATCGTAGTCGTTGAAAACATTTTCCACCATATTGAGCGTGGAGAATCTCCTCTACTTGCTGCTTATAAAGGGACACGAGAAGTAGGGTTTGCTGTTATTGCGACAACACTCGTGCTTGTAATGGTGTTCCTGCCTATTTCGTTTATGGACGGAATGGTTGGTTTATTGTTCACTGAGTTTTCCGTGTTGCTTGCAATGTCGGTAATTTTCTCATCGATAGTGGCGCTAACATTAACACCAGTTCTTGGAAGTAAAATTCTAAAAGCTAATGTGAAGCCTAATCGTTTCAATATGTTTGTTGAACGTATATTTGGCAAATTAGAAAGCGGTTATAAAGGTATTTTACGTCGAGCGTTGAATTGGCGTTGGGCCGCTCCTATCGTCATCATTGCGTGTATGGGAGGCAGCTACGGTTTAATGCAACAAGTACCTGCTCAGTTAACACCTCAAGAAGACCGAGGCGTAATTTTTGCGTTTGTGCGTGGTGCAGATGCAACCAGTTATAACCGTATGTCTGCGAACATGGACATTGTTGAAGAACGCTTAATGCCATTACTTGGTCAAGGGTTCTTGAAATCATTCAGTATTCAATCTCCAGCCTTTGGCGGTAATGCCGGTGACCAAACTGGATTCGTTATCATGATCTTAGACGATTGGAATGAACGAGAAGAAACCGCTCAAGAGGCATTGAATGTCGTTCGTAAGTCACTTACGGGTATTCCTGATGTCCGAGTTTTCCCATTCATGCCGGGTTTCCGAGGTGGTTCGAGTGAGCCTGTACAATTCGTACTTGGTGGGTCTGATTACAATGAACTTCAAAAGTGGGCTGACATCTTAAAGCAAGCTGCGGAAGATTCCCCAATGATGGAAGGTGCCGATATAGATTACTCGGAAAAAACACCTGAATTATTGGTAACGGTTGATAAGCAGCGTGCCGCTGAGCTTGGTGTTACTGTGTCGGATATTTCCGATACATTAGAAATTATGCTGGGCGGGAAAAGTGAGACAACATTTGTTGAGCGTGGTGAAGAATATGACGTTTATTTACGTGGTGATGAGAATAGCTTTAACAACGCCACTGATTTAAGCCAAATATACATGCGTACGCAATCGGGTGAGTTAGTGACATTAGATGCGCTCACTAATATCGAAGAAGTCGCTTCGTCGATTCGTTTATCTCACTACAACAAGCAAAAGTCAGTGACCATTACAGCGAATTTAATGGATGGATATACACTTGGTGATGCACTCGACTTTCTTGACCAACAAGCAATAGAGCAGCTACCTGGTGATATCTCTGTGAGCTATTCAGGTGAGTCGAAAGATTTTAAAGAGAATCAATCCAGCATTTTGGTGGTGTTTGCTCTAGCTATGTTAGTGGCTTATTTAGTGCTGGCTGCTCAATTTGAAAGCTTCATTAACCCATTAGTTGTTATGTTTACTGTGCCTATGGGGATCTTTGGTGGTTTCTTAGGGCTAGTAGTGATGAGCCAAGGGCTGAATGTGTACAGTCAAATTGGTATGATCATGCTGATTGGTATGGTAACGAAAAATGGTATTTTGATTGTTGAGTTTGCTAACCAACTGCGTGATAGAGGCATTGAGTTCGAGAAAGCAATTATTGATGCTGCAGCAAGACGTTTACGCCCAATATTAATGACCGCGTTTACGACATTAGCGGGTGCTATTCCACTAATTACCTCAACGGGTGCCGGTTATGAAAGCCGAGTGGCCGTTGGTACGGTGATCTTTTTTGGTATGGGTTTCGCGACATTAGTTACGCTCTTTGTTATTCCTGCTATGTATCGCTTAATCTCTGGTTCAACTCGTTCTCCTGGGCATGTTGAAGCTGTACTTAATAAAGAACTGAGTCATGATACTGTCGGAAGAACGAACCACGGTTAGTCATTCTGTGAACGTGATGAAGTATTTGCGTTTATGCGCATGTATTAATCGCTAGGTAGTAAAATACTCTTCTAATGAAAAGCCTGCATTTGTGTATAGCGAATAGCCGGCTTTTTTTGTATAACAGGAAGGCTGGACAGAAAATTCGTAACTGAAAATAATAAAACAACAAAACCTTAAGAAGGAAAGTAAAGTGGCAGAATTCAAATACAAGAACCTTTCTCAAGAAGAACAAGATAAGTTAGATGCGGCATCATTCCGTCGTTTGCTTGCACACTTAGATGATAATAAAGATGTTCAAAATATTGATTTGATGATCTTAGCGGGTTTCTGCCGTAACTGTTTTAGTAAATGGTACAAAGCAGAAGCTGAACAGTTAGGAGTAGATATCGATATAGATGATGCGCGTGAGCGTGTGTATGGCATGACTTACGATGAGTGGAAGCAAAACCACCAGCCAAAAGCGACAGCTGAACAGCTTGCTGCTTTTGAAGCAAAGCAAAAAGATTAATGTACAACAAGGTGGATGTAGTCGTGACTTCAAATTAAGAAAACGGTTTTGGGTGATTACAGCCTCTGAAAACAAAAGAGCCCGTAAAGGGCTCTATTATGTTTCACTTAGCTAGAATTACATTTCGCCAGTTTGGTCGAAGGTTTTTAGTTTTGCAGTATACTCTTTTAAGTCGCCAATATTTTCACGAATCCACTCATCGTTAAAATAAGTATCTAGGTATCGTTCACCGCTATCGCATAATAAAGTCACGATAGAGCCTTTCTCCCCTCGCGCTTTCATGTCAGATGCTAATTGAAGAACCCCATACATATTCGTACCAGTCGAAGCACCTACTTTTCGGCCTAACATCTCAGACAACCAGTGCGTAGTGGCAATACTGGCTGCATCAGGGATCGTGCGCATTTCATCAATCACCCCAGTGATAAAACTTGGCTCTACACGTGGGCGACCAATACCTTCAATCTTACTGCCTTTGTCACCAGTAATATGCTTATCACCCGTTTTAAAGTAATCGTGGAAAACCGAGTTTTCAGGGTCAACGACGCACAGTTTTGTTTCATGCTGCTGGTAACGAATGAATCGTCCAATCGTCGCTGAAGTACCACCAGTGCCTGGGCTCATCACTACCCATGTTGGAACCGGATGATCTTCCATCTGCATTTGGTTGAAAATGGAGTTAGCGATGTTGTTGTTCCCTCGCCAATCCGTTGCACGCTCTGCGTAAGTAAACTGATCCATGTAGTGACCATTGAGTTCATCAGCTAAACGGTAAGATTCTGCGTAAATTTGGTCAGAACGATCGACCAAATGTGCTTGCCCGCCATAGTACTCAATTTGGTCAATTTTAGTTTGAGCTGTAGATTTTGGCATCACAGCAATGAAAGGTAGACCGAGTAAGCGAGCAAAGTAAGCTTCTGAAACCGCAGTGCTACCAGAAGATGATTCGATAACCGTTGTTTCAGGACCAATCCAACCATTGCAAATGGCGTAAAGGAATAATGAACGAGCTAAGCGGTGCTTAAGAGAACCTGTTGGGTGCGTACTCTCATCTTTTAGATAAACATCAATACCTTCGATGCTGGGAAGATCGAGTTTGATTAGATGAGTATCCGCAGAACGTTGGTAATCGGCTTCGATTTTACGGATGGCGTTATTGATCCATTGATGGTCTGTACACATAGGAAACTCCATGAGCAGCTAAGCTGTCTATTCGTTATTATTAATTAGTATGGTAATAATTTATCTATTTTTCAGGAGAAAAGCTTTGCTATATTTACTATGATTAGTCAGTTTTATAGAAAACTTTTCTACTAATATTGGGTTTTAAAGGAAATGTTAGATTCGGTTGATAAAAAAATACTGGGGTTGTTGCAGCAAGACAGTACATTATCTTTAAGTGATATGGCTGAAGCTGTAAATTTAACGACTACACCGTGCTGGAAAAGGTTAAAGCGTTTAGAAGAAGAAGGGGTGATAGAAAAGCGAGTCGCTTTGTTGAACCCAGAAAAGCTGGACCTTTCTTTTACCGCTTTTGTCCTAATAAAAACCAGTGATCATTCTCATGAATGGTATGGTCGATTTGTCAGTACTGTCTCAGAGTTTCCGGAGGTAATGGAATTTTATCGCATGGCCGGCGAATATGATTACATGATGAAGGTGCAGGTGAGAGATATGAAATGCTTCGATGAATTCTATAAGCGTTTAGTGAATAGCGTTGATGGGATTTCGAACGTCACTTCTACTTTTGCCATGGAGCCATTGAAATATACAACCGCTCTGCCTATCTGTTAAACAAAACTGTTGATGGAACGGTTTCATTTCTAATCTAAAGTCCATTAAATCTATTGTGGAGCGACTTATGTTTGCAAAGTTCACTACTGGTGTTCAGCTACTTTTAGCTGTATCGATTTTTTATCTCGGCTACTCCATTCATGGGTTTACGAGTAAAGTGGGTGACGTCATTGATACGTATCCACAAGCCATCACTGATTTGGAAAGCCTTACAAATGGTCTACAAGTCGGAGAGTGGTTAGTTGTTGCGAAAACTGCAGAGGAATTGCTGCCTCAAGCATTAGAAGCCGTTGAGCAAGTTCGACTTACCGTTGAGCAAGTGAACCAAACTGTCAGCTCTGTGGATAAAAAAATACCGTTGATATTAGATGAAGTAGAGAGCATACGCTCAACCTCTGTACCAGCAGTGCTTTCAGAAGTTAAACGCGTTCGAGTGGATATAATCCCACCTATGCTAACTGAGCTAAAAGGGTATCGGACGCAAGTTGTGCCGCCATTATTGTTGGAAAGTGAAGGCTATCGTCACAATACGGTACCGGCCGTTATTGCTGAATCAGAATTGTTACGTGCAGAAATCCCGCCGATACTGGTGAAAGCGGATCAAGTAATTGATAAGTCGAAAAATTTAGCTGAAGAAGCGACTCAAGGGGCTGTCAAAGGTGTTGTTTTATCTCCAATTAATTTACTCAGAGATGCTGGAAATGAATTGAAGCTAAAAGTGCAAGAGTAGCTAAAAGTACAAAAATAGCTTTACTTTGAGCACCCTAAAATTATCTGCCGCTATTGGGATGAACAAGAATAAATAGCTAGCTATGGTAGAAGGGAAATATTGAAGGGTTCAAGTTAATGGTAAAGCAGTAAGTAACAGCGTAAAAATTAAAGCTCTGGTGTTTCCAGAGCTTTAATTATTTTGAAACCATCATAAACATATGGATGATTCAGATTGCGTTATTTATTTGTGAAACGCATTACGCCTTCTTGAACGGCTGTTGCGACCAACTCACCTTTTTGGTTGAATATTTCGCCGCGTACAAGCCCGCGAGTGTTACTTGCTGTTGGGCTTTCGATGACGTAAAGAAGCCATTCATCCATCTTAAATGGGCGATGGAACCATATAGAGTGATCAATGGTTGCAACTTGGAAGTTGGGCGTCATTAAAGATACTTCATGGGGGTGTAATGCGGTTACTAAAAATCCCCAATCCGAAGCGTAAGCCATAAGGTACTGATGGATAAGTTGGTTATCTGGCATCTCACCATTTGCACGAACCCATAAATATTGTTTTGGCTCAGTCTTTTTCGGCTTTAATGGGTTAACGACGGTGACTGGGCGCATTTCAATGGGTTTTTCACCGCAAAAAGTCTTTCGCAATTTCTCTGGTAAAAACTCAGCAATATGGCTGGCTAACTCTGTTTCTGAAGCAAAGTTTTCAGGGCCTGGAATCTCCGGCATGGTGTTTTGGTGTTCAAAACCAGGAGCATCACCGTGATAAGACGCGGTTAAATAGAAAATAGGTCGGCCATTTTGAATCGCTTTCACACGTCGAGTACTAAAGCTTCTGCCGTCTCTCAGGTTTTCTACATCATAAATAATTGGCTTTTCAGGATCCCCAGGGAAGAGAAAGTAGCTATGAAATGAATGCACACTTCTATCTTCTTCTACAGTATATCGAGCTGCAGATAGGGCTTGTCCTAATACTTGACCACCATACACTTGAGGTAATCCGAGATTCTCACTTTGACCACGGAAGAGCCCTTCTTCCAGTTTTTCTAGCTGGAGTAAGTTTAATAATTCTTTTAATGGTTGACTCATTGCCAGCGTCCTTCTTAAAAAATACTCGTCAGAATAATGTGTTAAATTACTAGCTCAGTCAAATAACTGTCAATAAATCATAGGGATTCAAGACAGAAAACGAAAGCTTTCATATACTGAGTCAATGTCGCATTTGACAGGTTTAATTAAAGAGAGAAAATATGAAAAAGGCACTGCTTATTGTGATTTCGCTAGTTACATTGGGGTTACTATCAGGTTGCCAGTCTGCACCCAAACCAGAATTGGAAGGCAGTAGCATTAAAACGGTTTCAGGTACGGTGACTTATAGAGAACGAATTGCATTACCTGAAGATGCATTAGTGACGGTGACCCTTGAAGATATCTCCTTAGCTGACGCACCTTCAATTGTTATAGCAAAACATCGTTTTATGACAAACGGGGAGCAGGTACCATTTAAATTTGATCTGGGCTTTGATAGCAAAAAGATTAAAGAAAATCACCGCTACAGCGTAAGAGCAACGATAGAAGTGAATAACCGCTTACGTTTCACTACAGATACCGTTGCCCCTGTCATTACCGACACATATAAAACGGACTATGTTGACTTGCGTTTAGTTGGAGTGAGATAAGCCACACAATCAAGTTATCCATACGAAGTATGAACATTGTCATTTGGCAGCTTTATGGCTGCCATTTGTATATTCGGAGTTTGACTTTACCTTTTTCACTGACTTCAATACCTTCTCTTTCTAGTGCCGATTTCTGGCGTTCGAAACTTTCACCGACCAGTGACAATTCACCTTTACTATTAATCACTCTAAACCAAGGAAGCTTACTGCCTTTTGGAAGGTTACCCAATGCTTTACCTACATGCCGAGCGTAGCCAGGAAAACCTGCAAAACGTGCGACATCTCCATAAGTTGTTACTTTTCCTTGTGGAATTTGGTGAATTACAGCAAAGATTTGAGATAGAAATTGGTCCATACTAAAAAGTCCTAGTTCAAAGTTACCACGGATCGGTAGAAGGAGAGAGCTATGGTATTTACCACATTTCAATTCCTAATCACTACATTATTAGCAGTAGTGTGTGCCAGAGCAATCAGTTTAAGTGATGGAGACATTCCAGTGCTTGCTATGGTTATTCCTGCGCTTTGGATACTGCCACAAGGCGGTATCGCTGGTTTAGCGCTATTGGCTTCTATGACTGCTTATGGGCTCACGCTTCCGCTGCAACCTATCACACTCTCAGTCAGTGTATGGGTGTTGTTTCCATTGCTAATGGTGGTGTTTTCAAAAAGAAGCAGCCTGTCGGTCGTTATAATATCAGGGCTTATCGTTGCGACATTACAGGTGGGGATTATGGTGACCCAATCGGCAGGAAAGCTTGAAGGCACACCATGGGTGACGATAGTACAAACTCTCGCTATCATGGTTATTTGGTGGGCAGCTAATCATTTGAAACCTATTAGTAAACACAGCTGGTGGTCATTAGGTTTGATACTTCCTTTATGGATAGCTGATTTACCCTATGCGGCATTGATAGCATTAAGTGTCACCGGAATTATGGCCTCAATGGAAGCACTTACAAAATTAAAAACCTTCAGATGGAATAAACTGTTATGTTGGACATTACCTACAGTGGGTTTTGCTGCATTAGTCGTTACCCCAAGTATTGAAGTACCCAATCCCGTTTTCGTTGTTTGGTTGTGCCTGCTTGGCACGGCGTGGATGACAGATTACATTTTAAGAGCTGAAGACGAACAGAATACATAAAAGACAGACCATATCCGGATAAGGGTATTTTGTTCGTTTGTACAGTAAACATGGATAGAGCTTACGGTTTAAACGGTAAGTTAAATACAAGAGAATTGCAGCGTGCAATATTTTTACAGGCTTATCTGCCTACTGCTTAGTGTAATGATGACTACCTCCATTACACAAGCAGGGCAGCAACATGACTCTTATATCGTCGCGACAGAAGCGGATGACATAGTAACGAGAGTACTTTTTGATGCCATTTCTGAAGAATTTCAAATTCCCATCTATTATAAAGACTTTTCCAGTTTTGACGCTATCCTTGACTCTGTAGCGAAAGGTACCAGTGATTTTGCTGCTAATGTCACTCACACTGAACAACGCTCACTAGTCTTTGAGTTTTCTCGTCCAACCAACATTGAATACACTTTTCTATTTAGTGATACAGGCAAAGATTTAGATGAGGTAAGTATCATCGGTGTCCCTAAAGACACAATCTATGGAAGTCTCGTTTTATCTCATTTTCCTAATATGGAAATTATTGAGTACCAAGGGCATGACGCTGCTAAAGCGTTACTCAAAAATAGCCAGGTAGAGGGAGTTGTTGATGCAATTAATCAGCTTAAACCTATGCTTATGGCGGGTTTTAATTCACAACTTTTAAATAACCAACTAACAATCAAACCTGTCTCTATTATTGCAAAGAAAGGTAAACATATTACAGATCTTACTCGATTTACCGATTTCATCTATTCTGAAGGTGTACAACGTTTACTAAGAGAAACGGTTAATCAGTATCAGTATGATCTTAGAAGAAATGCGCTAAGAGAAAGGGTCGTGACGAGCGATATTGATACGACACAGCCGCTTAAAGTGAAGCTGGAAAATATTTACCCCTATGCGCAATTTGATTTACCGGGTCAGCCCTATGGTATTAGCGCTGAAGTGTTATTTGAAGCATGCGATATCCTCACTTTGAAATGCCAAGTTGTAAATGAATCAAATGAAACATGGCAAAGTATGTATCAAGATTTTCTGAATCAAGAAATTGATATTATTGCGCCGTTGGTCATTTCACAGCAAAGAAGAAAAGTTGCCAATTTCACTTCTGCGCATTATTCCCCGCAGTCCATTCTAGTAAAAAGAATTGGTTACAAAGACAGGGTTTATCAGAATATATCTGAGCTTATTTCTGAAAGGATTGGTGTTGTAAAAGACGACTTTTTTGATGAACTATTAAGCTTGTTGCTCCCTAATAAATCTCTTCATTACTATGATAGTAATGCAGAATTGATAGATGCTTTACTTAATGAAGAAGTGGATTATGTAGCACACAGTTTGGCAGGCTTAAGTCATGTGTTTCGTGAGCAAGGCTTATTACCCATTACTCCAGCGCAATCAATCGGCAATATATATCAATCTCAAATAGCGATTGGTTTAGTCAAGAATGAAAAAGGTGCCTTGCTGACCCCTTTATTCGATAAAGCATTAGCAATGATAGACACCGATCGAATTAATCAAAAATACGATCAACTGCCAGATTGGCGAGAAACGTTGGAAGCCGAGCAACAGCTGTCCCGACGATCTCAAGGTCTGTTTGTCATAGTATTAGGGTTTATGCTTGTTACAACTCTCTTGCTCAAGAAGCAAGCTTATACAGACTCACTGACTAAATTACGTAATAGGCGTAGCTTACAGAGCAAGTATCGTAGAAAAGTGAAACCTTGGCATACTGTCGTTTCACTCGATATTAACCATTTTAAACAAGTTAATGATACCTATGGGCATGAGGTTGGGGATTTAGTTCTTCAACAATACGCCAACGTAATAAATACGCATTGGAGAGGGTATAGCTACCGTGTTGGTGGTGATGAATTTGTTTTAATCGGGGAAGCTAAGAGTAGTGACTTAGATACAATTGTTGAGCAACTAAGTGAATTCATGTTTGTGAGTGAAATACATAACTTGTATCTCTCAATTACCGTTTCAGTTGGCGTATCAGCTAATCGTAAACGAGATAAGCACTTATCAGAGATCTTGTCTAAAACCGACTCGGCAATGTATCAATCTAAAAGAGATATTGGGAGGAAATGCACTTTTGTTGATGGCAATGGTAACTGTGACAAAGTGTATAATCGATCTTGTGAGAAAAACGCTCAAAAAAGTGCTTAGTACGATGGCACAATAGGCAGATTGTTTGAATAAGCAACGGTTAAACCAAAAAAGTAAGATTCCTCTACTAAGGTACTTGCAATAGAGATCCCGATGCTTGATAATCCAGTCACTCACTAAGGCAAGCCTTATTGAAACAGAACCTATGGAGGCCCTGGTCCTCCCGCAACACTAACTCGTGAACTCGGTCAGGCCTGGAAGGGAGCAGCCGCAGCGGGCGACGTGTGTGCCGGGATGTGGCTGGGGCTTCCACCCATTTGATGTTTGCAAACTAAGTTAGCATAAATTGCAAAGAAGTTAGCAAATTTGCACTATAAGTCAGCATAGTCTATTTTTTGTTGTAGGTTTACAACAAAAGTGATGCGCACTATGTTCGACCAAACCAAAAAATCCTCTCACGTTCACAACATCTGCAAGTTCATGAGCTTGAAAAATGATGCTGTTGTTCGCACTCTCTCTGTTTTAGAGTTCGATTTTTGTTTCCATCTCGAATATAACCCTGATGTTAAAGGGTACATATCTCAACCACACGGTTTTTATTACTACTTTAATGGTCGCAAGTGTCGTTATACGCCAGATTTTTTAGCCGATAATCATAACGACCAATCTACTCTTATTGAGATTAAGCACTCAAGCCAGATTTTAAAACCAGACTTCAGGCTCCGATTTGCTGAAAAACAGCGAGTAGCACTAGAAGAACAAGGAAAACGCCTTGTTTTAGTGACAGAGAAACAAATTCGTATTGACCCAATATTTAGTAACTTAAAGCTGTTACATCGTTACTCTGGTTTGCATACCATCACTAAAGCGCAAAAGTCTGTTCTCGGATTTATACAACGTAGACAGAAAGTACAATTACGCGAAATCTCCGACCACTTAGGACTGTCTGAGCATGAAACTCTGATATCAACACTCTGTTGGCTATCGTCAGGGAGAGTTAAGACTGATATTAGAAGCTCTGATTTTGGTTTGAATAGCTACGTTTGGTGTTAGGTATGACGTCAGATTTTGATGACGTTTTTGGTTTCATTGATGAAATGGAAGCTTCTGCCAACGAAGCGGAATTAGTAACCCAAATACCGAGTGATTTATTTGAAGAAGATAAATCGTATCTCCCTTCCATTGATACCTATACTGTAAAAACTCAGCAAGAAGTATTACGACGTCTTAAAGTCATTCAATTTACTGAAAAACGTCTAAAAGGTGGGTGGACAGAAAAAAATCTTGTACCGATTTTAAATCAGGTTGAACAAGAGCTAGGGCTATCTCCACCGAGTTGGCGAGTTCTTGCCGGCTGGAAGAAAATGTATTTTGAATCAGGGAGAGCCGTTCTTTCGCTCATTCCTAAACACGCCCAAAAAGGAAATAGAACCGTTCATACAGATTCACAGTCGCTCATTGATGAAGCGATTGAAAAAAAATACCTGACTAAAGAGCGTTTAAGCGTTGCAGAGGCTTACCGCTATTACAAAAGCCGAGTAATTAAAGCCAATCAAGAAATAGTCGAAGGCAAAATCAAGCGAATTAGCCAAAGAGCATTTTATGACAGAGTGAATAGTTTACCACCCTATGATGTTGCAGTGGGAAGGTATGGAAAGCGATATGCAGATAGAGAGTTTCGTTCTGTAGGCCAGCAAATAGAGGCGACGAAACCGATGGAGTACGTTGAAATTGACCACACTCCAGTCCCTGTCATACTGATTGATGATGAATTGGATATTCCATTAGGTCGCCCATATCTAACCATGCTCTATGACAGGTTTAGTAAGTGTATCGTCGGCTTTAGCGTTAACTTTAGAGAGCCTAGTTTTGATTCCGTCAGAAAAGCACTATTGAGTACTTTGCTAGACAAGCGCTGGGTAAGCGAAAAATATCCCTCAATAACAAATGATTGGCCATGTCATGGAAAAATAGACTATCTGGTCGTTGATAATGGTGCCGAGTTTTGGAGTGATAGCCTAGAGGACTCTTTGAGACCTTTGGTGTCGGATATTCGATACAGCCAAGCTGCCAAACCGTGGAGAAAGACCGGTATAGAAAAGTTATTTGATCAACTAAACAAGGGGTTGGTTAACGCTCTGCCTGGAAAAACATTCACAAACCCCACTCAGCTTAAAGATTACGATCCTAAAAAAGAGTCTGCCGTTAGAGTTTCTGTATTTATGGAGTTAATACATAAATGGGTTATCGACCGCTATCACATGGACTCTGATAGTCGAGAAAGGAATGTTCCTTATCATAAGTGGAATGAATCGAAATGGCTTCCAAATTTCTACCAAGGACAAGCTGCGGCCGAGTTACGTATTGAGTTGGGGTTGTTAAGGCACCGGACGATAGGGATCGCTGGGATAAGGTTGCACAATTTGCGCTATCAATCGGATGAGCTCATAGAGTATCGAAAATACAATTCGGTTAATTCACAAAGGAAACTCTTCGTCAGGACAAAAACCGATCCGTCGGACATAAGCGCTATCTACGTTTTTCTTGAATCAGAAAAGAAATACATAAAAGTCCCAGCGGTTGATAACAGTGGGTATACCAATGGACTTTCGTTGTTCGAACATGAGCGAATTCAAAGAGTGCGCAGGTTGAATACCCGAAGCCTCGTCAATGAAGAGTCTTTAGCCGATACCTATCTCTATATGGAAGCTCTTATTGAAGGGGAAGCAGAGAGAATGCGTAGTTCTAAAAACAAAAAGCTCACCCAACCTAAAACAGGGAACACTTCTAAGATTGCAAAATACAGAGATGTTGGCACGGAAGGACCTAGCTCAATCGTTAGAAAAAATGAAAGCAGTAATTCAGCATTAAACGTTGTTAGTACTCAACTATCATTGGACGATGATGATCTTGAAGAGATAGAGGGCTACTAATCGTGAATGTTACTTCCATGCAGTGTGAACAGTTGAAAGCCTACGATAATTGTTTTATTGAGTACCCCGAAATTACGGAGATCTATTCGATATTTGACCAACTTCGCTTTAATCAATTACTAGGCGGTGAACCTGAGTCATTCCTATTAACAGGCGAATCGGGAAGTGGAAAAACCGCTTTGATCAATAACTACCTTTCACGCTTCAATACAGGAACGAGTTGGTCCAAGCAAACAGTCCTAAGTACCCGAATTCCTAGTCGAGTAAATGAACAAAATACTTTGACTCAATTTCTCGTTGATCTGGACTCAAAATCAGGAGGACGTTCAGTACGAAAGAGGAATGAAATTGCACTTGCTGAAGGAGTGGTAACTCAGTTAAAACGTAAATCTGTCGAGCTCATTATTGTTAATGAGATTCAAGAGCTTGTGGAGTTTTCGACTGCGGATGAAAGACAAACCATCGCTAATACATTTAAATATATCAGTGAGGAAGCCGGTGTATCCTTTGTATTGGTTGGAATGCCTTATGCTGATGTTATCGCGAAGGAGCCGCAGTGGAACTCTCGATTGAGTTGGCGCAGAGAAATCAATTATTTTAAATTGCTTCAGGTTGAAAGTGACGCGAAAAATACCAACACTCAATACAGTATTGATGCTAAACAAAAGAAACACTTTGCTAGATTTGTGGCTGGACTAGCCTCTAGAATGGGCTACGAGCAAACACCAATACTGACTAAGAATGAAATTCTATATCCCTTATTTTCAATGTGTCGTGGAGAGTGTCGAAGGCTCAAGCACTTTTTGAAAGATGCCATGATAATGAGCTTTAAAGAGAACAAAAGTACGTTGAACAAAGAAGTACTATCTAGGACATTCATACTGAAATTCCCCTATTTGGAGAACCCATTTGAATGTTCATTAGAACAGGTGATGTTAGAGCAAATAGATAAAGGTTCAGCGTACAATACGAGAGCGATTACAGCAGAGGATAGGATTCTCGCCCCCCGATTTACAGATGCATTACCGCTGAGTACGTTGTTAAGTACAAGTAGCCTAAAAGTATAAAGCTGCGATGTTGATAACCAAATCATTGAGACGCTAGTTTTTCCAGCAACGCCACCTTCTCTTCATCACTCATCTTATCAATGGCGCACGCTAACTCAGCGCTTAATTCGCTCCTACAGAAAAAGTAGTTTAGCGGCACGTCTAACTCTTCAGCCATGCGCTCAAGCGTACCAATATCAGGTACATGCCTGCCTTTCTCGTAATGATTCATACGACCGCTAGCAGAACTCTGCTCCATACCAATTTTCACCCCTAAATCTTTTTGGGTGATCTTGGCTTTTTTACGCGCAGCTTTGAGCCTCGCTGGGATGGGGTTGTCTTTTTGCACTTACACATTTCTTTTCAACCTTTAGATAACTTAGATTGTCTAAGTTTTACTGATTTTTGTATACTTAGCAATCCTAAGTTTTTATTGCCTGTAAGAGTCACATGAAGAAAGTAACCAGAATTAACCCTCACATGTTTAACCTATTGATTGAAAAAGGGATGGATAATTTCTCCGTCACAGAAGCTAGGGATGCTTTGCTGACCAGTTGTGCGACCTTCCCGAGTAAGGACGACGCTCGAAAGTATGTTTATAAGCAACTTCTATCACTTGAGGAGAAAGGTTGGCTTTCTGTTATTGGGACTCGCAGAGACAAACGCTACCATCAAACTAACGAATTCAAAGCGCTCACAATTGAGCCTAGATCGGCTCGAAATAGGAAAGCTAAGGTCGATTCAATAGCTGTTCAAACTCCAGAGTGCTCTCTAAATGCATTAGAGCAAGAGAAGAAGCAGCATGAAGGTGAGCTGGCGATTACTTTAGGTGAGATTGAGGAATACCAATCGTTGTTAACGCGTTTCCCAAACAACAAGCAAGATATGCAGCCGCTATTCAATGCAGCAAGAGAACGCTCAGCTAAGCTATTAGGCAGAATTAATGCACTAACCAACTGGATGCAAGTCACGCAAAGTAAGGCTCATCAATGTTAAGAGCATGGCAAGCCGAGTGCGCATCTCAAGCTATCGAGAAACTCACTTCAAACAAGCATTCACACTTCTTCTGCCAAGCGACCCCTGGAGCTGGTAAAACCGTTATGGCCGCCGAGGTCGCGAGTCGGTTATTTAAACAAGGCATGATTGACTTAGTGCTGTGCTTCTCGCCCTCTCTGACTGTTGCTGAAGGGATGCAAAAGACCTTTTCATGGAAGCTCGAATGTTCCTTTAATGGAGGTTTGGGTTCTCTTGGAGGATCTTACACCTACCAATCAATCCGTTTTTTGGATGAAAGCTTTTGGAACACCGTCAGTAAATATCGAGTTTTAGTCGTATTTGATGAGATCCACCATTGTTCGTTTGATGATGAGGGGCGGTCAAACTCATGGGGGCTAGAAATTGTCTCTAAGATCCAAGGCTTTGCTCGTTATACTCTGGCGCTGTCGGGCACCCCTTGGCGTTCTGATCGACTACCGATTGTCATGGCTGAGTATTCAGACCCTGATGGTAAGGTTGTTTGCGATTACCAATACGGCTTGCAACAGGCTGTTGAAGACGAAGTATGCCGCCGCCCTAAAATCGTTTTAATAGATAATGAACATTTGAGCGTTAAGGCTGGCAGTGACAATCAACACTTCGCTTCAATTCTTGATTGCCTTAAACAATCCGATGTCTCTTATCAAAGTGTAATTCATAACGAAGACGCTATGAATTACATATTGAATAGTGGTTGCCAAAAGCTAGCGCAGATAAGGCAAGAGTCCCCAAGAGCTGGAGGCTTAGTGGTCGCATCTTCTATCAAGCACGCTAAAGACATTCAAAAGCGACTTGCTGAACACTTTAATCAATCAGCGTGCATAGTGACTTATCACCATGATAATCCGTTAAATGAAATTGAGTCGTTTCGTCATTCGAATGTTCAGTGGATAGTCAGTGTTGGGATGATAAGTGAAGGAACGGATATTCCAAGGCTGCAGGTTTGCTGCCATATGAGTTCGGTAAAAACGGAACTGTACTTCAGGCAAGTACTTGGGCGAATTTTAAGAATCAATGATTCACCCAACCAAGAAGCGTGGTTGTATACCTTTGCCGAAGAAAGTTTGATTGGATTTGCTGAAAGAATTGAGCAGGATATTCCAGAAGATTGCATATTGGTTAAGCATGATACCAATTTCGCAGTTTACGAGAAACCCGCTTCAAAGTCAGAGTGCCAGCGGAGTGAGCGGAACGGGTTGATCCCTATCGATGTAGAGAATGAGATCGTTTGGGAAAATAGAAGGGGCTCTACTGTAGAGCTACCTTCTTTACTGAATGAAGATCTTTACTTTGGAAACTTTAGACAAAGGATTTTATCGGCATTTTTGAACTGATTCGTTTACGGTCCAAGTACGACTTTGAAACTCGTATTTGGACAAAAGTTTGCCAGTGACTTCCCTAAATTAGCAATTCATGGATAACTAAAAGTATGGTAAAGCTAATAGTTATGAAGAGCTAATGCGATGAGTATAATCGTACTAGCAAAAAAATTGGTTTATGTTTAGGTGTGTATTAAGCGACGTTACGGTAAATCGACCACCTATCTTTACTGCCCACCTATAACCCCTTTGCCATCTATAAAATTTGATCGGCTGGTTAATATCCCATCAGGTGAATACACCTTAAAAGCTCCGTGAAGTGTGCCGTTCTTGTAGTTAATCTCACTCTTAATAGCCCCACTCTCGTAATACTTCTTAGTAGTGCCTTCTAGCTGGTCGTTCTTGTAGTACATCTCACTATAAAGAGCACCACTCTCGTTGTACATCTTAGTAATGCCTTCTTGCTTGCCGTTCTTATAGTTAATCTCACTATAAAGAGCCCCACTCTCGTAGTAAATCTTAGTAATGCCTTCTAGCTTGCCGTCCTTGTAGTTATATTCATCCTTAAGAGCACCACTCTCGTTGTACATCTTAGTAATGCCTTCTTGCTTGCCGTTCTTGAAATTAGCTTCAACCTTAAGAGCACCACTCTCGTAGTACAGCTTAGTAATGCCTTCTTGCTTACCGTTCTTGTGGTTAATTTCTCTCATAAGAGCACCACTGTCGTAATGCTCTGTTTTTACCTCAGAAAAACAGTTAAAAGACACTATTAAGCACAAGAACACCAAAAAAATATTTTTCATAAAAATCCTAAGTATAGAGTGAGTGACCTTCACCAGTTAAACTGGACATCAGCCAAAGAGAAAAATGGTATCAAGCCTCTAACAAATCGTTAGTCATTACTCGTAAATATGTAAAATCCGTGACTTTGCTATCAGAAGAGCTCTTAAAGCACGTCAAACGCTCTTAGCGAAGATTTTAGACGCTTAATCAACCAATATGATTCCATGCCGTCTTAAAAGTTTATAACGATTTACAGGGCAAAAGTCAGCGTGTTCATTTTAGTCAAGAACAGCACAATGACCCCCATTTTTCGTACTTTGTGCGTTTTGGGGGGCAGATTATTTATATTTGGTCAAAATTCACTCGACCGATAACGTAGGCTTCTTGGCGAAACCAATAATGGGGTACTTTCGAGCTAGAAAGTACCACGTGTAAGAATTCATGCCATAAGGTTTTGGACAAATATGTACCAGTGGTTTTGCTAAATTAGCAAAATATGGATTAGATATAGTATCGAAAATTCCGCATATCACTTTAAATCGTAAACTTTGCGGCAGAAGCAAGAAAACCCTCAGTGGCGCAACACAAAGGGCTTTACCTGAAACCCAATCTCGACACTGAATAGCCGAAAAGGAAATTAAAATGCAAAAACTCACTCGAGATCAAGCGGATTTAAAAGCTAAACGCCGGTAGCAGCTAAAGTGACCGTTTAATTACTCAGTAAATAGCTCATTTTTCCACTTTAAACACGTATATTTTAGATTGTATTGCGCCATGAGATATATGATTTCCTAAATTGAGAACATCGTAAGCTGGATCTTGTAATATGCTCAACACTGAAAGGCTTTGGTCAATTGGAGCAACGTTTGTTAACGCTAAGGTTTCAATTATTTCAGTGAGCTGACCACTTCCTCCTTGCACATTAAATATAACTAAGCGACCTTCTTCATATTTCCAATTAGCATTGATTTTCTCATCACCACCTTCTCCATTGTTGATCGTAAGCGTGACATGCTTTCCTTTTTCTGTTTGTGTAAAAGAATACGTTTCATCGTGACCAATTAATTTAAATGCGCTGACATCTTGAGTCCATGTTTTTAAGGTAGACTCTAAATTCTCGAATGGATCTGCATTAGAACTCTTTTTACACATATTAACAGCGTTTTGAAAATCACTGATTCGTGATAACTGTTCAGGTTGATCTTGTTCGTCAAAATTTGAATCAAATTGGTCACATTTATAGACACCTTGATATTTAATACGCAACATCAGAGGTTCCATTTTATCTCGGTAAATAGGGGCTAAATCAGTCGTAACCGCATAGTAATGCCCGTCAATGATTTTTCCATCTCGTATACCAGTTAAATCAGAAAACACTACAGTTGGTTGCTTTAACTCATTGATATTGCAACCTTGTGATTTCACGGTGTAACCAGTTTCGTCAGAAATATATATATTGCTA
Organism: Vibrio gallaecicus; assembly: GCF_024347495.1. Taxonomy (NCBI): domain Bacteria; kingdom Pseudomonadati; phylum Pseudomonadota; class Gammaproteobacteria; order Vibrionales; family Vibrionaceae; genus Vibrio; species Vibrio gallaecicus. Next base: position 2,234,599 of record NZ_AP025490.1, on the reverse strand, counting down.
TAAATCTTGTTTATCTCTTCACAGCTTAACGATTTACTAAAAGTAATCGATACACTCGGTTCTTGATTTAAGCCTGGATATCCATTGAGTTTAACACTAGCATCGCCGGAAATGTATTCATTCTCCTTCCACACTAAGTACTGGTACGCCGCACCACTAGCGTCGAGATGCTCATCAACATGTTTGAAATTTGTAAAGAAGTGTCTTACCCACGTACTTTCATTCGTTCGACCTTTTGGTTCTTCATGTACAAGGTACCCATTTCCTTCATCGATGGGATGGAGGATAGTAAAATCATCAACAACCGTATTTCCATTATCGAGTGTGGTTGCCGTCAACGTCTCGCCATCAATCGTATAAGTACCAACATTTTCTATAGGCTCTTCACAGGTAAACGGAGTTTCGCTCTCTAATGAAAAATAAATTGTCTTATTTTCAAATTTAACCGATCGGCAGCGTAAGTTCGGATGCTCTCCGGAATCGCTGCTGTTATGAATTTGATAAAATACAGTCCCTTCTAACGGATGATTGACCGTGATACCTTGGTCTTTAACCGTCAGTGGAATAGTAATTTGACTCCCTTTACTGTGTTCGATATCCGTAGCAGTAATAGTGATGTCAAGATTACCTGATTGAATAGGCGTACCACTAATTTGGAGTTGCTGTTGGTTAATTGATACATTCAAGCCATTCGCTTTTGGTGCGGTAGTCACTGTATAAGTAATCACATCTCCATCTGGATCGGTAAATATGTCGTTAAGTGAAAAAACTTGCTCAGGAAAATTAATGCCTTTGACAAATTCTAACGCTTTGATGTCAAATATAAATTCTTCTGCTTGTGTAGGGTTTAGGACTGGCGCTTTATTTGAGGTTATTAGTGTCAATTTAAATGGGACAGGACGAGATTTTGCGCCATTACTATCGATGACATAAATATGAAAAAGATAATTTCCCGCTTTATTTTGTTGAATACCCGAAATAATACCTTCGTCAGAGATCGTCACATGAGGTTGGTCACCTGTTAGTGATTTGATTTTAAACGTAAGCTTGTTAGCATCTGAATCTGTGAATTTGAGTTCGACACTTCGATCAATTTGTAGCATCTCTTCTCCATCAACAATCGATGCTTCGTAAGGTTCTAAATCATTTCCAATAAATTTAGGTCGATGATTAATTGCAGGCACTAGGGTGCCATCCTCTTTTACTGTAGGCTGGATATCTTGAAGATCTACCAATTTATTAATGTCTTTAATTTGTTCGGCAATTGCTTTCACGAGGTTTAATTGCGTTGCAGCAGCGTAGTTTGACTTACCTTGAGCATCAACTAATGCTTCGCCGATAATTTCGAGTTTTTTACTTTTAACTTGCTGTTCTGGCGTTAAGGATTGCGCAGAGGCGAGGTAATCACCAAATGCTGTTGTTTCATCAACGTCTATGCCACTATCTTGAATGGCTGCAAGTAAATCCTTTTTTACTTCTTCTGCGGTTAACCTATCATTGATGGTCAATATATCAACGACGAGATTAGTGAAAGGGGTAACGACTTTCGATCCTGCGGGGGCTTTAAGAATAAACTCTTTTTCAACTACGCCGCGCGTTAAGTCTATGGCTTCACCGGCTTTTGCTGTAACGCAAATTCGTTTATTTTGATAAACGGTATCAACATCTAATTTACCTTGCTCATTAGTCATGCCCAATGTTTTATCGCAGGTATTGTCTTGATTGGTATCTACCAAAACTTCTGCGTTATGTAGGTATCCATCAATTGCAGTGACGGAAAACGTTGTTGATTTGGGCTCTGAGTCACTGCCACCACAGCCACTTAAAAGAGCAGCGGTAATTGCAGGTGCTAAAAGCGTTTTTTTATGTTGATATAGCCAAGATGTTGTCATGAGTATTCCTATATTTTTTGTAATTTATATTTATTGATGCCGAGCGATCGGCAAGCCATGAATTTTTATGGTTAAACCTTGACCGCGATATGGTCTTTCACTATTTCCTTACACTTACAATTAGTCACTGTTTTTGTTAATTCATTGAATTACACCAGGCAGCATATCTGGTAATCATCAATGGGCTCAAGCCATGCAGGCAGACTCAACAAAAAAGTCGATATATAGTTTTATATGATTGATAAATAAGTAAATGGAACAGGAGACTTACGATACAAATTGGAAGGTTTGGTCTTGAAAATTTGATAAGATAGAATGAATAATGGGTAAGGTTAAAGCTATCAACAAGAGAGGTAACTAAACAAGTGGATATTGGTGAATCTACCCTCTATTTGAGGTAGAGAGAACCAGAATCGTTTCAAGATAAGGATCGCTAATCTCATTGATATCACGCTAGAGCAAGCAAAAGAAAAGCAATTATTAAACAAGCGTCAGATAATCAAAGCACTCCTCCTCAAGACTGTGTATCTAATAAGAATAGCGCTCTAATAGCGAAAAAATTCCCTCTAAAAACGCCAAGTCTCATTTTCTCGTTATCAGAAAATACTTTTGATAGGATTAAGCATTGTCATGCGACTTCTAATGAAGGTGACAAGTTAGGAGGGTATTGTGTTAGCAAGTTATCGCTGCTTTTCGTGTTAATATGGCTGCAGATATATTACTGAGCATGAACCTACAGCAAAGATCTACACGCCCTAGTCATATGATGCGAGTTTTACCTGAACTCGAATTAGAAAACGAAACCCAATGAGCAATCAATGCGTATGTCGTTCTAATTTAAGCATCAAAATAAGAAGAACTAAAAGTAGCAGAGATCTGCTTAATGTCTTATGTACAAGAGTGTTAGCTTAGTCCAACAAACGTCGAAGAGTCATATTTAGTGTTGTAACAAAGCCACTGCAACTCCTAGCGTTTTAATTTGACACGACCAATAGCAAAAGGGCCATCTGATATCGGATCTTCTTCCGTGTGCTGTGAGACCCAATACCCGTTAATGGGACCCGAACGGGGCAAATGAAGTATTAATGTGCCAATCCAGCTCTCTTGATTAGCTTCATCTTCAATTGCATAAATCAACGCAGCGGTATCTCCAATGTGAGTACCACTAGCAGAAAAAATGGCTGTTTTATCGACTTCACCGCCTTCTAGAAGAGAAGACCATTCGAGAGTACCTGTCATTTCTATTTTTTCACCACGGGTTGTAGTTATCAGATCGATCAATTTGTAGTTATACAGCTTCGAATGCAGGTCAAGCGCTTGCCCTAGTTCATTGGCATCAAGGTCTTCTGCATAGCCCTGAAAAGTTGAATTAAATTCAACTGGTAGTAACCATTTTTGGAAAACAGGAACTGCTTGAAGAATACCCGATATAAATATTGCAACTAATAGCGCAAAACTAACAAAGCGAAAGTAGGAATTAGATCGATTTAGAGAAGATTTTTTCTCTATTAGAGCGCTATTCTTATTAGATACACAGTCTTGAGGAGGAGTGCTTTGATTATCTGACGCTTGTTTAATTATTGCTTTTTCTTTTGCTTGCTCTAGCGTGATATCAATGAGATTAGCGATCGCCAATAACTCCTTATCTTGAAACGATTCTGGCTCTCTCCACCTCAAATAGAGGGTAGATTCACCAATATCTACTTGTTTAGCAAATTCTCTTGTTGTGAGCTTTCGCCTTTTTCCATTTCTTATTCCATCTGATCGATATTGCTGGACAATCTCCTCCAACTCTGTACGAGACTTTTTCAATTTAGTTCCTTTTTATCAAGTATTTAAAGCTATATAGACACTATAAGTATGAGCGATGTGGCATTGCTTGAATATATCAATAAGTGCCGGATATATTTGCCACTGCTATCTAATAAATTATCAAAAACAGGAATCGATTGTAAGTATGGTGACAGGAAATAATGATGCTTGTTGAATTACATATCGACTATCGCTTAAGTGGCTGTAAGAGAGATGGAATACAGTCGTACAAAATCAAGTTGAGGTGACGGGGGCTAGAAAGCACAATTTGATTGACCGACAAAACACTACGGATGAAAACTATCCATTTCGGATTCGGCAGCAGTTAATGGAAACATAGCCTGATATTACGTCGATTGTTCTGGATTTACCTTTTCAAGGGAGAAAAATGAAATTATTCAAATTGATAAGCTCGTTACTATTTATATTTATGTTAACGGCCTGTGGTGGGGAGAGCTCACCAGAAAGAGAGAACAGAATCCCCTTTGTTAATGCTGGAGATGATTTTACTGTAGTATCATCCGAAACCGCCACTTTTAGTGCTAGTGCCTCAGACCTTGATGGTACGATAGATAAAATTGAATGGGTGCAACAACTGGGCCCAAATGTAAATTTGTCAGCAACCGATACATTAACTGCGAGTTTTGTCGCGCCAGTAGTAACAAAAGATGAAGTATTAACGTTTAAAGTGACTGTCACTGATAATAATGGCGCTAAGAATAGTGATTCAATCAATATAACACTAACAAATAACGTATTAACAAGCGTCCCCGAAATATTAACAGTTACCAGTGTTAGCACAAGCGCAGTGAAATTAGCTTGGTATGAAACCGAATATCTTACTGATGTGACTTATGAACTCTATGCAGAAACGGAAAAAGGTTTTGACTACACTACCAAGCAACCTAAAGTAATAACTTCCAATGTTAATGAAGCGGAGATAGCTAACCTAGTAGCGGGCCAACAATACTACTTTTTAGTCGTTAGAACCTATAGTGGGCAAGCTTATCCTAGCCTACTTTTTGCACACCAAACCTCATCTATTGAAACAGTATTACAGCCTAACATTACACTAAATACACCAATGGATAATGGCTTATCAAAAGCAACTGTACTACCAAATGACAGTTTTGAATTCTCTAAGCTTACAGCAACAGAGATACCTAAAGCAGGTGATATCATTATTGGTAAAACAACTAATGATACAGCATACCTACGTAAGGTGACTGCAGTGACTGACAACACTGATAAAATCACTGTTGTCAGTGAAAAAACGTCGCTTGATCAATTGGTTTCTCAGGTTGAAATTAACTCAACATTGCTGATGAATGCGATACCGATTGCAAAGGCTAAGTCTAAATATGCTGGTGCAATGAAGCAAGCTCAATCAGGTTACCGTTCAAGTGGTAACCTATTACATGCAGAGCAGGTTAATTATATTGAAGAAGCTGAAATATCCTCCGCCTTTAAGAGCCGCTTGCTTGGAGTAAGTGCTAGTCAACCATCCAAGTCTTCACGTTCAACAGATGGTTTAGAGGTTGACTGTATTGAGAGAAATGGCGTTACATTATGTGGTACCACAAATGTTGTGATCAAAGCTTCAGATAACCTCATCCTCAGTTATAACGTAAAACTAAGTGATGCAATAAAAGATAAAAAATATGAACTTATTTTAGAACCACTTAACCCTAAGAAACTTAAAAAATTAGAATCACTTAAACCTAATGAATCGAAGTCCTGCAAATATGAAAAAGGCGCATTAACGGTATCAAAAACCAATGACGACCGCCTAATTTTCAAAGCACAGTCAGATAAGATTAAGGGGGTTTGTAATTACAGTTTTGTTTTACGTGCAAAAGTAGATGGTACACACTTTGTAGACAAACGCATTAGTGTTGATGTGATGGAAGAAAAAGCTGAAGCGGGACAAAATTTACAAGTTTCAGCAACTGCCGATTTTGATATGGGTATGGATGTTCTATTTGATTTTGAGCCAAAGCTTCAGACCAAGCTTATGCTTGAAGGTAAAAAAATAACAGAAGCAGAAGTGATTGCTGACGTCGACCTGTCATTGATGGTATATGCGCAATTTCAAGCAGCAGCCGAAGCCAAAGCAAATAAAGACTTTAAATTATTCAAACGAACTTTTGTGCAAGTTTCTCACGCTGGGCTTGTGCCTATCTATCAGCGAATTACTTTAAGCTTAGATGCGAAAGCATCCGCGGAGGTAAGTGGGCAGGTTACTGCTGCAGCCGTGGCTAAAGCCTACTCTAATATTAAGTTCGGCGTTAGGTTATGTACCACGGGCACAGACCCTTACTCTAAGGAAGACCCTGAAACAGGTAAACTCGCGCCTTGTGAAATTGGCAAATATTACCCTGTCTCTTCTAGTGAGTTTGACAAAGAGATCACTGTTTCTATTGATGGGTCAGTAGAGGCAACTGCTGAAATTCGTTTAATACCAACACTTGAAGTGAGCTTTTATGAAGTAGCAACAGGCACGTTATCAATGCAACCTTGGTTAGATATGAATTTTGGTGCTCAAGCCAGTGCTCAGTTACCACTGCTAACAGGTCTTGATGATGATGTTTACCAATATCAACTCACTACATTGAACTCAAACCTAGGCTTAGACCTTTACACAGGCATAAATTTAGACTTTCTGTTTGTTGAATTTAACCCCATTGAGTATGGCAAAAAATGGACGGGTAAATACACTATTTACTCACTGCCGCAATTAGAGATTGAGTATTTAACTAATCGAACGGAAGTAGAAGAGAGGAACGGGGTTACTGGTCGACTCTTTACCGTAAAAGGTGTAGTCAACGACTCGGGTAAAAATAATGAATTTAATGATGAGAGTGCCGGGTTTGATGTGGTGCCACGAGATGGTATTGAGTATGAACCATTACAAATTATAGTACCCGGCAAAGCGTATCAACAAAGCTTCTGGCTACCAGATGAGTTGCCTGTGCCTGGTTCAAATGAAACAAAACCAACCGTGGAGTCATTAGATGTTTACTTTTCTGGTTGGGGTAACCTTGGAGCCTTCGCAAGGCGTTATGTAAAAACAGCCATCAACGTCAGTGATGATGTTGATGAAGATGGTTTATCAGATAAATGGGAAAATCGTTTCTTTGAATCATTACAATATGCTGCGAGCGACGATGTAGACTCTGATGGTTTAACCAATTTACAAGAATTTGAACTAGGCACCTACCCGCAAGTATGGGATTCCGATAGAGATTGCTTGCCAGACGGCTGGGAAGATACAAACCAGCTCAATCCACTGTTTAATGATGCTAAGCTTGACCCTGACGCCGATGGTTTAAGCAATCACCAAGAATTTTTAGGTGAAGATAACATTCATATTAATAGCAGCAGCTTTTGTTCAAACCCGAAATCCATGACTAGTGATACACCCAATACAGAGGGTAGAAACTGGTTAAATGGTAACGATGCAAGCGTTAATGCCAGTGATCCACAAAACCCTGATTCTGATAACGATGGGTTAAGTGACGGTTGGGAAAAACACTATGGATTTAACTTTACGCTAGCAATAAATGAAAACAATAATCAATGTGATCTTGACGAGTTAGACTTATTGGCAAATCCTGCCCTATGTGATGCTGATGGTGATGGCTTATCAAATTTGCTTGAGTTCCAAATAGGAGGCAATCCCAAGTCATTAGATACAGACAATGACAAGATGCCGGATAGCTGGGAGTATCAAAATTCGTTTGACTTGTCGAACGAATCTGATGCTGGGCAAGATAAAGACCGAGATGGTTTTTCAAACCATGAAGAGTTCGTTAACAAAACTGACCCAAGTCGTATCGATTTAGGGGTAACGTATGCCTTTGTTAATGAATTAACGCAGTTGCAACTTAACTGGCCGAACTTTGTAAACAGTTTAAATGATTTGTATAGCGTCAAAGCATTATTTATTACTCGCTCGCCGACATTTACTGAAGCTCAAGCCGGTTTTAATGCGGAGTATCAAGCAATTGTGTTGGATATGAGCCAGAGCCAAACAAGCTTTTTAGATGCACAAGCACCTGAAACAGGGGCGTATTCTTACCAATTGGCAGTGCAGTTCGCTGACGATGTGATAATCACCGCCAATAGCATCGCCATTGAGCCTACCACAAAACCACAGTTAACCGTTGACGCGCCAAATCAAGCGAACTTTGCGCAGCAGGTGCGAGTGACATTAAAATGGTCCGCAAGTAGCCAGTCAACAATCAGCAGCTATAGCATTGTTGAACAAGCAAACTGGGCCTTTGATGAAAGCAGCATACAGCTTGATAGCGGTGGTGAAATAACCTTCACTACACCAGATAAAGGTGAGGCGACAACACTGGGTTTCACTGTGTCTGTAAATAACGACAAAGGTTTAACCAACACACAGTCATTTACCATTAACTTAGTGGAGCAAGTCGTGATTATTGCCACCGGCAAACTCAACGACACAGGCATCACCACCTGCTCTGATGCTTTAAATAATGGCCTTAATTGCCCTGTGACGGGTTATGAGGGGCAAGATGCTGAGCATGGGCGCGATGCCTTAGCGGCTAAAGGAGCATTAAGCAAAGTCGGTGCAGGGGCTGGTGGTTTTGACTTTACGAAGCTTGATACCAATGGTCATCCCCTGTCTGCGAGTGCTTCAAGCTGGTCTTGTGTTAAAGATAATCACACCGGGCTAATTTGGGAAGTGAAAACCACAGACGGAGGCTTGCGTGATAAACAGCATACTTACAGTTGGTACAATAGCTCGGGGATTAACGATGGTGGCTATGCGGGCACGGAAAATAATGGCAGTTGTGTTGACAATGAAAATTGTGACACTGAAAAATATGCCTTACAAGTGAATAATCAGGGCTTATGTGGGAGCAACGACTGGCGTTTGCCAAACAGAGAAGAACTGCGTTCGCTGGTTGATTACGGCGCTTCTTATCTTGCGATAGAGACTGATTATTTTCTTAATACGGAGTCCACTGTTTTCTGGTCCTCCTCGCCCTATGCGGGCAGCAATGGCGGCGCGTGGTACGTCTATTTCTACGGTGGAAACGGCGACTGCGATAACAAGGGCAACAGCTTACATGTTCGTCTTGTGCGCGGCGGACAGTGATTTGGCGCGCAGCGCTTTGGTGTTTTGCTGTGTTAAGGAGTAAAAGATGAATTATCATCAACTACCAATATGGCGACAGTCGCAAGGATTACTGCTCGCAGTAGAGGAGTCTGTACGACAATTTTCTCGTTACCATAAATACACTATCGGGGATGAGTTAAGGCAAACTGCGTTGCGATTATGTAAAGCGATTCATCGCGCCTTTACTCGCCACAGGAGTAAATTAAAATTGGTGCAAACGGTGAGTGAGTTGATAGATGATTTAAAATTTCAGTTGCAATTGGCAAAAGAGTTAAAAGCATTTAACGGCTTTGCTCAATTTCAGCAACTGACCGAATTGGTTGTCAGCTTGGGTAAGCAAGCGGGCGGTTGGTATAAAAAAACACGAGCAGAATATTTACAAGGTAACAGTTTGCCTGATAAATAGTGTCTCAAATCACTGTGCGCCTAACTCACCTATTTAGTGTGTTTTGTAATAGGTATAAAAACGACCCTATTCTACCTATTGGATGAAAGCGGTTAATTTAAGTAGATAGGTCATTGGAAGCTAGGGGGAAGACCACTTAAAATGGTCCTCCTCGCCCTATGCTAACAACAATAACAACGCGTGGAACGTCAATTTCAACAATGGAAACGACAACAACAATAACAAGAACAACAACAAACATGTTCGTCTTGTGCGCGGCGGAAAGTGACGTGCAGGCCGGTGAACACGCAGTGAACGCAGCGATGCGTACTAGCGGTAAACCGTGCTATGCGTATTTTAATTTGCAAGCTATTGACAGAGCCTACCGTCAATGTAGGAAAGGCAAACAAAATACGATTGGTGCCTGTTTATACCAAACCCAGCTACTAGACCATCTGGTTACTACCCGAGATAGTTTGCAAGCCTTATGCTGGCAGCCAAAACCACCAATAAGTTTTGTGGTGACCAAACCGAAGGCAAGGGAGGTTTATGCCGCTCAATTTGAAGACAGGGTGGTACACCACCTCTTGGTTAATGAATTAACGGGTCTATTAGACGCGCAATTTATTTTTGATGCAGCGTCAAACCGTAAAAACAAAGGCACGCATTTTGCTGTTAACCGCTTGCAGTATTTTATGCAACAACTTGATGGTCGAGGTTGGTTTTTGCAGTTGGATATCGCTAACTTCTTTAATAGTGTGTCAAGACCCATCTTACTTAACTTGCTTAATAAGCACTTAACTAAGCAAATTAAGAAGAACAACCTGACGACAGAAAAATCGCGACACTTGTATTGGTTGTGCCTGCAAATTATCGGGCAAAAAGTGGAGGTTGAATGCGCTATAAAGTTGGGGGGTGAAAATGAATTTGCTAACGTGCCAGCACATAAAAGATTAAGTAATGCGCCGCTTGATACGGGGTTGCCAATAGGCAATTTAACCAGTCAATTTTTTGCCAATATTTATATGAACGAACTCGACCAATTTATTAAGCACCATCTTAAGTGTCGCCATTATGTGCGTTATGTTGATGACTTTATTCTTTGTCATCAGAGTAAAGCACAGCTACAGAAGTGGCAAATGGAAATTGAGAAATTTCTTGAGCAAAAACTGGCGTTGTCATTAAAAGAGGAAAAAATACTTGCCCCATTGACACAAGGTGCAAATTTTTTAGGTTACATTATTAAACCTTATTACCGCTTAGTGCGAAAACGCGTATTAGGTAATTTGCATGAAAAATTGAAGCAATCACAGCGGCGGCTCAAACCGTCTCTACATCAATGGGACTTTCAACCTGAACTTGTGCAAAACTTGCAGGCGGTAGTCAATAGTTATTGGGGGCACTTTAAACATGCTGACAGCTATCAGTTAAAGCAAACCTTGTTTAAGCGCTATGCTTGGTTGAACTTATTATTTTCTTGCCCGCAACAACTATGCCCGGCTTGGTATCCGCCCAACGTGCGTAGTTTTGCTAGTCAATGGTACTATTTTAAACAACGATTCCCCACTTTCGTATTATTGATGCAGTGTGGAAACCAGATCGTGATAGAGCGTCGCCATGAAAAAGCAATGTCTTGTACCTTTAACATATATAAGCATCCTCGCTTAACTAATTTAATACAAATACCGATTAGTCAATTAACGCAGGCATGCCACGCTTTAGCGCAAGGCAATCTTGCATATCTATTTTGTGATGAACAAGGCCATCTAAAAAATGGCTTGAAAAAACGTTGTTTACGCGTGTTATTTAACCCAAATGTGAATGCTAATGACCTACCGACAGGACCTTTAAATGAATAAAATACCATTAACCCTATTATGTTGGTTATTGCCCTTAAACGTAATGGCAACGTGTAATGATGCCATTGATAAATCAACCCCTGACAGTCGCTTTACTGTCAATGGGGATGGAACGGCGACAGATAAACAAACGGGGTTGACGTGGATGCGCTGTAGTATTGGGCAAACATGGAAAGCCGGCAGCTGCATAGGGAGCGTATCAGGCCATACTTGGCAACAAGCGCTTACCCTTGCTAAGGCGCATGCTTTTGCGGGGGAAAATGACTGGCGGCTGCCTAATATTAAGGAGTTAAACTCGATTGTCGAGGTAAGCTGTATAAATCCTGCGATAAACTCGGTTATATTTCCCAATACCGCTTCAGATTATTGGTCCTCCTCGCCCTATGCTCACGACTATGACGGCGCGTGGAACGTCAATTTCTACTTTGGTTACGACTACTACGATAACAAGAACGACGACTTTCATGTTCGTCTTGTGCGCGGCGGACAGTGATTTGACGCGAAGCGCTTTGGTTTTTTGAACAAAAGCGAGGACTCGCGATGCTGCATGGCTTTGTTGAGGCGTTTAAACTTCAACCCAAGATCAGGCTTTTGAGTCTCTCAATGTCATAGAAATATAGAGAATCAACCGTAATATTGGTCAAAACACAGTGATTCAGTGCTTGCTGGCGAGTGTTTTTTGAGCGTTTCAACAGAACCACTCTAAAACTAGCGTCGTGTTTTTTACCATTTCTTATGAAAATACGGTGATAGCGATAATGTCTGTCTGAACAATTCACTATTGCGTAACGGTCGAAATTAAGCGGTAAACGATCGTCATAGGATGACCGTCAGGTATCAACACCAGTATGGGAAATCGACTGGTTTGTTTTGCTACTGAATCATTACGTTAACGCGCAATGGGGCAAAAGCTTGTTAGCGCTTTTGCTACATTAGCCTGAACCTTGGTTTGTAGTGGTACATTAACTACTCATGATTTATCCTATTGACGTAACTATAACAGCCGAGCCTGAGTTGAAATTGGATAAAAATAAAGAAAGCCCCCTACCGGAGAATCACATAACTCCCGAACTTTTTGTGCAACACGCTTGGGGTATGGACTTTAGAGTTTCTATCGCTGACTCGGCGGTACTTCACTCTGATTTCATCAAACAAGCCTCCAAACTCGCCGATGACAAAGACATAGGTGTTCACTATTTAGACTTTTCTGAATACGACACGGCAGCGGCGGCATTATCCGCAAAAGAAAATTCAGGTTTTCTTAAAGCGCTCGAAGATGGAAGCAAAAAATCTTTGCTGTGGTTTGTTCATTGCGACTCACTCGCGCCTTTGAATGTCGCTGTTACATACTCTCTCCGTACAGCCTTAACGACGAGACCAGGAAACAACACACAGTCAGTATTCATCGCGACCAAAGCATCATTGTTAATGATGTTTGCTAATCGTGAAGCACCTTTTTACCAAAGTCATTATAATTTAACTGGCTACAGTAGCTAACTTTATAGCACTTCCAATCATCCTAGGTGCAAATATTGTTTCTACCTATTCAATTTGGCAAAACTGATTAGCGAATAAGCTCTAATGAATATATTTCGTAAACAATAGCTCTGGAACGAGTTAACATTCAAACCCAACAAAAAACCATCAAGCCTAAACTTGATGGTTTCGATTACTAACTGCTTGTTCAGCAGGTGGGTTGCTTTCTTCCTGGCCTATTCTTAGCTGCCTATGCGGCAGGACAGCCGTAACTACTTTGAGTTCAATTTTATAGTTTTTTCTTAGCTGCCTATGCGGCAGGACAGTGTTAACTATAGTCGCTAAGCTGTTAATTCCACGGGTTTTACATCACAAATCCATAAAATACCCTTTTTCTTCTTGCGTCTGTAACTCCTTGTTTTTACTTCCCCGAAAAAGAGCTTTCAAAAAAGGGTCAAAAGCGCAAGTCAGGGACAGTTCCTCTTCTTTCTTCGTTCGTCGCTAAGCCATAGCTATTGAAGTTCGCAGCACCGCGCTCACTAACAAGCTCCTTTTGTACAAACAGAATATAATCTTCCCCTGATGAGCCACTAGAGATTGGTATTCGATGAAAACTATCGATGACACGCTCTTCATTAGTTTCTGGTAATGATGGTTCAACACCAGATAGTTCGGCTCTAACCATGCTTCGTTTGATTCGACGCTTCTTAGAGCCTAAAAAGCTTTTCCCGATCGTTTGGTTACGGGTAAACCTCACCTCAGCCGCAATGTCAGGCACCTCACAAACACTGGAGATCTCAAACAAACCTTCATTTACCATCAAAGAAAAATAAGGCTGAAAAGAGAGTCCAACCATCACCTCTTTATCTTCGGCAACAAAAGCAATAGTTTGACCAACTGTAGATTCATTCCAATCAGGAAAGCTCACACCAATCCTATTCATCGCTTGTCGGTTATTCACCATAAACAAGTGCATTTGAGAGATACAACGCCCTGCTAATAACTCATAGTCGGCTCGAACATGCGTGTAACGTATTAAGAAGTAATAACGCTTAGTCATACATCTCCCTTATTTAGCCTTCGCTTTAGACTTTGAACTTGAGCAATTAAAGAGACCGCCTTTGATCAAGACAGACATAATAAAATGCACATCATTTTGGATGATTTGAGAAGTTGTCATACTTTCAATCCAGTTTTCTGTATTTCTGAGTAGTTGGTAGAAATCGTTTCCATGCGCTACATGTCGCCTTGCAATCACGTATTCTCGGTCTGCCCCGTATTCATTCACTCTTAATGGCTTATCTGCGTCTTCATGCCACCAATCATCAATCGATTGCAACGCTGCACCAATTTTTTGACCATGAAATGCAACAGTTTCCTTTCCGTTTAATAGTTCGACAGTAGCTAACTGCTTAGTAGGGACGCCATCTTCTCGGCTATCTAAAAACTCTTGGCTTGGGTAAACCTCATCTCCCCAACCAACTCCAATTTTAGCTTTGACATCCATATAGAAATATTCGGTCGGATCAGACAGGGCTCGCATCAAATAGGCGGTGAGCTTTTCGAGGCATTCTGCTGAAGCCTCATCCCAATAACCATACCAAGAAAGCCTTGTTGCATTCTCGACAATCAAAGTTTGCGAGTCACTGGTGGTCACTTCTATCGACAGCTTTCGACACTCTCTGTTACGCCAAAGCCAACGGCCAAGCAGGATATTCTTCGCGTATCGATGAGCGAGCTCCTGATAGCCATTGAGCTCTTTATAAGTATTAGCCAGTAACGAAAGTTTACTGCGCACTTCATCATCACTACAGGTATCTGGAGTTAGAGAGTTGGCTCGAATTCGAAGGGGGAATGCACAGTAGATATCATCGACACCCGGCTTTACGTAACACTCTTCGATGAGCTGAGGATTGGAGTAAGCTAAATCTTGTGGAGCAACATTCTTTTTTACAAACTTGCCACCTTTATATGCTTCTGCATAACCCCCTTTTGGTGCGCGCAACCTAGTTCTATCAATTTCAAGGGGACACATCTCACCACTTTTCGAAAGATGGTAGAAATATGCTTTGCCAGCGGAAAGAGAGCGTACGTAGTTCAGCTGAGTACAAAGTTCCATAAACGATTAATCCCTATAGTTTTTTATAAGAATAGTTTCGCTACTGCATTCTATCGACCAAAAGGCATGGTTTAAAAAGTGATCTCTTCCACTAAAACGTACTTCTATTGGATTCACTTTTTTAGCTATCCCTATCGCATTCTCTGCATAAGCGTGACAACTGGTGATTGAGTTGCCCCGTTTAGTTGGACGTTCTAACAAATGGTAGCCGATGGAAACTGGCAAGTTATCAGCGTCTTTAGTGATTAAACGTTCTAGCCCATCAAAATCATTCGGCTGTTTTTCACTTGGATATAACCATCGCCCGTATGCTGGTAACCCTTTTAAGACATGGAAAAGCTCACTCCTGCTGGTAAATGTCTTAAGCCACTCAACCTGCGTCGATGGCTGTGGTTGGTATAATGCCCCTCCGGCGAAAGCAACTGGAAGTGCCGTTTTAAGTGCGGACTTAAAATCTGAAATTCGGCTGTCACTATAGACTCTGATAACTAGGTCTATTTCTAGATCCGCCAATCGTTCACTACGAATAGTTGGTCGCTTCGCATTAGAAACCGTTCGTGCTTTGGCGACTGAGTTGGGTTCGGTAAGCTTCGCTGTCGGTTGAATTTTTTCACTTCGAACATAAAAAGAGAAACTCGAAAACTCAAACGGAGAATCACAATTAACTAGCTTGTTAAACTCTCTTTGGTAGTGGTGCATGAAACCCCAAATAGCCGTCAAAGAAGGAGCGCCACACAGATATGGGCTACTCATTGCGACCGCATCTTGCACTCTCATTGATGACAAATAGATATACTGCTCACCCGTTACCTTATCTTCATTGCTAGTTGGTTTACTGATTTGTTCAAGTACCCATACGATTTGGGCTTTGGCGACCTGCATAAGCTTAGGGTGATAGGCAAACTTCGCGGCATACTTGTTGTGCTGAAACGTGAGATGCAAGCGACTGTTAAATTCACTAGCTAGAGAGCCCAGATCCGATTCTGGTAGCGCCAAAAATGCTTGAGCTAAAGTGTCATCATGTTCCAATTGCTGTTGATTAGGGTCAGCATCAACGATATCTCTTAACTCAATTAAAGGAAGCATCCACAGGGCTATCTGCTTTCGCAATATCTTACTTCTAACCTTACGAGCGCTCCCCCTTTGCTTCTGTGTTTTTGATGGTTCTAATCCAATTAAGTGATTTAACACATGACAAATTTTGGCGTTAGTTACCTGATAGTCATCTAAGTAGTGGCCACTCTTTTTGCGACTTTCAGTTAACGTCCCACCCTTCGCTGGTTTGACATCTATCGGGTAGTTTAGGACTTTCATATACCCACCTAAACTGCCACACAGGTTCCCGATACTTGCCGAGTTTGGTAGTGACGAAGACACAAAGCTGAGCTTACTTTCTCGACTTCTCGATCTCACTTCTAACTCGCTCTGAATAGCATGACTGACCACAGGTGTGACTGAAACATAATCATCCCCCCATGGAAACCGAAGTTGCTTGCTGTAAATGCTGACACTGTTAGGAAAACTATTCTCAGGGAGCTCTTCTGCCAGTGTATTTTGTAAGCGAGTAAGTGACTTAGCGCTTAAACCAAATTCTTTGAGCAACTCAACCCAAATAGGGCTTTCTTGCTGTATAAGTGAAAGAATACATACGGGCTGTGATTGCCAACGAAAAGGATTCAATAACCACAATGTATGGCGATACATCGCGGAGTTATGCGCCCACCCCAAGCGTTGCTCTAATACTGCGCTTGAAATAAATGCCTCGGTTGTCACAAGAGGCTGTGCAATTATTCGCTGATCTTTAACTCGGCAGTCTGGAAACTTTAGATTATGAGTGTGGAACCATTTGATTTCATCAAGGGACGCCTTTAGGTTCTCAGCCGCTTTTAAATGCCTTTTAGCACGGGCTACATCCAACCAATCCGAGCATCTATCTGATTTATGGCTTGAACTGAGATTAAGCAAGATCGTTAACGCCTTTTTTTCAGCCCCTTCAACACAGACATTCTCCGTATAGGGCATGAACATCTTCTTTAGCGCAGTCTGCTTTACTGCTTCGCCTTTAATTGTTAATAAGTCACTTAATTTAGTCATAATTACCACTCAGGTAGATACACACTTAAACCATCACTTTCAGAGCTCATTCGAGTCAACTTTGTCTCGATGACACTTCTTAGAGTAAACGCCGACTCGTGACTCGCTATCTTTGTATGCATTCGCGGCCTGATAGCGGCTTTAATCTCACCAAACTCATACAGCCGATACACTTCATCTGTTGTACAGGAAAGTAATGTAGAAGCTTCTAAGGGGCTGAGCAGTACATCGCCGATATTTCCTTTCGCGCTTGAAGGCACTGTTGCCATTAGCTTTGTAAAGTAAGCTAGCACCTGTGCAAGTACGATATTGTGACTCAACTGCCGACTGGGTAACTGACGGCAATCTTTAAGCAGAGCACCAAAAGCTTCATTGAAAAACACCTTCTTCCAATCTTTTACTCGAACGAGTTCTGCCTTCTCTTTCAAAGCATCGAGGTCTTGCCACAGTGCCGTTGGCCAAGCGCTACAGTACTCAATGAATGACTCAAAACTGAGGTCATCGATATCACCATACCGATTTACATACCAAAATAAAAAGCCATAGCGCTCAGATAACGTCATCTCACCCTTCAGTAACCCCAAGGGTTGTGAATCATTTCCAGATAACCATCGAGCGACCAAGAGCTCAGCCTCTGGCGCATCTTCGACTGGCGAGTTTCGGAGTTCAAAACCACATTCACATTGGCTAATACTCTCGGTACTTTGATATTCAAGTCTCGACTTACACTCAGGGCAGTGATGAACCAGTTTACAGCCATGATGTTCACAAGCTTGGTGAGAGATAAATTGCCACTGCTGATGAATGTAGGGAGCTTCGCCAATACATAGGGGGCAAATAGGCGTGAAGCGCTTACGAAGAAAAGCATAAGGATAGTCAACACCAAATCTATGAACAGCTTTGTATTGCGGAGAGAATTGAGCTTTTGAATGTGATAACGCTAGGCGCAATACACCAAAGTTATTGAGCTTTAATTGGTTCTCAAGATGAATAAGAACCCGCACCCGCATTTGGCTTGTGGTTTGAGCGTGGTAGGTATTGACTCGGTTGAACTCTAGGGGGAAAGCACCAGCCATCGCCTCATGCTGATCCATGGTGTCAAACCAGATATCTTCGGCGAAATGAGAGAATCGCTCGTAACCTTGCTCTTGCGATAAGCGCAACAAGAAGCTTTCGAGCGATTCGTCAGGGTAAAGTTGAATGCCTGTATTCACATGCCACCACTAAAACTTAGAATATCTAAGTTTTAGTATGGAAGATAACTAGTATATTGCAACCATAAACTTTAGTGATTTTCATAATGAAACATCCTCAATCTTACTCATGGTACTTTCTAGCTCAGAGATACTTACTCATATCAAACTGATGGCATTAGACTAAGTAACTTTTGCCCCAAAATTAGTTAGAATCATTACTCAACACAGCTCAAACTGTTCCCTTCTTCCCGTACTTTTGTTAAGGCAGTCACTTCTGAACAAATCCTAAAAATGTATAGTTATGCATACTACAGCGACGCATAAAGCTTAAGTCACTCAGGTTGATAGCGTGCTAAATGGGGCTTGTAGCGTTGATTAATCAACGTGGTCAGTAAAGGAGTATATATGGCTAGTTCAAGAGGGAAAGCTTCTCCCAATGCACAGACTCAAAGAAGGCTCTTCGCCTCTTCCGCAGGATATTGCCAAAACCCTAGTTGCTCAGAAAAACTATTCGACGAGGCAGAAGGACAGCGCTTTCTAATAGCTGAGTTGGCTCATGTGTTCGCAGCCCAAGATGACGGACCCAGAGCGAACGCAGAACTAAGTGAAGAAGAGCGAGGAGCATTCGAAAACCTAATTGTTTTGTGTGCCAACTGCCATACAAAGGTAGACAAAGCACCAGATGCTTTTCCCGATTCAACGTTACATCGTTGGAAAAGAGAACATGAGCAAAAATTACTGAAGCTCTTTGGGGTTCAGGATTTTGATAACAGAGAATCGGTTCGGGATGCTGTTGAACCTCTTCTTGTTGAAAATCGAGCCGTTTTCGAAATGTACGGCCCTCACATTGAGCAAGCGAATAATCCAGAAAGCGGCGCAGCAGAACAATGGAAGCGCAAGGTTTTGACAATAATTATTCCTAACAACCGAAAAGTCTTATCGATAGTGGATGCCAATCGCCATCTACTGTCAGACAACGAAAAGATCACGACAGAGAAGTTTCGCCAGCATATAGATGACCTCGAAGCTTTTCATATCGAAGAAGTCAGGCAAGACTCATCTCGTTTCCCTGTTGAGATGGCAAATATTTATAAGGATTAGTATGGTCACAGCAATCGAATGGGTAAAAAATAAGCTTTCAGATGACGGTGAGGTAAAAGTTGTCGGCAGGACAACTGAAGATTTTCTTGTAGTAGAAGGAAAGCACGGTTACACGTTCAACATAGCGGTAATTGGTATAAGAGGTGTTGTTAAAGATAAGGATGTGCTTCCCTTGTTTGAAACAGCCAATAAGCCTCAGTTGGTGGTAAATTTACCTTCAGACATTTTATGGGATGGGTTAGCTATTGACGCTATTCATGCTGAAGATGCTGCCTTCGGTACTTATGGAGATATAGACCGAGCGGCTAGAACAATGGATGCAGGTTCCTTTCGCAATAAAAATATGGGGTTCTTCATAAATGGTATGCAACAGCACAGCAATGTAATAAGTGTTTCGTATGTCTATGACTCTGTTTTTCGCGTTGACCGTGTTAGAGGAACTAGCCTCACAATCGCAGTAATTGACGCTTACAACATGAGTGCTGAAGATGTTCGCAATGCGAAAACTCGCATTGGTAATTTTGACATTGTTGTGAAGTCGACAAGCTACGGTTCGATAACAGCCCAAGCCGAATCTGCCGCAGCATCCATGGGAGCTAAAGCCCTAACTTATAGAGATTTATTAGTGTGTCTAGCAAGATAACACGTTTAAGTATTGTTGCAGAATTAAGGAATTTAGCGTGCTCTCTTGGTTCTATTGCAACAAATACGGAGTGGCACCTATTTGGGTCGGTAAACCGTGATGATCCTAATCCGTCGGATATCGACCTAATGATATTCTGTCGCGACGATAAGCAAGCCGATGACCTCAGAGAGGCGATCGACCTTGACGCATTTGAATTACCGTTACACCTTTCTTTATTAACTTTTGAGGAAGCCGATTCAATAAAGGTAACTTCAATTCAAAATAGTACTGCTGTATTAACGGTGAACTCTATCGGAATATGCAAATAGGACTGTTGGAATCCGTTTCTTGTTGAAACTCGCCTTTATCCAGAGCTGTTACAGTCGGCACTTTCTAGCTCAAAAGTGCCCCAATATCATTTAGTATAAAAGCTCATTCATAATCCGTTAATATGAGTCACACATACATTTACTAATCTAAACAAAGCTCTAATATTGAAAATCTTGATTTGAACAGAACTAGCTAAAGTTAGATGTTTTTCGTTATAACTTAAATTAGTGATAACGTGCGATTTTGGCTGTAAGATTCTCTCGAAATAACAAAACTTTAGCAATGTCTTAAAATTAAACTAAATCAGCTCGTTACCTTGCATAACCTAGTAGCCTGTACCAATCTTATTTCATAAGCATGGATAAGGATTGTGTATGCCCGCAAGTTCAATGAAAAACAAAGAGGTGGTAGGAAAAGTCCTACTGCCTTCTTTGCTCATAAATCTTCTCTCTCTCGCTGTTCCTTTATCGGTTTTACAAATTTATGATCGTATTTTACCTAACCAAAGTTACGGTACTGCCACACTATTGTTGGCTGGTGCGACGTTGGCTGTTGCCATGGAAGCGCTGATCCGGTTTGTGCGTACTTGGCTTTTGTCTGCCGCTGCCAGTAATACCGAGAAAGCGACCTATCAATCCTTGGTTGAAAGAGTGACAACAACTTCATCAGTTCACCTTCGCCATATTGGTGTTGGCAGGGTGGCAGAGGGGTTAGGTTCCGTATCAAAAGTTAAAGACTGGTATTCCGGCGGGGTGATCGCGGGCTTTATTGATCTGCCTTTTGCATTGATCTTTTTGGGATTGGTGGCTTACATCGGCGGAGAGCTAGTGGCGATACCTTTGGCAGTTTGGCTGATTACTCTCGGAATTGTTTGGTTATCTTCTATTCGCGTTAAAAGTCTAAGTGAAGAAGCCTCCCAGAATGAGCAGGAGCGAAAAGCGTTTTTGATTCTGCTAAGCCAGACCATTCAAGGAATCAAGCGCCAGGCTGTTGAGTCGCGAATCTTCAATCAGTTTAAATCCCTCAATAACGTTCGTTCTCAGTCTAAAGCGAGAGAAGAGGAACAGAACGCCTTCGCCCAAGAGTGTATTCAGCTAGCAGCATTAGCGACGTCAGTTTTACTCGTGATTACTGGTAGTTTGTGGGTGCTTGATGGTCAATTAACCACTGGTGGGTTAGCGGCATGTTCTATCTTATCTGGCAGAGCCGTCGCGCCATTAAGCGCTCTGGTTGGGGTTCGAATTAAGCTTAATTCAATACACAGCGCTAATCGGGCAATTGAAAAATTGAGTGACCTGTCTGTTTCAGACTCTTCGAATTATCAAGAATCGGTTTCCGAACAGTCAGTTTCAGAGCATTCATATTCCGATCAATCTCAAGCGCCAATTGCAGGTCTCGAAACTCTGGACGACTTTGAAGTGCTAGAAATCAAGCAAGCAACCGTTGCAAGGTATAGTGAACTTGCTCATGCGGATGTAAAGCTGAGTAGAGGTGAGTTGGTATTGTTAGAGAGTGAAGAACGCCATACAAACAGTCATTTATTGTCATCGATTGCAGGCATTGATGAGCTGAAATCGGGTGAATGTTTCATTAACGGAACTGCAGTTACAAGTGCATCTGTAACTAGCATTGCAGCCTTCTGTGGTGTTAAAGGTCAATTGGTGTCGGGCACTATTCTCGATAACTTGTGTGGTTTTGATCCTGAGAGAACGAAAAATGCCAATGACTATGCTAAACGCTTGGGATTAACCAAAGAGATTACTCGCTTACCAGATGGGTTAGAGACACAAATTGGTCATACGAGCGCTTCTTTACTAAGCATGGGCAACGTGAAAATGCTTAACATCGCGACCCAACTGGCCAGTGCTAAACCAATTATCATGTTAGAAAGACCGGACTCTTCACTTGATTTGGACGCGCTTGGAAATCTAGCGAAAGTGTTGGAAGAAGAAATGTCCGTAGGACGTTCGATACTGATGGTGAGCTACCATCCTAAACTTCGCGAATTAGCTGATCGAATAATTACTGTGGAAAGTCGCGCCATTCCGGAAGAAAGTGAAAGTAATCAGGAGGCCGTCGCATGAATCGTTTAGATACTGGTAATCCTTCAGGTACGAGCAACCGTGCAGAAACCAGCGTGCTAAAAGAGGTGATGAACCATTTAGAAACCGAGAGCCTTTCCGTTCTTAAGCAATTGGAAGTTAATGCTAATATCCAGTTGTTCGCGCATCAATGGGTCGATGAAAATGGCATTGAATCAATAGACGATATGTTTGCCCTGTTCGACAGGCTCGCATTGCCCTATCGCTTGGTTGCCAACTTAGATGAAGTTGGCGAACATAAATTAGTATTGCTGGTATTTGGTGAACAGGAGTTGGTCTCTGGTCATTTAGAATCCAAGCAATTTGTTGCTTTTAGCGCCAATGACGACATCACCGATGTCCCGCAGTTTTGTGTTGTTATCGAAGGACCACCATTAGAGAAAGCTTCTCCTGATTGGGTTGGCGAACGCTTCCATGCATTTCGTCCCATCATACCTAAATTGCTGCTGGTCAGCTTTATCACCAACTTATTTGCACTTGCCGTTCCATTCATCACGATGTCGATCTACGACCATGTGATTGGTGGTGACGCAGGACATGAGCTTCAAGGTATTGCCATTGGTGCGGCTTTGTTGTTTGTAATGATGGGCTGGCTAAGAACATTGCGTAGCCGAGTGTTTGCTTCAGTCTCAAACCGAGTGAGTCGCGAGATATCTCAATCTCTCGTTCAGCGCCTGCTTCGAAATAGTTATGCTCAAAATCAGCAAACAGCGTCTTCTAGTCAGCAAAACCAAGTGATGATGTCGGAGCGTATTTCAGGTGTGTTATCAGGACCATTAGGAAATGCTCTATTTGATCTGCCATTTATTGCTATTTTTGTATTTGCGATAGGGGTTCTAGGTGGTTGGTTGGTATTGGTTCCTATCGTATCTTTGATTCTTTATTACCTATTAGCTAAGCGTTCGATACGCTCTAGCAGCAAGCGCTCAATGCAGTCGACGGTAGCGGGTACGAATCGTCAAAACATGACTAATGAACTGTCATCTAAGCTTGCCTTTATTCGCAGCGCTGGGTTCTCAGAACACTGGATTCAACGCTTCAAAAAAGCCAATCTTCTTGCCTCTACAGTCACCTTTAATCAATCGGTTCTACAAAGTCGATACACTTCGATTTACTACTTTATTGGTGTGGGGTCTACATTAGCCGTGATGGGGCTAGGTATAGGGCTCATTTTTGAACAAGTAATGACCCCCGGTGGTTTGATTGCTTCAATGATGTTGATATCTAAAGTGACTGGGCCTGCTCAGGTGTTGGCAAACAGCGCGATGCGTTTTAATAGCTTTAATCAATCCAAGCTGCAGGTGAACCGTATTTTGTCTCAGCCATCTGAGCGTGAATTCAGTTATCAGCACCACTCGCTGCCTACGGTAGCGCCCAACTTGAAATTAGATCAAGTGACACTGCGTTATCCCAAGCAGAGTCGCCCCGCCTTGAATGGTGTGAGTTTTGATATTGAAGCCGGTGCAATTGTTGCGATTACTGGTCCTTCTGGGAGCGGT
This sequence comes from Vibrio gallaecicus, assembly GCF_024347495.1. Taxonomy (NCBI): domain Bacteria; kingdom Pseudomonadati; phylum Pseudomonadota; class Gammaproteobacteria; order Vibrionales; family Vibrionaceae; genus Vibrio; species Vibrio gallaecicus. The sequence goes on along the minus strand of NZ_AP025490.1, from coordinate 2,210,957 downwards.
AAATCAACATTAATTGAAGTGCTGTCTGGCTTGCAACCTATCCAAAACGGCATGGTCGAGCTTGAAGGGGTTAACCTCGTTCAATACGATCCACAGTTATATCGCCATTGGTGTTTCATTCGAGCTGCTTATCCTGATTTGCTCACGTTGAGTATTCGAGAGTGGCTAAGTGACGGTCATAAAGTCGAAGATCAGAAAATGATCTCTGCGATTGAAACGGTGGGCGGGAAGCGTTGGTTAGATATACTACCTGGTGGGTTAGATACTTCCATCAGTAGTATTCAACCGGATAGTCTTTTTGACATGTTGTCAGGCAGCGTCGCGCAGATCCTCATTGATGCAAAAGCGCTGGTTTATGACTACCCAATGTTCTTAATGGATAACCCAGTGCCTGATGCCCATCCAAATGCCAAGTGTGTATTCGCTGAATTTTTGGCTTCGAAAAAAGGAAAAGCAACCGTGATCTACACCTCTCACGATCCAGACTTAATCAAGCTTGCAGATAAAGTTGTGGTGCTAAATGAAGGGGCTGTGGTTTATGCCGGTCCACTAGAGCCGGAGCAGCCTTCAGAGCCACAAGCTTCTCAAGAACCATTATTGGGTCAAGATTCATCGTTATCTCAAGAGCCATCAGTTCAGCAAGATGTAGCCCATAAAGAACAATCAGAGTCTAAGCAAGGAGTCGCTAATGGCTAAACAACCTATAGAGAAGGGCAAGCGCTACGGCGAACTTGTTGAATCACAGAATACCGCTCGTACATTGGCATTGGCGACGTGGTCGGTTGCTTTGTGTGTTATCGCTTTTGCCACTTGGTCTGTAGTCACTCAAGTTGATGAAATCGCTAAAGCTAAAGGAGCCGTGATTCCAGAAGGTGAGAAACAAGTATTACAAAGTGCGATTGGCGGTAAGTTAAAGCAAATTCTAGTTAAAGAAGGTCAATTGGTTGAGAAAGGTCAGCCGCTTGTGGAATTTGATGCCACATTTCAGCGGACCGCCCTCGAAGAATTGAAATCTCAACAAGTGACGCTTCTAGCCAGTGTAGAACGTATGAATGCTCTGCTTGAACAACGTGAGCCTAACCTTGCTGAGTTTGAAGTCGATTACCCAGAGATAGTCAGCCAGCAAAAGGCGCAGTTGAATGCGCAAAAAGCCCTTTATTTTCAGAAACGTGTGGTGCTTGAGAAAGAGAGTGAGCAAATTGCAGAGCAGCTTCGAAGTGTCGAAAAAGCATTGCCGAGTTATGAGAAAGAGCTGAATGCGACTAAGCAAGAATTGAACATACTGGAAAAGGGCTATAAATCGGGCAATATCTCTCGTTTACGTGTGCTCGAGATGAGTCAAAAGCTGGCCAGTATCGAGCAGAAAATTGAAGAAGCTCGTGGTAAGAAGTCGGTATTGATTAGGCAAGCTGACAGTAATGATCAAAAAATCATACAACTTCTTGCTGAAGCCAAAGCAAAAGTCAGCGATGATCGCTCTAAAGCTGTATCTGATTTATCAGCACTGAATGCTAGAGTACGTTCAAGCCAAGCGAAATTGACAAATACAATGTTAGTGTCCCCGCTACAAGGCTTGGTGCAAAGCTTACCAAGCACGCAAAATGGTGGTGTTATTCAACCGGGTGGGACAGTGGTTGAAATTGTTCCTGTTGGTGGGAAAGCTGACTTTAAAGCCCGTTTGTCGCCAAGAGACATTGGTTTCGTGAGTGTAGGGCAGCCGACTCGTATCAAAATTGATGCGTTTGATTACAGTCGCTTTGGGGCGCTGAAAGGTGAGGTGGAAAGTATTTCACCAACCACCAGTCAAAGTGAGCGTGGCGAGATCTATTATGAAGTCGTAGTGTCGGTTGATACGCCATACTTCCGCGATAACCCGGAAAGCTTCTCTATTTTGCCAGGTATGACGGGAGAGGTAGACATTACAACAGGTGAGAAATCAGTATTCCAGTATTTATGGAAACCGATCTACACCAATGTCAGTGTCGCATTTGGTGAAAGGTAATCGTTACATAGAGTCGTTGAGAGTAAACGAATAACAACAGCAAATAATAAAAAGGGAGCACATCATGTGCTCCCTTCTGTTTAGTCTCGTTATCGGTTAACTATTTGCATCAATGTCCGGCAGCCCGTCTACGTCGTTGTGATGATGGTGCTCATCATCTTGGTTATGGTTGATGTTTGCATCATGGTGTTCCAGCGCGTCTGACATATCCAAGTGCGCTTGGTCATGTGTGGCTGCATCTGGTTGGTCTACTTGTGCAAGTACGATATCCATGTCTGCAGGTTGATCGTGAACTGTTGTCGATGTCGGATCGGGTTTAATGCCCAATGCATCCAGATAAGCGGCTGCACCATGGTGGCTGGTTTTCTGATCGGGTTCTTGATGGGTCTGCTGGGTTAAATCCAGATTACTATCATCGCTTAGAGTGACCGTAAGGTCGGCTTGCGAAGCCATGTCTGACTCGTCATGTTGAGCAGGAGGCGGTGGTGGGGGAGCGGGGTGTGATGTATGGACCAAAGGTGTGATTGTCATATCAACCACTTCAGTTCCAACTGTCAGCTTTCCACTATGTCCAGGTCCATGACTGAGTATCTGGATATTCACATGGGCGACAACTTCATCTTGATTCGTCCCTTGCAATGCTACTTCAAATTTATCTTCATGTTGACCGAGATCTGAAGCGCTGCCATGAGGACCCGTGTGAACTTGGGCTTGTTCTTGATAATGTAAATGACCAGTCTGAGGGTCAATAGTTAATGTTCCATATTGCCCATGGTGGCTGGTGACGTACTGTCCATTCGGTAAATGGATTCGCCAACCGCTTTGTGCTGTTGGTACTGGAGTTAAAGATGGTAATAGTGGTGGAACCCCAAGCGTGCCAGATACTTGGTGGCTTCCCGATGGTGGTCTGACAATGATAGGTTCAGGAATAGCGCTTGCAGCGAAACCTTGGCTACCTGCGGTATTACCGTGTTCGTCAGTCATTGTTGCTTGTACATTAGAACCGGGATGAACTTCAATTTGTATTCCATGCTGTAGAGTATGAGCATCTAATACATGATCCTGACCGTTAACGACAAGATGCTCTCCGATTTTGGCATCACCAGGAGGCGTAACGGTTGCTGTGATCGTATTTGCATGGCCTCGGGCTATTTCAGCTTTACTGTATAAGTTGTCTGCCCCTGCGTTTTCAAAAGTAATCGTAGGAACGCTAACCTGTGTATCTATATGGACAGAAAGAAGCGCAGACGTAGCCGGTAGCACTGATGAGGGAGCCAGTGCTTTGGCGGATAGATTATGATCGCCGTCCGATAAGCTGCTTACCGCAACACTATATTGTCCAGATGCATCAGACAGCGCATGTCCAACGGGTGTTGAACCATCGTAAACGGTCACTTGCGAATGCGGAATATCAGTGTGTCCGGTAATTGTTGGGGTAGTGTCGTTGGTAAGGTTGTCAGTGTTCGACGAACCCGAGTCACTCGTTGATGCCAAATCCAATGTCACCGAGTTTGTTGGCGCTACGTTGGTGACCATTTGCATGGTTGGTAGTGTCGTTGTAACTGTAGGTTGTTGAGGCACTGTGGTTGATATTACTAGGCCACCCGTTGGTGACATGGTGACATGTCCCGAGGCATCAAAGGTGATGAATTTCGAATCCTCAGTATGGCCGTCGCTGACTTTGACTTCGAATACATCGACACCATGATAGGAGTTGGTGGCAGAGTTATAACTCATTCCTGTGATAGACGTATTTGGTGTGTAGACGTAGTCACCGGTATTTGGATCGACGGACAGTGAACCGAATTGACCCGCAGAACTAACGACAGAGAAGGTATGAGAGTCAGTAACATCTACATCGACCTCTGTTAATGTGCCTGCTGTTGATGATGTCTGGTTAACGGCGAGAATCGGTACGTCGTTGGTACCAGTAATGGTGACCTGAATTTCATGCGGGGTGCCGTCCTCGCTGTGAATCGTGACCGTATCTATTGCCGTTTCTCCTTCTGCCAGTTTTTGTACGGCAGGGGAGAAGTTATTCATATTATATTGCCAACTACCATCTTCTAAGAGCAGCAAGTGTCCACCAAGTTTGGTGTCATAACCAATGCCTGCATTATTTTGAGCGTGACGCATTGGATCGAATTTATCTTCACCTGTATCAGCATCATTGATGGTGAGTTGCCCTTTGGCGATCAACCACTGCATACCATAGAAGCTATCTTCAGTAACGCCGGCAGTGTCTACTCCGGCAATGGTAGCAGCATCATTAACTGCTGAAAGGGTTGTGTTTGCGCCTGTATGAGTCGTCCCCCCATGAGCATCTGTCACGTCATAAGTGAAGTGCACTTGGCCGTTGTAGTCTTTGGTTGGAGTAAAGGTATAAGTACCATCTTTGTTATCGACAACAGACCCGTGATCGACTAGCAGGTGAGCAATGGTAAGCTTACCCGTGTCATTCGCATCAACGTCGACAGTATTAGCAAGCAAATCGGCCTTGGTAAAGGTAAGAGCTGTGTCTTCTCTACCAGTGGAAAGTGTCACTTCAGAGCTGATGTAAGGTCTGTCGTTATCGCCATGAATGGTAATCACAATGTCTTGCGCAGTACCATCTTTAGAATATATGGTAATCGTATCCGTTAATTGCTGCCCATCGCCTAATTGATCGATCTGAGTGGCAACGTTTTGTTGGTTGCTACCGACTGTGACCTTATAGTGCCAATTACCATCAGCATTTAATATTAATTGACCATAAGTGCCATGGTACGAGTAGCCCACGCCTTTTGTATCAAATTGTGCTTCGCCATTATCAGGGTCAATAATCTCTAACTTGCCATCAGTGTATAAAGGGTCATTGGTTAATTTAGCCATCCCAGGTTGTGCGTAGTTTGGTGACCGGTCATGATAGGTACCATGTCCTTCATCGACATCGCCAGTTGTAGCTCCAGTGATTACTGCCGCATCTCCAACCGCATCAATATGGAGTGTGTTAGTAGCCTCTTGTGAGTCAACATGCCCATCGTTAACTGTATATTTAAACTGAACATCGCCATTAAAATCTTGCGCAGGAACGAACTGAAGTTTACTGATGTCAGCTGTAGAGATGTGTTGCCCTGTTGTAATATCGTGTCCATCTAGTAAAAACTTACCTTGTGTTGCTGATGGTAGATCGGTAATCGCTACTGAATGTAGCGTATCGCCAGTGTCGATATCGGTGAATCCAAACTGACTGGCTTGCATTTGGTAGTGTGTGTCTTCAGTGCCGTTACTTAGCGCAACTTGGGTAACGGTTGGCGCGTCATTGGTGCCAACAACGTCTATGTGCAACTCGTATGCCGTTCCATCATAACTATGAACACGGTAGACAACGGTTTCAGTTTGCCCTTGAGCAAGGTGTTGTAAATTGGCATTATTAACGCTGTACCCCCAATTGCCCATGCTATCAATACGTAACATACCACCAAACGGATCGTGAACTGCTGATTCACCAAACTGGCTGTACTGGAATTTATTCTCTCCGCTATCTGGATCCACAACTTGTAGTCTTCCATTTGCGAGCTCAGTTGTAACTCCTGCATTGTGGGTGCTGTGTGAACCATCTTCAGTGACGTGGTCAGTTGTCACTTCTGAAATGATGGCGCCGTCTGGGGTAGCCGTGAGTGTGGTAGACGCCCCCGTATGAGTCGTTCCGCCATGCGCATCTGTCACATCATAGCTAAAATGAACCTGACCGTTATAATCTTTGGTTGGTGTGAAAGTGAAGGTACCGTCTTGATTATCTAGAATAGACCCATGATCGGCATGAAGATTCGTAATCGTCAGTTTGCCTATGTCGTTCGTATCTACATCTATGGTGTTTGCCAATAGCTCAGTTGCAGTGATGGTTTGCGCGAGGTCTTCTTTGCCACTGTTGAGCTGTACTTCTGAAGAACAATATGGACGGTCGTTATCGCCATGAATGGTAATAACGATGTCTTGAGCCGTACCATCTTTAGAATAAATAGTAATCGTATCTGTTAATTCTTGCCCATCGCCTAATTGATCGATCTTTGTGGCTACGTTTTGTTGGTTACTACCAACGGTAACCATATAATGCCAATTGCCATCTGCATTTAGTATTAATTGACCATAAGTGCCATGGTACGAGTAGCCTACGCCTTTTGTATCAAATTGTGCTTCGCCAGTGTCTGGGTCAATAATCTCTAACTTGCCATCAGTATATAAAGGGTCATTGGTTAATTTAGCCATCCCAGGCTGTGCGTAGTTTGGTGACCGATCATGATAGGTGCCATGCCCTTCATCGACATCGCCAGTTGTCGTTCCTGTGATTACTGCTGCATCCCCAACCGCATCAATATGAAGAGTGTTAGTAGCCTCTTGTGAGTCAACATGTCCATCGTTAACTGTAAATTTAAACTGAACATCGCCATTAAAATCTTGCGCAGGAACGAACTGAAGTTTACTGATGTCAGCTGTAGAGATGTGTTGCCCTGTTGTAATATCGTGTCCATCAAGTAAAAACTTACCTTGTGTTGCTGATGGTAGATCTGTGATGGCTATGGAGTGTAGCGTATCGCCAGTGTCGATATCGGTGAACCCAAATTGACTCGCTTGCATTTGGTAATGTGTATCTTCAGTGCCATGTGCAAGTGTCGTCGCAGTGATGGTTGGTTGATCATTGGTGCCTGTCACCGTTATTGTTATATCGTGAGCAGTGTGGTCTGCAGAATAAACACGATATACAACTTTTTCTACTTCACCTTCAGCTAATGATTGCAAGCGACTATTGGCTACTTCATATCCCCAAGCGCCACTTGGTGTAATGCGTAAAAAACCACCAAAGGGATCGTGAATCGCCTGTTCTCCTAATAACAGATTGACCTGAAAATGGTCTTGCCCTGCATCAGGATCTGTCACACTCAGCAAACCCGATGCAACGACAGGCTGTAATGAACTGTGACCCACATTATGATCTTCAATAATCGTTCCGGTATCACTACCGCTTATAACCGCTTTATCAGCAACTGCACTTAAACTGCTGGTAGCTCCAGTATGAGTGACACCGCCATGTGCATCTTTGACATCATAGGTGAAATGAACTTTACCGTTATAGTCTTTTTCTGGTGTGAAAGTGTATGTACCATTTTGGTTATCTAAAATCGAGCCGTGATCTGGATGAAGGTTTGCTACTGTAAGCAGTCCAGAGTCATTTTTATCGACATCTATTGAATTTTGTAACAGTTGTGCAGCTGTAATGGTTTGTCTTGTATCTTCAGTACCTGCATTGAGTTGTACTTCTGAAGAGCAATAAGGCCTGTCGTTACTACCATTGATAGTGATGACTATATTATGTGGTGTTCCATCTTTTGTGTGAACGGTGATAGTGTCTGTGAGTGTTTCACCCTCACCTAACTTATCGATAGCGGAGCCTCTGGTTGTGGGCCTTCCACCAATGTGACTGAGACTTCCAGCATCGGCATAGTAATTCCAATCGCCATTTGGATTTAAAATTAAGTCACCATATGTACCGTGATAGTTATACCCCACATTATTATCAGCAAAGCCAGACTGACCAGAGTCAGGATCAATCACAGATAAATGTCCATTAGCGTTTAGTGTACTAACTCGAAGTGTCGCCATACCGGATTGAGCATGATCTGGTGACATATTATCTCCAGCCGCTTTCTCAGTGACACTTGCAGTATCTACTCCACCTACCACAGCATTATCATTAGTGCCGTTCACCGTAATGGTTATTTGATGCGGAGTGCCATCTGCTGAGTTAACAGTAATAACATCAGTGGTTGTTGCGCCATTACCTAACGCTTGAACGGCTGGGTTAGTGTTATCTAAGTCGTACGTCCAAGCGCCATTATCCGTTAGATGTAATGTACCTAAGGTGCCTTGGATATCGGTATTCGCAAAGTGTGCTTCACCGCCATCGGTATCAGTAATGGTTAATGTGCCAGTAGTTTGTAGTTGTGTTTCTTCTGTCACTGCGCCAGTTGAACTTCCACCAATTACAGCTGTATCATTAGTACCATTGATGGTTACCACGACATCATGCGTTGTACCGTCTTTCGAAGTCACTTTAATTGTATCTGTTAACTGCTCACCTTCGCCTAAGGATTGAATCGCTGTTTGAGAATTATCGGCAGAGTAACTCCAGCTCCCATCTTGACTGATCTCCAATTTACCATAATGACCTTGTAGGGCCGTTTTGTTAAATCCATGGGATACAAAACTACCTTCACCTGTATCTATATCGACAATATCTAACTTACCTGTCGCAGTCAGTTCATTACTCTGAGGATTAGCGCTCACATCTTCTTTTAATGCCCCCGTATCGACACCACTAATGACCGGCGTATCATTCGTGCCCGTCACCGTAATCACTAAATCTTTAGTATCTGTTGCACCTGCAGAATCGGTCACGGTAACAGGGATAGTGAACGTGCTTATCTCACCTGCTTTAAGGTGTTGGAAGCTTGCATCTGTTGGATCTAGGTTGTAGCTACCATCTGCATTGAGTGTAAATCCACCCTGTGTTGATGTGGTTGTGAAGGTTGCAGTATCACCCGTATCAATATCCGTTGAGGTGAGTTGACCTGTGACTACTGCACCATCTTCAGTGGCGCTCACTGGCACAATCGGATTAATAACAGGCGCATCGTTTGCCGGTGTTACATCAACATTGATAGTTTGACTGGTTGTCGTATGCCCATCAGTCACTGAAAGAACAACTGTAGCAGGACCATTGTAATTAGCATCAGGCGTAAACACGATTTCACCTTGCGCATTCAGCGAGGCACTACCGTGTGTCGCTGACACACTCGGGGTCAACGTATCCATCGTATCAATATCCGTTGCATGGAAGGTAATTGTTTTACTGCCATCCTCGGTTACCGTTTGCGTCGCAACAGGGGTGATAACAGGTGCATCATTGGTACCATTGATGGTTACCAAAATAGTTTTCTGTGTGCCATCAACTGAGGTTATTGTTGTCGACTCTGTTAAAGTTTCACCAACACCTAAAGCCTGAACAGCCGCTTGTTTTGAATCTGCGGAAAATAGCCAAATGCCACTTGGTATAAGTGTAAATGAGCCGATCCCGTGGTCGCCAACAATGCCAGATTGCATCGGAAATGTAGCTTCATTCGTATCTACATCGGTAATGAATAGCTTGCCTTGTGTAAGCATGTAGTTTGGGTGAACATTCAACTGATTTGTTAAATCTTGATCTTCGGTAACTGCTCCCGTATTTGTACCAGTAATAACAGCCTTGTCATTAGTTCCATTAACGGCAATGGTCACTTGGTGAGTTGTACCATCTGCTGAAGTAACTGTAATGGTATCGGTTGTTGCAGCGCCTTTACCTAGGGCTTGCACCGTTGGGTTTGTGTTATCTAAATCGTAAGTCCACTGCCCAGCATCGGTTAAATGCAATGTCCCAAGCGAGCCTTTAATATCAGTATTTGAGAAGTGTGCTTCACCGGTATCGGTATCTGTAATAGTCAGCGAGCCTGAGGTTTGTAACTGCGTTTCTTCGGTCACTGCGCCTGCAGAAGTCCCACCAATTACAGCCGTATCATTAGTCCCATTCACCGTAATGGTAATTTGATGCGGCGTACCATCTGCTGAGTTGACAGTAATAGTATCAGTCGCTGTCGCGCCTTTACCTAAGGCTTGAACTTGTGGATTCGTATTATCTAAATCGTAAGTCCAAGTGCCGTTATCAGTTAAATGTAAAGTGCCTAATGTGCCTGCAATATCAGTGTTGGAGAAGTGTGCTTCACCAGTATCTACGTCAGTGACAGTCAGTGTACCTGACGTCTGAAGTTGAGATTCTTCAGTCACTGCACCAGAGTTTGTACCGCCAATGATGGCCTTGTCGTTAGTGCCATTAACCGTAATAGTAATTTGATGTGGTGTGCCGTCAGCAGAATGAACAGTAATGGTATCGGTAGCGGTTGTTCCTTTACCTAACGCTTGAACGGTTGGGTTGGTGTTATCTAAGTCGTAAGTCCATGTCCCCGAATTAGTGAGGTGTAAGGTGCCTAAAGTCCCAGCAATATCGGTATTGGAGAAGTGTGCTTGACCGGCATCAACATCAGTCACAGTCAGTGAGCCAGAGGTTTGAAGTTGAGATTCTTCGGTGACCGCGCCAGCACTTGTTCCGCTTATCACGGCTTTGTCATTGGTACCATTAATAGTAATCTTGATGGTCGATGGTGTGCCATCAACAGACGACACTGTGAAGGTCTCTTCGACTTTATCGCCAACGTTTAATTGGTTAAATGCGTTGTTCGCAGTGAACATCCAATGTCCATTAGCATCAATAGCCAGCTCGCCATTAGTGCCTGTAATGGAACCGGGTGTAAACGTATTATCTGGATTATCTACGTCGGTATTGGTCAACGTTCCTGATGTCGTTAGCGCTTGGTCGGTTTCATCGATGGCGACGGTCGCGCTGCTGACTGTGGCAGCATCATTGGTACCATTAATCGTCACCTTGATGGTCGATGGGGTGCCATCTACAGATGACACAGTGAAGGTTTCCTCAACCTTATCGCCGACGTTTAATTGATTGAACGTGCTGTTCGCGGTGAAATTCCAATGTCCATTAGCATCAATAGCCAGCTCGCCATTAGTGCCTGTAATGGAACCGGGTGTAAACGTATTATCTGGATTATCTACGTCGGTATTGGTTAGTGTGCCTGAAGTCGTTAGCGCTTGGTCGGTTTCATCGATGGCGACGGTCGCGCTGCTGACAGTGGCAGCATCATTGGTACCATTAATCGTCACCTTGATGGTCGATGGCGTGCCATCAACCGAATTGACGGTAAAGTTTTCTTCGACCTTATCGCCAACGTTTAATTGATTGAATGCACTGTTCGCGGTGAACACCCAATGACCATTGGCATCAATGGTCAGGTCACCGTTAGCACCTGAAATAGAACCGGGTGTAAACGCATTATCTGGATTATCTACGTCGGTGCTGATCAACGTGCCTGATGTCGTTACTGCCTTGTCAGTCTCATCCACACTTACAGTTGCGGTACTGACCGTTGCTTTATCATTAGTGCCATTAATTGTGACTTTGATGGTCGATGGTGTGCCATCTACAGATGACACAGTGAAGGTTTCCTCAACCTTATCGCCGACGTTTAATTGATTGAACGTGCTGTTCGCGGTGAAATTCCAATGACCATTGGCATCAATGGTGAGGTCACCGTTAGATCCTGTAATCGAGGCGGGTATGAAAGTGTTGTCTGGGTTATCTACGTCGGTACTGGTCAACGTTCCCGAGGTGGTAACCGCTTGGTCGGTTTCATCGATGGCGATGGTCGCGCTGCTGACCGTGGCTTTGTCATTAGTGCCATTAATCGTGACCTTGATGGTCGATGGGGTGCCATCGACCGAATTGACGGTAAACGTCTCTTCGACTTTATTGCCGACGTTTAATTGGTTAAATGCGCTGTTCGCAATGAAAATCCAATGACCATTGGCATCAATAGTCAGATCGCCGTTGGTGCCTGAAATAGAACCGGGTGTAAACGCATTATCTGGATTATCTACGTCGGTACTGGTTAGTGTGCCTGAGGTACTAACCGCTTGGTCGGTTTCATCGATGGCAATGGTTGCAGTGCTGACCGTGGCTTTGTCGTTGGTGCCATTAATCGTCACCTTGATGGTCGATGGGGTGCCATCTACAGACGACACGGTGAATGTTTCTTCGACCTTATCGCCAACGTTTAATTGATTGAACGCACTGCTGGCGGTGAATGACCAATGTCCATTGGCATCAATGGTGAGATCGCCATTAGTGCCTGTAATGGAATCTGGCGTGAAGGTGTTGTCTGGATTATCAATATCGGTGCTGGTCAACGTGCCTGAGGTGGTCACCGCTTTGTCGGTTTCATCGATGGCAATGGTTGCAGTGCTGACCGTGGCTTTGTCATTAGTGCCATTAATCGTGACTTTGATGGTCGATGGGGTGCCATCTACAGACGACACGGTGAATGTTTCTTCGACCTTATCGCCAACGTTTAATTGATTGAATGCACTGTTCGCGGTGAACACCCAATGACCATTGGCATCAATGGTCAGGTCACCGTTAGCACCTGTAATGGAATCGGGTGTAAACGCATTATCTGGATTATCTACGTCGGTGCTGATCAACGTGCCTGATGTCGTTACTGCTTGGTCGGTTTCATCAATGGCAACGGTTGCAGTGCTGACTATGGCAGCATCATTGGTGCCATTAATTGTGACCTTGATGGTCGATGGCGTGCCATCAATCGAATTGACGGTGAATGTTTCTTCGACCTTATCGCCAACGTTTAATTGATTGAACGCACTGTTCGCGGTGAAATTCCAATGACCATTGGCATCAATGGTGAGATCGCCATTAGCGCCTGTAATGGAATCTGGTGTGAAGGTGTTGTCTGGATTATCAATATCGGTGCTGGTCAACGTGCCTGAGGTGGTCACCGCTTTGTCGGTTTCATCGATGGCAATGGTTGCAGTGCTGACCGTGGCTTTGTCGTTGGTGCCATTAATCGTGACCTTGATGGTCGATGGGGTGCCATCTACAGACGACACGGTGAATGTTTCTTCGACCTTATCGCCAACGTTTAATTGATTGAATGCACTGTTCGCGGTGAACACCCAATGACCATTGGCATCAATGGTCAGGTCACCGTTAGCACCTGTAATGGAATCGGGTGTAAACGCATTATCTGGATTATCTACGTCGGTGCTGATCAACGTGCCTGATGTCGTTACTGCTTGGTCGGTTTCATCAATGGCAACGGTCGCACTGCTGACCGTTGCTTTGTCATTAGTGCCATTAATCGTCACCTTGATGGTCGATGGGGTGCCATCGACCGAATTGACGGTAAAGGTTTCTTCGACCTTATCGCCAACGTTTAATTGATTGAACGCACTGTTCGCGATGAAATTCCAATGACCATTGGCATCAATAGTCAGATCGCCATTAGTGCCTGAAAAGGAATCGGGCGTAAACGCATTATCTGGATTATCTACGTCGGTACTGGTTAGTGTTCCCGAGGTGGTAACCGCTTGGTCAGTCTCATTGATGGCAACGGTCGCGCTGCTGACGGTGGCAGCATCATTAGTGCCATTAATCGTCACCTTGATGGTCGATGGCGTGCCATCTACAGACGACACGGTGAATGTTTCTTCGACCTTATCGCCAACGTTTAATTGATTGAACGCACTGTTCGCGGTGAAATTCCAATGACCATTGGCATCAATGGTGAGATCGCCATTAGCGCCTGTAATGGAATCTGGCGTGAAGGTGTTGTCTGGATTATCAATATCGGTGCTGGTCAACGTGCCTGAGGTGGTCACCGCTTGGTCGGTTTCATCGATGGCAATGGTTGCAGTGCTGACCGTTGCTTTGTCGTTGGTGCCATTAATCGTCACCTTGATGGTCGATGGGGTGCCATCTACAGACGACACGGTGAATGTTTCTTCGACCTTATCGCCGACGTTTAATTGATTAAACGCACTGCTGGCGGTGAATGACCAATGTCCATTAGCATCAATGGTGAGGTCACCGTTAGAGCCAGTAATCGAGGCTGGTATGAAAGTGTTGTCTGGATTATCTACGTCGGTACTGGTTAGTGTGCCTGAAGTCGTTACCGCTTTGTCGGTTTCATCAATGGCAACGGTCGCGCTGCTGACCGTTGCTTTGTCATTAGTGCCATTAATCGTGACTTTGATGGTCGATGGGGTGCCATCTACAGACGACACGGTGAATGTTTCTTCGACCTTATCGCCGACGTTTAATTGATTAAACGCACTGCTGGCGGTGAATGACCAATGTCCATTAGCATCAATGGTGAGGTCACCGTTAGAGCCAGTAATCGAGGCTGGTATGAAAGTGTTGTCTGGATTATCTACGTCGGTACTGGTTAGTGTGCCTGAAGTCGTTACCGCTTGGTCGGTTTCATCGATGGCAATGGTTGCAGTGCTGACCGTTGCTTTGTCGTTGGTGCCATTAATCGTCACCTTGATGGTCGATGGGGTGCCATCTACAGACGACACGGTGAATGTTTCTTCGACCTTATCGCCAACGTTTAATTGATTGAATGCACTGTTCGCGGTGAACACCCAATGACCATTGGCATCAATGGTCAGGTCACCGTTAGCACCTGTAATGGAATCGGGTGTAAACGCATTATCTGGATTATCTACGTCGGTGCTGATCAACGTGCCTGATGTCGTTACTGCTTGGTCGGTTTCATCAATGGCAACGGTTGCAGTGCTGACTATGGCAGCATCATTGGTGCCATTAATTGTGACCTTGATGGTCGATGGCGTGCCATCAATCGAATTGACGGTAAACGTCTCTTCGACCTTATCGCCGACGTTTAATTGATTGAACGCGCTGCTTGCGGTGAAATTCCAATGACCATTGGCATCAATGGTGAGGTCACCGTTAGATCCAGTAATCGAGGCGGGTATGAAAGTGTTGTCTGGGTTATCTACGTCGGTGCTGGTCAACGTTCCCGAGGTGGTAACCGCTTTGTCGGTTTCATCGATGGCAATGGTTGCAGTGCTGACCGTGGCTTTGTCGTTGGTGCCATTAATCGTCACCTTGATGGTCGATGGGGTGCCATCTACAGACGACACGGTGAATGTTTCTTCGACCTTATCGCCAACGTTTAATTGATTGAATGCACTGTTCGCGGTGAACACCCAATGACCATTGGCATCAATGGTCAGGTCACCGTTAGCACCTGAAATAGAACCGGGTGTAAACGCATTATCTGGATTATCTACGTCGGTACTGGTTAGTGTGCCTGAAGTCGTTACCGCTTTGTCGGTTTCATCGATGGCGACGGTCGCGCTGCTGACAGTGGCAGCATCATTGGTACCATTAATCGTCACCTTGATGGTCGATGGCGTGCCATCAACCGAATTGACGGTAAAGGTTTCTTCGACCTTATCGCCAACGTTTAATTGATTGAATGCACTGTTAGCGGTGAACACCCAATGACCATTGGCATCAATGGTCAGGTCTCCGTTAGCACCTGAAATAGAACCGGGTGTAAACGCATTATCTGGATTATCTACGTCGGTGCTGTTCAACGTGCCCGAGGTACTAACCGCTTGGTCGGTTTCATCGATGGCGACGGTCGCGCTGCTGACAGTGGCAGCATCATTGGTACCATTAATCGTCACCTTGATGGTCGATGGCGTGCCATCAACCGAATTGACGGTAAAGGTTTCTTCGACCTTATCGCCAACGTTTAATTGATTGAATGCACTGTTAGCGGTGAACACCCAATGACCATTGGCATCAATGGTCAGGTCTCCGTTAGCACCTGAAATAGAACCGGGTGTAAACGCATTATCTGGATTATCTACGTCGGTGCTGTTCAACGTGCCCGAGGTACTAACCGCTTGGTCGGTTTCATCGATGGCAACGGTCGCGCTGCTGACTGTAGCAGCATCATTGGTGCCATTAATCGTGACCTTGATGGTCGATGGTGTGCCATCGACCGAATTGACGGTAAAGGTTTCTTCAACCTTATCGCCGACGTTTAATTGATTGAACGCACTGTTCGCGGTGAAAATCCAATGTCCATTGGCATCAATGGTGAGGTCACCGTTAGTGCCTGTAATGGAATCGGGCGTAAACGCATTATCTGGGTTATCTACGTCGGTGCTGGTCAACATTCCCAAGGTGGTAACCGCTTGCTCGGTTTCATCGATGGCGACGGTCGCGCTGCTGACAGTGGCAGCATCATTGGTACCATTAATCGTCACCTTGATGGTCGATGGCGTGCCATCAACCGAATTGACGGTAAAGGTTTCTTCGACCTTATCGCCAACGTTTAATTGATTGAATGCACTGTTAGCGGTGAACACCCAATGACCATTGGCATCAATGGTCAGGTCTCCGTTAGCACCTGAAATAGAACCGGGTGTAAACGCATTATCTGGATTATCTACGTCGGTACTGGTCAACGTGCCTGAGGTGGTCACCGCTTTGTCGGTTTCATCGATGGCAATGGTTGCAGTGCTGACCGTTGCTTTGTCGTTTGTGCCATTAATTGTGACCTTGATGGTCGATGGCGTGCCATCAATCGAATTGACGGTAAAGGTTTCTTCGACTCTATCGCCAACGTTTAATTGATTAAACGCACTGCTCGCGGTGAAATTCCAATGACCATTGGCATCAATGGTGAGGTCACCGTTAGATCCTGTAATCGAGGCGGGTATGAAAGTGTTGTCTGGGTTATCTACGTCGGTACTGGTCAACGTGCCTGAGGTGGTCACCGCTTGGTCGGTTTCATCGATGGCAATGGTTGCAGTGCTGACTATGGCAGCATCATTGGTGCCATTAATCGTCACCTTGATGGTCGATGGTGTGCCATCAACAGACGACACAGTGAAGGTCTCTTCGACTTTATCGCCGACGTTTAATTGGTTAAATGCGCTGTTCGCAGTGAACAACCAATGACCATTGGCATCAATAGTCAGATCGCCATTAGTGCCTGAAATAGAACCGGGTGTAAACGCATTATCTGGATTATCTACGTCGGTACTGGTCAACGTGCCTGAGGTGGTCACCGCTTTGTCGGTTTCATCGATGGCAATGGTTGCAGTGCTGACCGTTGCTTTGTCGTTTGTGCCATTAATTGTGACCTTGATGGTCGATGGCGTGCCATCAATCGAATTGACGGTAAAGGTTTCTTCGACTCTATCGCCAACGTTTAATTGATTAAACGCACTGCTCGCGGTGAAATTCCAATGACCATTGGCATCAATGGTGAGGTCACCGTTAGATCCTGTAATCGAGGCGGGTATGAAAGTGTTGTCTGGGTTATCTACGTCGGTACTGGTCAACGTGCCTGAGGTGGTCACCGCTTGGTCGGTTTCATCGATGGCAATGGTTGCAGTGCTGACTATGGCAGCATCATTGGTGCCATTAATCGTCACCTTGATGGTCGATGGTGTGCCATCAACAGACGACACAGTGAAGGTCTCTTCGACTTTATCGCCGACGTTTAATTGGTTAAATGCGCTGTTCGCAGTGAACAACCAATGACCATTGGCATCAATAGTCAGATCGCCATTAGTGCCTGAAATAGAACCGGGTGTAAACGCATTATCTGGATTATCTACGTCGGTACTGGTCAACGTGCCTGAGGTGGTCACCGCTTTGTCGGTTTCATCGATGGCAATGGTTGCAGTGCTGACCGTTGCTTTGTCGTTTGTGCCATTAATTGTGACCTTGATGGTCGATGGCGTGCCATCAATCGAATTGACGGTAAAGGTTTCTTCGACTCTATCGCCAACGTTTAATTGATTAAACGCACTGCTCGCGGTGAAATTCCAATGACCATTGGCATCAATGGTGAGGTCACCGTTAGATCCTGTAATCGAGGCGGGTATGAAAGTGTTGTCTGGGTTATCTACGTCGGTACTGGTCAACGTGCCTGAGGTGGTCACCGCTTGGTCGGTTTCATCGATGGCAATGGTTGCAGTGCTGACTATGGCAGCATCATTGGTGCCATTAATCGTCACCTTGATGGTCGATGGTGTGCCATCAACAGACGACACAGTGAAGGTCTCTTCGACTTTATCGCCGACGTTTAATTGGTTAAATGCGCTGTTCGCAGTGAACAACCAATGACCATTGGCATCAATAGTCAGATCGCCATTAGTGCCTGAAATAGAACCGGGTGTAAACGCATTATCTGGATTATCTACGTCGGTGCTGATCAACGTGCCCGAGGTACTAACCGCTTGGTCTGTTTCATCGATGGCAACGGTTGCGCTGCTGACCGTTGCTTTGTCATTAGTGCCATTAATCGTGACTTTGATGGTCGATGGGGTGCCATCTACAGACGGCACGGTGAATGTTTCTTCGACCTTATCGCCGACGTTTAATTGATTAAACGCACTGCTGGCGGTGAATGACCAATGTCCATTAGCATCAATGGTGAGGTCACCGTTAGAGCCAGTAATCGAGGCTGGTATGAAAGTGTTGTCTGGATTATCTACGTCGGTGCTGATCAACGTGCCTGATGTCGTTACTGCTTGGTCGGTTTCATCAATGGCAACGGTTGCAGTGCTGACCGTTGCTTTGTCGTTGGTGCCATTAATCGTGACCTTGATGGTCGATGGTGTGCCATCAACAGACGACACAGTGAAGGTCTCTTCGACTTTATCGCCGACGTTTAATTGGTTAAATGCGCTGTTCGCAGTGAACAACCAATGACCATTGGCATCAATAGTCAGATCGCCATTAGTGCCTGAAATAGAACCGGGTGTAAACGCATTATCTGGGTTATCTACGTCGGTGCTGGTCAACGTGCCTGATGTCGTTACTGCTTGGTCGGTTTCATCGATGGCAACGGTTGCGCTGCTGACCGTTGCTTTGTCATTAGTGCCATTAATCGTGACTTTGATGGTCGATGGGGTGCCATCTACAGACGACACGGTGAATGTTTCTTCGACCTTATCGCCGACGTTTAATTGATTAAACGCACTGCTGGCGGTGAATGACCAATGTCCATTAGCATCAATGGTGAGGTCACCGTTAGAGCCAGTAATCGAGGCTGGTATGAAAGTGTTGTCTGGATTATCTACGTCGGTGCTGATCAACGTGCCTGATGTCGTTACTGCTTGGTCGGTTTCATCAATGGCAACGGTTGCAGTGCTGACCGTTGCTTTGTCGTTGGTGCCATTAATCGTGACCTTGATGGTCGATGGTGTGCCATCAACAGACGACACAGTGAAGGTCTCTTCGACTTTATCGCCGACGTTTAATTGGTTAAATGCGCTGTTCGCAGTGAACAACCAATGACCATTGGCATCAATAGTCAGATCGCCATTAGTGCCTGAAATAGAACCGGGTGTAAACGCATTATCTGGGTTATCTACGTCGGTGCTGGTCAACGTGCCTGATGTCGTTACTGCTTGGTCGGTTTCATCAATGGCGACGGTCGCGCTGCTGACAGTGGCAGCATCATTAGTACCATTAATTGTGACCTTGATGGTCGATGGCGTGCCATCAACCGAATTGACGGTAAACGTCTCTTCGACTTTGTCACCGACGTTTAATTGATTAAACGCACTGCTCGCGGTGAAATTCCAATGACCATTGGCATCAATGGTGAGATCGCCATTAGCGCCTGTAATGGAATCTGGCGTGAAGGTGTTGTCTGGATTATCAATATCGGTGCTGGTCAACGTGCCTGAGGTGGTCACCGCTTGGTCGGTTTCATCAATGGCGATGGTCGCGCTGCTGACTGTGGCTTTGTCATTAGTGCCATTAATCGTTAATGTAATCTGATGTGCAGTACCATCGGCTGAATGTACTGTAATGGTATCGGTGGTTGTTTTATTCGCGCTTAATTCTTGAACCGCAGGGTTTGTGTTATCGAGAACGTACGTCCACACACCATCTTCCGTGATATTGAGTGTACCCAAATGACCAGTTACTTGTGATGCTTGAAAGTGACTTTCTCCAAAGTCAGAGTCAGCTACAGAAAGTTTACCTTGGATTTGTGTCGTTAAATCTTCTATCACCACTCCTGCATCCACTCCAGAAATTACGGCATTGTCGTCGTTTCCTCCAATCGTCATATCAATGGTTTGTGGAGTTCCATCTTTGGTGTGAACAGTGAAACTTTCGTGTAATGAAGTGGCAGCGGTTAACGCTTGAATATTCGAAAGAGAGTTATCCACTTGATACTGCCAGTGTCCATCAGCATCAATAGTTAGCGACCCATACTTTCCAGAGATGATTTCATGCTTCATTGAACTTTCATTTTGGTCAGGATCTATTACATCAATTTTACCGTTCGCATGTAACAAGCCTTGTGAATCAATGTTGTGATCTTCTGTTACAACACCAGCTAAGTCTCCAGAAATGCTTGGCGTGTCTTGTTTACCGGTTACCGGTATCTGAACAATGATGTTCGATCCATTAGATAGATGTAACGTAAAATTGTCAGTACCTTGTTGGTGCTGGTTCAGCAGGATGTATTGAGGAGATTTTGGATTCAATACAAATGTGTATTGACCATTTACATCAACATGTAGCTCTCCGTATGTACCTTTTATTACTTCTGGCATAAAAGTTACTGGTAGAGCTGGTGTCGAAGGTGTACTTGAAGGAATAGGATGCCAGTTACTTCCTGCAGAGATGTCAGGCATCGATACTGAAGGAATATAATGGACTTGTGGGTGAGAAAACGTCGATAAATGATGAGAAGGTACTAAGTGACTGTTAGAACCATGTGGAGTCTGGTTTGTACTTAAGATCGGGCTTACGTGGTCTTCACCGGTTTGAGCTTCTTGATGACTAACCACTGATGATTCTGCTTTGCCATGGTCGGATATGATGCCTTTTTCTGTCGCGCTATTTGTGTTTACTCGATCTACCGTATCGCTGGTATCGTCTCCATTTCTGGCTGATGCGTGCTTTGCCAGCGATGGTAGTATCATCATAAGTGATTGAAAAATTGGTATTTTAACTTTAAGGTGCGAATGCAGTCTGAGCTTCTTTTTTTGTGTCGGCTTCTTTTGTTCTAGCTCGTTATTTTTCTTGTTTGCTTCGACGTTTTTTTTGTTAGCCATTTTTATCATCCGTGAATCGTGATTGTCTATCTTAAGTAAAATACACAGATAGAGGTTTAGCTAGCTAATTGGATAATTTTTAAAGAAAAAACCAGAAATTGAGAAGGTTCTACGTTTTAGGTATCAATGGATGTAAACAACTATGTATTTGAATACTCTAATTAGCGTTTAACCGACCAGCTTGTTTACATATATATTGGATTCAAGGAGTGGGTAGCAGTTGTTAATCTCAAGATGTAGTCATAGAGTGAAAGGGGTCTTCTGATCAGGAATTTAGTATTACAAAAAGTAATCTATGTAATACTAATTTAGTAAAGCCACTAACTTACTTTTGTCCAAAAGTTTGTTACACACATGTCGACTATGTTGTCGACTATGTCGCTAGAGGATTAATTGGAGTGTGGTAATTTTACTACGTTGATTTTTAGTCGTTGTTCAAATTTGCAGACTTTCGTTGCAATTTTATGCGAACTTATGCTGCAAATGTTATTTTAAGTCTTTGATAGTTAGTTCGCGTTATGCAGACTTATCTTGCAAGCATCACCATTAAAAAAGCCGCTCTTAATGAGCGGCTTTTTGCTATCTAAATCCTATCAAATCAAAGCTTTATCTCTATCAATAACGTGATTTTCAGCTTGGTACTAAAATGCGTTATCTCTCATTACGAAAAACTGAAACTGGTATTTTCGTTATCAAATCCCCCAACAGTTCAGATATCTTTTTGTTATCACTTCCCAGCTCTTTGGTTTCCATTATCAATTTAATAATCGTAAATGCCGATATCCCCTGACTTTTTAGTAACGGATCACAATGAACAGTCAACATTCTTCGAAGTAAAACACTTTGTCAGATTCTCAAACCTGATTTTAGGAATGGATTTGAAGAGAAACAAAGAGTTGCGTTGAATGAGTTCAACAGGCGCTTAGTGTTGGTTACTGAGTTTCAAAAGTTAGTGTTAGCGTTTATTCAACGTAAACAAATGGTGCAGCTACAAGAGGTGTCTTTGTGGCTCTGGGTACACTTATCTTCATATGATGGATCGAAAAGCTATTCAGTAAAATGAGTAAAGGGTTAGTAAACGCACTTTTTTCTTTTCAATGACAATAATAAGGGGATTTAAATGTACCAATTAGCTCACTTTATCTAGAAGCTTGCATTCTTACATTCATAAAAATTCTCGGGTATAAATTGAACCCTCTTATTACCCTAGATTAATTATAGTTTGATAACTCTTTGCTCAAAAATTCGAAAACATATTGGATTCGTCTATTTGTTCGAAGCTCTCGATGGGTAACAAGCCAAAGCTCCGTTGGAAAATGGCCAAGTTCTGGCAGTACTTTTACTACATCATCTGTTGGTTGAACCAAGCTATCTTGAATAAAACCAACACCAACGCCTTGCTTAACTAGCTCCCAGTAAACAGTATGATTACTTGTTGTGACTGGGAAGTTTTCAGGAGTTAGCTGTAACCCCCGTTGATTTAGCATTGAAATGATTTTTTGATAATCCGAAGGACCAATAAAATTAGCACTATTGAAATCTGACAAAGTCTGAGGGTTTGCTATCGAGTTAAGGTATGAATTGGCAGCATAAAGATAGAAATGGTCGTCTCTGATCTTCTTAGCAATTAAGTCTAGCTGCTCAGGTCTGTATGATCTGATAGCAATGTCTGCTTCTCTGCGTTTTAAATCACTACTCGCGTTAGATGCGACTAACTCAATCGTAATTTTGGGTTCAATATTTCTCAGCTTCGATATGATCGCAGGCAACTCGTAAACTGCCATGCTTTCTGATGCGCTTATGCAAACCGAGCCTTCTAATACCTCTGATTTTCCTGAAGCGGTCAGGGATAAATGGGCGGCAGCATTCCCCATGTTTTTGACGCATTCTGCCAATTCTATACCACTTGGCGTTAACTCAAGCCCTTTGCCTACACGTTCAAATAGAGCAACTTTAAGCTGTTTCTCTAATGCATTGACTTGCCGACTCAATGTAGGCTGGGAGCTATTTAAAGCCTTAGCTGCCGCTGACAAAGAACCCAGCTCAGCCGTCGCAAGAAAAGCTCTCGCATGATTCCAATCAAAATCTACCGCCTTCCAATCTATTCGCATATGAATACCTTTTATGCATTTTCCCATCTATCAATCCATAATAGCATCGATAGAATGTAGGTGATTTATGAATTTCAAATCATCGAGATTCAATTGAAATAGCTAGTGTATGGTTTCACAGTACTGAAAGGTGGTAGGTAATGAACAAGACTGAAAACTTCTGGAATAAGGCGTCAAAAGGCTATGACAAGTCTGAAGCTCGTTTTGAATTCATACATAATATGACCAGAAAATATGCAGAAAAATACCTCGATGCTAGCAATATCGTGCTGGATTACGGGTGTGGAACCGGTACAAAATCATGCGAGTTAGCGAGCCATGTAAAGGAGATTCATGCCATTGATATCTCAAAAGCAATGGTTGAATCAGCAAGAAATAAAGCCGCCAATAGCAACATTGAAAATGTTCATTTCACTCAAGCTACTATCTTTGACAGCAGATATGAAAACGAGTCATTTGATGTGATCTTTGCTTTCAATATGTTACATACCGTTGATAAACCTCATCATGTTGTACAAAGGATACACGAGTTACTCAAACCTAATGGTCTGTTGATTTCGAGTACACCTTGTTTAGGGGGGAGAAAATCGCTATTGGTTACCATGCAAATTCACCTTGTCAGAATACTCTCGAAGATCGGAATAATCCCCATCACTATAAGAGAATACAGAGGTTCTGATTTGGATAGTTTATTGGGAAAAGGCGATTTTAAGACAGTTGAAGCTAAAGAGATCTACAAGGGTGCATCTAGTTATTTTATTGTCGCAAGAAAAACGTAGGGATGCGGGTTTTGCGATATAAAAATACGTTGTTCGGAGATGGTTTGTTGGAAAAAAAGCCACTTAATGTAAAAAGTGGCTTTTCTATTTTTCTACAATGTACATGCTATTTCTTTCTTTTACAGTGTTACGGTTTACGTTGAAACTTGTTCATTTACCTACTGATGATGTTCTATCAGTTCTTAAAGAGTAGTCTAATTGCTAGCCTTGTCAATAAATGCCCATCTATAAAACTGACGTTGGTTAGTAACATTAAATATATAAAGATGAATGAGATCTCTTAGATAAGCGATCATGGTGACGATGACTATTTTCCCCATGGTGCACAGGGGTGGGATTAAATATGCCCCGTTGAGATGACAAATATACCTTTTACTTAAACTTTATTGATATGACTGTTTTTTTTGTGAACCCTAATACTCTTTTTTACGTAACTATATTAACTGTTTATCGATAACGGCAAAGAGCCGGAAAAATCGTTATCACGACAAATTAGTTCAGGCAAAAAAGATGAAAAAAACACAACTGCCAAAAAAGATATGTGTTGTTTGCCAAAGACCATTTAGTTGGCGAAAGAAGTGGGAGCGAGATTGGCTTACGGTTAAATATTGCTCTAAACGTTGTCAGTCTTTACGTCGTCGCAACAAAGAATAGATCACCATATGATGGTCTTAGTTAGAGGATGATCATGAACGCTACACCTCATCGTTTACGACTTATTTTGGGTGACCAATTGAATGCCAGTCATTCTTGGTTTAGGCAAGTCGATACAAAAACACTCTATGTGATAGCTGAAATGCATCAAGAAGCCGTTTATGTAAAACATCATGTTCAGAAGGTGTGTGCTTTTTTTGCTGCAATGGGGCAATTTGCAACTGCGTTAGAAAAGGCGGGACATCGGGTAATACATTTAACGTTAGATGATACCCAACAATTTGAAAAAATAGATGATCTACTAAACCACCTGATTGACGAATACCACATTACTCACTTTGAATATCAACTACCTGATGAATACCGATTGCGCAGTATGTTAGATAAATATTGTTTGTCGTTATCGATAACTTCTCAAGTTTATGAAAGCGAACATTTCTTCCTATCTGAAACGCAAATAGAGAAAGATTTTAAGCCTGATCACCATCATCGCATGGAAGCTTTTTATCGTAAGATGAGAAAACGCTTTAACATTTTAATGCAAGATGGAGAACCGGTTGGTGGGAAATGGAACTTTGACAGTACAAATCAAAACAAATTAAAGCGCAGTGAGTTTGATACTGTGCCTATGCCTTTATTATTTGCTAACGATGTATCTGATATTCTGAAACGCCTAGACCGGCATAATATAGAAACCATTGGTCAAGTAGATAAGCAATTATTGTGGCCTGTGAATCGCCAGCAGGCGAGTGAATTATTGGTGTTTTTCTGTCGTTATTGTTTGCCACGGTTTGGTCAATTTCAAGATGCGATGACCTGTAAGCTCGATGATATGCTCACTCAAAAGCAATGGAGTTTATTCCATAGCCGCTTATCCTTCGCATTAAACGCCAAAATCCTCAGTCCTAGGCAAGTGATTGATGCCGCTATTATGGAATTTAACCAACGCCCTAACGAAATTAATATTGCGCAGATAGAAGGCTTTGTGCGCCAAATTCTAGGGTGGAGGGAGTTTGTTCGCGGGATCTACTGGCGCAACATGCCTACCTATCAAAGTTTGAATAAGCTCAATGCTTCATTGTCATTACCAAGTTGGTTTTGGACGGGTAATACAAAAATGAATTGTATGCATCATGCGATTAAGCAATCACTTGATTTTGCTTATGCACATCATATTCAGCGCTTAATGATCACTGGTAATTTTTGCTTGTTAACAGGCATTAAACCTGACCAAGTAGATGAGTGGTATTTAGGTATTTATATCGATGCAATTGAGTGGGTTGAAATGCCAAACACGCGTGGCATGAGTCAGTTTGCGGATGGTGGTATTGTTGCTTCTAAGGCTTACGCAGCTAGCGGTAATTATGTGAATAAAATGAGCGACTATTGCACGGATTGCCACTATAACGTGAAGCAGGTGAGTGAGGATACTGCGTGCCCTCTAAATGCTCTATATTGGCACTTTATGCATACACACATTGAGCAGTTTAATAATAATCCACGAACTCGAATGGTTTATGCTAACTGGAAGAAAAAATCAGCAGAGCAGCAACAAATCATTCTTAATAAAGCGAAGCTCTTGTTATTGAATGTTGAGGAGTTATGATTTTCTATCGTTGCTCGTATCAAGCCATATACTTCTCCTCGAATTACAGGGTTTTGTTGCACTAAATCTTGATACTAACTCTGCTCTTCTAGCATTTTAAATCCATTCACCTGACCTGCATTTTACTTAGACTAGTGCTGAGTTTTTCTGATTTCTGGCTGTATACAACATAGCTAGAGCTAATTAAGAAAGTAAGGTTGCCGCTGCTGAAGATAGCAAGTAATTAGAGAGTAGAGTCGCTTTCAATGCTTGAAATACTTATGTCACTATAAACATCTATAACTCGGAATTTATTTCAATCTGAAGGTTTATTTTTGTTCTACAACAGAGGTATATCTGTATCGTCATGTGTAAAATGATCGAGTAGATACTTTCTAGGTTTACACTCTCGTATTCAAAATAATAGCTGCTCAAGCCCCTCTATTTTCTGTTATCTTTATTTTAATAAGCTTTAAGGTCTGAAGAGGCATAAATGACGACAATTTCTGATGTATCCCGTATGGCTGGTGTTTCGAAAGCCACTGTATCAAGAGTGGTTAACGGGACAGGACAAGTCAAAGAAAGCACAAAGGAACTAGTAAATTCAGTCATGAAAGAGCTGAATTATAAACCAAGTTCAGTGGCGCGAGCGTTAGCGACTCGCAGTGGAAATAGTGTTGGACTTGTTTTATCTGATTATACTGGCAGCTATTTTGGTATTTTACTTAAGCAGGCATCAGTCAGCGCAGACAAAATGGGCAAGCAACTTCTCATAGCGGATGGTCATAATCAAGCTGAAAGCGAGTTAGAGGCGGTTCATTCTTTGGTTGAGAAAAAGTGCGATGTGATTGTCCTTTATAGCCGCATGTTGTCAGGCGAACAGGTGATTGCGTTAAATAAATCGATAGATATTCCATTGGTGAATGTGGGACGAATATTGCCCGCTGAAGCAGGTTATTCCATCGCATTCGATCAAGAAAATGCAGTGTCACTTGCTTTCGATCATTTAGTGGAATTAGGTCATAGAGATATTACTTATATAGGTCCTGCGCCGACTACCCCTACATCTATATCTCGAAGCGAAGGTTTTGCGTTAGCTAAGGATAAACATCAAAACCTCATTATTTCATCTCGCCGCTGTGACTGTTCATTTGGTTTTATTGAAGGTTATGCGGCAGGAAAAAAATTGTTGGAAAGCGGGGAGTTTGGCAGTGCATTGCTTGCCGCTTCTGACGATATAGCTATTGGTTGTATTAAAGCTTTTAATGAGCAAGGTATATCAGTACCTGAAGAGGTATCAGTAGTCAGTATCGATAATGACCCATATAGTGGTTTTGTTACCCCAGCTTTAACAACAATTGATTTACCTATTAAAGCTATCATGGCGCGGGCAATGGAAGTTGCACAGAAATTGGCTCAAGGAGAAATAGACTTTGAGCCTGAAATAATGAGAGGGAACTTAGTTTCTCGGGACTCTACTCGACAAATCTAATGTTAATCTGCTAAATCCTACGCCTAAACCATTTCTTTTAATTCCTTCCTTCTTTATTTGCGGTGCTATTTTCTTTTACGAAATAGCACCGCTCTTATGGATCATTTTTCTTCAATGCGCACATTTATTTTCGATGATGGATTTATAAATTGCTTGTAATTTAATCTATCAACAGGGTTTCATGTCTCACTTTCATCGCTAATTACGTTATAAAAGATTGATCTCCGTTGCATATCAATGCGATTCATACACACGAAGAATGTAACTGAGCTATAAATGTAACCGGTTACTGAAACCGGTTACATTTCGTTCTGGGAAAAGGAACCTACACCTAAGGAGAGGATGGATGAAAATATTTTTATGCTGTGCTGCTGGCATGTCGACAAGCATGCTTGTTGCGAAAATGGAAAGTTCTGCGAAAGAAAAAGGGTTGGAGTGTGAAATTTCAGCTCACTCCATTTCTGAGTTTGACGAATGCATTCAGTGGAGTGATGTCTGCCTAGTTGCACCCCAGGTCAAGTTTAAATATGAAGAGTTTAAGACTAGCGCGGTCAATCTAGGCAAAGGCTGTGGGCTAATTAATATGATGGATTATGGCATGTTGAATGGGGATGCGGTGTTAGATCAAGCTCTGGAATTGTATCAAACACACGCAATAATGGAGAGTTAACACAATGGCAATTTTCGATAAGGTATTAAGTTTTGTTGAAAACGTAGTCGCCCCAGTGGCAGGTAAAATATCGGCACAAAAGCACGTCAATGCAATCAAAGATGGTTTTGTTTCTACGATGCCATTTTTGATTGTAGGCTCAATGTTATTGGTATTGGCATTTCCTCCATCAGAA
This sequence comes from Vibrio gallaecicus, assembly GCF_024347495.1. NCBI lineage: Bacteria > Pseudomonadati > Pseudomonadota > Gammaproteobacteria > Vibrionales > Vibrionaceae > Vibrio > Vibrio gallaecicus. The sequence continues at coordinate 2,182,859 of NZ_AP025490.1, read as the reverse complement.
GGGAATGCATTCTTTAATGCATGGCATGGTTTAATTGAAATTATTGGTTTTGACAACATCATGGCCCCATTCCAATTAAGTATGGGCATCTTTGCGGTATACGCTTCTTTTGGCATTGGGTTTAGTCTTGCTGAAGCTTATAAATTACGCCCGATGAACACGGGCATGCTATCTATGTTTGCTTTCTTACTTTCAGCCGCACCTATGGTGAGCGTTGACATTGGCGGTGTATTACCTGGTGCATATCTTGGTGGCACTGGAGCATTTACAGCCATTATTTGTGGTCTTCTAGTTCCTGAAATGCAACGTTTACTTATTAAGTACAATATTAGAATTAAAATGCCTGCAGCTGTACCTCCAAAGATTTCTGCATCATTTGATTTGTTAATTCCAATCGTATTTATCTCAATCATCGTGATGTCAGTGAACGTGTACTTAAATCAATACGGTATGAAAATTCCTTCCGCGATTATGGAGCTCTTCCAACCTCTCGTTCTTGCATCAGATAGCTTCATCGCGTGTTTGATTGCTGTCTTACTGGTTCAAATGTTGTGGTTTAGTGGCATTCATGGAGGCTCTGTTGTTGGCGGTATCATTGGTCCTATGCTCCTGATCAATTTAGGGTTGAATCAAGATGCGCTGGCCGCTGGCGAACCACTTCCTGCTATTTTCATAAACCCAGTCATGGACTTTTTCATCTTTGTAGGTGGTGCCGGTGGTACGTGGGGTCTTGTGGTATTAATGATCCGCTCTAAAGCTACTCAATTGAAAACAATCGGAAAAATGTCGATTATTCCGGGAACTTTTAACATTAATGAACCGGTTATTTTTGGTACTCCAATCGTTATGAATCCAATTTATTTCATTCCTTGGATGTTAGCGCCAACACTGAATACGACCATCGTATGGATGGCCTTCAAAACGGGCTTCTTAGCAAAAATTATTGCAATTCCACCATGGACAATGCCAGCACCAATTGGTGCCATTATCGCTACGAATTCAGGTACAGCAGCATTAGTTGTATTAAGCAGTATCGTAGTGAGTGCCACTGTTTTCTACCCATTCCTTAAGGTTCATGAACGCCAATTATTAGCAGAAGAAAAAGTGATGGATTCTAAGAAGAAATCGGAAACTAAAACGGTAGCGGAGGGCGGCTTAGATGCAGTTCGAAATTAATAGTGAATCTGAAATCACTGAAGAGTTTTTGATGACTCTACTTTGCCAGGTTGGTGAAGCTCGTTCTTCTTTTATGGAAGCTATGCGTGTCGCGAGAAAAGGAGAATTTAAGAAGGCTGAGACCTTTCTTAAATCGGGAGATCAAGCTTTAGTGGATGTTCATAAATCTCAAACGTCTTTGATTGGGTTTGATGAGGGAGCGGGAAAAGTCACCATGACATTAATCCTGACTCATATCCAAGACCATATTATGACTACGATGTTGTGTCGTGAGTTAGCCGAAGAGATTGTCGCCATTCATTATCAGTTACAAAGGAGTAGTACTCATGAAAAAGCGCATATTTGATTACACGGCTGAAGATGTTCGAAATGCCTCGCGCGAACAAATTGTAAACAGTATCAGAAATTCGGAAGGTCGCACCATAATGGTGGAGAACGTAGTATCAATAACCCCACCAATTGATTTAGTGTCAGGGCCGGAAATTGCGGCTGCATTCGGTGCAGACATGATTACGCTAAATTGTTTAGATGTTATGGACCCAAAGATCAAAGTACTGTCGGAAGTCGCCGATGAGTTCATGACCATCGAGCAAGTGAAGTTGTTAACTGGTCGTTTAATTGGTTGCAATTTAGAGCCGATTCCAGCTGATGTAAGCCATGTAGATGTAGGTCGAACGGTAACGAAAGAAACGGTTGAACGAGCAGTTGAGATCGGTCTTGATTATGTGATGTTAACTGGAAATCCGGGCAACTGTGTGACTCAAGAAACCATCATGGAAGCCATTGGTTTAGTAAGAAGTATCTCGAAAGAGATCATCATTGTAGCGGGTAAAATGCACGCTGGTGGCGTTGGAAATGATTACAACCTCAACATCGTTCCCGGATTTGCGGAAGCTGGTGCAGATATCATGATGTTCCCTGCACCGTACACTACCCCTGGTGTCACTGCTGATGTGGCAAAAGAAATGATCACTGCGGTACACCAAAGCGGTATGTTAGGCATGCTAGCTATTGGTACTTCTCAAGAAGGAGCAACAGAATCCTATATTGAGCAAGTTGCAATGGCTTCGAAAGCCGCTGGCGCGGACATCGTACATATCGGTGATGGTGGGTACAGCGGTATAGCACCACCGGAAAACATCATGCGACTTGGTTTCACCCTCCGCGGTCGTCGACACCAATATAAGCGGATGATCAACCGCAGATAACAGTTATTAGCCAAATAGGCTGATATCAAATAGCAAGGTTCATCCAATTGATGAATGGACCTTAGCTATTGAGTTCGGATAAAACCCCAATCATTTTGTATACACATGAGTAGATTACTCATGTGATTTAATCATGGAGTTAAATTAGAATGAACAAGGTAAAGTTACCATTAAAACTTCTGACGATCGCATTGGCTTCAAATATGGCTATGCCTACTACCGCGCTTGCTGATACCTACCACCCGCAAGCGGAACAGTTGGATTTGCTGTGGAAAGTTATCGATCATGATATAGGTGAGAATAAATTTCTTGGCAGTTTGACTATCACGAATAATGGCTCAGAAGCATTAGGGGAAAGCGGTTGGTCGCTGTATTACAGTTCAGTGAGACCTCCTGCATCAGTATTGCCTTTGGATAGTGCAGACGGAATTCTTGCACGCGAAGAGATAGCAGCGCAAAACCTTGTGCTAGAAAATGCTGATGTATCAAAAAGTGGAGATTACTTTGTCTTAGAACCTGTTACTGGGTTTGAACCAATTTACCCAGGAGAATCGCGCGAAATATTCATTACGGCTCAGTATTGGCAAATGCTGAAAAATGATTCGCCCTCAGGTTTCCACATTTCATTTAATGGAGAGACGCCAAGGGCTGTTTCTGTTGACGTTAAAATGGACCCGTCAGATCTAAAACAAACGAGACAGAGCATACATGACACAATGCCAGTGCAAACCCCAGGACTTCGGTTTGATGAAAACACTACACCAATTACGGACCTAGCATTGGAAAACCAGGTTGTGCCTCAACTGCAATCGGCTAAAGATAAAGACGGCGCGTTTCTAACCCTACTTGGTTGGATGGGGGCGATTGATGCACCTGATAGCCTTAATAAAGAAGCGTTATATTTACAGAGCGCTTTGCAAGATCTTATAGTCGGTGAGTTTCCAATTAATTCGGGAACAGCTCACACCTCCAATCTGATCACGCTTAAGTTGAACCCTAACTTAGATACAGACTCGGACGGAACGCCAGATAGTGAAGGTTATAGAATTGATATCGACCCGTTTAATGGCATCATCATTGAAGGGAAAGATACAAGCGGGGTATTTTATGGTATCCAAACGCTCAGGCAGTTAATCCCACAAGATGTGTATAAAGCATCTGTGGTTGGCAACAAAATGCAACACGCAGTATTGCCTGCAATGACGGCCCTGGATGCGCCTCGCTTTGAATATCGAGGCATGATGCTTGACGTTGCTCGTCACTTCCAAAGCAAAGAAACGGTATTGAAGCTGATTGATCTGTTGGCATATTACAAGATCAATAAGTTTGAAATCAACATTGCCAACGATGAAGGTTGGCGAATAGAAATTCCGGGGATCCCAGAGTTGACTGATTTTGGATCTAAGAGGGGTTTTGACACACAAGAAACAACAATGTTACATACATTTATGGGCTCAAGTAATGAGTTTCAGTCGGGTGATGGCATTGAAGGTAAGCCAACTAATATGGTTGAAGCGAATAACGGAGTCTTGCCTGCATTTCAAGGGTTTGAGGTAGCGCAGCAGAACTACTTAGGTAAAGGCTGGGGATACTATACGGTTGAGGATTTTAAAGAGATTCTTAAATACGCTGCCGACCGTCACATAGATGTTATTTTAGAATATGATTTTCCAGCTCACGCTCGTGCAGCGATCAAAGCAATGGAATACCGTTACAACAAATACAAAGATAGTGATCCCGTTGAAGCGAATCGATATAGATTGATTGATCCACTGGATGAATCACAATTTTACACACCACAATTCTACACCGATAACTTGGTTAATCCATCTTTGCCTGGTACATATGAGTTCTTGAACAAAGTGATTAGCGAAACTAAAGCTATGTATGATGCAGTTCCAGGAGCAAAGGTAACACGTCTTCATGGTGGTGGTGATGAGTTGCCTCACTTAGGGCCTAATGAGTGGTGGGCAAAATCGCCAGTTATCCAAGACAACCCAGAAACTGCAGGCAAAACAGACGCGGAACTATTTGATTACTTTTTTGTAAAGTGGGCGAATATCATTCGTCAAAATGGTTTCCAAATGGCGAGTTGGGGTGACGTACTTACTCATAATGGTACAGGTAACGCGGACTACGGTGACATTTACCCTATATTTTGGAACAACGTATGGGGGTGGGGAAATGAACATCAGTCCTATGTGTTTGCTAATCAAGGTTATAAGGTGGTGCTGTCTCATGCGACGAATCTGTATTTTGATCTCGCATATAACAAACACCCTGACGAAATTGGCTACCACTGGGCGGGTTACACAGACACTAAGAAAACCTTTGAATATCGTCCTTTTAATATTTACGCTAATGGGAAAATCGATAAGTTAGGTAATGCTGTTCCTTGGAATCCGGCTTGGGTACATTTGTCTGAAGAAGGTAAAAATAATGTATCAGGAATACAGGGACAGTTGTTTTCAGAAAATGCGAAGTCACCAGAAATCATGGAATACTTAGTATTTCCTAAATTGTTGGGTGTCGCCGAGCGTGCATGGGTGACAGATATGCCTGTAGAAGGTAAACCTGATATAAATGGAAAAACAGCGATGGATCGTGCGTGGGATGTATTCTCAAACACTTTAGGTAAACATGCTTTAGTAAGGCTGGAGTATATCCAACCTGTTGACACTTATAATCAAATTATTGAAAGTGTAGGGGTCAATTACCGCATTCCGTTACCTGGTGCAGTAATTGAAGCTGATAAACTAAGTATTAATACAAGATTCCCTGGCTTACAAAATCAATATTCTCTAGATGAAGGACAAACATGGGTTCCATACTATGGTTCCGTTGATGTTAGTCATGTGAAGAATGTAAAAATTCGAAGCATAGCACACTCCGGTCGTAGTAGCCGTGTGGAAAGCGTTCATCAATAAATAACCTTAGTAGTAGGAATAAGCCAGCCGCCCCCTATGGCTGGCTTTTTTATGCAAACAGCCCTTTTTGAATATTTCGTATACGTTCTGTTAGCCGTTATTACAGTATTGTTCCGGTTTTTTAGTTTCAGGTTTGATTTTATTTCTAAAACTTTAACTAAGTGGCTTAATTTGCCAATTCACTAGAGAGTAAATTCTCAAAGTTTAAAGTTAATTGGTTTACCTTCGGAGCTGCGTAATATATCGATAAACGCTTTGATTTTGGTTAGGTTAAACATGTCTCTGTGTACCAACGCCCATATTGGAAGTTGCCATTGTAAGTTTGATGAAATTTCTATCAGGTCAGAATTGTCATCCACAATCTCTTTTGGTAAAGCGCAAATACCGCTGCCAGCTTCCAGTGCTCTTACTGCGATTTGCAGGCTTGAACATAGGAATACAATGTTCTTCTCGGGAATATTGGTGTGAATCCACTCATTCCATGGTAAATGAGAAGGTCTTTCCTTCATGGCGATAAATCTGTGCTGGGGTAGCTCCTTTTCAGTTGGCACTCCCATGAGTTCGATATAGTTCTTGTGTGCGCATAGCACTATCTCTAAATCGGCAATTGGAAATACGATGTTGTCTGGCGTTGTTGGTTTTTCTCCACCTCTAATTGCAATGTCCGCTTCGCCGTATTCGAGGTTGTAGTTTCGAATGTCACCAATAAAATCGACGCGCATGTTGGGGTAACTATGTTGGTACTCTTGGATAAAAGGCATAAGCGAGCTGGCCATATCACCGATGGTTGTAATTGTAAGTGTCCCTTCCAGTGCTTGTTCTTTGCTCATTATTTGAGAAGTGAATTGTGAGAATTGGTTTTCGGTCACTTCTCCTAATCGCATAATTTCTAGCCCAGCCTCAGTTGGAATATACCCTTTGTCATTCCGTTGAAAAAGCACCACTCCCAGATCTTCTTCAAGTGCATCAATATGGCGCATGACCGTTGATCTGTGGACGCCAATGTCCTGAGCCGTCGCGCTGAGAGTTTGGTATTGAGCTAGCTTGTAAGCGGTTCTTATTTCATTCCATTTGTTCATTGCTTAACCGTTGCATAAATGCGCATCATTGTCGTATTTTCGCTCATTTACCAAAAAATCAAACGCGCTAATTTAGTTTCACTGAATCGAGTTAGATGGAAAAGTAAGGTAATCGAAGATGAAAAAAGTCGATATTTTAATTATAGGTGGTGGCTTTGCTGGTGTGTCAGCGGCTCAGAAATTAGAAAAAAATGGTATAGAAACGTTGCTAGTTGATAAAAAGGACTACTTCGAAGTTACTTTTGCCACTCTGCGCAATGTGGCTGCTCCTGACATCACAAAAAATAAAGCTAGAAAACAGTATAAAAGCTTTTTGACGGGATCGTTTATACAAAGCGGAGTGACTAAACTTAAAAGTAGTGTTGCGACTTTAGAGGATGGGACATTGGTAGAATTCAAGAAAGCCATCATTGCTTCAGGAACACGCTACCCAACTATGCCTATCGCTAAGTCAAAAACGGCATTGGATCTAGAAACACGAAATGGCGAAATGCTTGGATACAACGACGAACTAAAATCCGCAGACAAAGTACTTATTATCGGAGGCGGTGTTGTAGGCGTAGAGTTAGCTGGCGAAATTGCCTACGCATTTCCTGTAAAGAAAACCGTGTTAGCCCATAACACAGGTGCATTATTAGACGGTTTTAAAGAAAAAACACGCAGAATTGCACTAGAACAATTGAAAAGCCTTGGTGTTGAAGTTGAATTTAATATTAGTTATAGCAATGTCGATGGGGCGTACATTGATAGCAATACAGGGAAAACCAGTGATGCTGATTTTGTTTTTCAGGCAGTGGGTACATTACCGAACAGTGAATTTTTGCAACCTCATTTACCGCATATCTTAGACACTAAAGGATTCGTCAAAGTGAATGATAAATTGGAGGTCACCGGACAAAACAACTTATACGCGTTAGGTGATGTTGCTGATGTTGGTGAACCTAAACTGGGTTATCTTGCTCAACAGCAAGGTGAGTACGTCGCAAAGTCGATAGTCAAAAAACTAAAGAACAAAAAGGTAAAAGGGTATAAACGTAATCCGTTAATAGCGCTCATTCCAACAGGGCAAAAAAGCGGTGTAGCCGAATTACCTTTTGCTGTGACGACGTTTAAATCTCTTATCAATATGAAGCAAAAAGACCTATTTATAAAGAAAGTGCACACGGCATTCGGGGCTGATTAGAGTACGGTACTTTTATTCCGTTGAACTGTATTTTTTCCGTTGAACTTGAGTCAGACAAAGAGGACTGAACGTAGATACGTTCGGTCGTTCTTCGTAGTGAAAGGTTTCGATTCTTCAGTAGCAAAAAAAGGGCGACTTGCACTTTTAGTCGCTTAAGTCTCAGTCGTATAAACTTTCAGGTGCTTCAAATTAGATCCGCTTAAACACAGCCTAGCTTAGTTTGAGGGCAAAGCCTTCATGTTCATTTTCCAACGCTCGGTAAATGATCCTTTACGCTGTTTCGCGAAGTCATCCACGCTCCAAATAACAATATTGTCTGGAAGCTCTTTTAAGGAAGAGTGGTGTAATTTTCTATTTGTGACCAAAAGGGTTTGAAGCCCATCTTCAATCGCATCTCTACGTTCAACTAATGGCAGCAGAGTGGCAGAAGCAAGTCCTTTTAGTTCTGGCTTATTCACTATGACTAGCATGGATTCGCTATTGAAAATGATGTTATCAAATGTGATTTGGCTTTGACGTAAAGACTTGTTCATTTGTGCAAAATTGGCATTTAACCTTTGTTTTTCCTCCTTGGATCCTTTATTTCCTTTGTAATCAAGAATAAGGGATAAATCTCTATGCAGAATGCCTAACATAACAAGAGCATTCGCTGGGTTTAACCAAAAATAGCTCGAAACTTTACCTTGTGAGCTCAGCACTGCGACTCTTTCACCTTTTGGTATTAACGCTTGCGCGATGTCTATGGGGATTATCGCTATATTTTGATTGCGCAAAGCTGGATAGGCGTCAACATTCGACCAAATTGAGGATATTCCAATGACAGCATCTGCAATGGGGTAAGACTCTGAAGGTTGTCGTTCCAACCACCCAGGGATACGTTTTATATTGTACTTCAAAGGCGGTAGCAGCTTCACAGTGATGTTTGTGCCCTTAACCAGCTCCTCTGTCATGCTCGCGACAACAGGAATGACTGTCACGATCTTGAGATGGTTATCTTCATCGGTTTGTGCAAAAGATGAGCGATAGGTAAGAGCAAGTAAGCTAATGAATACTGCAACACGGTGTTTAACTATAAGTCGGATTAAAGTCATTGTTAGGCTGCCTTTTTATTCGCTTGTCGATGAACAAGGCTAATCAAGAACCACCCGCAGGCGAAGAGTGTAATCGCTGGTCCGGCGGATATCGGCCACTGTAGATACATGGGAATTAGGACTCCGAAAACGGACGCCGTAGTGGAAAAGAGTACGGATAAAATAAGAAGTTGTTTTAGATTCTGTGCAACCAAACGAGCACTGGCGGCAGGAATAAGCAGCAGTGCACCGACTAATACCGCCCCGATGATCTTAACTGAGGCGACGGTAATCAAGGCGATCAAAATGACAAATGCATAGTCGTGTAATTTGGTTTTGATTCTTTGGCTATGGGCAATATCGGGGGAAATAGCGACTAAGTAAGCGTGATTACCATAGAAGTAACTTAGAATTAGTACAATAAAGCAAATAATCGCGAGCATGATTAAGTCACTCGTACTCGCAACCAAGATTGAGCCAAACATCACTTGTTCGATAAGGTGGGCATTGACTTTCTTAGCAACATAGAGGAGTAACGCTGCGCCTGTCGCGAGTGCAAAAGATAAAAACACACCGATCAAAGCGTCGTAAGGAATGGTTGAACGACCTTTAACCCATTGCAGTAATAGAGCAAACAAAATAGAGAAACTGAACAAGCTAATAAGAGGCGATGTTGCGGGCTCTCCAAGCAAAATTCCAATGCTGACACCTGTTAAGACACTATGCCCGACGGCTTCTGAAAGGAAGGCTAAGCGCTTCACCACGACAAGAGTGCCAAGCAGACCAAGTAAAGGACCAATCATCATGCTGGCTAACAGCGCATTGATGAGAAATTCGTATTCAAACATTTGTGGCAATATGCCTTGCTCAACCCTGTAAGCAAAAAAATCATATACTTTGTTCATTTGAGCTCTTTAGATTATTTATTGACGATAGGGTGAAGCTTATTGGGCTGCTGGTATTGAGCAAAAAAAGTGTTTGAGTGGTCTTGGGTTTGAATTGTTTTATCTATCCAATACACCTGTTGGCAGTGTTTTTTAACTACTTCCCAATCATGTTCGACCATGAGAAGTGTTCCTCCAGAGCGGTGGAATTTTGATAAGAGGCTAAGGCATTGTTCTTGGCCTTGTTGATCTAAACCTGTCATCGGTTCGTCCAAAATGAGCAAACTCGGCTTCTTGAGGAGCGCGATACCAAGAATGAGCCTTTGTCGTTCTCCACCTGAAAGATCGCCTAGTTTGCGTTCTAATTTGTCGTCTAGACCTAATTCTTCTAGCGCTAATTGCACGTTTTTCTTTAAAGTTCGAGTAAACCAAACTGGTTTGGTGGATAGACTCATTAGTACGTAATCACGCACAGAGATTGGTAAGCTCGAATCAAATGGGGATAGCTGTGGCATATAACCAATGTCATTCATGTGAGCTTGGGAATAGTCGGAAGAATGCGGCCAATGTATTGCCACTTCACCTGAATGGTCAGTTAATCCTAAAATGGTTTTTAATAGAGTGCTTTTTCCGCCCCCATTCGGTCCTAAAATAGCGTGCCAACCACCCGCTTTTAGCTCGGTGTTAATGTTTTCAAGTATGGTTAACTTCCCTTCGACCAAGCCCACATTTTTGAGTGTGATTAACGGACCTAAAATAACATCTGGAATTAAACAACTCATAACGTTGGCTTTCCCTCTGCATATTTGAGTGAATGAACGAGGGTGCTTAGGTTGTGTTTCATATCGGTTTCAACCAAATCTTTCCGGTAGTCACCATAAGTCATGTGAGAAAAGTGGAACACACGAGTTCCGCTCTCCTTCTCAATGACGTTGATGTATTGATTAGCCATCTTGAGTTCAGTGAAAAGAACTTGAACATTCGCATTTCGAATTTTATTAATGGTTTCTTGCAACTGTGAAGCACTTGGGGATACGCCGTGCGCTGGTTCTACAACAGCAGATACTGTCATACCAAACTCTTGTAAGAGATAGCCATACGCGCCATGTGTACTCGCAATTCTAATATTACTCACGTTTAAGCCGACAATTTCCTTTAAAGCTGTTGACTTAATTTTGCGTAGTTTTTTGGCGTACTTCAGTGCGTTGCGTTGATAGTATTTTGAATTTTCCGGGTCTAGCTTTGCTAAGCTTTTGGTAATGGTATAAATCTGACGAATCGCGGCGTCAATGGATACAAAAGTGTGGGGGTTGTGTATTTCCCCTCCCGGTTTGCTGATCAGAGGCACGTTGGCATTTGCTTGAATTACGGTGAGCTGCGGTAAGTTCAAGCTTTCCAAAGCTTCAACAGCAAACTGATCATGACCAATACCGTTTACGACAATTGCATCCATAGATTTTAATCGCGACAAATCCGCAGGTGATAGCTTATAAGCATGAGGATTGAATCCCGCATCAATTAGAGGAGTTACGGTTGCTTTATCACCTACAATATTCGTCACGTAGCTGTAGTAGGGGTGTAAAGTAATCCCGATGTTTAATTTAGCAAAAGCCAAAGAGGGTAAAGAAAGGGATAAAATAGCGATAAAAATCGCAAAAATATTACGATGTAAAAAAGACATTAAAATTCCCTATATCAATGACTATGCAGTTGGTTGTTATTTGTGGAGTTTAGGGTGTGCCATGTCTTATTTGCTTGAACAGAACATAACTCTTCCAGTGTGTCTGGTTGTGCAACACGCCAAGCAATTGAAGCTCCACTGGTATCGCCGACGATTAAGCGCATTTGATAATCAACTTGATTGATGTGGGTTTCGCCAATAAAGCAGTGATCGACTTGTTTCCATGAAACGACACTTAAATTACCGATGTTCTGCTGTGTAAAAGGCGCAATGTCGAAATTGACTAACTCAGAGAGGCTAGGGAATTTTTCGCCCATTTCACTCATCATTAATATCTCATCTGTCGCGTTTGCTAGGCTGGTTAAATGCGCGTGCATACCTTGCGGAATAGTAGGCTTGTGGTTACTTTTTGGCGGGTATAACCAAAACAGCAATGAGGATGCAGTGAGCACAACGGCTACAATACAACTCAACACTATTTTGTCTTCTTTCTTCCCGTCGGCTGGTGGAATTATTTCAACAAACACCATCTTTGAGTCTAACGATTTGACTTTACAGTCAATGGAATGATTCACGAGCATTACCTATAAATTGTTATTCACTTCATCGTTAGATATCTCTAGGACATGTCCTGGTCCCGCATCCATAAGAATGAAGTAATCACCTTCTGGGAGAGGAAACTGGTACATCGCCTTTTCATCAGTCACGCCAGAGGACAATACTTCATCCTCGTCAGAAAATACTTCCATAATGACATTTGGGGCTTTAGCTCTATTTGAGAAACTAGCTTCACATATCACCAATTTGCTCTGGTCATTGTGTCCTACGTTGCAAGTCAAGATGGGGTAGTGTGCAAAGCTAGCAATACTCGTAAGCATTGAGCCAAGAGTTATTGAGAGTAGAGTTGCTCTTCTTAACATGATTTAAAGCCTTCTTATTCGTTCTAATTTAGATCGGTTGTTCGTTTGTCGAACGTACCTACACCATCAGGCATGAGTGACCAAGAGGCTTGGTAAAACTCGCCACTCCAGTCTTCAATCGTTAGCCAAAGTTTTGCGTCGGTAGGCAGCTTCTTTGGAACAACAACATGGGCGGTTAAATTGCCAGTTACACCGTGGATAACAAAACCAGGAGCTCTTAGTGTCCGTGGTTTTTTGAAGTCAACGTACATAAATTTGATGTTAGAGAAGTCACCTTCAACAAACGCATTAACGTTAGTTTTTCTACCGGGACTAATTGGAGGCAGGTCTTTTTCTAAAAGACCGAGTACGACTTGCAAGCTAATATCCCATTGCCCAACGGTTTGTTGTTGGTATTGGTATCCGCCACCGGATGTGCCCTCTCGTTGAAGCTTGAAGGCAATACTAATTCCTATGCACATAACCAAAATAAACGCCCAGTTAAGATATTTGAAACCGGACATTGGGCCACCCCAGGGCCTAATGACTAGCCAAGCTTTAAGTAGCCTTTTTTTAGATTTAGACATTGAAGGGCGAATAATGCGTGAAACTTCGGATCTGGTTCGTTTGTAGTAAATAATGGTTCCTGAAACTGAAAGTGCTGTCATTGCAAATCCAAAAACAAACCATATCGTTTTAACTAAAATATCAGTCCAGCCTGATTCTCCGAAAGTTCCGTAATGAAGAGGTCTCATTGCCCTGTCAAACCGGTGACCAAAGCTGGCATCTTCCATTAATCTTGAGCCAATAATTTCACCTGTATAAGGGTGGATGAAATACACACTATCCATTATGTGAGTGAGTAGGTCGCCTTTTGTTCCGCGGATTGAATAAGCCATACCATTGTGCTCAGGTGGGCGAAGTAAAAGGGGAGTAAAGTTAGGATCATGCTTATAAACCGCATCTACAATTTGCGCAGATGTCAGTTTCGTTGGGGTTTCGGTTCCTAGCTGTTTTATATCGGCTCTTGTCAGCCCTGGCTCAATTGGGAGTGCTTCGATGACTGGGGGAGCTAGTTTATAGAGGACCAGTGGGTTGTGATAAAACCACCAACTTCCAGATACGCCAATGATGAGAACAAACCAGAGAGACCATAAGCCAATAAATTTATGTAAATCAGCAAGAAAACGGTGGAATTTTACGCCTTGGTAGCGAGGTAAAGTAAAAAAATGTCGCCAAAATCGACGGTAGGATATCAGCCCTGTGATTAATCCAATAAGGCAAAGAATGCCGAAAAAGTTGACAAATGCACGACCAATTAACGGCATGAAAAGATTGGTATGAAGGATACGAATGAAGCTACCAACGGTTAAGAAGTCGGTTTCTCCTTTATATTCGCCAGTATATGGGTCGATATGGACAACAGTAAATCCACCGCTTGATGTGCTTTTAATTGCGGTAGCGGATGTTTGCTCGCGATCGGAAGCCGTGTAGTAGGACGATAGCCCTGAGTTTGGAAATTCTTCCTGAAGGCGGTCGAACACAGCCCCTGCATTCATCTTCTTTGGCTCCGAAACCACGCGTTTTTCAGAGTAAATTAGCCAGTCGATTTCTTCATGGAAAACAGCGATTGTGCCACTAAGTAGAACGACACAAAAAATAATGGATAGCTTTAATCCAATGTAGCTGTGCACAAGAAAAGCGATTCTCCCGGCGGTGATTTTCTTGGCCTTTTTATTTTTTAATTTCCGCTCTAGACTTTCGTCAACTGAACTTCCAGATACTGACACATTCGTGGTCACGACTCTCTCCCTGTCTTGTTATTCAGCTTAGGTACTGTGCTTTATTCAATATGGGATCCAGATAAAGTTATCTAAATCAGAGCATTAACGCACTTATAATTCTGAGTGATGATTATTTATAAAATGCATTGTAAATGCAAACAATTACTATTATTGTTCGTTTCTTTGCTGCTTTTTATACACAAAATTTTCACAAATAATTAAAGGGAGGTGTGTTTTGAGGTTTTCTGCAACCGCTGTGGCAGTTCTATCTGTCCTATCAAATGGCGCTTTGGCTCAATCAGATATTCGAGATTCAGCACAAACAGAAGTGATTGTCGTTACAGGACAAAAAATTGCTCGCTCTACTCAAGACACTAAGGAAAGTGTGGCAGTCGTAACCGATCAAGATATAGAAAGGTACGAGCTACAAGATCTCAATGATATCTACGCTTTTTCTGCCAATGTTTATGACATGGGTTCTGGTGAAGTGTTTGGTATTCGTGGGGTATCGCAAAATTCTGCATCAACCGGTGGTGGCACTGGTGAAATGGGCAGTCTTTATATTGATGGTGTTGCTTACACTGGCTATGCGAGCCGTTTTTTAGCGAAAGATGTTTGGGATGTTGAACAAGTTGAAGTGTTGCGTGGTCCCCAGTCCACTAACGTGGGACGAAATGCCCTTATCGGTGCTGTCGTCGTTGAATCTAAAAAGCCTGAACTTGGTTATTATGACGCTGTGATGAGAGTTGGAGCCGGTAACTACGGGCGTAAAGTTCTTGATGGTATGTTCAATGCCCCTGTTGGTGATGATGCGGCTTTGAGAGTTACTGGACAGTTCCATGAATCTGATGGGTTTATGAAAAATGCAACTTTAGGTAATGATGATTTCGATGCTCGTGAGAATCACAACATCCGAGCACAATTGTTGATCGAACCAAGTGACCAGTGGAGCCTAAATCTCATGGCTCAGTTTGCTAAGTCAGATCGTGGGCAAGACATTTATTATGTGAATCCAGCCAATGGATATCCACTAGATAGCCGAACATCTTATGATGATGTGGTAGCTCGAGAGAATTATGACGGCTTTACGGCTGCGATCGATTTTACGTATTACTTAACAGATCAGTGGACGCTAAGCTCAATCACATCTTATTTAGGTGGTGATTACATTCGAACAGACGATAGTGACAGAATACCAGGAGTAACGGGTAATCAAGTGGACAGGACTGTTGAGGATAAGAATATTGCTCAAGAAGTCCGTTTCAATTTTGAAGGTCAAGATACAAGAGGTGTCGCGGGCATCTATTTGACTCAGGTTGAACAAAAAATTGCTACCGATAGATTACAACTCGTAGGTATACACCCGTTGATCTCTGCAGGTTTAAATCAAATGGGCGCGGGAGCTTTGGAAGGGGCTATTCTTCCTCTTTACATGGAGAATGCGCAGATTGATGACAGTATCGCTTATGATAAAACTGTTCAGAATATGGCGTTCTTCACGGAATGGGATCATGATATCGCTTCTGCTTGGACTGCTTCTGCTGGTTTCCGTTATGACTATGAGAAGAGTGAAATTGCGCCATCTCAGCAATCGCGAAGTGTTGTTGGCGGGCTAAACTTACCAGATGCTGCAGGCGCAGGCGCTGCCATTGATTCGGCTACTGGGTTACCAGCGGGCACTGGTGCGGCGATTGTGTCTTCGATTAACAATAACCTTAACTCTTACGTAGGTGTTTCTAATCAAGCAAAGCAAGAGACTTCTTATCACGCGCTGCTTCCGCAGGTTGGGTTAACTTATAATGTAAACCAAGATGCATCGATTAGTACTTTTTACAAACGTGGGTACCGTTCAGGCGGTACAGACATCGATGGTACGGGTACATCTCGAAGTTTTGACCCTGAACACTTAGATAACTTCGAGCTGGCGATACGTACTGCTTGGTTAGATGGTGATTTAATTTCTAATGCTAATATTTATTACGGTGATTGGAAGAATCAGCAAGTAGATGTTTGCCCTGATGGAAACTCAGTTAACTGCTATACAGAAAATGCAGGTGAGTCGGAGATTTACGGTTTAGAATTTGAGAACGTCTACCTGTTTAATGAAGACCTGTCGCTATTTGCAAATGTGGGTTTTGCTAAAACGAAATTCAAAGATTATGTGGGAGCACAAGGGGATCTTTCAGGTAACCAATTCGCATTTAGTCCTGAATATACGGGTTCACTAGGGGCTAATTATTTCTTTACTGAACGTGTCTACTCTACATTTAGCGTGGATTATGTTGACGAGATGTACGGCGATCAAGCGAATAATGAGCTTTATAAGTCCGATGCTCGCACGATTTACAACGTAACCGCAGGTTACCTTGGGGATAACTTTAAAGTAGATGCTTATGTGAAAAACTTAACTGATGAGTTTTATATTAATGGTAACTACTCTGACTACCTTGATAACCAGAATATTCGAGCGGGAGCGCCAAGAGAGTTTGGTGCTAACCTAACAATATACATGTAGTATAAGACCTATCATCAACGGAGAGTGCACGGGTATTTCGCCCTCTCTGCTTGGTGATTTATATTCAGCTTTGTACTTATTTCTTCAGCTTAGTACTCATAGCCAGTGTCTATGTAGCTCTGTTCATGGATAGCTAACTTCTTATTCAGCTAGAGCTGACTTTTTACCTAATCATTTACTCTTCAACATCAAATACAATATTACCCTGCAAGACAGTCATTAAGATGTTCGTATTTGCAATATCATCGGCAGACAAGTGGGTAATATTTTGCTCTAAGATAGCAAAATCAGCAGATTTTCCTACGTCGATAGAACCTGTAATGTCTTCTATTCCAAGGCTTATAGCTGCGTTGATAGTGTATGCATCAATAGCGGCCTTTATATTAGGTAATCCTGTACTTCCCATTCTTATACTGTTTGCGATACCTATAAGTGGGTTTAACTCATGGACATTCCAGTCACTACTTAATGTGAGGTTAGCCCCTGTATCAAAGATAGCTTTAAGGTTCATTAATGCGTTTGATCTCTTTGCTCCTAAGAATAGTTTAGCCCACGGGTGGTCGTGTTCGACAATGTATTCAGATCCTACTTGGAAGTCTGCTGTAACATTTAAATTCGCAAAGCGATGGATATCGTCTGGATCTATAAGCTCGATATGGGTAAGCGTGTACGACTTCGATGCCCCGTTGCTACGAGCATGTTCTACCGCGTTAAGCGATTCACGAACAGCCCCGTCTCCAATAGCATGAATATGTGCGCTATAACCAATTTTATCCAATGCAGTCAGCCAAGTTTTCATTTGAGTAGGCGGAATATAATTAATGCCGTAAGGCTCATCTGGTATGTAAGTCTCTAAATACGGTGCCAGAGTTTTTGCGGTACCATTGATCGTAATACCATCGCTATACATTTTTACCTGATCGATTAGGAGTAGGCGAGATGTATCACTTGATTGAATTTTTTCCAGATAGACTAATTGGGGATTCATGGAGTCAGCAGGGTAAATCCATGGACGTAGGGATACTCGAGCCGTTAAGTTACCGTCTTGTTCCGCTTGTTTCCATACTTCATACCAACCGCGTTTCCAATAGAGCCGACCATCACCAATAGTCGTAATTCCGTATGATGCTGACTCTTCAAGACCAGCTATTAAGCCGTCATAACTTTGATCAAATTGACCTTCTAGGCTGTTCCATGCCATTTCCATAACGATATCGCCAGCATTATCAAATAAGATGCCGTTAAGCTCACCGCTATCTGGATCTTTGATAATCTTTCCACCTTGAGGCTCGGGTGAATCTTTGGTGATAGCTGCAAGTTCAAGAGCGGCAGAATTGACCCACATTGAATGAGAAGTCTGTTCCATGAGCACAACAGGGCGAGTAGGAAAAATGTTGTCGATTACCTCTAGTGGAGTTTGAGTATTATTTTCATTGATTATGGCATCTAACGAAAAACCATAGCCTATTAACCAGCCTTTAGACTGACTTTTTCTACTACAAGCTTTTAAGTAAGGGATTTGATCTTCAAGTGAGGCGTCCATATGCAGCTCACAGTTACCGCCGGCCTCAGAAACAGCTTCAAATACATGGTTATGGTTATCAATAAACCCCGGCATGACATACGCTTTTTCAAGGTCTATCACTTCAGTATTTTTATTACTATACATTTTTGTGTCTGTAGCTTTACCTATAAATAGGACATTTCCATCATGAATGGCAATCGCATCGGCGTTCTCATGACCGTGAATTTGTGCGTTTGTAAAGATCATATCGGCTTCATCGAAAGCCAAAGTATGCGAGCTCATTATTAAACTCGCTACCAGAATTAGAGAGGAAGTTCGGTTCATCGTTACTCCTTCGGTTCCCACCGTCATTATGAATATAGTAAAGGTATGAACCTTAACCCATGGCGTTTTTGGTTCGTAATTCGCACACTTTATTAGAGTAAAAGCTCTGTCACATTCTGTAGATGACCTGTTGAGATATATATGAAACGAAACAATTGAGTGTCAACAACAAGATGAGTTGATGCAGGTCTAACAACGCCCCGTGATGAATAAAGGGGATAAATTACTTTGGTGAAAAATGAAAAAATTTGCGATTATTGCCTCTTCAACATTACTCTGCTCATGTGCCATCTTGGGACCTCAATCATATAAGGCACCGGAGACAGGGAAAACGGCAACCCTAACATTAAGAAATCAATCCTCACTAGAGGCTCACATGACCTTCTTCAGAGAATATGAATTCTGTGCAGGCAGAAGTGAAGGGATCAAAACACCGCCTAATGGAAAGAACACATATAAAATTAGTGCAGAAACACCTTTATCCATCAATATAACTATATCTGACTATTATACTTCATGCGGTGGCTTCTTAACTTTTCCAACCGAAGATAATCATTCTTATACTATGGAAATAAATGAGACTGTTGGAGGGTGTAGTACACAAATTTATGATTTAGTGTCTGGAGAAAAGACTGCAGTACCGTTTAAAAAGCGGAAAAGTAACATTTTCATGTTAAATGGAGACAGTGAATTTTGCAGTGATTAATTCGATGGTTTAACGAATACTGATTATCGTTGGCTGCCCGCGACAATCAGCAAATGATTCGTTGTCTACTTTAGGGCAGAAAACGACAAAGAATAGCTGTCGTGTATTAGTTAACGGATGCCTGGCAGTGTTTGCAGTTGCTGCTGTTTTTCGAAGATAAATTCAATAAACGTTGATAGTTTTTTTGATTTATTTCTCGCTTCATGGAATACAAGATAAAAAACGTTCCAATCAGGCCAAAGAGCTTCACAAACTGGCACAATTTCCCCATTACTAATGGCAGAATTCGCATCAAAACAAGGGACATAAATGATTCCTAACCCTGCTTTTGCGGCTTTCACAGCTTGCTTGGGGGATTCAAGTAACAAGTCGGAATTAGGGTAAATCGTCAGCTGTTTATTATCTTGCTGAACTAACCATGGTAATCCCTTACCTTTCACACCAATGTTAACTACCTTGTGTTTTTGTAACCACTCTAAATCGTGATTACTACCGTGCTCTTTTATCCACGAAGGCGAGGCATAAATGCCGTATTGCAACTCGAACAACCGTCGCTGTTTCAGATCTGAATTGGACAGTGGTCCCTGACGAAACGCAATATCTATCCCGTCATCGTAAAAATCTAGATTTTCATTGCTACCAACTAATTCGATATTGAGTTTTGGGTAAAGGGATTTAAATTCAATGACCCAGTCACTGAGTGGCCAATCAACAAATTGTAATGGAGCGGTGATGCGCAATGTGCCAGAGACCTGTGACTGGTTATCTTGCCAATCTTTTAGGGATTGATAACCCAACTCGAGTGGCTTTGTTAGAGCTAAATACTCAGTCCCAGATTGAGTTAACTGCATACTTCGCGTGTTCCTAACCAATAATGTGACACCTAATTGAGCCTCAAGATTGGCGATACGCCGGCTGACGGTACTTGTCGGCACTCCCAACGCGATAGCAGCTTTCGAGAAAGAACCCGTTTTAACAACGGTTGAAAACCATAAGCTAGCTTCAAGATCCATATTTATCCCATTTTTGGCAAGCAGGCTCTCACTTTATCCTACTAATGATTTTAATCAATGATGTTTATGATTAGTGAACCATTAAGAAGGAGTATTACTATGTTAAAAACAATTGCTGTAATTGGCGCCACTGGCATGCTTGGTTTACCGGTAGCAAAAGCATTCGCTCATGCTGGTTATACGGTTCGTATCATTTCCAGAGATTCATCTAAAGCTAGAGAGTTATTCCAAGGTTCGCAATTTGAATTTATGGAAGCAGACCTATTTGACCATGATAGCTTGAGTGTAGCTCTGGAGCAGGTAGAAGCTATTCATATCAACCTTAGTGGTAATAGCCCTGAGACTTATCGCCGTAATCACATTGAAGGAACAAAACATATTCTTCGAGCTGTGGATAAATCGTCCATACAGTTAATAACGATGATTTCAACCGCAACAGCGTATCCCCAAAATAGTTTTAGAATCGATACGCAGGCAAAGCTAGAAGCAGAAAACTTATTAAAGAACAGTGGCATTCCTTACATGACATATTTGCCAAGTTGGTTCTTCGAGACTCTACATTTATTAGTTGACCAAGAGACAGTGACCACAATGTGCAACTCAACGAAACCAATTCATTGGCTAAGCGCAGATGATTACGCAAAGGCCGTTGTTCAAAGTTACACATTGCCTAGCTTATACAATAAGCGTTTAACACTGCTGGGGCCGGAAGCTATCACAATAACCGAGGCTGCTGATATATATGCACAATCAAAAAAACTATCCAGGCAGCATATGATTGAAAGTGATGCTTGGGCTTACGCCAAAGAGCTGGGTGATGACACTCTACTTGATGCCGTTGATTTATTATTGTACACCGAAAAAGTTGGAGAAAAACCAGATCTTGTTACTCTGGAGCATCCACTGACTTCCTCAACCAGCCTATCCGAATGGTTAAAGGTAAATTAAATCTCGGTGGAAAAAGGCTCCTAACAATTAGGGGCTTTCATTGTTAAATAGAAAAATTTCTTGCACCATAAACATCAATAAAGAGCTATAAAGTTCATTTCCATTTTAGACATGGGTTGCTTCATTGCCCTAGCTTCATTCCATGTTTTATTCTGATTGAAGGCACTATGATTGTATGAGTGATAGAACACGAAAAAAACTAGAGAAAGCTCTACTGTTTATAGAAAAAAATATAGAAGAGAAAATATCGGCAGAACAAATAGCTGAACATGCGATGTTGTCACCTTTCCATTTTCAACGTCTCTTCAGTGCTCATTTAGGTGAGTCCGTTGGTCAGTATGTATTACACCGTCGCTTAGAATTGGCTGCAGATAGTCTATCAACCCAACCAACACTTGGTGTACTCGATATTGCGCTGAAATCAGGTTTCGAAACTCACAGTGCATTCTCGCGGGCATTTCGTCAGCATTTTCAGGTGAGCCCTAGTGAGTTTCGTTCTCACCCTGAGCACATTCGAATAGGGTTGGATGAATCACGTCCTTTCCTAAATACTATTGCCGCAAAGAACTTGTCACCAAAGGTTGAGCTTAAAACTTTACCGACCTTGTTTTATCAATACAGTGCAACGTCTGGAACGATCAATGGAACGTTTCTGACCCAAGCTCTACGAGATGTTTCGAAGGAATTCCAGCGATTAAGTCAAGAGCCACAGTTGTATGGTTTAGTGAGTGCTTTTCCTTCCAGCCCACAAAGTCTTAACGATGAACATGCCCAAGTTCTGTACGGTGCACTTTTTTATGAACCGAAGGATCATTTGCATACACCATATTCAAGTCGAATTGAGCAGGGGTTATGGGCTGTATTTGAACACATAGGTCACTACGATTACCTTTATCAGACGTGGAACCATGCTTTTCGCTCTTGGCTACAAAGCTCAGGCTATGAGCTCAGAGATGCTCTTCCTTTTGAGCTATATTTGACCTCCCCAGAAAATACTCCCCCACAAAACTGGGTAACACACATATATGTGCCGCTAAAAGCTAGCTGAGATTAAACGGCGAAAAGATAGCAGAGATTGAACAGCGAAAAAGTGCGTTTGCTGGTGCAATAGATTGTAGATAACACACAAGGGAGTATCTATGACTATTCACCATATGACGGCTATTGAGGCTTGCAAAGCGCTAAAGAAAAGAAGTATCACCGCTCAAGAAATCAAGACACACTTACTAAGTCGAGTTTCCTTACTCGATGATGAAATGGGCGCTTTTATTTATCAAGATCAAACCGCAGCGTTAGATAACACCGAGTTACTAGCCGGTCTTCCCATAAGCTTTAAAGACCAGTTCCATATAGAGAATCTACCTTGTAGTTTTGGTCTTAATAAAACCATACACAGTGATATCACAGCGCCTATTGCAGAAAAGCTGTTTGCCCAAGGTGCTACCTTACTTGGTAAAACTAGCCTTCCGCCTTTAGCCATGGATTTTCAAACGAACAACCCAATACGTGGTTTTTGTAAAAATCCGTGGAACCCCGATTACACGGTTGGAGGCAGTAGTGGAGGCGGTGCGGCCGCAGTTGCGACCGGGATGAGCTTCGTTGATATTGGTACTGATTTGTCTGGTTCGTTAAGGATACCTGCAAGCTTCTGTGGTGTTTATAGTTTATTACCGAGTGAAGGTGCAGTAAGCAGCGATGGAATGCTGTTAACCCCAACATTGTCTCTAAATCATTTTGCACGGCCAGGTCCAATAGCTAGGCAAGCAAAAGACTTAGCTTTAATGTGGCGAGCACTCAGTGGTGAACATGAATCTAGTATTCCAAAAAGGTTGAATTTGGCTTATTGGCTCGAAGCTGATGACGTGCCGCTGGATGCTGATATTCAGGATCTAATAACTCAAATGATGGCCTGCTGGCAACAAAAAGGTCATCAATGCGTCAAAGCTAAACCCAAGAATTTCTGCTTCAAAAAGTCTTGGGAAACATTCGGACGCATAATGGGTGATGAAACGTCGGCATTCATGAACCCTTTGACACGATGGTTGAGCTTACTCTTCGGAAACCAGAGTCGAAAGCGTTCCCCGAACTTTCTTAATAATGTAATGAAGGGTTATCGTAGAAACCCAAATGAATATACAAGCGCACTGAAAGACAGAGAAGAAACGCTTCTAGACTGTCATGATTTTTTTAAAAATATTGATGCTTGGATATTACCTGTCACTTGCTGTACCGCGTTTAAACACATGGCACCTACATCTGAGCATGGTCCTAGTCGTGATTATAGAGAACCAATAATGGTCAATGGTTTAGAGGTGAATTACTTTGATGCTCTCACCGCTTTTACTACACCAGTCAGTCTGATAGGTCATCCCGTTGTAACCATTCCAATAGGTTTAGACCGAAATGGGCTCCCCATCGGAATTCAAATAGTCGGGCGCATGAACAAAGAATCAGAATTGATATCAATTGCAGAAGAGTTATCAAAGCATACTCAAATCCCTGACTGTCCGGTCTTCTGATATGCCTTCTATTAAATGAAGGTTTTTAAAAATCATGAGTTCACAGTGGTGTGAATTTTATTGTTAAACAACAACTAACAGGTGTTATATGCAGTATGAGGTTGATGTTAAGTCGGAACATAGCGCATTGTTTTTATTGTTGAGAAACATATTAATTGAAGACTATAAGTTGCTCGAAACAAGAAAACAGCGAATAACCAGTTACTCAGACCCTTGCGGTGGAGTTTGCCATATGAGGACCACGAAAAATGGCGTTGATATCGGTTTCTTAAAAGGCGTCCACATGGTTGATACCTATAATCAACTGACAGGTACTGGAAAGGTGATGCGAGTTCTACCTATTAAAACGGTGGAGCTAAAAGTAATTACTCACTACCTTACTCAAGCTATAGACATCAATAGAGCAACTCGGTGATGTTCGATTTTTGGCTAGAAATGAGCTGCCGTAAGCCAAGTTATCTGCCTATGTTCATGGGGACATGCTAAAGGGTCTATGCTCATGGTTTGTGTGCATAGACCAATTTCTATCACTGGCGCTGGTGGGATAGTTTTTAGTCAGACCATTTTGTTTAGAACTAAACATCTAGATTCAGTCAGCGAACAAAGTTGCGAATAGGAGAGTCGAGATCATCCAACGGAACATGTCGTCGCAGAAATGTTGTGCCTTCGACTAACTAATACGAACTGATCCTGTCCATCCAAAATGACGGGAGTAGTCTTGGGCAGGATCTCAAACCACCAGGTACCCATATCGCTAATCTATTGCTTTCGAGTTTGTTAATGCTATTTAGCCCGACTAAAAGTAATGCTTGTCAGAATGCAGAACTCGACCCCAGTACTGTTCTATTCATTCTCTGATACAGCTTTGCCAATCAATTGACCTCGATATTGGGTCATCCAGTTAGCGAGTGAATCGAGAGTTGGTTTTAATGTAATTCCCAAATCAGTCACACGATATTCAACTCTGGGAGGCATCTCTGGATAGACTTTTCTACTAACAAGCCCAAGGCTTTCAAAAGCACGTAATTGCTTTGTTAATTCCTTTTGCGTGATAGGACCTATTGCTCTTTGTAACTCGCCAAAACGTATTACATCATTCGTGACAATCAAGCGGTATAAAATTGGGATTGCCCATTTTCCTGAAACAATATTTACGAAGTCGACCATTGGGCATGAAGACTTATTGTCTATAAATTTATTTTTATTTATTTCCTTAGTATCCATTTGGTACCTACTGTGCAATTGAAACTGTTTAGCAAATAATGCCCTCCGATTACGTAAAAAACAACAGGAGATATGATGTCATTAAGATTACAGAATAAGTATGCCTTAATCACCGGAGGTACCGCAGGTATCGGATTGGAAACGGCAAAGCAGTTTCGCTTAGAAGGAGCGTGCGTTGCAATAACAGGACGTGGAGAAGAAGGGCTAATAAAAGCAAAGCAGGAGTTAGGGGATAGTACCATCTTTATTCAAAATGATTCTTCTGATGTCCATCAGCAATACAAGTTAGCCGAAACGATTAAATCTGTATTTCCGAGGCTTGATGTACTTTATATCAATGCTGGCGATGTAACACACAAATCACTCGAAGAATGGGATGAGGAAGGTTTTGATCGTGTAATCAATACAAACTTAAAAGGTCCTTTCTTTCTAATTCGCTCATTATTACCAATATTATCTGACTCAGCCTCTATCATCCTATGTGGAAGCGTTTCAGCCCAAATAGGTCTACCGAAAAGTAGTGTTTATTCTGCAAGTAAAGCCGGACTAATCTCCCTTGCCAGAACATTATCTGGGGAACTAAAACATCTAGGTATTCGAGTTAACACACTGAGTCCAGGACCAACGCAGACAGAGGCTTTTGATAAATTTGGTTTGCCTGATTGTGAGAAAGTAGCTTTGATTAATCAAGTTAAAGAGTTAGTCCCGCTAAAGCGTTTGGGAACACCACTAGAATTGGCAAAAGCGGCCGTTTTTCTCGCCTCTGACGAATCCGCCTATATGCTTGGTTCTGAATTACTGATTGATGGCGGCGTAGGGAATTTATAAGTGTTTTGTGGTGAAATCTTGCGGTGAAAAAATAGATTTGACCACAGCTTTCGATGTTTTCCATACCTATTTTTATCCAACAATACCCTGACTTTTACCCGCGGCACTTTCCTGCTAGAAAGTGCCCCCAAGCTTGCTAGGTAAGAAAAAGCAACTGTTATGCATTTAGCAATTTTGTTCTATCTTCACTATCACTTGCTCTCTATACTTTCATTATGTTTCCACTAAATAGGTTGAGTCTGTAAGCATGCAAGAACAATTTAGCTATCAAAAAAGTGCGCACACTAAAGGATTGTGTTCATTTTCGGCAAAGATCAAAGACTTTAGCTACGGTAAACATGCCCATGAAGAGTTCAGTATCGGTGTGACATGCCGTGGCCGTCAGGACTTTTTTAGTAATGGAACTTTTCATAAAAGTCAGGCAGGAAACGTGATCTTTTTTAATCCAGAACAGGTTCATGATGGGCATGCTGGAGGTGGAAAAGATATGGAGTATGAAATGGTCTACATACCTGAATCGACAATGATGAGTTTGATGCAAAGCATAGGTAATGTATCTAAAGATCAGTCTCTATTGAAAGTATCATCTTTCCATGATGCGGTTTTGCAAAAACAGATCATTTCAATTGCACGCTTTATGAACTTAGAGCAGCCACTTTCTTCACTAGAAGAAGAGCATCTGTTACTCGGCATCGCTCATTCGATTGTTCGTCTTGGCGATGGCTCTTTTATTGATAAGGTAGCTTATGGGCGAACAGATAAACTATTGGAGCAAGCAAAGGAGTTTATTCACTTCAACCTTAATCGAAAACTAGGTATTGAAGAGATTTCAAGCGCTGCCAATATGTCTAAATATCATTTCATTCGACTGTTTAACAAACAGTTTGGCATGACGCCACATCAGTATGTACTTAGCTATAAAATCAATCGTGTAAAACGCGAATTAGAACTAGGTGACAATGCAGCGAATATTGCTTTTAAGTACGGTTTTTCCGATTTAAGTCATCTTAATCGTAACTTTAAGAATACGTTTGGCATCACGCCGACCCAATACCAAAGACAACTCTCGCTTTAGACTCAACTAAAGCATCTACCAAAAGATAAAATCTATGCTGGACATAATTATTTATGCTCTAGGGGTCATGTACACCCCAGGGCCAGTCAATGCTATCTGCTTAAACAGTGGCATACAGAAACAAAATTCGATATTTGGTTTTAGTCTCGGTGTCTCGATCGCCATGTTTGCATTATTCAGTGCTGTTTCGCTGATTGGTGAAACATTAATGAATTATGCTGTCTTACAATGGACAGCAATACTGGGTGCTATCTACATTCTTTGGTTGGCATACAAAATATTCTTAAGCCAAGTGGGTAAGGTTGAATTAAAGCCAAGCCAAAGCATGAATCTTCGAGACGGTTTGATGCTTCAGCTTCTTAATCCGAAAGGCATTACGGTTGCATTGCCTATTGCAACAGTTCAATTTCCATCAGCAGGTATTACGGGCGGGTACATCTTTGTATGGTGCGCTATTTTGGCACTACTTGCGTTTGGTGCACCTACTGTTTATTACATTGCTGGACGTCTTATTGGCAAAAAGATAAACGAAACTGACTATTTAGTTGTAATGAATAAGCTAATGGCAGTGTTATTACTGTTTGTTGGCTTAAAGATGGGTGTACCGCCTGTCATTGATTTAGTGTTCTGATTAATAAGAGGTTATATGCGATTTGATTCTAAGTTTGTCATTGTTGTGGCAGAGGATTTACCAGTATGGCAGAAATTGAATGTTGTAAGTTTTTTATCTGGTGGCATCACTTCGACATCAGCGGTTAAGACTGGAGAACGATATGTGGATGGGAGTGACAACACCTACCTACCACTTTGTATTCAGCCAACAATAGTACTTAAAGTGAAGAGAAGTAAACTGCCTACTTTTATCCAACGCGCTAATCGTGCAAACATTGAAACTGCAATATTCATCGAAGATATGTTCGCAACAGGTCATGATGAAGCTAATCGAAGAACCGTTCGTTACTATGGTACGGAAAGCTTACCCTTAGTCGGGATTGCTATGTATGCAGAGAAAAAATTAGTGGATAAAGTGGTCAAAGGTGCGAAGCTTCACGATTAGGGTTGAAGTGATTATATCTGTAATAACACAAACCTAGGATAACGAGCCAGAGAAAAGTCTGGCTCATTTTTGTCCAGATTCGTGCTGATGGGTTAGATCATCGTAACGCAGATCTGCCCCATTGTTGGCTAGACCTTTTACTCATTACATCCTGTTCATGGGCGTTTGCCATACTCAATTTTATCCGAAATAATTGATTTTTAATTGGTCAACCATAAAATCCCTTAGTTATTAAAATTTGAAATACGACAATTTAGCGCCTAACAAGTACTATGTATCCGTACACAAAAAAGATTTAACTACAGGGAGAAGAAGAGTATGAGAGGTCGTATTTCTGGAAGTAGTTCTGATACCGCCGAGCTACTGATGGGGATCAAAGGATCTGCTAGACGCATTCGGTTTGACTCAAGGAGGGACCGATTTAATATCCCCCACAGTCTAAAAACTAGTATTCGTAGAGACTTAAATGCCAACTATATTAAGGTCAATGGTGAGAATATCGCTATTGCAACGCAGTACCCTTACCATCACCAGTTGGAAGCACATTTACAGTTATTGGTAGATAATAGAACCCCAGTATTAGTGGTGCTAGCAAGTAATAAAGATGTTGTAGAGGATCAAATGCCTGACTACTTTTCTGTTTCAGGTATCTATGGGGCTATAACGGCGACTTCAACTTTAACTGGTAAAGTGGATCTTACCGATTCGATTGAAGCTAAAACTTACAACCTCGATATAGATGGTTATCAAACAAACTTAACAGTACCAGTGATACACGTTCATAATTGGCCAGATCACCACACAATCACCCCAGCGAATACAGAAAAGCTGATTATCATGATTGAGTCGGTATTGCTGGAAAGGAGAAGTTTTTATACTAAGCGCAAGAGTCGTGCGGTCGATGACCCAGATAAACTACTACCGATAGTACACTGTCGAGCTGGTGTTGGAAGAACTGGGCTAACAATTGCTGCAATGGCAATGCGTAAACACCCTAAGCTAAGTTTGGCTTCAATCACCAAAGATTTGAGAGTGTCACGCAACGACTACATGATACAAACTACTATTCAGATGGAGACACTTGTGCAAATTGGTCTTGAAACTAAAAATAAGGACTTTGGTGTTGAGTAGCCTGCACTATATGTCGAATGGTCTACGCCTTTGATGCTGGACATAAAGTTAACGATTTTCCATACCTGTCTTTATTAATAAATTTATAATTTAGGAAATTCGCTGACAAACTTTTGTCCGATAATTTCTCAGGTTGAATTTTTACCCGTGGCACTTTCTAGCTCGAAAGTGCCCCAAAGTGAGTTCGTCCAAGAGGAGAAAACCTGGCTCTATGCATAAGGAACGGACAATCGAGATGCCCCCACAAACCTAGGTGGAATGCTTATTCTTCAACATTAGCGCGCTTTTGGAGATAACAATCGCTCTACAATAGCAACTAATGACCGTACTTTTATTAACTTAAGTTCCTTGCCTAACGAGTATGTAAAGGTTAGACAGATAGTGCGAAATAAAAAGGACCTGCCATGTGGCAGGCCAAATCCCTGTGGAGCAAGTTATGGGCGATAAATTCAAGTCAGAACTTGAATAAGGGGGGAGGTCGACCTAGGCTGCGATTTCTTTGGCAGGCTTGATTTGAGAAGTCATATTCAAGCTTAGTAAGCGACAGGCGTTAACTTCTCCCATGCCTTCTATAGAATCTAACTGAGTCATTAATATTGATGAGATTTGAGCTTCTTGAGCTTTCTGGTTTAAGCATTCTACTACCTGCGATGCGAGTTCGACTTTGGCTCCTTCCGCTTTGAAGTACAAGGGTTCAACCCCTCGTAAGATTGTCATTTGTGCAAGCAACGCTGGATTATCGCTAAGAGCCCAAATCTTAGCCTTACTCTGACAGCGAGACATTAACAGCGGAGTTTTTCCCTGTTTGGTTAGAATCGCAACGCCAAGATCTTGATGAGCGCGAGAAGCTGAAATCATCGATGAAAGCGCAAAGCTTTTACCTGGGTTAGAACATAAATGTTGAAGGGTATCCCAGCAGTCATGGTTACATTCGAGTTCGTGTTCTGCGCCTTCTGCGATACGAACCATAGCTTCGACTGCTTCGATAGGGTATTTACCCGCCGCGGATTCGGCTGAGAGCATCACGGCGTCTGTACCATCAATAATCGCATTTGCCACGTCTAACACTTCTGCTCGAGTAGGAAGTGGGTTATCGATCATTGATTCCAACATTTGTGTTGCGGTGATCACTGGTTTACCCCAATACTTAGAGCGGTTTATTAGTGATTTTTGAACCATAGGTAATCGCGCGTCACCAATCTCTACGCCTAAATCGCCGCGAGCAACCATTATGATATCTGATGCGATAATCACGTCATCCATGGCTTCTTTGGTTGCCACGACTTCTGCACGTTCCACTTTTGCGACGATCTTGGCATCGCAACCTGCTTTACGCGCTAAGCTACGAGCGTATTCGATATCTTGTGCATTACGAGGGAAAGAAATAGCAAGGAAGTCGGCACGGATTTTCGCTGCGGTTTCAATGTCTTGAACGTCCTTAGCGGTAAGGGCCGGTGCAGAAAGACCGCCACCTAATAAGTTGATGCCTTTACGGTTAGATAATTTACCGCTATTCAATACCGTAGTTTTTATCCATTGCTCGTTAGTATCCACTTGGTTAATTTTCAGCTGAATGCGGCCATCATCCAGCAGCAGAATATCGTCTTTATTTACATCTTGAATGAGCTCTGGATAATCAAGGCCAATTATCTCTTGGTTACCTACGTGTGCATCGAGTGTTCCGCTCAGCGTGAATGTGTCGCCTTGATTGAGTTGAACTGCATCATTTTCGAAACAAGAAATACGAATCTTAGGACCTTGTAAATCAACAAGTACACCAACATAAGTGTCAAGTTCAGCCGCGATTTCACGAACCAAGTGTGCACGTGCGATGTGCTCTTGCGCTGTTCCATGTGAAAAATTTAGCCTGACTATGTTAGCGCCTGCTCGAATTAATTTAGTCAGTGTTTCACGGCTTTCACTTGCTGGACCTAGCGTGGCCACAATTTTGGTTTTACACATTTATCACCTCAATCGACACATAAAAAAGAAAATAGAAATAAGGGGTCTATCAATTTCGTAAGCACTCTTTGCAAAAGAACTTAAGAAAATGGAGAGCGTCAGAAAATAGTGAAGTAAGCGGGAGTTGCCTCCCGCTTTTGTGATGAATTACTAACTAGGGCGAACCTCTAGTTCTGTTTCTTTAGCTGGGTTGATATCAACCACTTTCTTCGCATTCCAAACCGTCAAAGCAAGAAGAAGAGAAACTACACCAGCGGCTAGCCAGAAGTATTGTGCTTGCGAGAAGTCGTATTTGGCTACGCCATCAACCTCAGTGATTTTGATAAGAGAAGCTGATACTAACTCTTGACCAGAAGCTGCGATGTAAGAGAACAGTCCGATAAAGCCTTTAACTGCACCTACGGCATTTTTAGGCATTAAGTCACATGCAGTTAAACCAGCAAGGAAAACAACCAGACCACCAATAGCGAAACCAATCAAACCTAGTGCAACAGCGTCAACAATGCGGTGGTCTGGGCCGAAGAACATCAAACACATACCGCCAATGTTTGCCAATCCGTAAAGTAGAGTAGGAATGTGGCGGTTAGAGTTGAACAGCTTGTCAGAGACAATGCCCGATAGTATTGCACCTGCGAGACCTGCAATAGGGTAGGTGGACATTGCAAAACCAGCATCGAGTAACGAGTAACCTTTTACTTCTTGAAGATAAAGAACAGCCCAAGAAGACATAGCGTAGCGAGAGATATACATCGCCGCGCACGCTGCAGCAATTAACCAAACAGTCGGTTGCTTCATGATGAACATTTGAGCGCGACGAGTTTCTTTCGGGTCGTTCTTTTTCTTCATCTCAGTCGCTTCATCAAACGCCGTAGCGGCATCTGGCAAACCATAAGTTTGTGGGCGATCTTTTAGGATGAAGAACATACATAGTGCTGCGGCAATCGCTGCGATACCTGCACCGATAAAACCAGCGCGCCAGCCAAAGTAGCTCACTAGAGATGCCGTTAAGATCCAAGTAATACCTTCACCGATGTTACGTGAACCACCCCAGACAGAATATCGACTACCACGTTGCTTTGGTGAGAACCATTGGAACAGGGACACACAAGAAGGAGCTGAACCAACAGATTGGAACCAACCGTTCAAACCCCACAGTAGAATGAAGAAGAGGGCCGTTGTATTTAAACCCATGAATACTGCCGTGATGCCTGACAGTAGCAATGAGAACGACATAAATCGGCCAATGTTGGCGTAGTCAGAAAGGAAGCCGTTCGAGAACTTACCAATTGCGTAAGTGAAGAAAAAAGCCGAACCCATGATGCCGAGTTCTTCGATGGTTACGATGCCTGCATCCAGCATTGGTTTTTTAACAACGCCTAAACTCATACGTACTACGTAGAAGACTGCGTAACCAAAAACCAAGCCTAAAAATACCTGCCATTGGTAGCGTTTGAAACGCGCCTGCATCTCCTCTTTCGAGCCATCTGAAAGAGGGAGGTCAGGACGTGATTTAAAGAAATTAAACATGTTGCACTCCAAGTTTTAATTACAAATGTTTTGTTGCAGGGGCATCTTGAAGTGACAGATTGCACAGTACAAAGGTATGAATTTGAGGCAGAATTGACTCATATTGATATTTAGGCTGAGTCAAAAACGGGAATTTAGAACGGTAGGCTGCTACTTGTTACTGATAGAATATACGTAGTTTAGGTTGAAGTGCGTCAATACTGACTCAAACATACTCTGTAAGATTTTTAACGATCTTTAATAGATTTGAGTTACCGCACATTATTTAAGGTTTTTGGTTAATCTGATGGCTGATTTAAAGCAATTAGGGCGTCGTTTACTTCTGAGTGCTGCTCTTTATACACCACTCACAATCGCAGCAGATAAAGAGCTGGTAATACTCACTACTTTTTCTCAAGCTCCAATAATTGCTTTGGTGGATGACTTTACGCAGCATTATCCTGATGCGGAAGTCAGAATAGTGCACCGTCGTACTCAATCGAGTCTGCAACTGCTAAGCAAAAGCTATATGAAGGATATCGACTTGGTATTGAGCTCATCTCCATTTTTGATGAAAGAGCTTTCTAACGAGCATCGATTAGTTGATATGCCATCTAACGTGCAAGTTCCGAAATGGTTATCTGCCTATTTATTGCCGAATAAAGAGCAAGTTGTTGCGTTTGGGTACTCCGGGGCTGGGATTGTTTGGAACAAAGATTATTTAGCCGCAAACCATTTGCCAGAACCGAAGTGGTTTCAAGATCTGACAAACCCTCTGTACTTTGGACATGTCACCATGAGTACACCAAGTCGTTCAGGAACAACTCAGCTGATGGTTGAGAGTGTACTTAGTCGATATGGTTGGAAAGAGGGCTGGCGTATATTACTCAACGTAGGAGCGAATTTGGCGACGATTTCATCTCGCAGCTTCGGGGTTGCGGATTATATAGTCAAAGGCAAGTTAGGTATTGGACCAACAATTGACAGCTATGCATTGATTGCCCAGCGTAAATTTGACTATGTCGGTTTTGCTTATGATCAAGACTTTACGCTAATGCCCACTTACATTGCTCAAATAAATCGTGGTGAGAGCGACAAGTTGGCAGAAGCCTTTGTTGCGCATTTACTTTCAAAAGAAGTTCAAGAGCAAATGGAAAGCAGCGCAATTTCAAAAACGGCCCTCTATGATACGGCTCGATACAGTGGTGATAACCCAGTGCTCGACCTAAAACAGGTAATGCCGAGAGAAGCACTGATCAATTTGATTTTTGATACCGCGATTACTAAGCGTCTTCCAGAATTACAAGACGCTTGGCTCACCCTCATTAAACTCAATCTGCTGGTTGGAGATAGTCCTGAACAACAGTGCTCACTCAAGACGATCGAGAAGCAGTTGTTTGAACTACCACTGAGCGAAGAGAAAATAACTACCATTGCCCAAAATTTGGCGACAATGGATAAAGACTCCGAAGTTGGAATGACGCACTACCAAGCCTTGTTGGCGGAGTTTTCTCATGAATTGGGGCGCGCGATGTCGGAAAAGTTGGACAACGTAAATCAACAATTGGCTCACTGTCGGGGGCAAGGGAAGTAGTGTTATACCCGAAATATAAAACCATTGGGGCTCGTTTAGTTGTAGCTTTCGCTTGCAGTACGCTTTTACTCACGGTGGTGTGTGTGGTTGCTTGGGCTACTTGGAACAGTTTAGACAATCAGGTGAGGACTTTGCTGGAAGATAGCGTGCCCAAATACAACGCCAGCTATTTCCTCGAAAGCAAAACGAGTGAAATAAACCGACGCGTTGCAGCGCTTCAAGTCGTTGATAACAAAGTACAGCTGAATGAACAAGCTATACAGGTGAATGAGGAGCTAGCTTCAATTTCAACGGTTCTAAAAAGCAATAGAATGAATTCGGAGTTCTATCAGTTGCTTGAATCGGAAGCAGGACTTACCTCGTTACTGGCAAAATATGTCGATCTGATTTCCACACGAATTGATCAAAATCGGCGTGTCGATCAACTGATGGAACAAATTAACTGGCTCCACCAAGATATTCGCTCCGAGCTCAAACCTCTTCGCCAAGAAGTGCATTGGCAGATTGAGCGGGCAAACGATTCAAAAGATATTCAAAGTTTGTTGGCTAAACTGAGTACATTACAAAAGGTTATTGACGTTGAATCGGCTGTGTATGACATGGCCATTGACGTTTCAGGAGCCTCAATGTCAGAGCAGGTCGATAATGGTATGAAAGTGATTTACTTTCGCCTGTTGGATCTTCAAGAAAGCAGCACAATGTTAATGAACCAACCAACCTCAATAGCTTACAAACAGTTGCTGCAAGAACTCGTAGTGGTGTTGAGTCCTGATGGTGAGTTCGAAAAACAACTTATGTCACTGGTGAAATTAAACGGTGGCATCAAAAAGATGCAAGACCAGATTGCACTAAGTATGGATGCCATCCATCATCAAATCGCAGAATTGGTTCTTACCGCCGACCACACGTTCAAACAAGTAAAAACGGAGACTGCCGAGCGTGTGTCATATGGTAATCACGTTTTGCTCGTTTGCTTCAGCATCTCGATCATGACAAGTATGTTCTTGACGTATTACTTTATCAACCGCCGAATTGTGGCGCGTTTGATAGGACTGGGTGACAGTATTGATGCCATCATCAAAAATGACCTAAATCATCCAGTTGTGGTGGACGGGAATGATGAAATCGGACGCTTGAGTGAAAAGCTCATCGAATATGGTGAAAAGGTACAGGAAATTCAGCGTACTAATGCCTTGAGTTTAATCAACAATACCACGGCGAGTTTGATCACAAGCGACCTCAACGGAGTAGTGGAGTCTGCAAACTTAAGTGCGCGTAAGTTATTGAAACTTCGTGAAGTAAACGAAAGTTGCTCGATTTGGGAATATTTCCCAGAAAGCTGCCGAGAACAGCTAAAAAAGGTATTCGCTCGCTCGCACTTGTGGATTGAACTTGGAAAAGTTCATGTGACCTTGTCACTTGGAGGAGATCAGCCTAAATACGTACGTTTCGATATTCGCCCTTTTGCCCACGGAGCCGAATACAAACTTATCATGACTATCACTGATGTGACTCATCAAGAAGTTGCTACGCGAACATTGGAAAGTCGAGTGTTAGAAAAAACGCAAGACCTATTGCTGAAGAACCAGCAGCTAGAAAACGAAATCGAAGAGCGAATTCGAACTGAAGACAATCTTAAAAAAACACAAGATGAACTCATTCAAGCTGCAAAAATGGCGGTTGTAGGCCAAACCATGACGAGCTTAGCGCATGAACTTAACCAGCCACTAAATGCGATGTCGACGTATTTGTACAGCGCGAGAATGTTTGTTCAACAAGACAACCCAGATAAGGTCAGCGAGTCGATCACACATATCGAGGGCTTAACGACTCGGATGACCAAGATTATCAACAGTTTGCGCCAGTTCGCACGGAAGCCAGTCGGTGAGAGTGAAGCAAAGCCTGTATCTATTCATGAAGTCGCGGAGCAAGCGTCGACCATCGTGAATACGCGTGCAAAACGTCAACAGATCACGATAGAAAATAGGCTACCTGATGACGTGAAAGTTCAAGGCGATATGTTGGCGTTAGAACAGATTTTCATAAATGTCTTAGTAAATGGCTGCGATGCGCTAATGGAAAGCACAAGAGAAGATAAAAAACGAATTAAAATGGAATTGGTGGACCGGAGTAAGCAAACCACACTGGTTGCGATCAGTGACAATGCTGTTGGTTTCGGAGAAGAGATTGTGCCACGGATTTTTCAGCCTTTTGTTTCGACAAAAGAGGTTGGGTTAGGGCTAGGAATGAATATTTGTAAATCATTAATAGAAAAGCATAAAGGAAATATCTACCTTGCTTCCTCACTAGAAAAAGGTGCGATGGTTGTGTTGGAGTTACCTAATGATCAATAACCAGTATTCAGTATTATTAGTCGATGATGATCAAGATGTTTTGGATTCATATTCTTACCTAATGAACATCTCATCGATAAAGTCGAAGGCCATTAACGACCCAACACAAGCGTTGCAATACGTCTCTCCTGAGTGGGTGGGCGTTGTGATTCTAGACATGTATATGCCACAGATGCATGGTTTAGAACTGCTGAAACTGATTAAAAATGTTGATGAGCGAATACCCGTTATTGTGATTACTGGGCACGGCGATATTCCGATAGCTGTGGATGCTGTGAAGCAAGGTGCGTGTGAGTTTTTAGAGAAGCCGATTAATCCTGCGGATTTATTAACATTGGTTAAGCACCAGCTTGAAACTCGCACTGGTCAGGTAGAGTTCCAGCGTCAGGCAGAGAAGTCCATTTCACGTTCACTAATTGGTAACTCCGCGCATATGGAGCAGATCCGAAAATATGTCGCGCAATACGCTTTGTTGGACACGCACTTGGTAGTTTATGGCGAGTCAGGTACAGGGCGTCACAGTGTCGCTGGGATCATCAAAGATATGATGACGAAGAACGAAGAGATAGGATATATCACTCTTGCGCTCAGCAACACCACGACAATGAAGTGTATTGATGATGCGACTAACAAGCAGGAGCCGAGTGTGCTTGTGTTAGATAACTTACCAGAATTGCCTGAAGAGGTGCAACGGCATTTGGCTCAGTTGCTGCTGGCGCGTGAGCGTTGTGGTAAAAAAAATCTGCGTGTAGTGACAATTTTTGAGTCCGAGCCGGAAGAGTACATCACTAAGAATCAATTGTTGCCAGAATTATACTATCTGCTTAACCAGGGAGTGGTTCACGTGCCTCCTTTGCGCCAGCGGCCAGATGATATCGTCGCGATATTTCATTATTTCTTGAAATTAAGTTGTAAGAAACTAGGTAAAGCACTGCCAAATGTAGACTCTAACTATCTCGCTCTTTTGAGAAGTTACCCTTGGCCAGGCAATATCCGTGAACTGCGAAACATTGCTGAGTTGTATGCCATCGGGATTGTTAAGCTGACAGGTAAAGAGCGTATCTACTCACAAAATGATATTCAGCTTCCATTAGCAGAGTTGGTAGACGATTTCGAAAAGCAACTCATAGAAGATGCGCTGTTTTTGCATTCTGGGCGAGTTACCGATGCCGCTAATCATCTGCAAATACCCCGAAAAAAGCTGTACTTGAGAATGAAAAAGCACGGAATAGAAAAAGGCAATTACAAGTCGAGATAATAGAAATGTTTGAGAACTGCACCATTAGAATCAGGCACTTTTTATGTCATTTAACTAGTGATGAAAACTAATGTGACGCATAGGTGATGACATTTTAGGGCGTGTTGATCTTTGCTATATATTTCATGTTCAGCAATACATCGGTAGCCACATTAACATAAATACCAGCGATAACATGCTGGTATAAATCCTTTCTATCTTGTCATATCTACTTGAAATGGCTAGATAATGCTTAATTCTCGCAAAGGCATTTTCGATCAAGTGACGATACTTGTATAGACACCAATCCATACTGCCTTTGTCTATATATTGTCCGTAATTGCGTTTAGCAATTACCGTTTCTCCGCCACGTTCCTTAACAAAAGCACGAAAAGGTTCGCTGTCATACCCTTTATCACAAACCATGGTATTAACTTCATCAAGTTGCTCAACTAAACTTTCGACATGCACTATATCGTGGCGTTGACCTTCTGATAAATCAAAGCAAATCGGCAGGCCACCACTATCCACAGTTAAATGAATTTTGGTTGAATTACCACCACGACTTTTTCCTATTTGCTCTGAGATTTCAGTAGCTGCACCTGTGCTATGCTGATACGCTCGAACTATAGAGCCATCCAGAAAGAGCTACTCAAAGTTAGCCATGCTAGATAAGTCCATAAAAATCCTATCTAAAGTCCCTTTTTTTGACCAAAAATTAAATCACCTGTAAACGGTACTCCACTCTCCGAACTCAGGTGGCAGATCTCGCCAAGGAATACCTGTTCTCATTCGATAAAGTATTCCTTCAAATGTCATTCGATGTTCAGTTTTATCGTAAATACGACCTGTATTTTTCATAAGTCGAAGTAGTAGTTCCCATCGAATATCAGTTAATATTGTTCTTGGTATGGTATTGGTTATGGTTTTACTTTTGGCAAAGCAAATTATAACTCTTTACTATGCTGTTTAAAAAACAATCACGAAAGATCAACACGCCCTAGCTCTTGAAACTCAATAAAGGCATGATCTAGAGGTAAACTCCAAAGTCATAGTTTTATATAAAAGCGTTCTAAATGCCATTTCTCAGGATTCACAATAGCGCTAGTCCTTAGATTGTGCAGTCTGACCTGATTAGTGCAAGTAATCCGTAAATCTATATTTTTGAACAACACCTAACTCATAAATGTCCAAAACCTTGTTACGTTTCTAATACGTTACAGTTAGTGAGCTAGTTTCGAGACACAAAAAAATAATGCGTGTCAAAACTCAAGACCTGCCCCTTTTTTATACGTGATGCAGGCGTCACTCGCTTAAGTCAACATCACTATACCGTGCATTAATACCACGCTGGAGGTTAATCTGGTTCGCATGTCAAAATAGCCGTCGGGACCTTCACTTTGGTTCTCTTC
The DNA here is from genome assembly GCF_024347495.1 of Vibrio gallaecicus. Taxonomy (NCBI): domain Bacteria; kingdom Pseudomonadati; phylum Pseudomonadota; class Gammaproteobacteria; order Vibrionales; family Vibrionaceae; genus Vibrio; species Vibrio gallaecicus. Next base: position 2,144,038 of record NZ_AP025490.1, on the reverse strand, counting down.
TCTCATTGACCTTTCCGCTCGCCAAACCGCAATGTAGCCTAGGAGCAGAATCAGAGTGGTGAGAAACTCTTGCTGTTCACCGAGCAGAGCCGCTAGCCAAGCTGCCAACACAATAACATTACTCAGAATTAGAGCCTTGTTACTAGATTGGTTTCCGAAGTTCTCTATTCCATTCCCCCACAAGATACCCGACAAAAAGCTCAATATAACCACGCTATAGGTGATGAAGAACGTTTCGCCGCTCAAGCTAAAGAGTTGGCTGTCGGTGAGCGATAACAATAGGCCGAATAAAAGGGGATTAAACCCATGTAACCGAGCTTGACCATGGTGTTGCGTGTTTGAGTTGTCTCCATGCAACCTGACCTCATAATTGCTGCTCTATTGCATTTTTGAGGGTAGTACTGGTTGGCGATGTAGAACTCGGGAAGGTTGCTATCACTTTGCCTTCTTTGCTGACCAAGAACTTGTAGAAATTCCATTTCGGTTTAATACCAGCTTGTTGTTGGATCTCGGCAAAGACTGGATTTGCGCCTGGTCCAGAGAGTGATGCACGCGCCATCATCGGAAAGGTTACACCATAATCTAGGTAGCAGACTTTAGCAGATTGCTCCTCGCTTCCTCTGTCTTGGCGAAAGTCATTACTTGGAAAACCAACAACCGTGAAACCTTTCTTTTTGTAGGTTTGGTGAAGCTGCTCAAGTTGCTCGAACTGAGAAGTGAAACCGCACTGACTTGCCGTATTGACAATCAATAAAGTTTTACCTTGAAATTCTTCACACAGTTCAATCTCTTCATTTGAATTTAACAGCCTTTGTTTGCCGTTAAGTATCTCAGGGCAGCTTGCTGAAAAGGCGAATGAACTTGTTAGGCTCGCGATTAGGGTGGTGGAGCACAGTAGCGAATATTTCATAGGTCTGACTCATTTTAGTTGGCGTAGTTATTGTTACGGTTGATCGACTTGAAATGATCACGTTAAAGACCGTAATCGCTTAAGAATTAGTCATCAGTGAGTAAGTAGGGAGCCACTAAGAGCCTTTGGACTTTACATATCTATAGTTATTCATGATTAGTTAAAGGAATTAAAATTTAACTAATTTTTCCAGAACATAAGGAAACAATGGTCGTAGTACAATATTCATACGAACAATCCACACCTTGAGTGTTTAAGTTAATATGCTCTCGTCATGCGATTTAAGTCACGTTTATCAGTGTTTTTTCTAGGTATTGTCTATTCTTTTCAACTGTTTAATTAGAGGCTGATATGACAAAGAAAATCATCCTAGATACAGATCCAGGCATCGATGATGCAATGGCAATCTTATTTGCAGAAGCGCATCCAGATATTGAGCTGATGGGGATCACCACTGTTTATGGTAATGCGACGATAGACAACGGGACTCAAAATGCCCTTTATCTAAAGCAGAAGTTTGGAATGAAGACGCTGGTGGCTAAGGGAACGGATAAGCCTCTGATAAGAGATCCCGTTGGAGCCACGGTTGTAGTGCATGGTGAGGCTGGATTTGGGGATGTGAAAGCGCCAAGTTCATTAGATGTTACAGCTATTGATAAGCCGGCTTATCAGTTCATTATCGACAGTATTCGAGCTGAGCCAGGAGAGATTACCCTTGTGGCGGTTGGTCCTCTTACTAATCTGGCACTCGCACTTGAAGCAGCTCCTGATATCGTTGACTTGGTCAAAGAAGTGGTTGTTATGGGGGGCGCGTTCGGCGAAAACGACCACAGAGGGAACGTGACACCATTTGCAGAAGCGAATATTCATGATGACCCTCATGCTGCCGATAAGGTGTTTACGGCATCATGGCCAGTAGTCATTATAGGGCTCGATGTGACGGAGGAGAGCTTTTTTACCAGTCAATACCTTGATGAGTTGCGAGATGATGCAGGAGAGGTAGGGCAGTTTATCTGGGATGTTAGCCGTTACTACTTAAAGTTTTATTCTGAAAAAGTAGGAATGGATGGCTGTCATGTTCATGACCCATCAGCTATTGCTTATGTTATCCAACCATCTCTTTTTACAAGTCGTAGTGGTCCTGTCAGGGTAGTCACAGATGGACCTGCGGAAGGGATGACTATTCAGAAAGCTGATCAACGTAACTATATGAATGATGAATGGGGCTTATTTCCGGCACAACAGGTTGGTGTTCAAGTAGATAGCGCTACTTTACTCTCACTCTACAGAGAGACATTAATACACTACTCACAGCAGTAATAGTTGGTTCTGTCGTACATGTTGGGAATTGCGCGGCAGGCTCATCCTCTAGACACAATGCGTAGAAACGCTCAAAGGCAATGTCAGCTTCATTGGCTTCAATTTAAACTGATCTGCACCATCAATACAAAATACCGAGCTAAGTGCCTTTCCATACTAAAAAGTAATTTCATTTACTGAATTCGCCAGTTCATTTATGTCCAAACGTTTGCTGGCTTTATGATGTGTATTGAGCACAAAAGGGGGCATAAAGCCCCCGATAAGCGTTATTTTCCGAGATTGGCTTGCATAGCTTGAGATTTATCTGCAGTCATAACGAAGTGAAGTTCGCCTCCTGCTTTAAATTCACTGTGCTGGAAAGTGTTATACATATCTAGCGGTTTGCCGTTAATGCTTACCTCTTTGATATATAGGTTATCCGGTCCGTTGTTTTCAGCGGTGACAGTGAATGACCCAGATCCAATATTGACGACGGCTTTATCGAAGATTGGACGACCGATACTATAAGTAGGATCCGTTGGTGAAATTTGATAGAAGCCTAATGCAGACATCAAATACCAAGCCGACATTTGCCCTACGTCTTCGTTACCGATGATCCCGTCAGGTGTTGGTTTGTAGAACTGGTCATAAACTTGATCTAAGTATTCTTGAGCCTTGTAAGATTCCTCTGTGCGGTTGTACAAATAGATGACGTGATGCGATGGTTCGTTACCGTGAATGTATTGACCAATGTAGCCTGTCATGTCTTGGTGCGCTTCGCCACCATTAGGGTCAGCATTGAATAGGTTGTTCAACTTGTCGTTTAACCCTTCGCTACCACCCATTATTTCAGTCAATTTGTCTAAGTCTTGCATGAACGCCCATTGCCATTGCCATGCGTTGCCTTCAGTGTAGTAATACGCGTCTGATTTATATGGGTCAAAGTCAGTTGAAGCGTATTTCAATGCACATGGGTCGCCTTCTTTTAGTTCCGTTGGTACGAAGAAGCCTGTGCCATCTGCTCCGCCAGCATTGGCATCCCAATGTGTCAGAGAGTTATACGAGCGTGCTTTAAACTCTTCATATGCATCCATATCACCAGCGGCTTTCGCCATTTCAGCAATTGTCCAATCGTAGAATGAAAACTCTAGTGAATAGGAGATGGAGTTCCAGTTCGGGTAGCGAACACATGTCTCGTTCTCGTGATAGCTTAATTGCCCCGCCATAAGCGAACTTAAGATACCGTCGTGAATTTGTGGATACTCATGGGGAGTGTAGTGAGCAGATTTTACTGATGCAGTATATGCCTGCTCTGCATCAATTAACCCTTTAGTCACCGCGTCACCTAGAATTGCCGCAGATGGGTAGCCAATCATTGTGCCAGTTTCAGAACCGTGACCTTCCCATTTAGGCAGCAGACCGAATTCATCGTTAGATTTACGAATCAAGTCTTTCGCGTAAAGTGTTGCTTGATCAGGATCGATGATCGTCCACATTGGATGCACCGCGCGGAACGTATCCCATGTCGAGTAGATAGAGTAGTTCGGTGTATCACCTTCTTTTAGGGTGCGAACGGTACCTAGCATATCAACATATTGACCATCTACGTCGTAGAATTCTATTGGGGCAATCATCATGTGGTACATGCCAGTATAAAAATTGGTTTTTTCGGCGTCAGTACCGCCTTCTACTTTGATTTTTGCCAGCTTTTCGGCCCATGCGTATTCGGCACTTTCTTTGACCTTCGGAAGATCAAAACTCGGAGCTTCTGCTTCTAGGTTTTTCTGAGCACCTTGCCAACTCACTGGAGATATACCAACCCGGATTTCTATGGACTCGTCACCAGCACCAAAATTGAGGTACGCGGTGAGATCATCGCCTGAATAAACAGACGATTGGCGCATCTCTCGTGTCGGTTCTTGATTTTGTTCACCTAACATAGCTTTGGCGATAGGTTGGTTAAATTGGGCGTAGAAAAATATGTCTTGGCCTTGGTGATCTTGGCCTTGGAACCAGCCAGTCGATGTTTTTCGACCACGAATGGTGTAGTCGTCTACCACTTCGATTTTATTCTTTAATGATTGACCGTTGTTGTGCATTAATGTGTGTCCCAAATCGAACTTCACATTACGTTCGGCACCGTCTTCGAAGATATATTTATGTAAACCGACACGCTTAGTTGCCGTGAGTTCTACTTCAATTTGACCTTGATTTAGCTTTGTTTTGTAGTAACCAGCGCTGGCTTCTTCGTTACTTTTGTCAAAGGTGTTCAACTGGCTGTTTGCCATATCCGAATAAGGCAAAACCAATATATCGCCTAGATCTGTGGCACCTGTACCTGATAGGTGTGTATGAGAGAAGCCGTAGAGTGAAACGTCAGTGGAGATAACCTCTCCCGTTTCATAGTTCGATGAATCCCAGTAACCAGAAGCTGAATGCCATGGATTAAGACCAGATTCGTGGTCGGTATTAGAACCAATAAAAGTGTCTGGAGACAGTTGAACCATACCCGCAGGTACGGTTGCTCCTGGGAACGTATGACCAGATGCCGCAGTGCCGATCATAGGATCTACGTATTTTAGCACCGCAAGATCAACTAGAGGATCACCGGGTATTGTGGCTGTTGAATCATCGTTGCTATTGCAACCAGTTAGACCGATAAAACTACTGAGAATCGCGCATGCGAGAAGAGAACGTTTGAGTTTCATACAAAACCTATTATTTATAATTTTGAGGGATACAAGTAGAGCGTGTTTGTATTGTTATTTTGAAAATAGAGCCCTTGGGGGAAGGGCTCTAGGGGTGGAGCTTATTGGTTTACGCCGACATCATCTGCGTGGCGTTTTTCATTGCATGCTTAGTTGAACACTCGACTACGTTTGCGTTAGCAAAGCGGTGTGCGTCTTTCACTTGAATATCGTGTGCCAAGATAACCAGTCTCGCGTTAGCTACATCTAGGTCGGTGATGCGGTTTTGAATACCGTTTTGACCTTGAGTTTCTACCTTAACCTTAAGACCTGCAGCTAAACCTGCTTTCTCTAGTGCTTTTGCTGCCATGAAGGTGTGTGCAACACCTGAAGGGCAACATGTTACTGCCACGATGTCGTACTCGCCTTCGCCAGCGGCAGGAACCGCTTGAGCTTGTACTGGTGTTTCAGCCATATCTTCTTCGGTTTCAACCGCGACAGGTTTCCAGAAGCCAACAATAACCGCTGTGGTTAATGAGCCAAGTGCAATACCGACTACATACATTGGAATGTTGCTTGATACTGGTGCAGTGATTAGACCGCCCCACGGTGCGTGCAGAAGAACGTCTGTCATAAAGCCAAACACACAGCCAACGATACCACCGGCAACGATTGAAGGAAGTACGCGCATTGGGTCGTTCGCGGCGAATGGGATAGCACCCTCAGAGATACCGATAGAACCCATGATTGCTGCCGCTTTACCTGCTTCTTGCTCTTGTTTAGAGAACTTGTTTTTGAATAGGAAAGTCGCCAGAGCCATACCTAGAGGTGGAGTACAAATCGCGATGCCTACGCCGCCCATTAGCCATGGTTGTGTGTCTACTTGAGTTTGAGCAAATAGTGTTGCTACTTTGTTGATAGGACCGCCCATATCAAACGCAGTCATACCACCAAGGATGGTGCCTAAAACCATCTTAGAAGCGCCAGCCATTGAAGCTAGGAACTCGTTCATAGAAGACATGAACAGTTTGATTGGCTCACCGATGCCCCAAAGTACGATACCGGCAGAAATTAATGTGCCTAAAAGTGGGTAGATGAAGTAAGCACCAAGTGCCGTCATGTTTGAAGAAAGTGGGATCTTCTTAAGTTGGAACACCACACCACCTGCGATAAAACCAGCCACGATACAGCCAAGGAAGCCGCCGCCCATATCAGCCATAATGCCAGATGAAATCATCGCTGGTGCAAGGGCTGGTTTATCTGCAATTGAGTAACCAATAAAGCCACCAAGAATGATTGGGAAAAGAACAAGCCCTTTGATACCGATATTAGAAATGTCAGCCAGCAAGCCATCTGCAGGAACCGCGCCTTTACCTGATGCCATTACCGCTAGAGCTAAAAGAACACCGCCGGCTACAATGAAAGGTAGCATGTGTGATGTACCAAAAAGCAGGTGACCTTTCATGGTGCTGAGTATTTTTTTATAATCGCTACTGCTATTTTTATTTTTTGAATTAGCATTATTATTCGTAGCTTGATTTGTTAGGGTGGTCATAATTTTCTACGCCTTATGAATTAATTAAAATATTAAGGATTTGATGTTCATCTTTTGCGTTATGGATATTTTGAATAAACTCATCGCTGAATTTTCCAAATAATTCTTGTAGTACATAAATATGATGGTCAGCGCCGTTGTCTGGTGAGGCAATCATAAAAAACACGGTTGGGTTAATGCCATCTTCATCGCCATATTCAATGCCTTCTCGTTTTACTCCAACAGCTATTGCAGGCTCAGTTACCGCTTGGCTTTTCGAGTGTGGGTAGGCGATGCCATCCATCGAAGTAATACTTTGAGATTCGCGAATTTCGATGTCTGTTAAAAAGGCTTCTTTATTACCAATTCGGTTATTTTTAAATAACATTGTTGCGAGTTCTTCAAACAGTTCTTTCTTATTATTTGCTTGAAGGTTGTTATTAATTAAATTGACGTTAGTTAGCTGTGTGATCATTTATTAACTCATTCACTTTTGAAGTTCTTGAATTAAAATTAATGGATTAACAGCATTCGCGAAATAGCAAATAAAAGCCCTTCACTGTACATTTGTACCAAGCAAAATTAAGTGTGATTTGCATCATTTATACAGTGTGATATTGGTCATGGTGCATCATCGTTGATAACGATTTTTAACTTAGGAATTGGAGTGTGCAGAAACAAAAATGCCCCGCAAAGCAGGGCATGAGTAGTGTTAAGTAAGTGTGTTTGATCTGTTTATCGAAAATTAACTGTAAGCGCGTGCGACACGTCCAATACAATCCAGTTTGTAGCTCTCAGCATAAGCGGGAATGAAAACTGACTGACCTTTTTCTATCACGCAGGTTTCGCCGCATGGGTGAGTGAGCAGCATAGATTCATCGAGCGGTAGCAAGATCTCTGCACCCTCTGTGGTGATTTTCCTTTGATGAGAGTTTTGAACAATAGAGAACTTAAAGTCCTCCACTGGAATCTGGTATTCCATTACATCACCTTGCTCAATCGGGCTTAGTAGCAACCTATCTGCAGGCTTTTCATTAAATCGAGTACAAGAGACTAGCTCATTCACGTCCATATATTTAGGCGTTAACCCTGCGCGAAGCACATTGTCTGAGTTCGCCATAATTTCTAAGCCGGTGCCTTTTATGTAGGCGTGCGGTGTTTCAGCATCCAGATACATAGCTTGCCCAGGTTTTAGAGTGATCACGTTGAGTAGCAGTGGGGCGAATAAACCCACATCACCGGGATATTGCTCTTCCAACTCTGAGATTAACTGGAATACGGGTGCATCAGAAAGCTTAGCCTTCATAAGCAACATGGTAAGTGACATTCCTTTTTGCTCGCCCTCCAAAGACAACAAGCTCGCGAAGAAGCTTGCTAACCCATTGGGAGTTTGGTCGCCCGTTAAGTCGTTGACCATTGAATGCAGCTCTGGAATGTCGAGGTATTGGAAATGCTCAAGGATCTCATTAATCGCTCTAAAGCCGTTCATCGCCGTGTAGTCGGTTAATGCGTAAACCAGCTCTGGCTTGTGATTGGCATCTTTGTAATTACGGTTTCCCGCCGTCATAGGAATACCTTGTTGCTCTTCCAGAGCATATCCAGATTCCGCTTGCTGCTTGTTTGGATGAACTTGCACAGACAGCGCTTTCTCTGCTGCTAGCACCTTAAACAGATAAGGAAGTTCTCCAAATCGACGTGCCACTTTTTCACTAAGAAACAGATTCAAGTTTTGAGAGATTAGACTCGACAGTGTGGTTTGTTGCCCGTTATTAGTCACCATCGAGCAACCGTTGGGGTGAGCGCCCATCCATATTTCCGCTTGCGGTTCACCAGACTGGTTATCAATACCAAACAATTGGCTAAACGAAGAAGGGCTACCCCAGGCGTAGTTTTGAATTACGTTGGTCATAGGGTAAAAGAAGCGTTGTACGAACGAGTCGTTCGCTAAAGAAAAATCAGACATCGAAATCACCATGAAGGGAAACATGGCTTGAGCTCTACCCGATTTATTTAAAATACGAGAGTAGAGGGGCTCAAGCCATTGGAGTTGAAATGACTTAAGCCGCTGCTGTCATTAGCTTGGCTTTGCGTAGGTTTTTAAGCGCGATACAAGTAACAGCAGTCACACCCGCACCGGATGCCATGCACAGAAGAGCCAGCATTGGGTAATTCATTGCGCCTAGTAGAGCCACAACGGGGCCACCGTGAGCAACGCTGTTGGTGATGCCGAATGAGAACGCCATAACCGCTGCAGTCATTGAACCAAGCACGTTGGCAGGGATAACCGACATTGGGTCTTGAGCGGCGAAAGGAATCGCACCTTCAGAGATACCCACCAAGCCCATTGCTCCAGCAGCCTTACCCGCTTCAATTTCAGAAGATTCGAATAGGTCGAACTTGCGGCCAAGTCTGGTTGCGATAGCCATGCCTAGTGGAGCCACAGGGATTGCACACGCCATCGCACCCATGAATTGAGTTTGACCGCTGGCAATCATGCCGACCGAGAATAGGAACGCCACCTTGTTGAATGGACCGCCCATATCAAAACCGGCCATACCACCCAATACGATGCCAAGTAGAACCACGTTGCCAGTGCTCATGCTAGTTAGCAGTGCAGTAAGAGCATCCATTAGCCCAGCGATAGGTGCGCCAATCACAAAGATGAACAGACCCGCGATGAATAGAGACCCAGTGATTGGAGCGATCATGATAGGCACAAGCGGTTGAACGAACTTGTGGTAGTTAAACGAGGTGATCCATTTAACGAAGTAACCTACCAATAGACCTGCGATGATCGCTCCAATGAAACCCGTACCAGCATCTGCGCCGTAGAAAGAGCCGTTGTTCGCAATCCAACCGCCAATCAAACCTGGGGTTAGGGCAGGGCGGTCGGCAATCGCGTAAGCAATGTAGCCAGCCAAAATTGGGATCATCAATGTGAAGGCAACCACACCCACTTCTAGAATTTGGTTCCACATACTGCCAGCTGGAATCGCCATGCCGGATTCACTTGGCTGGCCGCCAATTGCCAGTGCAAGCGCAATCAAAAGACCGCCCGTTACCACGAATGGGATCATGTGAGATACGCCATTCATCAAGTAGCGGTAAAGGTCTGAACGCGCTTGTGAGGCTTTTTCTGCGACAGATTGGTTGTTCGGTGTTTGTTCTGCTTGGTAGCTTGGCGCACTGAGTGCTTGTTTAATTAAGCCTTGTGCGTCTTTGATTGGCGCTTTTACGTTGGTGCTGATGACGCGTTTTCCGACAAAGCGAGCCATGTCGACTTGTTTGTCACAAGCCACCACAATCGCATCTGCACGTTCGATCTCTTCTTGAGTCGGGCTGTTTTTAACACCAATTGAACCGTTGGTTTCGACCTTAATATCGTAGCCAAGAGCCGCAGCGCCTTTCTCTAGTGCTTCGGCTGCTAAGTAAGTGTGTGCAACGCCAGCTGGGCAGCCTGTCACACCTATGATGAAGCCTTGCTTCTCAACGTTAGTTTCGGTTGCGGATGGTTCAGGCTTTCTAAGCAGTAGTTCCAAAGCTTCTTGTTCAGAGCCTGCATTCATGAAGTTTTCGATAAAACCTTCTTCAATCAGTTTTGAAGATAGCTCTGCCAGTACTTCTATATGGTGATTATCGCCACCATCTGGAGAGGCAATCATAAAGAACAGCTTTGATGGCTGACCATCATCTGCGCCGTACTCGATACCCTGTTTGTGAACGCCGATAACAACGGCTGGTTTGATAACCGCGCTGCTTTTTGCGTGTGGCAGGGCAATACCTTCTTCAAATCCTGTATTACCTTGTTCTTCTCTTGCCTTAATATCGGCAAGAAATTGCGCTTTGTCTGAAATTCTACCTTGCGCGTAAAGCACATCTATCAGCTCTTTAAAAACTTCTTCTTTTGAAGTGGCGCTAAGCGAAAGCTTAATCAAATCTTGATTGATCAATGTCGTGATCATAATGAACCCCTACTTTGTTTTTATTTTGTTAGGGGTATTTTGAAATTGATCACTTGCCTTCTGTAGTGAAGAAAAAACGCATTTACTGGATGATTGTTGCGTGATTGGTGGAGTGTGATTTTGATCGAGCGATCGACCATTATTAGACCTGTATTGACAAGGTTTGCTGGGTGTTAAGGCTTTTAAATATAAGGGATGTAGCGTAGTTGCTTGTTTGAGATGTAATGAGGTATATCTGTTTCATGGCTGGATATTTATTTCCATTACTGGATTTTTGTAACACAGATCTCAAATTGTGATTTTGCTCAATAGCGCTATGTTCCACTTACAGGTATATCTATTGGCGTAGCCTCATTGCTGCCCATAAGAGTTCGAATAATGATATTTCATGACTTAATTTCCTCAGTGTTAAATGAGCGTGAGCCATTGCATAACATCTGGTTTGCTGGAGATTTTCATACGCCATCAGCGTGTAGCTATCAGGTGAATTTTCCGCGCTTAGAGCTGGTGCTTGATGGAGAGTATGTCAATGAAATGGAAAGCCATGACCGCAAAATCACAAATGTCATAGCCAAAGCTGGAGACGCGATTTTTATTCCGCCTAACTGTTGGAACAAACCGAATTGGGACACGGACTGCTCGGTATTGAGTATGTTGTTTGGTCGTCGTCAGCTGGGTTTAAGTTTGGTGAGTAAGCGCAAAGGCGAGGAGAGCTTTTATGATATTCAAAAGCACAGTATTCAGACTCGATCTGGGTTCGCGATTGATAACATTTTGGAGGCGCTCAGCTCATTAGCGAGAGAGAGCAACAAGCAACCTATGGACGAGTTATTGCTGCAAGCTTTACTTCAATACAGCAAGACGATGTTAGAAGCACCCGTCGAAAAATCTCATAGCCGGGTGCAGGATGTGTATCAGGGTATTTGTATCTATATTCAAGAGAACTTCCACCGTCAAATCACTCGAGATAGCATTGCTTCGCGCTTTAGTATTTCATCCAACCATTTGTCGCGTATGTTTCGCCAACAAGGTCATATGACGCTGGCTGAATATATCACCCGCGTGCGAGTTGACCGCGCCAAGTTCATGCTCAAGAAGTACAATTTCAAGCTTAATGAAGTGGCAGTACGTTGTGGCTTTAAGGATGTGAATTACTTCTGTCGAGTATTTAAAAATCGAACTGGAAGAACACCAACTGAATACAGAGGTTCTATTTAGCGAGCCAGTTCCACTTCATAAACCTGAGCTTTGAGGTAAGCCGACCGTTCGGCTTGAGTAGGCTATCAAGTTAGTAGGCTATCGAGTGGTTAGGTTGTTGATTTAGTAGATTATTGATTTAGTAAGAAAGCCAGGGCAAAAAGTGTTAAAGCAAGCGAGATGAGATATACATCAGCAGCGCTTGTAAATCGACACTGCTTCTGGTTTTTTGCAGGCGCTCATTTACCTGATCGTGGAGTAGATTTCTCGTTAAATTGGTGGCAGCTACAATATGTTCGCGTTGCGGTCTTGTTGGAAGAACGAGTGCGATGGCAACATGCACTTGACCTATCTGCGATGCCCAATCAATTGGGCTGTCACTGACGATAACAGCAATAGAGAGATCTTGAGTCGACTCAAACATCACATGAGGTAAAGCAATTCCAGGTGATACACACGTCGACGAACGTTCCTCTCGCTTAATAAACGCCAGAATCAGTTCATCTGGGTCTTCTGGATAAACCAAATGAGCAAGCCCTTTTAAGCATTCAAATTTGGTCAGTTGAGTTTGTGCTTTGGCATGGTGCCATTTGATGTCACAAGGTGGGCAAATCTGCGGCATACGCTGGATTAAATCGTTAGAAAATTCATGGTTCACTTGAGAGCCAACCATGTCGTAATGCTCAGCAATCACGTCTTTTAATACAAAACACGCCAACTCTGCATCAATACCAACGGCGGTGATCTGACACAAATCTCCACGAAGTAAGCCTACTTGTAACATCGCAACAGATTGGGACAGATCAGCAGTTCGGTTTTGAGTGATGTTGATAATGCGGATGTTGCTTTTGAACTTCTTCGCTAAGCGAGTAAGAGGCTGCGCGACGTGTGAATTCTCGGCAGGATCGTTAACGAAGAAGGTAATCTGATATTCATTCATACCGAGAGTTAGGCTCGATTGCTTTTTATGTCGCGACAATACTTAATAAAGACTTTATCCACGCTCAGTAGTACCTCTTCCATTGGGACAAATATGGTTTTAGAGGTTTCAAATCGGTCTGGCTGTTCGATATCGATATCAGAGACGATCAATACTTTGTCCGCGAGGGCAATGTCCTGTGCAGATAGTAGGTTTTCAATACCCATAGCCCCCTGTGTCTCAACCTTAATTGAAACGTTGAATTTAGGGGCAGTTTTATTTAGTGCATCAGCTGCCATATAGGTGTGCGCAATGCCTGTAGGGCACGCAGTTACCGCTACAATTCTCATTTTTCTTCTCGGTTTAATCTCGGCTTATTCTCTGGTTACTAGATGACTAGAGTAGCAAGATCTTTATAGTAATCTGTGAATTTTATGGATTACCGTTTTTAATTCAAAGGTGGATGTCACACTCTCGATTCTTGGTTACAAATATCCAGTTAATGCACCTTTCGTCCTATATAATGAGTGCGCTCACACCGTTAATCTTTTCATCTTATTAACCTCTTTATCTCATTTACTTAAATTGGCACTCGAACGAGGCAGCACATGGACATCACTGACATTATAGAGCCGGAGATTATCTGTCTGGATTTAAAGGCAGACTCTAAACAAGCGGTATTTGAAGAGCTTGTTGAACTGCTTGATCGTGCTGGCAAACTCTCCAGTAAAAGTGAATTCCTTGATGATATTTGGAAGCGTGAGGCGATTGGCAACACCGGCTTTGATGATGGAATTGCGATTCCACATGCGAAAAGTTGTGCCGTAGCGAAACCTGCTGTCGCGGTGGGTATCAGCCGTTCTGGTATTGATTATGGTGCAGACGGTGGAGAACTGTCTGATGTGTTCTTCATGCTCGCTTCTCCTGACAACAATGATGACCATCATATCGAGGTGTTGGCTCAGATCTCGACCAAACTGATTGAAGATGACTTTGTTACAAAATTAAAGGCAGTTGAGTCGGTGGAAGAGGCTCAAGAGCTGTTTCTCGAAGCTAATTCTGAATCCTTCGATAGCTATGCCTCAAATCATCAAGAAGCGTACAGCGAGCCTCTAAGCCCTTGGGCTCAATCACTTAATCGTCTCAAAGAACATCTCTTATACGGCACGTCACATATGATCCCATTCGTGGTCGCGGGTGGTGTGCTTTTGTCTCTGTCGGTGATGATCTCTGGTCACGGCGCTGTGCCTGAAAGTGGCGTTCTGGCTGACATCGCACAAATGGGTATTGCGGGTTTAACTTTGTTTACTGCCATACTTGGTGGTTACATCGCGTATTCAATGGCAGATAAGCCGGGTTTGGCGCCCGGTATGATTGGTTCTTGGGTCGCTGTGGATCAATATAATACTGGTTTCCTCGGTGCGATAGTGGTTGGTTTTTTTGCGGGCTTTGTGGTCAATTTACTCAAGAAAATCAAACTACCAGACAGTATGATCTCGCTGAGTTCGATCTTTATTTATCCGCTTGTGGGCACCTTTGTTACGTGTGGTGCTGTGATGTGGGTGATTGGCTCGCCGATTGCCCAAGTGATGCTTGAGATGAACCAAATGCTTACTGGCATGGCAGGATCAGGAAAAATGTTATTAGGCAGTATTCTAGGTGCGATGACGGCCTTTGATATGGGCGGTCCGATCAACAAAGTCGCGACGCTGTTTGCCCAAACTCAGGTGAATACTCAACCATGGCTAATGGGCGGCGTCGGAATTGCGATTTGTACGCCACCCTTGGGTATGGCATTGGCGACTTTCATCTCTCCAAAGAAGTTTAAACGAGATGAACGCGAAGCAGGAAAAGCCGCAGGAATCATGGGTATGATCGGAATAAGTGAAGGTGCGATTCCTTTTGCCGCCGCTGACCCTGCGCGCGTTCTACCGGCTGTTGTAGCTGGTGGTATTGTTGGTAACGTAGTCGGCTTTATGTTCCATGTATTGAACCATGCCCCTTGGGGCGGCTGGATTGTTCTGCCTGTGGTTGATGGAAAGATTGGCTATATCATCGGGACATTAGCAGGGGCTCTAACGACAGCTCTAATAGTGATATTACTGAAAAAGAACGTGGTCGAAAGCGATGAGCGTTTGTACCAATCCCTAGGCGGTTCGGTGACGGAAGAAGGGCAAGCCGATGTACTTGCGATTACTTCTTGCCCATCAGGTGTCGCGCACACTTTTCTCGCGGCAAAGTCTTTGGAAAAGGCGGCTCATCATCTTGGAGTTCGAATTAAAGTTGAAACACAAGGTGCCAATGGAGTAGACAATCGCATTACGCAGAGGGACATTGAAAAGGCAAGGTTGGTGATCTTTGCCCACGATGTGGCGATTAAAGAGGTCGAACGCTTTGCGAACGTTAAAACCTTAGATGTCAGCACCAAAGAAGCGATGCTCAATGCACAGGCCTTGATTATGAGGAAAATCTAAGGCTAAAACTAATGTTAATGATAAGTCTGAAGCTAAAAGATCATAGACGTTCAACGGTCATTGAGCTCAGCTGCAAGGAAATCGATGAACAATCGTAATTTGAGTGGCATAGGGTCTCGCTCGGGAAACAAAGCATAGACATTTTTCTCTGGCATTAAATAGTTAGGCAACAAAGGCAGTAATTGTCCCGACTGAATTGGGGCATTGGCGATAAAGTCGGGGAGCCTAGCAATCCCAAGCCCTGCGATGGTCGCACACAGTAATGCCTCGCTGTTGTTGACTCGGTAATTTCCTTTTACAACAACACTGGTCACTTGATCTTGGTGACCAAAAAACCACTCGGCACTCTCAGATGCATGACGATAAAGCAAAGCGTTATACGTACTGAGTTCACCGATCTCGGTTGGCGTAGATAAACCACTCTCATTAAAATACGTAGGAGAAGCGCAGATGACGCTACGGACGCTGGTTAATCGCTTTGCCACTA
This sequence comes from Vibrio gallaecicus, assembly GCF_024347495.1. Classification (NCBI taxonomy): domain Bacteria; kingdom Pseudomonadati; phylum Pseudomonadota; class Gammaproteobacteria; order Vibrionales; family Vibrionaceae; genus Vibrio; species Vibrio gallaecicus. The sequence goes on along the minus strand of NZ_AP025490.1, from coordinate 2,128,569 downwards.
AACTCGAGTCATTTAAATCCCCTGCTCGAATCGCTATATCATACCCGCCTTCGACAATATCAACGTAACCATCATCCATCGTCATGTCGATGTGAATATGAGGATAGCGTTTAAGAAACTGTGGGATGAGAGGGGCTAATACAAGACGACCAAAAGACATTGGCGCATTAACCCGCAATGTGCCAATTGCCTGATCCTGTTGACTGGTTGCTGCATCTTCAGCTTTTTGCAGCCAATAATTTGCTTTGGTGAGGTGATCATAAAACTGCTCACCGGATTCAGTAAGCGATACTTGCCGTGTAGTGCGGTGCAGCAAACGCACTCCAAGGCTTGACTCTAATTGGATCACCCGTTTGTTGACTGCCGAACGTGACACGCCCAGTTCACGCGCTGCGCCCGCAAAGCTTGAATGCTTTACCACCGCAAGGAAATAAGGAATAGCGTCTAAGTGCTGCATGATTGTCGCCAAATTGGATACAGTGTGGAGAGTGTAGAGCCTATTCTCTAATCAATCTAGGTCTTTTATGCTGATTTCATCGACTCCAATCTATAGAGTAAAACATGAAATCACTGATAAAACCGTTAACGGTAAGAATGCATCTGAATGATATTGGTCGGCAATTTCAGTCTCCGTTATATGTGGTCAGCATTGGCAGCCTTGTTGCCGTAAATTTTGCATTAGCCAAATATTCTGTGACCATTGGTATTCCACCAATTGATGTCGCAATAATACCGATGGCAGGTGCTGCTATATTGTTAATGACGTTATTGGTGATTAGAGGTCAGCTCAACCTAACGGCATTGGTGCATTACCGTTATTATCTTTGGGCTGGCTTACTGGGTGTCGCAATCCCAAATCTTGCGTCGACCTATGCCCTGCAATCACTCAATACCAGTACGTTCAGTGTACTCGTTACTTTGTCGCCTATCTTTACCTTGCTGTTCACCTTACCTTTTCAAGGTTCCTCACTAACCTGGCGAAAAGTGCTCGGAATCATGATTGGGTTCATTGCCGCACTCTCTGTAACTTTGTCACCACAAATGAACACTTCATCTCCTTGGTCAGCGCTGGCTATTGCGCTACTCGTACCCATATTTTTGGCTGCTGGTAATGTCTATCGCAGTCGCGCGTTTCCTCCTCTTGCCAATCCAATTGTTCTGGCTGCTGGGATGCTGACACTTCAGAGCATGATATGGCTTCCGTTTACACAGGCGGTTGAAGGTGAATTAATTTCAAACGGAACTGGCGTACTTGCACTCATGGCAAGCTTATCGGCACTCAGTTATTTACTGACGTTTCGTTTTCAACGGATCACAGATGGGCTGGGCTTTAGCCAAGTGGGAAATGTGGTGACTGTGGTTGGTGTATCCATTGGGATCTCGTGGTATGGCGAGCCATTAACGCTGCAATTGATCGCGGCAGTCATTCTGTTGTTGGTAAGCCTGTACTTATTTAATCACGCTAAATCTTAATCTCGTTTAAAGCCAATTTAGTTCAAACACAAAGGAGCAACATGTATGTCACTATTAATCGAACAGACCAAATATCTATATCAAGTCGTCGACCAAAAGGATGTTCACGCCTTAATGGCATTACTGCATGATGACGTGTCGTTTCATTTTTCGAACGCGGAGCCAGTAGTTGGGAAGCCAGCCGTCGAAGCAGTTAACGCTGCGTTCTTTGCGTCAATCAAATCAATGACGCATACATTTTCTGGGATTTACGTAAATGAAGATACGGTTGCGTGTGAGGGGAAAGTTGATTATGTACGCATGAATGGCAGCGCACATGTCGCCAAGTTTGCGACCTTCTTATCTTTCAAGCAGGGCTTGATACATCAATATAAAATCTTCGCGGATGTCTCTGAATTGTAATACCTGAAAATATTTTGCATCTTTTGCGCAGTTTATTCGTCTTATTAGTACGAACCAAAAATGCAGAGAAGAAATCATGTTTAAAGCCTTTACAAACAACCCAACCGCCGCAAATAAATTTATCAAACACGATAGCGATATGCTAAGCCAAGTTTACGGCTCAGATGAAGTTACTCCATATTGGATTGCAGATATGGAGTTTCCAATTGCTTCTCCAATCACTCAAGCTATGCAGCATTTGGTAAGCCGCGAGACTTATTCCTATGAGTTTGACTCAGAGACCGTATTTGCAGGGATCTCTGCTTGGAATAAAAAGCGTCATGGTTTGACGCTTGACATGAAATCGTTTGTTCAAGTGCCAGGTGTACTAAGTGCGATTGCATTACTCATTCGTGAGTTCACTGAAAAAGGCGAAGGGGTACTTATCCAGACTCCGGTTTATCATCAGTTTCGACGCTTAATTGAATCAGCAGACAGAACCGCTATTAGTAATACGCTAAAAATCGAGAATGATCGTTATGTGATGGATTATGAAGCTTTTGAGAACCAGCTTCGTGACGAAAACGTGAAAATGGTACTGCTATGTAACCCTCATAATCCTGTAGGTCGCGTTTGGTCAAAACACGAACTTGAAAAAATGGTAGAGATTGCTGAGAAAACTCAAACACTCATTGTGAGTGACGAGGTGCATGGCGATATCGTCTTTGACGGAGCAGATTTCACTAGCATCGCTTCTTTTGATTACGAAAACACCATCACAATTATTGGCTCGCCAGCAAAGAACTTTGGTCTTAATAGTATTTCGAATGGCTATATTTACACTACAAACAGTGAATTAAAAGATGTAATTAAAGCAACGGTTGCTTCAATGTCGCTTGACCACGGTAATGCATTTACTACTTACGCAACGATAGCCGCATATCAACACGGAGAAGAGTGGTTCAACCAATTTGTTGAATACACACAAAACAACCGTGACTGGATTATGGACTTTATTTCACAGCATATGCCACATGTGAAAGTGTTTAAGCCAGAAGGTACTAACCAAATATGGTTTGATTTTACTGGCTTGGGCCTAGAAACCGGAGAGCTCAAAACATTACTAGTGAATGATGCAAAAATGGCATTAACACCGGGAACCTGGTTCGGCGAACCAGACGCCAACTTCTACCGCATGAACTTTGCTGCACCTCTGGAGCAAATTCAAGCATCATTGGAGTTACTGAAAAGTGCGGTTATAAATTTGAATAAGTAAGTGCAGTTAACAAAGTTTATGTAGGTGAACTTTAATGCTCACTAGCAAATATGCCGAGACTTTTAATAGGGAGCTAGTGCTCCCGATATGTCCGAATTGCCTGATTCAGCTTGGACATAAAGCCTGGGTTATCACTTAGGAAATGCTTAGAAATATAAAGACCAAACTCTTTCTCTTGTTCTAAGATGATTTCGTAATCACTTATCTGGTCCACGGTATCAAGAAAAGTCATTTCAGCAATTAATATGGCAGTTATTGCTCCTGAGTCTAGCTTATCTTTAAGACCTCGAACTGATGTGGCAGCGTGTACAGATGTAAAGCCACTGACTTTTAACCAGTGGTGTGTGTTGGTATTGAGCAAGCTCGCGACTGTCGAGCGTTTTTTAAACATTGGATCGCTGGGGTTAAAGTTTTGCGCATTTTCTTGGCGAATAACCCAAACCCAGCGGTTGGACATTAAAGGCTCTGAAAACTCAGCGTATTTATCTCGTTCTGAATTTTGTGATGCCATAAAGAAACCGTCAGAATGTTGCTTTCGGACCTCTTGTAATGCGCGACCATGGTTCGACGATATAGTAATCGTATAATTAACTCCCATAGAATCCAGAACTTGTTTGACTGCATCTGTTCCAATGCCTGAGGGAAGGGAGTCAGAGTCTAATTGAGTGTAAGGCGGAAAAACAGGGACGATAAAGAACATATCTTCAAACGAATATGACTTAAGAGAAATCAGAAGTGTTACAGCTAATAGAAAGAATCTACTTATCATGTTGATATTTACACCTTAAACAAGCTTTTCATTCATTATAGTCTCTAAATGATGGAACTATGATTGTCCCTTCTATATTTTTCAAAATCATCAAAGAGTAAGTTCCATTGCTTATTCTTCACACCCTTTTGCCGGTTTCTCAGATAGTGAATCGTGCGATTTTTTCATTAGAAAATAAATTTGGTTATTAGCTAATTATTGAGTGCCTATTCGCTCAAAAGAGTAGGGGCAAAGTTACGGTGCTTCTCTTCGAATGAATGAGGATGAGTTGCTTGTATAATTCCTTATTACTGACCATCATCATTATAAGCGTGAAGTGATTAACACTAACAATAAGACTATGAACTAATTGCAGTGCCTATTCTAATTAATATACTTATATACATGACTTAAAAGAATAAATTCCACATACTCTTACTTAGTCACTAAATTTATTAGCAGTGAAAAATCCAAGGATGTAATTTAATGCCCTATAAAGCCGAGCTAAAAAAGCTGCAATATGATCACCTATTCGGTCATGTGGATATTAATACATCTCAGATCGACGTACCTGATGATATGTTCAATGGTTGGCAGAAGACACTTGACCTATTAGCTGAAATTGTCGATAGCCCTGCTGTGCTAATAATGAAAGTAACAGCGACTGATATTTCAGTCTTTACGACGAGTAATACTCAAGGCAACCCTTATAATCGACATGATAGTGAAGTTCTAGGAAATGGGCTTTACTGTGAAACGGTCATTAAAAATCAGAGTGAACTGCATATACCGAACGCTCTTAAGGATCCTGAATGGGACCAGAACCCAGATATTAAGCTAGGAATGATAGCCTACTGTGGTTTGCCTTTGACTTGGCCGAATAAGACCCCATTTGGCACGATATGCATGTTAGATAATCAAGAGCGAGAATACAGTCAATCTTATCGGCAATTATTGGAACGTTTTCAAAATGGCATAAATGCTAATTTAGCGCATTTGTATCAACAGTCTGAGTTGCAATATCTGAATCAGATACTTGAAAATAATGTTCAGAAAAGAACCACAGAGCTGGCAAAGTTGAGTGAAAAACTGATTAAAGAGATAGAGGAACGCAGAGTTATAGAAGACTCTGTGGATTACTACAAAAGTTATGATGCTCTCACAGGTTTACCTAATCGTTTAAGTTTTATAAGTTCCCTGACTCAACAGTTAAATGCTTCCATTCCAGCGAATACAACGGTGATCTATTTCGGACTAAGGAACTTTAAGTCGATCAATAATAGCTACGGTTATGTGGTTGGCGATAAATTATTGCAGCTCTTTACTCAACGTGTTCAGAGCTTTTTAAGTAGTGATACTCTATTTGCTAGGGTTGCGGGTGCTGAATTTGTCATCGCACAACCTAAGTGTGACTCAACTGATGAGATTCAATTGATTAATCAGATTATTACAAGCAGTAATACTCCGTTTACGATTGCAGAATTTACCATAACCATCCCTTGCTGTATGGGTATCGCCCAAGCTCCGTCAGACTCTGAAAATGCGGCTGAGCTGATCCAGAAAGCAGGAGCTGCGATGGACATTAGCAAGGTTAATGGCTCCCCGTACACATTTTTTACGAAACAAACTCAGTTAAATATTGAGCAGCGATATCACCTTGAATCAAATTTAGTCGATGCCCTAAAAAATGGAGAGTTGAGCCTTAACTACCAACCTTTCTTCTGTCTTAAAAATAATAAAGTGATTGGAGCTGAGGCTTTATTGCGTTGGAATAACCCTATTTTAGGTAATGTACCACCAGATCAGTTTATCAACTTGGCTGAGCGTAATGGGCAGATAAATGAGATCGGTAATTTTGTATTACATACCGCGATTGCTCAAGCCGCTAAATGGTTTGTCATACAACCCCAAAACTTTCGAATTGCGATTAATATTTCGCCAGTTCAATTTAGGAATTCGAGTTTTGCGGAACATATAGAAAACCTTTTAAGTTTGTACAACTTGCCAGCATCGGCGTTGGAAATAGAGATCACTGAAGGTATTTTGTTGCAAGATGAACATGTTGCGCAGCACACGATTAAGAAACTACAACAATTCGGGGTACGGGTGTCATTGGATGACTTCGGGACTGGGTATTCATCATTGAGTTATTTGCAGAAATATTCTTTTAATACCCTTAAAATTGATCGCTGTTTTATCACCAATATAGAAAAAAATGAGCAGGATAGAGAGCTCTCTAAAGCGATCATTGCGATTGGTAAGAAGTTAGACATGCATGTCATTGCTGAAGGGGTTGAAACGCAAGCTCAAGATGACTTCATAAAATCTGAAGAGTGTGATTATGGTCAAGGCTATCTTTACGGTAAGCCAGTTACTGCGGATTTATTTGAGAAGAGCTACTTTAGCTAATTCTTTCTTTTTATTAATAAATTGGTTTTCTTTTGATTACTTGTTTGTAATTGAATCTATAAATGGGTAACCAAAACCAAAACCAAAACCAAAACCAAAACCAAAACTCAAGCTAACTGTAAATAACGACTCTATTTCTTCCTTCATTTTTAGCGTCATACAAAGCTTTATCTGCTTTCTCAATCAAGACTTCTAATTGGTCATGTTTAGTCAGAACGGAGACTCCAATACTCACGGTTAAATGGAGTGGCTTGTCTTTTGAAACAAAGGGAGTTTGGGCAACGAGCGCTCGAATTCGATTAGCGACTTCGATGGCTTTTTCAAGGTTCGTATTTGGTAGAACAACTGCAAATTCTTCCCCTCCAATTCTGCCAAAAATATCAGATTCCCTGAGTTCTTTGAGACAAAGTTGAGCAAAATGCGTTAAAGCTTTATCACCTACACTATGACCATGCTGGTCATTAATCGCTTTAAAGTGGTCAATATCAAGGACTAAAACGGTAAAGAGCCCCTCATCTAGGCGTTTATAGGCATTAAGCTCTCTTGAGCCTATTTCCATAAAGTAGCGTCGATTATTCACTTTAGTAAGAGAGTCGGTAGTGGCTTCGAGAAAGAGTTTATCCTCATATTCTTCTCGGCTAGCTTGTTCTTTTTGGAGAAGAATTTTCATTACACTCGTAATAATGAAAGTAAATAGTATAGATATGAGAATTATTACTGGAATAATATCCCGACTCGGCAGTTGAGGCTTCCATGATAAATATGCAATGGCATTTCCAGAAGGTGCAAGTAGGGCTGTAAAGTATTTGAGACCTTTAGGGCTGTAGCTTAGTTTAAGGTCGAATAGCTGATAATTCTTCTCAAGCTCACTCAAATACTCTGTGTCAATACGTCTCCCGAGGGCTAAAAAGGTCCCTTGTATCGGGCTTTTCAATCCTTCATCGATTAATGGACCACCAACGATATGATAAACATCCGAATTAAAACGAAACAGCCCGTGAGCTAATTGAGTCTCTGTCTTGTGCTGTTGTGCTAAATTCATCAATTCAAAAAGTGAGTTCTTTATTTCATCAAAGCTTAGGTTTTGAGCATCAACGCCTTTAATGAAATAAGCTTCTTTATCTCCCTCTATAACCCCAACACTAAAATCATGATCACTTTTTTCCATCAAGTAGTTTCCTGAATTGTTTTCAATCCAGTTAGCATCATTTTCAATGACTACCTTCAAATAAGTTTCATCCCAATATGTATACTCTTCGAGAATATCTCGACCATGATTGGCTTCAAGCTTTTGCGCTAAATGAACCCGCTGGTCTAATTCATCGGTAGTAATCTGATCGAGTGAATTTAAAAAAAACAATAGGCAACTAGCCAATGCAACTACCATAGCAAACAAGAGCCACGCGACTATGTGAGTCAATGACTTGACCGGAATAAAGGTGCGTGATTTTAACTTTTTCATACCTATAGAAGGTTACCTATGCTTATTGGGTGAAATACAGGTGGCACTAAATCAGTATAGTCTTAAGTAGGTTTTTCAAAGGGAATCCGCTCTTTTTAAATAACAGATTAATAAAATTATAGATAACTCCATACATTCTAGGTATCTCACCAAGCAATTTTTGAATGGTTGCAACAGCAGAGTACTACTTAGCCCCCTGAAGTATTTTCCAACACAAGAGCTCCTTCGGAAAATCCAGAGGGTAGAGCATAGATAACGATATGAATATTTATAGCGTTAATAGGCAGTCGTTTTTCTTTTGGCAACGCCAGTTATTATTGCTCTCGAACCACAACTCTTGCAGCTGTATCTGCTTAAACAACTAATCTGATATAGAAACTTTATAAGAAGGTATGAGATTTAAATCGAAGTTGTATTATGGCTTTTATCTTTAATTGGAAAGTAATTGATATAAATGTGTAAGGACTTATTACCAGTATAAATGTGATAGCGGTATGCTTTTTGGGTTATTTTGTTAAAGCTGTAGGAATCTATGGGGATAAAGTAGCGGTAGCTAGCCCTAATGTTGCGAAGTAAATCATGAAATTAGGTCTCTTTCTTAAGGTTTTAACAAAATTGCATCGAGGCAATATAAATGAAAAGAATAATCCTATTAGCTGTTTTTATCATGTTTGGCATCGCAGTTGCCGCTAGCATGGCATCAACGTATCTCATTTCTAGTGAAAAAATTGATGAGATAATTTTGCAAAAATCTCAAGTGCAAGCTGACTTTTTGGCAGGTAATGCAGAATACATTCTAGAGAATTCAAGCGATCCCGTACGAGATCTACAAAAACTTGTTGATGAACTAAAGCAACGCTCAGATGTGACATATGCCATTGTTATTGATAGTAATGTTACTGCAATAGCGCACAGTGACAAGAATAAGCTAAACAAAGTTTATAAAGACAGTTACACCGTAGAAGGTGCAACTAAAGGTGTACCGCAATATTCTAAATGGTATGCAGATGTTCAGAAGGTATGGGTGTTTGACATAATGGCTCCAATTTATGTCAATGGTCAATTGTACGGTACTTTTGATATCGGTATTCCCATTACAGAGGTAAGCCAAGCAACAAATGGAATAGTCACGTACCAACTTACTTCAATGGTGATTATTTTTATTGTTTGTCTTGTGATCCTTTCGCTTTTATTAAGCAAATTGATGCAACCTCTCTTAGTGTTAAAAAGTACGCTGCAGGACATTTCTAAAGGTGATGGTGATTTAGCGGTTCGACTTCCGATTAAAGGCAATGACGAAGTGGCTCAAATATCTTCGGCTTTTAATGTGTTTGTTGGAAAAGTGCATGAGATCATTACGCAAACTGTGAATACTGGCGTTGAATTGAATGGTACTGCTATCTCACTACGTGAACAGTCACAGCAAGCTTTGCAAAGAGGACAAGAACAAAACGAGCAAACCATGCTGGTGGTGACCTCTATGAATGAAATGATTGCAACGGTGAATGAAATTGCGACGAGTGCAGCTAATGCTGCAAGTGCAGCAAATACGGCATCTAGTGAGACTCAAGAAGGGCATAACACTATTGAGAGAACAACGACTGCAATTGCTAACCTCGAAGCTGAAATGAATAGTGCATCCAACATAATAGTGAGCCTTGCAGGTAATACTCAATCGATAGGTACCATTCTGGATGTTATCAGAGGTATTTCCGAGCAAACGAATTTACTTGCGCTAAACGCTGCGATTGAAGCGGCACGTGCGGGGGATGCTGGCCGAGGCTTTGCTGTAGTTGCTGATGAAGTGCGTAACCTTGCAACCAAGACAGCGCAGTCAACAGACGAAATTGACACTATGATTAATCAGCTACAAACCGAAGCTCAAAATGCTGTTAATTCAATGAGTAATAGTAAAAACTTGATTGAAGAAGGGACAACTGAAACGGACATGGCACGCCAAGCATTGGAAAAAATATCGATGCAAGTCTTAGCTATTTTAGATATCAATACTCAAGTCGCTACAGCAACAGAGGAACAATCAGCGGTGGCGAACGAGATCAATATGAATATGGATATAGTCAACACGTCTGTTAAAAATGGCTTGGACGCGAGTGAGAAACTTGAACAATCGAGTCAAAAACTTGCAGACTTATCTCAAGTGTTAGACCGACATGTTGGTTCATTTAGAATCTAGTGTGAGTAATTTCTAATTAAAAACAGCGCAGTGTTTAGCTGCGCTGTTTTGTTATCTACATAATTTGATTATTTTCAGCACCTAATGATTAGTGGTGGTGCTCTTCTTTTGTTGTTCCTGCCCAAGTAATTAAACCTGGTACAAAACTCAGTTGGTGTGTTTTCACTGTTGGCTGTTCATGTAGCTCGACTTCTAGTATCACCTTGTTCGTTGGGTCGGTTACGTAAACATGGTGGCTTCGTTTATCGTAACTGATACTGAATTTTTGACCTTCAGCTAGAGTTGGTACAGTTTCCCACAGTTGCACTTCGGCGCTTTGGGTGAAGTTAGTTGATGGGTCAAACACCTTTAATTTACCAGTTGAAGACAACACTAAGAATGCAGATTCTGTGCTGGCGTAAGTTAGGTATCCTTCCTCATTTGTCTCTTTCCATGAGATTTCTTCCAATGCTCCCTGATTAAGCTGGAATGCTTGTAGAGAGCGGCTTACGAAAAGTAATTTATCAGAGTTTTTGAAGCCTAAAACTTTACCAAAGCGAGAACCAGCCTCTAGAGATGCTGGATTAACAATTTTAGTGTACTGCGGTGCTACGCCAGGATCGCTGATTACTACGACGCCGTCATCACAAGCGAATGCCACTTGAGTTTCTGATTGTGCGCTGCCGTGCAATGAAGGACAGGTGACGTTCGCAACTGTCGGTCCATGGAAGTGATCACCATGTAGTTCAAGCGCTGCGACTTGATCTGGTAGCCCGCCGACTGCAGGGTCTGATTTGATGCCTGTAAAAACATGCTCGCCAAAGATTTGAGCTGTGCTGTGCATTGCATAAGTGAATGAGTAGCTTGCGATCTGGCTTGCTCCCGCAATGGTCGCGTCATCCAAAATTTTCAATTCAGCGTTTAAGCCAGCTTCTGCATTCCCATCAAAGAACAGTGCAGTTTTATGGTCGGCTAAGTCGTAGTGTGTTGGTGCTGGACTCGTGTACGTATCGCTTAGCAGTACTGGTTCATCTGCATGCAGGTGGAAGTGATCCCCATGAGTTTCCGCATAAACGCCACTGTCAATGATTTCTACTGTGTCTTGGCTACGTTGAAGCGCCAATGCATAGCGACCATCCGGGCTAGTTTTTAACCCTGAAGGTGCATTAAGCAAAGCAAACTGCCCAAGGGTTTCAAAACTATTGGCATTTAAAACATAAACATTGTTGCTACCCGCTTCACTAATCACGACTCGGCTTACATTTTCTTCCTGGTGATCAGGTTGGCTATCTTGCGTTCCTGTGTCGGCTTTGTTTTCACCATCAGAACAACCACTGATAAATGCAGCGATTGACAATGTTAATAGTGTTCTTTTTCCGAAGAATCCTGGAGCAAAGTGCATAGAACTTCCTTTTATAAATCTATGAATTGTTGAATGAGAAGTATTCATTGAATGATTGACTTTGTGAGATGTTATAACATAACATTATTATCAATCAATCTTTTTGTTAGTAATAATCATTTACAATTCAGAGGTCTAGGTGAAAAAATTCTCTTTAAATGCGTTTTATGGTGCTTCTCTCCTTAGTTTAGTTTCGCCATTTGCGGTAGGTGCGCTTGATGTAGATCTGGGTGTTGTGCTAGATGGGGCTTATCAGAGTGAAACTCGACAGTGGGGGATGCGAGATAAAGGATTCGGTCTTGGTCATTCTGAAATTTTGCTGAGTAGCAACATTGACCAAAACTTTCGAGGTCAATTGATTACGGTCTTAGCCACTCACGGTGGTGCGACTGAATTCGAATTGGAAGAAGCGTTTGTTGAAACGCTAAGTTTGCCTTTGGGTTTCAAAGTGAAAGCTGGACGATTGTTGTCAAACGTTGGCTACCTCAACAGTAAACATCTTCATGAAGATGCATTCAGTGATAGACCCGCTGTCTATCGCGCCGTGTTTGGTAGCCATTATTTTGATGATGGTGTGCAGGTTTCTTGGTTGGCGCCAACGGACACTTTTATTGCCGCTAGTTATGAAATGTTTAGCGGAAAAGGTTGGGATGTTGGCTACAGTGATCCGGCAACGGTTGGCGTGTATACCGCAAACCTTCAAATTGGTGATGATGTTGATGAATCGAATAGCTGGCGTGTTGGGTTGAGTACTATGTACAACGCTAATGGTGAAGGATTTGTTGCCCAAGAAACGTCTGGCGGCTCACACGATCATTCATCCCATGACCATGGAGATCATAGTCACTCACATGGACCAAGCGTTACAGGTAAATGGATACATGGTGTTGATATGACATGGAAGTGGGCGCCACAAGGAAATTATAAGCAAGAGAACCTTCGAGCAACCACTGAAGCATGGTTAATAGATGATCGCTACGATGAGCAAATGGAATCCATTCCAAATGCAGATGACCAAGCTTATGGTTGGTATGCTGAGTTAGCTTATCAGTTTTCGCCAAACTGGACCGTGAGCGGTCGATATGGGGAGATGAATGCTGTAACTGGAGAGGTTCACTGGCATGTAGACCATCATCATGGCGAGTTGACTCAATCTGATATCCAAGAAACGGATATTGCTCTAGATTGGCATGGCTCTCACTTTGGACGAGTGCGTACTCAGGTGACCCATGAGCAGTTAAGTGAAAAATCTCAGACTATCTTTACTGTGCAATACATCATGTCATTCGGAGCACACCCAGCTCATGCTTTCTAAATTCGTTATCGCAAGTGGTTTGCTCGCGACCTCATTTTTTACAAATGCAAGCTTGAACGTATTTACATGTCAGCCCGACTGGGCGGCTTTAGTCAAACAACATGCGCCAAATGCCGAGGTTTTTTCAGCGACTACCGCAATGCAAGACCCACATTATGTACAAGCGAGACCTTCTCTTATTTCAAAGATGCGAAAAGCTGATCTAGTGGTTTGTTCAGGGGCAGAGCTTGAGATTGGTTGGCTACCAGAATTGCAACGTCAGAGCCGTAATAGCAAAGTTCAAAATGGCAAAGACGGTCTATTTTGGGCAACGGATTATGTGAATATGTTAGATACTCATGATCACGTAGATCGTTCTATGGGGGATGTGCATGGTCATGGTAATCCACATGTACAATTTGCTGTAGAGGATATTCCGAATATTTCTAAGGCTCTTGTGGAACGATTAGCTAAAATCGATCCAGGCAACCAGGCTTTGTATAAAGGAAATGGGGTTAAGTTTCGTGCAGATTGGCGCAAGCATATAAAGCGTTGGCATTCTCTAGGTGATAGTTTGAAAGGAATGCAGTTAGTGGGGTATCACGAAACCCATCGCTATTTATTTTCATGGCTTGGTGTCGAGCAAGTGGCAGATTTAGAGCCTAAGCCTGGTTTACCGCCGACAGTAGCACACCTTAATTCATTGAGCTCAATTAGTTCCAAGGATGCTAATGGTATTGTGTATTCCAGTCATCAGCCAACAGACGCCGCGAAATGGTTATCAGAACGAACATCCTTACCTGTAGCAGAACTAGCACAGAGTGTAGGTGGCAGGCCAAATACAGAGACATTAGCGGCATTAATTGACGATAGCATCGCGCAGCTACTCAACCTTCAAAGGAAATAAATGTGGCGTATTCATGGATAGTTGCCCCTGCTTTAGTGGGACTGTTTGCTCTGTTTGCTAACATTATTCTTGGGCGACAAGTCTTGAAGCGAGGGGTGATATTTATTGACCTAGCGATGGCGCAAATTGCTGCCCTTGGAGTCTTGATAATTCAGCTATCTGTTGGACATGCTGATGTGCCGTTTAGCTCAAAATTATTGGCTTCTTGGGTATTAACAGTGCCTGCGGCGATACTTCTGAGCTACCTTGAACGCAAAGTTGACCAGCATTTAGAAGCCTTAATTGGGTTACTTTATGTGTTAGCTGCGTGTTTAGCGGTACTACTGGTTAGCCATAACCCGCATGGTAAAGAGATGATATCTTCTTTACTCAATGGTCGCTTACTCTGGAGTAGCCCAAGTGACGTGCTGCCAGTTTTTTGTGTAGCTGCTGCTTTATTTGCTATTCAAGTATGGCGTGGTAGCTGGTTAGCTGGTCGTGGTTTTTACATACTATTTGCCATCGCGATTCCACCTTTAGTGATGAGTCTTGGCGTGTATCTAGAGTTTGCTTGCTTGATTATTCCAGCTTTGTCTGTTGCTGCTCTGAATAATCGTACCATGTGGTTAGGAGCCATTGTTGTCGGTATGGTTGGAGGCGTTGGAGGGTTTTATACCTCTCTGATTTGGGATTTTCCCGTTGGACCTTGTGTAGTGTTAAGTATGGCTGTTTCTGGATTGCTATATAGCGTGATTTTATCAGGAGTGTCTAAAAAGGTCGCTTCAGTTGCAAGTACGCCGAACAGCTAAATTTTGGTATGAATAAAGTAACTTTATCGATACTAGTAATAAGTGTTGGATGGTGAACTTTGTAAAAGTACTGATGTGTAAGAAAAGCCGCTTTAATAGCGGCTTTTTGTTGTTTAAATTGCCTAAAAATCGAGCCAGAATCTTTGTTCACGATTTTTGAAAACATTGTTAGTTCTCCTTGTAAACATAGTCGGCTCTCATTTAAACCAATAGATTACTCGTAAATACTGTATGAAAAATACTTACTTGCAATCTTTTTGTGTTGTCCATTATCGATAAGTCTTTGTATACCATCATCAATAAGGTCTTTGAGTTCGTTATCTTGTTTTCTGACTGCTACACCAATACCGCGACCAAACCATTTCTCTTCAGTGAACTTCGGACCTGTAAAGTGATAGTCCTTACCTTGTTCTGTTTCAAGAAAGCCTGCGTTCAGCCCCATTGAACCACCAAAAACGGTATCAAGACGTCCATTGAGTAAATCTGTGAATGCTTCATCAAAAGTACCATAGCGACGAATATCTACATTAGGGTAAATTTCAGATAGATATTTATCTCCAATGGTTGCTCTTTGAACCCCAATCGTAAGCTCATTTAAACTGTCGTCCTGCATATTGATTTCTCTATCACTTTTCATGACAAAGCGAGTCGGTACTTTTGCATATGGAATAGTGAAGTTAACCTTCTTTTCCCGCTCTTCAGTAATTGTCATTGCCGCAATAATCGCATCGTTTTTGCGACTTAACAGAGAAGGGATGATACCGTCCCAATCTGTTTTTGAGATGATGCATTTAACACCTAATTCGATGCACAGAGCATTAGCTAAATCCACTTCAAACCCTTCAAGTTGACCATCTTGTGTTGTCCAGCTGAATGGCGGGTAAGCCCCTTCAACAGTAAAGCGAATTTGTTTCCAATCTTTTGCGTATGTGAAGACAGAAAAAAAACTGACGAAAGCAAGTAATATCCATTTCATTTGTTATTTCCTTATTGTAATAATGGATATGGATAATTAACTATTTGTTAACATTTATCAATACGAATGCATATTGATGTGAACTTAGGCATAGGTGGATTTTGATTTAGATGAAAGAGGTTTGAAACTTTTCTTAAAGCAGAACTTGAATGCAAAAAAGGAACGATTGTTTATTGGTTGGTACTCGCTAAAACTAAAGCTAGTACCAATTAACTCATGGATTAAATAGCAGGAACTACAACGGGCGACTCTTCTTCTGAATCTTGGTTGTCATCTACTTTATCAGAGACCCAATCAACGGCTTTTGTAAAATAGAGCTTGTTTGTCTCGCGGTCACACCAACTTTTTGATAGCCCTCTTCTATTAAATTCACTTCCAATTGCAGCCAGTGTTTGATTGCTTGAACGCCCGTAATACAAGGTGTCGCACAATTGTAGGTTTGACATAGACTGAGGATAGACATTGACTGCCGACGTGTTAGCACTTAAAGCTTTAGATTGGTTATGTGTGCACCCAGTGATGCTTAAAAATAAGAGCAGGCTTAAGATTATTTTCATTATATTTCTAGTCTGTTACCGATGATTTGAGGTGTTGGTTTAGTTTTTGGTCTGAGTCGAAATGTTGATTTAGGCAGAGATTATGCGCATGAATATTGAAGTGTTTTGTCAATTTTTTGCTAAGAGAGTAAATAGCAGGATCTTCATCTCATTAAGGTGAATCGTTAAATTGATGTCTCAGTTCATTAAATAAATGCTAAATGCGCAATTTTATACAAAAGTCATGTGAACCTATAAAGTAGACTGATAGGTCGTTTGATGATTAACAGGCTTGGGGATGGCTATGGACAGCAAAAAGCGCTCTAAAGAAAAAGCTGAATATAAGATCACAGAAGAGCTCGGCGGCCTTGAGATCCTCAATGCAGAATACGAAAAGCAAAACTTCTCTCGCCATAGCCATGAAGGCTACACCATTGGTGTGATTGAACAAGGTGCTCAGCGCTTCTACCGAACAGGCGGTCACCATGTCGCGCCGCAAGATACCATCATTTTAGTTAATGCGGATGAAGTCCATAGCGGGCATTCGGCATCTGAAGGTGGTTGGGCGTATCGAGCAATGTATCCTGTACCAGAACAGTTAGCTAAAATTTCTAAAGACCTCAATTTACCCAGCTATGGGGCTCCATATTTTCCTAATGCCGTAGTTGAAGACCCTGAGTTAGCGAATCAAATTCGTCTTGTTTTCAATACCATTGATGCTTCTGACAACCGCTTACTCAGAGAAACACTGATGTACGGAATGTTTGTCAAATTAATCAGTAAGCACGGCAAGTCTACACTTACTCCAAAATTAGAAGGTAAAGTTCAGAGACAACTTTTACTGGTTAAGGAGTTTTTAGATGATTTCCCACAAGCTGATGTGTCATTAGAAGAGTTATCTAACCTTGCTGCATTAAGTCCTTATCATTTGGTGCGTTCTTTTCAAAAAGAGTTTGGTTTACCGCCACACGCTTACCAAATTCAAGCTCGACTACGGTTTGCACGTCAGTTATTAAAGAAAGGGCATACCATTTCTGAAACGGCGCAAGAGTGCGGTTTTCACGATCAAAGCCATTTTCATCGGCACTTTAAAAGAGCGAATGGATACACGCCTGGTCAGTATATAAAGATGCTTGCTTAGCTATAAAATCAGACGTTGTATGAGTAAGTCTGATTCTAGTGTTAGCAGTTATAGAGCGAGTCAATAGAGCAAGTTTGTACAATCGCGGCAGTGGATGCTCTCTTACATTAAAAGCATGTGATGAATAATAAGAATATATGGATTACGCAAGAATGAACAAACGCACTGAGTTACGAAAAGGGTTTATTGCGGGAATGCCTTTAAGCATCGCAGTAATACCGTGGGGGATATTAGCGGGTTCCTATGCGATTGATGCTGGGCTAAATGTATATCAAGCTCAGGCTATGTCTGGAATCTTGTTTGCGGGCTCTGCACAACTGGTTGCTGCGGGCATGTTTAAATCGGGGATTGGTATTGGCACTATGCTATTAACCACTCTATTTATCACTTCAAGGCATTTCCTTTACAGTATTTCAATGCGAGATAAGATCAGCCATTTGCCTGCCCGATGGCGCTTGTTATTGGGTTTTTGGTTAACGGATGAGTTATTTGCAATTTGTAATGGGCAAACACAGCAAGAATTCAACCGTTGGTATGCGGCGGGAGTGGGTGGCGGTTTTTATCTTATTTGGAATATTGCCAGTTTTGTCGGAATTATAGCTGGTAGCCAAATCCCTTCATTAAACGAAATTGGTTTAGATTTCGCGGTAGCGTCAACGTTTATCGCGCTGGTTTTCCCTTTAATTAAAACTCTACCTGTGGTGGTGTGCGTGTTGGTTTCTCTGGTTTTATCGGTATTTCTAACAGTCAATCAGGTGGAAGGGGCATTAATGATCGCTTCCATTTCGGGAATGATCGCTGGGTTTATTAGTGAGTCTTATGTGCAACGTGGGCATTCCAAAAAAATGACTGCCGAAGGAGAACAGCTATGATTTGGTTATCCATTTTATTAATGACAGCGATTGTGTTTGCAAGTCGCTACATTTTTTTGGAGCCAGCGATTCCACTAAGGCTTAATAATACCGCTCGACGTTTCCTTCGTTATTCAAGCCCTGCGGTGTTAACTGCAATCTGGGGACCTATTGTATTTGCACCGGAACAAGAATTTTTCCCAAGTTTTGAGAACCCGTATTTGATTGGTGCCTTGGTCACTGGGTTACTAATATGGAAGACAGGTAATGTATTACTGACGATAGGAGTGGGGATGGGAGTTTTTCTGTTTTACAACTTAGTTGTTATTGACCTCTTATTTAAGTAAGCCACGTCTTAGTCGTGAGTATAAATAATCCCTCATAGCGAGGGATTATTTACAGAATTTTACTTATAGGGTTTACACCAGTTCGAGCTTAAGCCTTACAGTAAACACGAGCCTCACGAGGTGTGTAGATACCGAAAGTAACCGTAGCAAGTAAACCATTAACGAATGTTTCTTGAACTTCTACTTTCGCTACTTTATCGATACCACCACATACTTTCGCAGCATCGATTTGTTTCTTTTGAGCAAGGCCATTAATAAAGAAGTGGTGAGACTGCTCAGTAGTGACTTCAGTTTCTTGTGGTGCCATTACGAACGTTTGTTGTGCACAACCAGTAGCAACTAATGATAGGGCAGTAATAAGAATTAACTTTTTCATGGTATCTCCAAATAATATTCAATGATTTGGTCAGGAGTAACAAAGGTGTGCATCATGAAAAATGTTCTCGTGCATCTCCTAACCGATGTCGCTTATTATTCCAGAGCTTTTATTGATTTACTGTATAGGTTTGTCAGCGCATTCATTACATAACGGTAAAGTTATAATAAAAAGCGCACCATGCAATTTGGTACTACGCTCGATATTTATGGAGCCATTGTGCTGTTCGCAAATCTTTTTGACGATAGATAACCCTAAGCCATGCCCACTTTTTGCCTTGTTTCGTGCTTTATTGCCGACATAAAAAGGTTCAAATAGATGAGCTTGATGTTCATCTTCAACACCGGGACCATCATCATGAATAGCAATCTGAAATTGCTCATCGTGAGTGGTTAGTTCAATAAGAATTTGTGTTTGAGCATATTTAAAAGCGTTTCGCACTAAGTTATCTAGCGCGCGGCTGAGCAATTTTTTATCGGCTTCAAAAAACAGTGTTGAAGTACTGAGGGGCTGGGGAAGAGCAAAATGTATATCAAGCTTGGTTTCTTTGCTCCAGCGTTTGATTGCTTTATCAAAGAAGTCTGTGGGCTCTAGTTTCTCATACATTAACTCAAGGCAACTATTGTCGAGTTTTGCGTAATATAAAAGCTCATCGACCATTTGTTCCATTTCTTCAGTGTCTTCCACAATGCTTTCAATGGTGGCAAGTTGCTCATTCGACAGTGGGGTATCTTTTAATAATTCAGCTTGCCATTGGATGCGAAAAACAGGAGTGCGAAGCTCATGGGCGACGGCGTTAGTTAAAGAACGGTTACTTTCAATAAGATGAAAAATCCTGTCTGCCATAATGTTGAATGATTTGTTCAACGTACCAATTGAGCTTCCTCCTGAAGTATCAGCACGGGAAGATAAATCACCTTCGGCAAAGCGTAAGGTTGCCTGTTCTAACTTATTGACTCGTCGGAAAATAATTAATAAATGACCTAAGCTGTACACAATAAAACTAGAGATGAAGAAAACCCAAAGTAACTTATCTTCGAGTTCAATTTTTTCACGAACTAAAGACTGATCATCAGGGTAGTAATGATAAATATGGTCGCTATCAGAAAGTCGAAACCATAGATCTCTATTGTCATCATGAAAGGTATGCAAAGTCGGGTTCTTTGCAAAAAAGTTAGCAGCTAAGTCCGGAACAGTATCGTTCGGTTCGTAAACGGTTAGAACAAGCCTAGTGGTATTCGCAAATTCATTAATGGCTTGCTGAGCGGCTTCTAAACCCTGACTTTGGGCAATATTTTCTAAAAGTTGCTGATGGGCGACCGCTTCGTAGTCCTGCAGTATGTACTCATAATCAGTATTGAGTTGATAAACACTGATTTCAAAGGTGATCACACCCGTTAAAAAACAAGCGATTAAGCCGAGTATGGATTCTAGATAGATACGTCGCATTAGCGTTCTCTTTTCACACGCTCAATTTGAGCGTCGTTAATTCCAAGCCGTTGAAACAAACAAGTAGCCTTTTCCTCTGATTGTTTGCACCTTTTCTGCTGAAGCATTGTCGTCACCAAGCAGTTTTCTCAGTTTGACCACTTTGTTATCGATAGTCCGGTCGATGCCATCGTACTCAATGCCTCGTAATGCTTGGGTAAGGTAATCACGAGATAAAGGTTCGTCAGGGTTGCTTGCCAGTAACCAAAGCAAATCGAACTCGCTATCTGTCAAAGGTAGTAAGTCACCCGCTAACTCACATTTCTTGTACTTGTTTTTAAGAACAAGTTTTCCAAAACTAATGTGATCCGAGTTTTCAATCGAAGCGGCTGAGTTATTTTGACGACGAAGCAAAGACCGAACTCGCGCGAGCAAAACGCGCGGCTTGATAGGTTTAGTCACATAGTCATCAGCACCAGTTTCAAGCCCCGCAACGTGGTCAAAGTCATCATCGCTTGCAGTCAGCATTAAGATCTTACCTTGGTATTGGGAGCGTGTCTGTCGGCAGATTGTCAGTCCATCAGTTACAGGAAGCATCAAATCAAGTAGAACAATATCTGGTTGCTCATTGATGATCGTTTGTGCGGCATTACTGCCATCGTCTAAAGCACTGACATCGAAGTTTTGTGTGATGAAGTAATCTTTCAACATCTTCTGCAGCTTTAAGTCGTCTTCAATGATAAGCATTGTTGGGTGTGTCATTCTGTATCAACCTTGTTGTACTTATGCTTTGTAGTTCTTAAGTTAAGAGCACCTTTAATGGTTTGTATTCTAACGGGGTAAACGACATTTCCATACATAACCAAGACAGTAAATTACACTTTTAACTCATAAAATTCTCCCATACTCAAAACTGGGACAAACACATGAAATCTTATCGCACTCTTTTACTGGCTACTCCTCTTATTATTCTCGCTGGATGCAACTCTGGATCACCTGGCAGCTCGACTAAACCAAGTACAGTGGATAAGCCTTTAGCAAACTATGACTTTTCCGAGCAAGCTAAGGCTCAGTTAGTGGGTGAACGCCAACAAATACTTGAAGTGATGCGTTTGTCTTATGGTGGGACCACTTATTCAAGTATGAAATTCGCCGAAGCGTTAGGCGAAGCGACACTCGTTAAATTGTCGGACAGTAATGGTAAAAGTGTCGATCTTTACCTACAAAGTGCAGAGGGTTCTGAGCCTTGTGTTATTTATCAAAACGCAGAAGACTTTGAGACCTTCCCATGTAGCCAATCCACTCGTTCTGTTTCAAATGAAACCACATTGATTAGTAGCGCTACATCGGATATGAAGCGACCAGTTCAGGTGGAGTTCTACACGGAAGCTGAAGAGCACATCGGTAGCATAGGCTCAACTTTACTGACCCCACAAGTGAAAGATAACCAAGTCAACATTCAAACTTCATTTGCGTTCAATAAGTTTTATAAAGTTGTTTTTGCAGACGATGGTACAGGCGAAAGAATTAACTCAACGTTGGGTTATACAACTTACTTACAGTTGGATGAAATTGTGAAAGCGAACCAAGGAACCAATATGGAAATGCAATTTAACAATCATATTGGAGGAAGTGCTGACGATGACATTAATATGTATACCGGACTTTTGATTAAAGATAACGATATGGACACGGTTGTCACGGCAACGGGTTCTGTTTTCTCTGGCGGGACGGATTTATTTTCAGCAGGTAAACAGCGTACTTTGATTCGTTCAAATGCAGCAAAAGCGATCGAGAAAAACCAACAAATAGGGGTGCATAGTTGGGGGCAGGGGGACAAGACAGCGAAAGACTTCCCATATACTGACGAAAGCCATCGTAAGCAGGCGACCTATTTCAAAAAAATGATGGGCGATAAGGGCATCGACTTTTATCTGTTTACTCTGGATTCAGCACCTGCAAACGGAGCACACTGGGTAACCAAAGCTGATTCAGATAAATATAGTTTCATTACTCAAATAAAGTAGCAAATACACATTAGATTGAAATATCTGACACTCTTAAATACATGAAGGAGGCAGTTTGTTGCGAATATAAACGTAACAGTCTGTCTCTTTTCTTTTATAAAAATCTTCTCTCTAACCAAACTTCCTTCCATCTTTGATCATCCTCTTACTTGTTTATTTGTCACATTCTCGGTTCACTATTTGTACTGGTTTTTGTTTTTTTATACCCATAATTTCAGACCTGAGAGTTGGTGTATTGCTTTCTTTTTTGACTGTTTTTAAGGGCTTTTTTATAAACAAAATACCGCGTAATTAGCTTTTTTAAATGCTTATTCAATAAAAAGATTAGAGATCTAATTAAATTATTTAAGGTCGATCTGGCTTGTTTTTGTGATTCAGGTCTCAAATTTGAGCTTAATAAACGGGTATTTTTGATTTTGAAGAGCAGTTCTGTGCCTAATAACGGCGAAATTTGCTTAGAGTACAAAGGAAATGTATTTACACATGATCACATCAGTACCTTGGATGATGTATCCCGATATAGAGCAAGATCCTAACGAAAAATGGATCTTTTCTGAGCCATCAGCAGAAGATGGTGATGAAGTTTTCAGTCTCATTGCAGCATGCCCTCCTCTTGATGTTAATTCATCATATTGCAACTTCCTTCAGTCATCACACTTCAGCCGAACTTGTATCATCGCAAGATCGAACGGTGAAATAGCCGGTTTTATTTCTGGTTACAGAAAACCAGACGATCCAAATACTTTATTCGTATGGCAAGTTGCAGTTTCTCCCCGTTTCAGAGGTAAAGGGCTAGCTTTTAAAATGCTCAGCGAATTACTCGGACGAGACTTTCTTAATACTGTAACGGCTGTTGAAACGACAATAACGGAAGATAACGCCGCTTCTTGGGCATTGTTCAAAAAACTGGACGCCGAGAATGATCAGCAGGGTGAAGTCAGCACATTTCTAGATGAAAAAACACATTTTAAAGGGAAACACGATACGGAATATTTGTATCGAATCCCGTTAAACAATTCTAAAAAATAGGAAACCAAACGGTCTCATCATGGATATTTTTAACAAGCAAGAATCAAAAGTACGTTCTTACTCAAATAGCTTCCCTGTCATTTTTACAAAAGCGAAAGGTTGCTGGCTAGAAACAGACAAAGGCGAACGTTACCTAGATTTCCTTGCTGGTGCAGGATCACTGAATTACGGACACAATAACCCTGAGCTGAAGCAATCATTGCTGGACTACATTGAGATGGATGGCATCACTCATGGTCTAGACATGCATTCATCAGCAAAGGCTGGTTTCTTAACCGCGCTTCAACGCGACATTCTTCACCCTAGAGGTTTGGACTATAAGGTTCAATTTACAGGTCCTACAGGAACCAATGCCGTAGAAGCAGCACTTAAACTTGCTCGAAAAGTAAAAGGTCGCAGCTCAATTGTGGCGTTTACCAATGGTTTCCATGGTTGTACAGCTGGAGCATTAGCAGCTACCGGTAACCAACACCACCGTCAAGGCGCTGGTATGAGCTTAAACCAAGTAACACGAATTCCATTTGAAGGTTATGCCGACATTGATGGTCTTAAATTGTTTGAAACTATGCTTTCAGATAATTCAGCAGGAATGGATAAGCCAGCCGCTGTTTTACTAGAAACGGTACAAGGTGAAGGCGGGCTGAACGTTGCATCTAATGAGTGGTTACAGCGCCTAGATAAAATCTGTAAAGCGCATGATATTTTAATGATTGTTGATGACATTCAAGCGGGTTGTGGTCGTACAGGCACATTCTTCAGTTTTGAACCGTCAGGCATTAAACCCGATATGGTGACGTTATCTAAGTCTATCGGTGGTTATGGTTTACCTATGGCCGTGGTTTTACTTGCCCCTGAATTGGATATTTGGAAAGCAGGTGAGCATAACGGTACTTTCCGTGGGAATAACCATGCATTCGTTACCGCTGCTAAAGCGATTGAACTTTACTGGTCTGATAATCAATTTGAAGCGCATATTGCCTCATGTTCATCGAAAATTTCAGAAGTCATTCAGCGCAATGTTAAACGCCATCCAGATCTTTTTGCACAGCAGAAAGGCCGTGGAATGATGATTGGTATTGAATGTAATGACAGCGAGTACGCAAGTGCAATCGCGAAGACATGTTTTGAAAATGGCATGATTATCGAAACAGCGGGACCAAACGATGAAGTTGTGAAGTTTTTCTGCCCACTGACTATTACAGAATCTGAGCTAGAGCAAGGCTTGAGTATTTTTGAAAACGCAGTAGAGCTAGTAGTAGCGAAGCACTTTAAAAAAGCATCTTAAGAAGGATTAGAAAGATGATTGTTAGAACACTGGATGAGTGTCGCGATAGTGAGCGTAGAGTAGCGTCGGAAACATGGGAAAGTGTCCGCATGCTCCTTAAAGATGACAATATGGGTTTCTCTTTTCATATCACAACGATATATGAAAATACAGAAACGCATATTCATTACAAAAACCACTTGGAGTCTGTGTACTGCATGAGTGGGGAAGGTGAAATTGAAGTGGTGGGTGGTGAGACGTATCCAATTAAACCGGGAACGTTATACATACTTGATAAACACGATGAGCATTTTCTTCGAGCGTTTAAAGACAAAGAAATGGTAATGGCGTGTGTCTTTAACCCGCCAATTACTGGTAAAGAAACGCATGATGAAAATGGTGTTTACCCGTTAGTTGATTAGGTAAAGCCTATTCATTGTAAATTGACGAAGAGCGAGTGGAGATCAGCCGTTGATGTAACGGGCTCCACATTTCAGTGAGGCGCAATGCCTCACTGAGCTTTTTTCAAGCTATCGGTATGCAAAGCTATTGCAGTAATAAAATCTAGTAAAGCCTTCAAAGCTACCAACCTCATATACTAAGGTTCCCCTATGACTTATACCGTAGAGAAAATCGGCGGTACATCCATGACAGCATTTGATGCTGTTTTAGAAAATATAATGTTACGTCCAACTAACCGCTACAATCGCGTATTTGTGGTTTCGGCTTATAGCGGTATGACAGACGCACTGCTTGAGTGCAAAAAGACCAGTAAACCTGGCGTGTATCAGCTCATCGCGAAGCGTGATGATAACTGGGAAGAAGCCCTCAGTTATGTTGAACAGCGAATGCTTTTGACTAATGAACATATTTTTGCAGATCCAATGAGCCGCCTTCGTGCAGATAAATTCATTGGTTCTCGTATTTCAGAAGCTAAGCATTGTATCTCGAATATCTTGGAAACTTGCCAGTATGGTCAATTTTCGTTACGCCATTATCTGCCACAAGTTCGTGAATTCTTATCTTCGATCGGTGAAGCGCATAGTGCATTTAATACAGCACTAAAGTTAAAAAACTTGGGTGTTAACGCCAAGTTCGTTGATTTGTGTGGTTGGAATTCTGAAAAGCCGAAAAGTCTGGATGACAATATCCGTGATGTATTCGCTGATATTGATGTCACAACAGAGCTTCCGATTGTTACTGGTTATGCTTCGTGTTCAGAAGGTTTGATGTCCACTTACGATCGCGGATATAGCGAGATGACTTTTAGCCGTATTGCGTCGATTACCAAAGCGGATTTAGCGATCATCCATAAAGAGTATCATTTAAGTTCAGCAGACCCACGAGTCGTAGGTTCCGATAAAGTATTGCCAATTGGTCGTACGAATTATGATGTGGCGGATCAACTTGCGAACTTAGGTATGGAAGCTATCCATCCGAATGCAGCAGCAGGCTTGCGTGAAAGTAATATTGAGCTGCAAATTAAAAACACTTTTGAGCCAGAGCACGCAGGTACATTGATTTCGAGTGACCATCAACCTACAGCAAATAAAGTTGAAATTATTGCCGGAAAAGAAAAGGTTTTTGCTTTGCATTTATTTGATCAAACTATGGTTGGTCAGGTGGATAATGTGAGCTATGAATTGATGGAAATTATTGCGGACGCTCACGTTTGCCTTGTAGGTAAAGAGATGAATGCAAACTCGATTACTTATTATTTAGGCGGCAGTACTGAAAGTTTGAATAAAGTACTTTATAAAGCTGAAAAGCGATATCCAAAAGCGGAGATTAAAGGCCGGATGGTCGCTCTTATTTCTGTGATTGGTTCTCAGATTGATACTAACAAAGCACTCACTCAGGGTGTTTTAGCCTTGATGAAAGAAGGGGTGACACCTGTAGCATTGCACTCTTCAATGCGTAATGTGAATGTTCAATTTGTAGTGGGTCATAAAGAATATGGCTCAGCAATTTGTGCATTGCATGGTGAATTTTTCAACTCTTCAGATAAAGGCGAACTTTCTAGCAAAGTAGCTTAGTCGATTACGCGAAAAGACTTTGTAAAAAGCCAATGGCACATTCGATTGAATGTGCCATTTTCTTAACTTCTTAACTTCTTAACTTCTTAACTTCTTAACTTCTGTGAGCTGAATTCAGCACTAAACCGTTAGAAGATAAATTGGTATAGGAAGCCTGCGCTCATTGCCATGCTTAAAATTACGAATAAGAAAGCGGCAATCATTTGGTTTTTGAAGATTGATTTAAGCAAAATGACTTCAGTTAAACTTGCCCCTGCGCTACCAATGATCAGTGCCATTACTGCCCCAAGCCCCATTCCTTTTGCAGCTAAAGCGGCACTTAGCGGAATTACAGCTTCAGCTCTAATGTACAGAGGGATACCAATAACGGCAGCAACTGGAATAGCAAATGGGTTATCTTCACTTGCTACGCTCGCCACTAATTCTGTTGGCATGAAGCCGTAAATCATTGAACCTAAAGCTATACCACCAACTAAATAAGGTAGAACTTTCTTAAAATCAGACCATGTGCTGTTCCAAATTTTCTTCCACTTATTCACTGGCGCTGCTTTAGCCCCGCATGATGACCCACAACCTTTAGACTCCGGTTCAATATACGCCGATTCTTTTACATATTTCTCGAAGCCTAGCTTTTCTAGTGTGTAACCAGCAATTACGGATACACCCATCGCAATGGCAAAGTAGAACGCAGTTACTTTCAGACCAAAGGTTACGGCAAATAAGCCAATAATAATTGGGTTTAAAAGTGGGCTAGCAAACAAAAATACCATCATAGTACCGAAGCCAGCTTTTGCTCGTAGCAAACCTTTTAAGAAAGGAATCGTTGAGCATGAGCAGAACGGAGTAATTGCTCCTAATAGCCCTGCAATAAAGTAACCTTTACCATTTTTTCCGCTAAGAATGCTCTGAATTTTTGCTGGTGGAATGTATAGCTGCAGTACACCAACAATGTAACTAATCAGTAAGAATAGGATTGTTAGTTCAACTGCTAGAAAGGCAAACATGCCTAAAGTGTCCATTATCATATCTTGTGTAATATTAAACATAATCTAAATCTTCATATTTCTGGAATAATCGAAATATACGCTCGTCGATTTATTAGATCAATAGATATTTCGATAAAATTGGAAATAATTTTATTTTATACAAAGCTTGATTATTGAGTTTTTTGTTAAGTGATTGATCTGTATTAAATTAGTGGTAATTGTATCTAGGTTGGTTCTGAAGATGAAAATTGGTAGGTTTCTGGAAGGGGCAAAACAAAAAAGCAGCGCGAGGCTGCCTTTATTAATATCTGTAGTGGTCAAGCTAGCAACGAACTATGCTTTTTTAAGGTCTTGAGCTGGGTAAGTCAGAGCCATACCATCAACCGTTACATGAATGTAGAAACCGCCTGCGCTGATGCCAGTTACAGTCATCTCACCAAGCTCGATACCTTTTGTAGCTACTACTACGTCATCAATTGAAAACATTTAAATACCCTAATAATAGAAAATAGAACAGGACAATTGTCTGAGCGCGATTAAAGCAGATAGTCTTGAGCTGACCTAATCGGGTTATTTATCGTTAGGATTAGCATTATTTGTTTATCGAGTCGGTGAAAGGTATTGCTGATATATGGAAATGTAAGTGGTAAACCTAGCCGCATAGAACCATGTGACTTGTAGCTCAATCGTTAAATTCGTGAATAAATACGTGTCTTATTGATAGGGATGCCGCTAGTATGCAATTTCAACTCAGTTACATGGACTGTTCGCTATGACATCTGCTATCTCAACCTCTATGAGTACTCGCTTATGGATAATGCTGGTACTACTTTCAATGCTTTGGGGTGGCTCTTTTTTCTTTGTTGGAATAGCCGTCAATGAATTACCGCCATTAACCATCGTTGCTTTAAGAGTTGGTATTGCAGCGCTAACATTATGGTTTATCGCTTTACTACTTGGTTTGAAACCACCTAAAGAGCTAAGTATTTGGGGAGCCTTTTTTAAAGTTGGTTTATTAAATAATGTTATTCCATTTGTGTTGATTGTTTGGGGTCAAACTCAAATTGCTTCTGGTTTAGCGTCTATTTTGAATGCAGCAACGCCAATTTCGGCTGTGATTGTGGCTGGTTTATTGTTACCAGATGAGCGCCCAACGCCTTTAAAAATTATGGGTGTAGCAATAGGATTTATTGGTGTGGTGGTTATGATTGGTTTACCAGCCTTGAGCGGCGGGGGGAGTTTACTTGCGCAGCTTGCCGTAATTACAGCGACTATTTGTTACGCATTTGCTGGCGTTTATAGCCGCCGTTTTAAAACGCTAGGCATTAATCCTATCATTGTTGCAGCTGGTCAAGTGACAGCATCAACAATGATATTGCTGCCTATCTCATTGTTTGTTGATGGTCCGCTAAATGTATCAAATGTTAGTTCACAGACTTGGCTCGCAATCATTGGATTAGCTGTGGTATCGACTGCTCTTGCCTATGTTATGTACTTCAAAATAATCGAATTAGCTGGTGCTACCAATGTACTACTTGTCACCTTATTGGTTCCTGTGTCTGCAATATTACTTGGGTACGCCTTTTTGAATGAAACCCTTGAAC
Organism: Vibrio gallaecicus; assembly: GCF_024347495.1. Lineage (NCBI taxonomy): Bacteria > Pseudomonadati > Pseudomonadota > Gammaproteobacteria > Vibrionales > Vibrionaceae > Vibrio > Vibrio gallaecicus. The sequence goes on along the minus strand of NZ_AP025490.1, from coordinate 2,099,655 downwards.
CTATCCATTTTATTGGCATGTCTTTAATTGCTTTAGGACTTTCAGCTATCGACGGGCGTTTATGGAAAGGGTTATCTAATGTTAAGCAGGTAAGCAAATAATATGGTTCTGTTCCAGTAGATAAGATAAATGAAGCAGTGATCACTCACTGCTTTTTCATTTGTACAAAGCTTAAAATGGACAGAAGCATAAAGAATGCTGGGTCACTCCATCCTAAGCCTGTAAAAACACCTATTACAGCACCATAAAATGTAATGATGACACCTAATAGGTTAGTCAGCAGTAAAGATAAGAATAAGTTCTTTGCTACTTTTCCAGGCTCTATATCTCTTAGCATAAAACTAATTATGGCAAGTCCACCAAGGAAAATACTGGTATGTTGAGATAGAAATAGCGCATTTTGGTCATTGATTTCCACGCCATAGACCGGCCACATTAGCTCTGGTATTAGAAATAAAGCCAGAGCAAAAGCGGTATAAATACCGCTATGCAAACTTAAAAAAGTTTTGTTGTTCATTATTGAACCACCTGTGCTACAGGACCTCTGTTGATAGCCGTTAATGGTTGATTAATGTCAAATATGAAGCCACGTACATCATTAATGCCCATGTTCTGTAATCGAGTGGTATGCATATCTAGGTAAGCTTGAGCACTGGGTTCATCTTCGAATAAGTAAATACCACCACCCATTTGGTCTTTTTCGCTTTCAGTCCAAACTTTCCAAACTATGCCAGGTTCGTTATTAATTGAGTTTGCTAGCTCCATTAATGCATTTGCCATATCTTCACCAAATGGTCCTTTAAATCCAAAATCTACTTGTAATAATTTCATGGTGTTTCTCCAATTTTCGATGAGTAAACTGACGGACAAGATGAGTCTTGTTTGTCGTTGAGGTAAGTATCACCTGTAAAAATTGAACAGAAAAGTTCATAATACTGCCAATAATCCTCAAGAAATTAGACTATGAGATTAAAGACGACCTTAGACCAGTGGCAAACCTTGTATGAAATAGACCGTGCAGGGAGCATTCAATCTGCCGCCATACAGTTAAATAAAAGCCACACCACGTTGATCTATGCGGTGCGTAAATTGGAGGAGCAACTTGGTGTGACGTTAGTTCGTGTCGAAGGGCGCAGAGCTGTGTTATCTGAAGATGGTAAAGCATTGTTAAGAAGAGCTTGTAGCATGCTGGATCAAGCCCGTGAGTTAGAGCTGATCAGTGAGCAGTTATCGAAAGGAATCGAATCTGAAATTACTGTAGCGGTCGATCACCTTTGTAACCCTACATGGGTATATCAAATAATGGCTCAATTCCTTGAAAGTAACAGTACAACATCTATTCAGCTTATCGAGACATCGCTTTCTAAAACGACAGAGATGGTGACTCGGGAGCTGGCTGATGTCGCTATTATTAACTTACCCGTGACTAATTTTCCTGCTGAAGCTTTTGGGGTGACTTCATTAATTCCAGTCGTTGCTAAATCACACCCCTTAGCGAGTGTTGATATTGTGTCTTTGAATCAGCTTTCAACGTTGCCTCAAATAGTGGTAAGAGATTTAGGATCAGTTGAAAAGCAGAGTGATAAAAAAGATGTGGGTTGGCTAAAGTCGAGTCAGCGCGTTACGGTTGATAACTTCGACCACGCATTTCGAGCGGTCGAACAAGGTGTTGGATATTGTCGTTTACCTAAGCATATCGTCGAAAGCCGAGGGCAAGAAACACTTACTATACTGAACATCGAGCACTCTCGAAGCTACCAAGTTCCGCTGCATTTGACACTGCCTAAAGGGGTGAAGACAGGCTCTGCGGCAAAAGAGTTTTACTCTTTATTACTGAGTTCAGCGGCAACACGAGACTTTACCTTTTAACTCAATAGCGAAGCTGATATTCAGCAGTACATGTAAACGGTTAGATGGGGGGGAACAACACAATTTTTCATGTAGATCAGTCGTTTATTAAGAACAGTTACCGTTAATAAACAGAGCCACGCATTCTTGGATGTAATTTAGTCTATCTTCATCACTTTCTTGGCTGTCTTGCCCGAAGAATCCCCAGTAAGCGGATTTTCCGTGGAACATGAGCAACAACTGCATGGCTGCAATTCTTGGTGAACTTGAAACTGACAAGTTAAAGTCACCTGAATTGACTTTGTCTTTTAGATACTCAGCCAATAAGTTAGTCGTTTTCTGGGGACCAGACTGCAAGTAAACCGCGGCTATTTCAGGATGAGTGTTGGCTTGGCTGACTGCATTTTGAAAAGTTTGCCTTGCTTGTTCATCAAGCAATAAGTTCTGAAACTTCATTCCAAATTTGACCAGTTCTTCGGCGACAGGAGCATCCATATCAAATGCGCTTGGGCTTAACTCTCTCTCAATACATCTGGTCTGCATGCAGGTTTCAAATAACTCATCTTTGTTTTTGAAATGAGAATAGACCGTTTGCTTAGAAACATTTGCAGCTTTCGCTATTTGATCCATATTGATCTTGTAGCCGTATTGAGAAAATAGCTCACTGGCTGCGGCTAAGATCTGCGATTTTTTTTGTTCACTCTTGATGATTTTTGTCACGTTTGCTTCTCGTTACGTTTTGTTTCTCGTTACTTTTCGGGGCATCGCTACTTACGTTGCATTGCTACTCTAATTGTAACTGTTTTTCTTTCCAGGTGCTGACAAGGCTCAAGTTGATCCGACAAATCGCATTGAACCAAATGTAAGTTAGCCGATGGATAGCATTATGCTTTTTGTGATGTTTTTATCAATCATTAACGATGAAACTTATATTTAACATAATCAAACTAGACAGTCTAGTTTGATTTGGTTAGTCTAAAAAGGATACGATTGAAAACTGCATAGGAACAGTAATATGTATAAATTGATGAAGAGAAGTGCGATGGCGTTAGCGCTATCGACTTTTCTTATTGGATGTGGAGAAGCAACGCAAACTGAGTCTCCAGTTGACTCAGCTGTTTCAACTACAGGAACGGTATTAACTGTTGAAACGATCGCTTTGGAGCTATCACCTTCTTATGCAGTTCAGCGTGAATATGTTGGAGTTGTCAAAGCTGGGCAGCAAGCCAATTTGGGCTTTGAATTAGCAGGGAAAGTACAAGAGATATTTGTTGATGTGGGTGATACCGTCACAGAAGGGCAGCCACTTATTCGTTTAGATACTCAGCTTCTTAAAACAGAGTCCAGCCAGTTAAAAGCCCAATCTGAAGAAGTAAAAGCTCAGTTAAGTTTAGTGGCGGCTAACCTAAAGCGTCAGCGTTCGCTCAAAGCGAAAGGTTTCAGTGCTGAAGCTGAAATCGACACACTGACTAGTGAGCAGCGTGTACTGCAAGCTAACCTTCTGCGGATTGATGCTTCAGTACAAGCAAATGATTTAAAACTGATTAAATCGACTGTTCTTGCTCCGTATTCGGGCACGATAGCAACGCGTTTTGTTTCATTAGGTGATGTGGTAAATGTGGGAAACCCGACATTGACTCTACTTGCAACGGAAGGGAAAGAAGCCTTCATTGGCATTCCTGCTCATCAAATGCTAAAGGTCACTTCACTTGAAGCTCCGGTGATAAGAGTGGCTAACTCAAATTATTCTGTGAGTTTACTTAACCCTGGTGCCATGGTTGATACCCAGTCTCGCAGCGTAGCATTACGCTATCTCTTCCCAGAAAAATCACCAGTTTTAGAAGGGCAGCTTACTTACCTTCAATTTGATGAAACGATAGATGAACAAGGTTATTGGATCCCATTAACCGGATTAATCGATGGTTTACGTGGCGTGTGGAATATTTTCGTTATTGGTGAAGGTAACAAAGTTGAACGCAGAAGCGTTCAGGTTCTATTTGCAAATAATCAACAAGCTTATGTGATTGGTGCCTTAGCTGATGGCGAGCAGGTGATTGCCAGTGGTTTGCATCGTTTAGTTCCAGGGCAAACAGTAAAGCCTGCTGAAGTGGCTAAGTAGGGAATACCATGAAAATCATAGAGACTATTTCCAATACTCGGCTACTGATATTAATGACTGCTTTACTTCTTGTAAGCGGTATTTCAGCTTTCATGACCTTACCGCGAGCTGAAGACCCAGTCATAGAAAACCGTTATGCAAACATTACCACCAGTTTTCCAGGTGCTAGTGCCGAGCGGGTTGAAACGCTGGTGACTGAAGTCATCGAAAACAAATTGCGTGAACTGAGTGAAGTTAAATTAGTCACCTCAACGTCAAGACCGGGAGTGTCGATTGTGACACTGGAATTGAATGATGACATTACCGAGCCAGAACCTGTTTGGTCGCAGGCTCGTGACAAATTATCTGATGTTGAGGCGCTCTTGCCATCAGGCACACACTCTCCGGATCTCGACAGTGACCATACTTACGCCTTCACCACAATTACTGCGCTTACTTGGTCAGGTTCTGGAGAGCCAGATAGGCTAACTCTTGGTCGTTATGCAAAAGAATTGGCTAAGCGATTAAGAACCTTATCAGGCACCGAATTCGTTGATGAATACGGGATGCCACAAGAAGAAATTCAGATCAGTTTGCGAACTGCTGATGCTGCGGCATTAGGGCGTTCAAGCGCTAATATTGCGGAATCACTGGAAGGCGCTGATGCGAAAAACTCTGCCGGGGAATTAGTCAGTGCATATTCTCGTTTTGGGTTAGAAATTGAATCAGAACTCGACTCGATTGAACGAATTAAACAAGTGCCAATTGCGACAGACAGTAATGGGCACATCATCCGAATGGAAGATATTGCTTCTGTACGCCGAGGGGAAAAAACGCCACAAAATCAAATCGCGATTGTTGATGGTGAGCCCGGAGTGATTGTTGCTGCGCGAATGCATCCTGACTTGCGAGTGGATAATTGGACAGCTAGAGCCAATACCGTTATCGATAAGTTTGAGCAAGAACTGCCAAGCAATGTTCAAGTAACTGTGTTGTTTAATCAGCAGGGTTACACCGAGACTCGCTTAGATGACTTAGGCAAAAGTTTAATGATTGGTTTTGTGCTGATCTTAATTGTACTGTTCGTGACTCTAGGTGTTCGAGCTGCAATTTTAGTCGCCATTTCTCTTCCGTTAACCTCATTACTCACACTTTCCATCATGAAGATGACCGGAGTACCAATCAACCAAATGTCGGTGACTGGTTTAATTGTTGCACTCGGGATAATGGTGGACAATGCGGTGGTAATGGTGGATACCATTCAAGCTTACCGTTTGAAAGGTCAGCAGCGAGCCGAAGCAACGATGAATGCACTTAAGCATTTATGGGTGCCGCTACTAGGTTCAACACTTACGACCGTTCTTGCTTTTGCACCAATCATCTTAATGCCAGGAGCTTCAGGTGAATTTGTGGGCGGCATTGCGATTACCGTTTCTTTCTCTCTGTTAGGTTCTTACCTAATTTCGCATACGCTGATCGCAGGTCTAGCGACTAAGCTTCTTCCTAAAAAGCTCAGTGATGTTGATAAAAAAGGTCAGCACCACTGGTTTATTACAGGGCTGAGAATTCCTGCATTGACTCGCTGGTTTTCGTCGTCAGTTCGCTTTGGTGTCACTCACCCGATAATCACGATTGCCCTTGTGCTGTTAGTACCTTTTACCGGTTACTGGAGCATGTCTCAATTAACAGAGCAGTTCTTCCCACCTTCGGACAGAGACATGTTTGAGATTCAGGTTTACATGCCGCCTCAAGCAAGTATCTATGCGACCAAAGCCACTTCAGAAAAAGTCGATGACATTATTCACCGTTACCAAGAAGTGGAGCGTATTGATTGGCTGGTAGGAGCTAACTTCCCGTCTTTCTATTACAACCTGCAAGCAAGACAAAACAACGCGCCTTATTTTTCACAAGCGATGGTGAAAACGGAGAACTTCGCACAAGCCAATGCTTTGATTCCAATGTTACAAGAGGTGTTGGATAAAGAGGTTCCAGAAGCGCAGATTTTGGTAAGAAAGCTTAATCAAGGGCCGCCATTTACTGCGCCTGTAGAATTACGTGTTTATGGCGAAAACTTAGATACCTTGAAGGCGATTGGTGAAGATGTACGCTTAATTCTTGCCAATATTCCCAATGTTACTCATACACGAGAAACCTTACAGCCGGGTACGCCTAAAGTATGGCTTAAGGTCGATGAGGATACAGCCAAGCTAAATGGTATTTCTCTTAATCAATTTGCAGGCATGCTACAAACCACGTTAACGGGTCGTGAAAGCGGCTCAGTGATTGAAGGCAGTGAGTCAGTACCCATTCGAGTACGTGTAGCGGATGATGCCCGCGAGAATTTATCGCACCTAAGTAATATCCGTTTACCGATAAGCTCAGAGGTGTATTCAACGGGTATCAATGTTTCAACGTTAGCAGAGTTAGAGCTTACGACTAGCCGCGGTTCTATCACTAGACGTAATGGGCAGCGTGTGAATACTATTGAGGGTTACATCAAAGCTGGTGTACTACCACAGACTGTACTCAATGAGTTCCAAAAGCGTTTAGAAAGTTATGAGATCCCGTCAGGCTACACTATTGGGTTTGGTGGCGAATCGGCGGAACGAGATAACTCTGTAAATAGTCTAATTTCTAATGTGGCCGTTGTTGTGGTCTTGATGGTACTAGTAGTGGTGATGTCGTTTAACTCATTCAGAATGAGTAGCATCATATTCATGGTGGCAGCGCTTGCGGGCGGTCTTGGGTTATTGTCCGTGTGGATATTTGGTTACCCATTTGGCTTCACTGTAATCATCGCTATGTTGGGTATTGCTGGCTTAGCTATCAATGCAGCCATTGTAATTTTGACTGAGCTTAAACTGGATGAGAGGGCTTCATCTGGCAATGTTGATGCTGTGGTAGAAGCGGTGATGTCGTGTACTCGTCATATTAGCTCCACAACCATCACAACGGTTGGCGGTTTTATGCCTTTGATTATTGCAGGCGGTGGTTTTTGGCCGCCATTTGCAGTTGCCATCGTCGGCGGTACAGTATTAACCACGCTGATTTCATTCTACTTTGTGCCTGTCGTGTTCCACTTGATGACACGTAGAAAAGGGCTGCATTCTCAGAGATTAGTCTCAGATTAGATATAAGAGTGTAATGAATAGTTTAATAAGAAGCGCAGCTAAGGCTGTGCTTTTTTATGTCTATGTCTATGTCTTTGTTTGTGTTTGTGGCTATGGGGTTGGGAAATAGAAAGTCGGTCTGCATTCTATGTGAAATGCAGAGAGAAACTTATCTGACCGAATGTCTCATTTTTATTTTTAGAACATATGATTCGATAATGAGTTAGTTACTATGAGGCTACATAAGGATAACTAAATCAATAAGGATATTTCAGTGGATATTTTGTCTCACTTGCATTCTCATCGTTCAATTCGTCAGTATAAATCTCAAGAAATACCGCAACAGGTGTTAGATGAAGTGCTGCAAGCCGGTATTCGAGCTTCTTCATCGGGTAACATGCAGTCCTATTCGATTATAGTCACGAAAGATCCTGCTATTCGTGAAAAACTTTATCAGCCACACATGGAACAAAATATGGTGGTTGATGCACCAGTATTAGTCACTTTTTGTGCTGATTTTCGTCGAATGAAAAAGTGGTTAGAACTCAATGAAGCGAAGCCTAATTTCGATAACTTTATGAGCTTCATGATTGCGACGATTGATGCCACTTTAGTCTCGCAAAACGTTGCGACTGCGGCTGAAGCGAAAGGTTTAGGGTTATGTTATATGGGTTCTACATTAGCTAACTGCGATCAGATCGGTGAGATACTCAATTTACCGGAAGGTGTAGTCCCCGTGGTAGGTTATTCGCTCGGTTATGCAGATGAAAACCCTGAAGTGCGAGATCGTTTACCATTAGAAGGGCTTGTCCATTACGAGACTTATCAAGACCAGACGGATGAACAGATTAAAGCCATTTATAAGCAGCGAGAAACGGACGGTTGGAACCGTTATATGTCGTTCCCTGAACTTAAAGCTAAGATTGAAGCATCAGATGTGAAGAACTTAGCTCAGCTATATACAACTCTAAAATATACGCGAGAGTCACACGTTGAGTTTTCACAAAGCGTTCTTCATTACATTGAGAAGCAAGGCTTTATGAACCACAATCTCTAGTTCGAATCGATGTGTATGAGGCTAGGGTCCACCTTGTTCTTTTAATCATTTATTCTTATTTTTTGTAAAACTAATGATTCTATATTTATGTGCCAGTCAACCTTTCAAGCATAGGTGACTGGCCTTTTTGTATTGATTCGTTTCTTTATACCCATCAATAAGCTGAACAATAGGTTCATGTTTTATTCACATTCAGCATGGCATTCTAAAAGTATCTTATTACCTGTTCCGGTTTATTATGACATTCAAAAATTTCACCTTAATTATCATTAGCTTCTTACTGTTGGTAGGCGTTTGGTTTTTGCTTCCTGTTGATTTGGAACTGGCACGAAAAATTCCTGCATTCTTTGCCACTATCTCAATGATTAGCATGGCTTTAGCTATGGTGATCAGCTGCCGCCCTAAGTGGATTGAGCCTTTGGTCGGAGGCATGGATAAAGCGTACATTTGGCACAAATGGCTGGGTATTTTCGGTTTAATTGGTGCAAGTTTTCACTGGATGCTAGTACCAGGACCTGCTGGTAATGCACTTGATCCTCAGTTTGCTGAAATGGGGGAAGAAGTTGGGCAATGGGCTATGTATGGTTTGTTGCTTCTAGGTGGAGTGAGTATGGTTAAACAAATCCCATATCGTATCTGGTTTTATACTCACAAGCTTATGGGGCCTATTTTCCTAATTTCTGTCTACCACACGTTTTTTTCTGATGTACCGTTTGAATTATTCAGTGTAACCGGGGCAGCTTTGGTTGCGGTTTCCCTCATTGGCTCGCTTAGTTGGATCTACAAAACATTCATGAAGCCTAAGCAGTATCGAGCTTATCAGGTGACGGAAGTGAACCCAATTGATGATGCAGTTGAAGTGGTCATGAAAGCGGAAGATGAAAGCATTCAATATCATGCAGGTCAGTTTGCTTATCTTGATTTTGGCTTTGACCGTGTAGAACATTTTCACCCATTCACCATTACATCAGCACCTGAAGTTATTGCAGCTTCCAATGCAGCAAGTGCTAAAAATAAAGGCACTGGTCAACAACTGAGCTTCGTTATTAGAGGGCTTGGTCGCCACACCAAAGAATTACAAAGTAGGCTTAAAGTTGGTTTACCTGTCACGGTTGATGGCGGCTATGGACGCTTACATGCGAAAAAGAAAGCCAATAAACCTCAAGTTTGGATTGCTGGTGGTATAGGTATTACTCCATTCCTAGCGTGGATTCGAAGTTGGAAAGAAAGCGATCAACCCGTGCATTTGTTTTATGTAGGAAGAGGGTCACTCTATTCGTTAATGTTAGAAAAAGTGGGACACTTGATTGGCTCTAAGCGAATTGTACTGCATAAGCAACATTCTGGAAGTGAGCGACTAACTGCAGAGGCCATGTGTAGCAAGCTAGAGTTGGATATTAAACAGTATCAATGGTTTGCATGCGGACCAACACCAATGCTGATGTCATTGAAATCTCAGCTAGTTGAGAAGGGTATGAAAACCAATCAGTGGCACAATGAAAACTTTAGCATGCGATAGTTTTCAGTAACTCATTTATTCGAATCCCACTTAAAGGCAGCGGCATCAAAAGATGTCGCTGAACCAAGCGTTTAACTGTTCACGTTTATCATCAGGTCCATTGATGACTACTAATCCCTGAAGGCTGGCTTGATCCCAAGAAATGGTGCCAGTTGCGATCGCATCAAATACATCGAGTTCAGTAATTAGTAATAGATCTTCTTTTGTTGGGAGGGTTTCTCGCCCCGAAACGCTCACCTCATTTGCTACATTAATTTCACTGTAATGACCTTTAATGGCTTCGAATAAGTTGAAGTCAGTGCTTAGTGAGTGCTCTTTGGCAAGCGCTGCTTTTATAGCAAATAATCGGAAGTGGTCTGGTTTATTGAGATTATTAAATTCATCGTCTTGGCGGGCATTAATGATATTGCCAAAGACTTCAAGTGAACCTGGTTCTGTAACTAAGCTAAAGCCAGTTTCTTGGTGTAAACCACACGCAAAAACAAGCGAAGAACTTAATGAAAGAAGTAGAGCAATTCGTTTTAACATGGTGACCTCTAACTTTAAGCGGTAAAAATGCACGTTTAGCTGCACTAATATAGGCAGCACTAACATAGATGCAGTGGCATAGGTGTTTTGATATTGATGCAGCTTAAAGAAGCCGCTAAATCATCTACCAGCCTGCCGGATGGCGCACTTTACCAGTAATCAAACCAAAAGATAAAGGGACCATGAGGGTCCCTTTTGTATATCGTTATCTATCCTTGAAATCAAACAAGCTATCAGCTATTGATTTAGCGAACATTCAATTAGCGAACGATAAGCATGATTTCTTCAGGAGTCATTGGCTTATCGAAGTAGCTCATGAATTGACCGAAGCCTTTGATGTCGCCATTCGAGAATTTGAATGCGCCAGACTGTAAGTTTTTACCAATCACTTGTTGAGCGTTTGGACCCGCAATCAAGATTTGGTTCAATACTGTACGCGTGGTGTCGATTTGTACATCAGCACCTTTTACTGCTTCTTCGTGTAGCTGTGCAATACCGTTACGGATTTCGATAGTAAATGCTTCGTTAGTATCAGAGAAGTTGTACGTTAGCATCATGTTTACGTCTAGCGAGTTTTCTGCGATAAGCGTTGAAGTCATCATGTCGAAGATCTGCTTGCTTGGTAATGCAGTAAGAACGTCAACTGAAGCAAAGCTGATCATGTTAGAGAAATCACGTTTGTTCTCTAGTTCAGCAGCAGCGTTAAGTGCCCAGTTACGCCAGTTGATGTTCACTTGATCTGCAGCCCATGCTTTGTAAGCTTGTGCTTTCATCTCGCGAGCTTCCATATCTTGCTTGTTAACCGTAATAGGGTAAGAAAGAATTTCTGCCGCAAATGTGTAGTTTTCTGCTTTGATTGCTGCTTTAGCGGTTTCGATGATGTTCTCACGGCCGCCCATGATCTCTACGAATGCTTTAGCGCGTTGCTCGTATGCCATTGGCTCTAGTTGCCATGGATCCGCTTCGAAGAAACCGTTGTAACCTACGTAAATCTGGCGCACTGCGTGTGCAACAGTACCGTAGTGTTCACCTAACCAAGGGTGCTCTGCAAGGTGATTAGGAAGTTTTACCACTTCAACTAACTCATCTGGCGTCATGCCTTTGTTCATGTAACGAATTGTTTGGTCATGCGTGTATTGAATCGCATCACGGTAAGCCGTTAATACGTCAGATACCGCTTCTTTACCTTCAACAGGGCGACCGTGAGAGTTAATCATAATCTCAGTGTCAAACTTACGCATTACGTCGATACCTTTGAACCACATTGAAGGGTCACGGAATTTCGTGCCACGAATGGTGTGAAGGTTCGGGAAGTTTTCACCTTGAAGTACTTCTGCAGCATGTAGAATTTTTTGCTCTGGAAGATAAACAACTAGCTCATCTTTAGTTTCAGAAGGCACGTTTTCAATGTGCATTTTAACGCCAGAAATTTCAATCTCTAAGTGCCCTTGGCTTGGTACAAGCACGTTTGGTTCGATGAACGAGATAGCACCCTGCATGAAACGAGGACCTAGACCATCGTTTACAGTACCGTGCTCTCCTTCTTCTACGTGCTTAGCGCCAGTATAAGAAGTACGGTGACCGAATAATGTTCCCAAGTTTGAAGACCAGTTAGCCACGGCTGCTGTTAGGCCTTCTTCAGCGATGATTTTAACGTCGCCTGATGCCACTTCTTCGTCTGTCACCCATGCACGAACACCAGAGATGTGGTCAATATGGTTGTGAGAATAGATGATAGCTTTAACTGGCTTATCTGTGATTTGACGGAATTGCGCTTTAACCGATTGAGCCATTTCTACTGATTCACCTGGATCAACGATGATAATGCCATCGTCACCTTCAATCATTACTGGTGTATCAAGACCGAAACCGTAACCAAGGTAAACATTGTCATCTACTTTGATGATAGCTTGATCCATTTTACGACCGTGCTTGGTTAAAATAGGGTGAACATGGTCAGACTCAGCGGTGTAAGCTAGAGAATCACCTGTTTTAGAAACAACCTGAATACGTTCGCCTTTACCCCAGAATAAGTTAGATTTATGTTCAAATAGAACTTCACTCTTGTAACGTGAATCAAGATCGATGTTTTGGTATTGAGCTGCATTTGCAGTTTGAAGTTCTTGACCTACTTTCGATGTTGCTTCAATAACTGGAGTTGCAGAGGCAAAGCCAGAAGTGAAAAGAACACTTGCAATCGCAACGGGTAAAGCCATTTTCTTAAACGTATTAGTCATAATGTGACCTTTATTTTTAAAACAGGAATAGGATTTGATGGGGTAATCATAAAGAGGTAAGTGAATGGTATCTACGAGGTAAATCGATTTCGACATATCGTTATTACGATGATTTGATTTTCATTCAATCGCTTATTCGATTTTATTGATCAAGGTCAAACAATGATTTTTGGCATTGATGAATACAAAAAAACACCTCAAGAATGAGGTGTTTTTGATTCAGTAATGGAGCATAGAGTCTTTCTATGAAGCTATGAAGCTATGAAGCTATGAAGCTATGCGAACGATCATATTACCAAGCACCCAGATAAGATTTGTAGGATTGAAGGCGGACTGTTGCTGCGCCAATCACATCAATGAAGCCCCAAAATGGATGCGGTTTCTCTGCGGAAATCCAAGCTGCACCTGCTGCACCTATTGGAATGGTGTAGCCTTCAGGTTCAAATATTTCTAGTACGATAGTTCGCCCTAAGCCATTACCGTTTCGAACAACGTGTTGACCGACACTTTGTGGCCCTTGAAGAGGTGAAATACTCGATTCACCAGTACCAGCTGTAAAGCTGTGAACTTTGGCGCGGAACACGTGACCTGGGTAAGCGTCAACAAAGAACTCGGCAAAATCGCCCACTTTTACGTAACCGTAAGTTTGGTCTGAAATACGCATTTCAAGGAATTTCTTACTGGTGTTGTATAGGTGCATGTTACCCATAACCGAACCTTCAGCAATGTTCACTATTGACACTTGACCATCAAACTCGGCGGTAATTGTTTTCTTTTCTTGTGCCCAGTTAACCTTCTGTAAATCGGCTCTGAGTGACGCTAATGCAGCATTCATAACACGAAGATCTGAATTTAATTTTTCTACGTCACGAGTATTGAAAATTTGAGGCGATGTTTCAGCGCGATCCAAATCGCGAGTCATCTGCTTAATCTCTTCTTCTTTTTGTACAATCGAAGATTCAATTTTTGCTTTATCTGCCGCCGAATTAATGTCGACTAATGTATAGATCACATCGCCTTTCTTAACGATTTGGTTGTGATCAACGAACACTTGGTCGATCTGTTGACCGAAAACCGGAGACATTACAGCGTGTGGTGCTTTTACCGTTGTCGAGTTAGTCATATCAACAGGTGCCCAAAGGCGAGATACGATAGCTAAAAGACCTAAAATAACCGCGCCTCCAATGGCTGCCCATGTGTAGTTTTTAAAGCTCTTTTTTAATGCGCCAGTTGCAAACAGGGACCATACAATCAGGATATATGGGATCATCATTTCTTTCATTATGCTGCCTCGTTTCCGGTTGCTGTCTGTTTAGGATTCGCTTGGTTGATAAGATTTTGGTCGTTTGAATCTTGATTATTTGGGGCTTTATCGCTGGCAGCGGGGTCTTTAGGTTGAACACCACGGCGAATAACGTCACTGATGGATTGGCCAACATGTTTCCAATTTGCTAGGGCAATAACCAAAGCGATAACCCAAAAGGTTTTGCTGATGAATAGACCGCAAAGAGAAAGGGCGAATACAATTTGAACATGTGCACTTTTATGCTCTTTCGCTTTATGCACACCGAGTTCATGGACTTGCCACATGCCGTATATAACAGCAAGTACCACAGCCATGGTTACAGAAAACAGATAACCCGAGAAATACTCCGTTTGAAAAAACGTCATCATCATTTCATTTGGGTGGTTATTGAATTGGCTAAGGTCGATGTCTTTTGAATGTATTTTACCCATTGGTGCCAGCACCCAAGCGCCAGCAAACATCAGCACCATAAAAAGGATGAACTTAATAAAGACTAAGGCGACAGCCCAAATCTTTTGGAAAACAATTTTAAGAAATTTCATATCTCTACCTACGTAAAATAAGAAGAGAGAACTTGTAGCCTAGAATACTTTTTAGCATCACCTGAGAAGTTAATGCCTACCGCGTTTTAGTCATACTACGCATAGACAAAAGGTGTCGATGAACTCTAAAAATAATGGCGCTATATCCAGACAACGGATTCTCTGTATTAGGCACAAATTGGCCCCTTAGTGAATCAACTTCATTGTCTCGTTCCAAAAAAATACGAGTATTGGTCATTATCCGGTGTAACTCACCTTAAATAAGGGGCTCTTCCATGATGCTTTACACTGAGCACGATAAAAACATTCGTCATTCTGTTAGTTCGAGTGAACATTGATTTACTAGCAGGATAATAGGAAGAGAACTGAGTGGTATCTACCGTGTAATACGATTTTGATATATCGAATTTACGATGTGTTTATTTAATACTAAATCGGTACTCCGATTATTTGAAAAGGCTCATATACATCTTGAAAACTTTGTTCATTAACTTGGTCTGGATCATAGAAGTGGGTAAAAAAGAATTAGGAAGACCGGTCTAAAATATTTGAGAAATTAGACCAGTCAGGGGGGATTTGGACAGTTTATTTGAATGGATTCAGTGTAACCGGAGCAATGAAGAATTTCAGGTTCCAATCTGGAGCATACGGAACATATTCTGATGGGTTAGTAGCACCAACATTGGCATCAGGCTTCATTACATAATACTGAAGTTCAACCCCCCAGCGTACGGGCATAGGTCCAATTTTAAACATATCGATATAGCCCAAGCCTACTGGTACCGTGAATTGGTCTGAGCCATCTTTTGTCCAATCAACTTGTATATTCGGTGTCATACCTATTAGGGCTGTGTTGCTTAAACGATAGTTTAAAAAATACTGGATATCAGCTTGGCTTGTTGAGTCGGTGACGCTATCACTTCCGCCAACATCCCACCATTGCTGGGCTAAGAAACCTACGTTCCAGCTTTCAATGCTTGTTGGGTTACCTGTTTCTTTACCAAGACGAGCCACCATTGCAGCAGGACCTACTTGCCATTTATCTTGTGTTAAACCGTCAGTACCGGTGGGCATAATCATTGTTGGACCAACACCCCAAATCCAACCGTCGTCACGGTTAGGTGCGGCCATTGATAGAAAAACGGTGTCGCCCATGCCATTTGTACGACCTTCAAAGAAGTCACCGTCTTCACGATCTCCTGGAGCGCTATAATGGTTCGCTACCAGACGGTTAACTAGGTTCCATTCGCCATCCATAATAGGGACTGGCATTACTGGTTGAAAGCTGAAACGGTTTTGCATTTCATGGTGACCATCGTCTTTTTCTAGGACTGTGTAATCATTTTGGGTGATCAACATCCAAACATCAGATACAGGGTTAGCTGATTTTTTTGCAGCTTCTTGCACTGATAATTTTTCTTGTGCACTTGCTGTTGTCGAAAGTAGTGCTGCTGCGGTGATTGCAACAGAAAGGAGATTCTTTTTAAGCATATCTATATCCTTAGCCATAATTTTTAGGAAATTTATTTCATCTTCATAGCCATTAGCCATGAAGCGTTTATTCGTTGGGAGGAATATAGAGGAAGCGAATAATATGAATCTACGTGATATTTCGTTTTGTAATTATCGTGAATCCGATAGTTATAGTTATTTATTCCTTGGATATACAGATTAATAACAAATAACCGGCCGGCTTTTGAGAAAAGATATGTGTCGATTTTTAGAGGAATGACGTGCAGATAAAGTGAACGAAAAGTTCACCATGCTAAGTATAGTAAGGGCTAGAGCTTATGATGCTTGAAGATGAATGGATTTATCTGGAAAGCTGTATGGTGGGAAAAGGTGTAATGTTCGGTGCGTACGATATAAATATAAAACGAGCTTTACTACATGACAGAAAGTGATGCGCGAAACAGTGTCACGAAAAGTGAGACAATAAGCCCTTGTTTATCCCGTTCATTAGGCTAAAATTCAATACAAATCGAAACGGTGTAGTCATGATTTACGGATAAAGCTCTAAAGAGAAGGATGAGACTCTTTTAGAGTGTATATACGCGACATAAATAGAAAAAGCTTAGCCAACGCTAAGCTTAATATTCCGATAAGTACTGAGTAGATTTATACCTGAGTTAATCGTTACTTGAAGCGATAGTTAACTTGGAGACCTACATAATGAGCATGGCTTTCATAGGAGCCTTTCATGTTACCAAGATTAGGAAGTACATCGAGCGTATAATCGATCTCAGGTTCGCTTAAGTCGATGTAGTCGTAATAGCCGCGCATCTCCCAATTACGGTTGATTTTATACGTTGCTCCTAGACCAAATCGCCAAATTTCACCTAAAGGCACATCCATGTAAATATTATTTGGATTGTCTTGAGGAGATGTTTCGTAACTTATTCCTGTTTCTAAACGTACTTTTCGGCTTAATTGGTAGTGAGTGCCTATTGCGAAGTTCCAAACATCATCAAAGTTTCGAGTCACAACAGGGATAGGGCTATCATTGATATCCAGCGTTAAGTCAGTCCAGGTTGATAAATCGTACCAAGTGACACTCCACAGTAAATCCCATTTTGGAATAACTGTGTGTACACCACTTGCTTGTAGGTGTGCTGGCATAATGAAGTCCAAACCAACATCTGCAGAAGGAGCTGTGTCTAAAAACCCGGTATGGCTGGCCTTCACGTCTCCTTCACCATAATGTGCGATTTCAGAACGGTAAATTAAGCCAAATCTATGGTTATTGTTTGGTTTATAAAACGCACTTAATGAATAGCCAACGTTAAAATCGTTCGCTTCTGCTTCAAGCACACCCGTTCCAATAGTAGGCAGTGAGCCGGGGAGTACATCAAGCTCGCCATTTGCCGTAAAGTATTCAAAGTTAGCTGACATACCAACCGCTAATTCTTCATTTACTTTATAAGATATGGCTGGTGCAATTTGTACGGTAACAAACTCGGCATTTTCTAATAAGCTTTGCCCGTGAAAGTTTTTCCCATAATCAACCCCTGATCCTCCTTGGGATGCAAGCGCAATTCCGCCGTGAAACTTGTCATTAATCGGGGTTGCGAAATAGAAACTGGCCGCAGGGGTTAGCGTCCCACCATCTGCATTTTGACCATTAGCGAACGCACCCGTTGAGCCCGCGTCTGTATAATTAAATGTGGTATCAAGTAGCGCAGCATTCATCGTTACATTCATTTCTTCTAACTGCGACATACCTGCTGGGTTTGTCCATGCTGTTAAAGCACTTTCTGCTAATGCTGCGCTTCCTGCTCCTGCTGTACTGACATTTAAAGAGCCTAATTCAGGAAGAAGTGGACCCGCAGCATATGCTTGGCTTACTACCGTAGTAATTGCCAAAGCTAAAAAGTGTTTTTTCATTTAACCAACCTATTGTGATGACTACCATAAACAGGCGGATACTAGATGGACTTTAAAGTGAGAAACATAAGCAAAATAATTATTTAATTATCGCTTTCACGATGATTCAATCTAGGTGGATGTCAAAAGTCGGTTATATAAATGTGTTGTTTAGAAAATCTATGAAATTAAGTGATTATATAGTTAGACCGCAATACGTCAGTAGTAAACACTGAAATCTATCGCTCTTATTATTAGGTCTAGTGGTACTACTCATAGCAATTGAGTTTGAAGAGTTAAGTTTCAGTTCACATATAGAAAGCAAGCAAATGGTAAACATTGAACCTATTACGAAAAACAAGTAAAAGATAAGTTAATTATCGTTTTAACGATTGATAGGAAAAATGAATGAGTAACGACATTCCGAACTTTAACTTATTGGCTGTATTTTCTGCTGTGATGGAGCAGGGGAGTTTAAGTAAGGCGGCCGAGCACTTGAATACCAACCAGTCGACAATCAGTACCGCTTTGGGACGATTAAAGAATGATGTTGGTCAGGAATTGTTTGTACGCAGCGGGCGAGGAGTGGTACCAACCGCTTTTTCGCAGAGTTTGTATGAGCAGGTGAAAGCTCCAATACAAGAGCTTAATGGCGTCTTTCAGGGAATGGCATCATTTGATGAGGTGACATCTGAGCGTAAATTTGTCGTCTCAGCCCCTGAACATTTGCAGTGGTTATTGCTTAACCGCTTTGCTCAGTTGCCTAACCAAGGGATCTCGTTGGAAGTTTATGATCAACCTGACACTGATGATCAAGTTCATGAAGATCTTTTAACGCAAAAGTTTGATGCAATGATTGATATTGTATTGCCTGAGCATCCAAGTACCGTCAGTGAGAAGCTTTATGATGGTGAGTTTGTGATTGCTTGTCGCACTGGACACCCAAGAATTAAGGGTGAGATAACTGAAGCGCAATACATGACAGAAAAACATGCTGTTTTGGATCGAACTCGGCGTCAGGTTAGAAGCTTAAGTCACTATACTTCACTGGATATATCACAGCGTAAGATTGTTTTTCACGGCAGTTCGCTATTTAGTAACTTATTACTGTGCAGTCAGTCGGACTACATAACGGTTGTGCCACTTTCAATGGCAATTCAATTTCAAGAGCGTTTAGATTTACAGTTATTCCAGCCTCCTTTTGAGTATTTGCCTATCTCTCATTATCTGATTTGGCTGAAAAAACAAAATAACGATCCTGCTCATAAGTGGTTCAGACAAGAAATTATCAACACTTCCGATGAAATGTCACAGCTGTTACATCATAAGCGTCCTGCTTTTAAAAAATAGAAAAAGTATAAATTTCCATTAATATTCAATGATATAAATTAAATAGGAGGCTTCGGTCTCCTTTTTCTATTTAAACTTTCATATTACCCGTCTCTCCCTTCCCAACAATCACATTGATAACAAAAAATTATCACTATGAGAATTTTTGATAATTTCATTAAATTGTACCTTTCCCCTAATATACCCAACAACAGAGAAGATTAAGACTTCAGAACAGACAAATCGCTTCATTAGTTTGAAGTATACAAAGGTGAATAAATGAAATTTTTGCACACAATGCTTCGAGTGACGAACTTAAATAAATCTATTGAGTTTTATACGAAGGTTCTGGGTATGAAGGAGCTTGAGCGTCACGAGAACACTGAATATCGTTATACACTGGTTTTTGTGGGTTACGAGCACGGTGGAACAACTATCGAGCTGACATTTAACTGGGATACCAATGAGTACAACATGGGCAACCAATTTGGTCATTTGGCACTAGGTGTAGAAGATATTTATGAAGCGTGTGACAAGATTAAATCATTGGGCGGGAATGTGACTCGTGAAGCGGGACCTGTAAAAGGTGGAACCACTCATATTGCTTTTATTACTGACCCAGATGGCTACCAAATCGAACTGATTCAATTAGGTTAATTAGAGGATAACATGATGACAAACGCACTATTCCAACCGATTCAACTTGGTAATATCACTCTAAAGAATCGTATTGTAATGCCACCCATGACTCGTTCTCGTGCTACTCAGCCTGGCAACGCAGCAAATGAAATGATGGCTGAATATTATGCTCAACGTGCAACTGCAGGTTTAATTATTGCGGAAGGTACACAGATCTCAGCTATGGGACAGGGTTATGCTTGGACTCCTGGCATTTATTCAGATGAACAAATCGCGGGTTGGAAAAAAGTAACGGATGCTGTGCATGAAAAAGATGGCGTTATATTCGCGCAGCTTTGGCATGTTGGTCGTGTTACACACCCAGACAACATCGGTGGTGAACAGCCAATTTCATCATCAGCAATGAAAGCTGAAAATGTAAAAGTATTTATCGATAATGGTACTGATGCTCCTGGATTTGTTGATGTTGTTGAACCTCGTGAAATGACGAAGTCAGACATCAAAGATGTTGTCGAACAATACCGTCAAGCGGCTTTAAATGCGGTTGAAGCGGGTTTTGATGGCATTGAATTACATGCGGCGAATGGTTACTTGATTAACCAGTTTATTGATTCTGAAGCAAACAGTCGAACAGATGAATACGGCGGTTCAGTTGAAAATCGCTTACGTTTCTTAGGTGAAGTTGTTGAAGCTATGGTTAGTGCTATCGGTGCTGATAAAGTAGGTGTTCGCCTTGCTCCGTTTACATCACTAAATGGCACTGTTGATGCGACACCTGTTGAGACTTACACAGCCGCAGCGACGCTACTCAACTTATACAAAATCGTTTATTTGCATATTGCAGAAGTCGATTGGGATGATGCTCCAGAAACACCTAAAACATTTAAAGAAGCGGTGCGTAACGCTTACGATGGTGTTCTGATTTACGCAGGTAAATATGACAGCGAACGCGGTGAGAGAGCAGTTGCTGAAGGAGTGACTGATATGGTTGGTTTTGGTCGCCCGTTTGTCGCGAACCCTGATTTACCCGCGCGTATTCAAAATGGTTACCCACTAGCAGCACATGATCCAAACACATTGTTTGGCGGTGCTGAAAAAGGTCTGACTGACTACCCAGTATATGCAGGCTAAAAATACTGCCTGAAAGCAGAGTATTAAGATAGTATCTTGATCCTGTGAAATGTTTATAAAAGCAACCCGCAGAGTCGGGTTGCTTTTTTGTTATTGGACCATATGTAAATGATGAACGTAAAAGCAATGCGTGGAGAACTTTATCTCTTATGTGCAACTTTATTAGCTGGGGTTGGATGGATTGCTTCTAAGCTGGTGGTCTTAGAAATGCCAGGTCCCGTGTTTATTGGTGTCCGATTTACGATCGCAAGTTTATTGCTTTTACCCTTTTGTTTTCGCCATATTCGCCAACTGACGATTAAACAAATTATGTCGCTATGCGGTGTTGGCTTACTGCTTTCCGTCTCATTACAGGTGTGGGTGTATGCAGTTTCAGTGACCGAAACGTTATCTGAAGGGGCGTTTATTATGAGCTTAGCAATGATTATTGCCCCATTTGTTTCTTGGGTGATCTTTCGAGTTAAACCTAATCGTGCGTTTTGGCTGTCATTTCCTATCGCGATTATTGGTATGTTGCTGCTTACCTTAACTAATGGTTGGCATCTAGAGCCGAGCCAGATCTATTTTCTGCTGGCATCAATGCTGCTATCACTTCACTTTGTAATGAACAAACGAGTCATCACCAATATCAAGCCTATTGCATCAATTTGTATTCAACTTTTTGTGGTCGGCATCAGTGGGCTCGTGTTTGCGTCTTCGACTGTTCAACCTGAGTTTGAAATAACTCAAACTCTTGTGTTTTGGTTCGTAGTCTCTGCTGTCGTTGCCACATCTATCCGCTATTTACTGCAGACTGTGGGACAACATTCAGTGAATATGGAAGTGGCTGCTCTTATCATGATTTTAGAACCGGTATGGACGTTGTTATTAAGTGTCTGTGTACTTGGAGAGAGTGTAGAACTGCAAAAATTAATAGGTGGGGCGGTAATCATTGCGTCACTGTGTTGCTACATCAAATGGTCGAGAAAAAATAAAGCCCTCGACTAGAGCGAGGGCTTTGGTGATTTGGTTTTGTACTTACTGAATCTTGACTGAATTGCAGGGAGCTTATTTGTTAGATAGCGAAAACCTTTCGCTAGATATCAGCAACCATTTTCTGTAGTAAAGCGATCATTTGCTTCTGCTCATCTGAGTCGAGAGCGCTAAGTAAGTCTTTGTTTAATCTTAGAGGGATAGGGATCAACTCTGTTTCCAGCGCTTTACCTTTTTCAGTCAAAAATATTCTAAATGATCGACGGCTATTTGGGTCATCTCTGCGTTCAACGAGTGCGAGTTTTTCCAATTTGTCTAATGTTCGTGTGGTTGTTGAATTTTCAACCTTCGATTTAGCGGCGATGTCTCGTTGGGTGATGCCTTCTTCTTCCCACAGACACATCAATGTTGGCCACAAAGCAATGGTTAACCCATGCTTTTTCAACTCAGCATCAAAGTCTTTACTGGCTTTGTTAGCAACGACATTGATCATCCAGCCAAAGCTACTTTGTCTATTAAACTCTTCCGGCATTTTCTTACATCCAGTTCTTACTGTGATAATACAACTATTGTCATCGTAACTAATGCTGATGCAATAAGCACTAGAAATGCTTTTTGTTCTGATGAAAAAAGTTAACTGCATACCATTTTATTAAAAAACATCCAATATCATCAATATGCAGTTTTCGTTGTGGCTTATTACTCGCGCCTATTCACTGACCGTAACTTTAGATATGACAATATCTTCGCATGGAACATCTTCATGGCCCCAACGAATTGTTGTAGGGGCTGACTCTATTTTTCTGACCACATCCATACCAGCCGACACTTTTCCAAACACGGCATATCCCCAACCAGAATTTGTAGTAGAGGTATGATCTAAAAACTCATTGTTATCTAAGTTAATGAAAAATTGAGCGGTAGCGGAATGAGGAGCATCTGTACGCGCCATAGCGACGGAACCAATGACATTTTTTAAACCACGATTTGCTTCATTAACAATCGGAGCTCTTGTTGGTTTTTCTGTCATATCGATGGTATGCCCACCACCTTGGATCATGAAACCTTCGATGACTCTGTGGAATGTGGTGCCTTCATAAAATCCATCTTGGCAATACTTTAAAAAGTTCTTAGAGCTAACCGGAGCTTTCTCTAAATCCAACTCAATCTCAATGTCACCAAAGTTTGTCGTAAAAATAATCATAGTATTTACTGTTTTAAAAATAGTTGAAGGCAGTATAAGGAAATTCCATAAAGAAGAGTAGAAGAGTAGAAGAGTAGAAGAGTAGAAGAGTCGAGGACCAACAGAATACGAAAGCCATACTAGAAACGAAAAGGCTTAGTCATGAACTAAGCCTTTGGATTAATAAACTGGATGATTGTTCAAATTAATATTCGCTTGGAAGTACCCGCAAATATCAGCACAAAGCTAGCCAGAAAATGACTATTATAGATCCAGTAAGTAGTTAACTAATTGGTTGTATTCTTCATAGCTCTTGATGCTACCAGGTTTCACAATGTATTTATCATTCACTAATACGCCAGGAACACCTGTTAAAGTACTTGCCTCAAACTGCTTATCGAAACGTTTTTGTATCGAGTTAACAGCAAAGCTGTTATATGCAGCGTCAAACTTTTTAGCATCAATCCCAGTATCTAAGAAGATTTGACGTAGAGCCTCTTCATCTTTTGGCGCTTGTCTTAGGTCGTGTATTTGTTTGAACATTTCAGGAATCATGCTTTCTTCAGCGTCAAGAGCGATCATAGTTGCGTATGACTTAGCCATAGGCACTGCCATGTTGCTGCCCATAAAGGCTACGTGCACTTTCTCAAAACTAGCATCCTTCGGTAAGCTTTTTTTCAAGTTCTCAACCACACCTTCAAACTTGTAGCAATGCGGGCAATAGAAAGAGAAAAACTCCGTCACTGTAGATGTTTTTGCTTTTTTCACATCTAAAGTTGTGTAATGCGTCCCTTCTTCAAATTGTGCCGCTTGTGCTGATAAGCTAAGAATTAATGCGCTAAATAGAGTAAGTAATTTTTTCATAATGATTTTATTTCCAATAATTAAATCGTCAGTCATCACGCCATAAGTAGTAGCGTAATGAATTTATGTTGTTGTATAAGCTGAGATGAAAGCTAGGAAATAGGAGGGCGTAGTAAAGTTTGGCTATGTAAAACCGGTTTTAGTTTAGGTTCGCGTTCTATAAGCGCTAAAGATTGATGCTGATAATCAATAGAGCTTGAAGCCTTGAAAGGTGGCATTTTTAACAGGCAGACAGAGCTACAACCACTGTGTTCAGTGTGTTTAACTTCAGTCTCTTGATAGTTATTCGGGCAATCTAAGTGAGTGACTTCGGTAGTTAGGTGAGAAGTCACTGGCTGAATGGTATTCGCAAAACTAGGGCTGTTATGTAGGCTTGTGCTTTCTGTTGCCGGAATTTCAGATACAAGCCCGGTGTCAGCGCGTTTTATGGCACTAACTGAGTTATTTGCTACTAACATAGCAAACAACATAAAAGCATGTATCCAAATTTTATTAAGCAATTTTGGCATGAATGATCGCAATCTAGTTTAAACAATAACTTTCGTTGTTAAGCATCATACATGACCAAGGGTAACCCGCCAATTGTTCGATGTGATTCAATATTATTCTCTACTTTCGTTAAACATGTGTATGGTCCCGCGTTCCATATTTTTCGCATAAAATAGAGCTCTATCTGCTATCGCTATGAATTGTTCAATATTGACTTCATCGTTTATTGTTTTGCGATGCATAAGTCCAATGGTAATCGAAAGTACGTTACTAACTGTCGAGTCGATATTAGGAATTTTCAGCGATTGAATAATCATAAGCAATTTTTGAGCGTATTGTTGCGCTTCATCCTTACTGACTTTAGGCATGAAAACTAAAAATTCATCACCCCCAAAACGGAAACAGTCACCACCTTTACTTGCACACCAACTCTTAATTGAATGAGCTATTTTTATTAATGCTTGATCACCTTGTAAATGTCCGTAGCGGTCGTTAAGGTTCTTAAAACAATCAATATCGATCATAAATAAAGCGGCACTTGTTTTATTTATTATCGTAGTATTCAAAGCCGTTGGAAGAAGTTTTTCTAAAGCAAAACGATTATATATTTGAGTTAAATGGTCTGTATAAGTTTGCTTTTCAAGGGCTTGTTGCTGCTCAGCCAGTTGAACTTGAATGACTTTGTATTCAGTGATGTTTCGCACGGTCCAAAGTACATGGTGTTGAGCTAACGGAACAACAAAAGCGCTGAAGTATTGCAATCCGGAAGGTCCATCCATACCTTTAAAGCACGGTAATTGCCTTGAGTCTAATTCATACTCTAACTCATAAGCTTGTTGAGTTCGGATTACTTGCCGGACAATATCTTCAAACCAACATGCTTTTTCCATAGGTAGAATTTCACGAATGTGCATTCCTACCACTAAGTTTGGACTATGGTGACGCGTATGATCTGTTCCACCCCAAGCTTCCACGTAGAAGCCATCCTCATTAATTAAGAATGTTGGTTCTGGAAGTACATCAAACACCTTTGAGATGACTTCAGGGTTGTTGCTGACTGCTCGGTAAAATACTGAATCCAAGTTTTCGGGGTCCTGATAAATCCAACTGTTAATAAAGATATAGCGTATTTCATCAATTTTAACCGGATATAGCCCATATATTGATAATGAAGTCCCACTTTTAGGACCGTTTTCGTTACGGGAAGAAAGCAGTGCTGTATGGAATGTCATTCTTTATTTTAGAGGCATTAAAGCGGATTAAGACTATTGCTTTGAATCAAGACCCACGTGTCATAGAATCAATACTCCTATAGTTTGCGTCAGAATTTTTGATGTTCATCGGACTTGGATGGTCAGTGTGCATGTTTTAGGAGTGACGCATATTCTCGATTGATAAAGCGGAAGAGTTTGAAGTGCTGAACGTATTTTACTTAGCTGAATCAGTCGACCAACGGTTTACCCGTTAAGATTAAATTGAAGAGTAGTGAGAGTTAATGAGCAGTATTTTAGAGTGTATTCGAACTGTTGGACGTGGTGAAAGAGGGCGTAAGCCTTTATCGTTCGACCAAGCTTATAGAATCATGGATGAGTATTTAAGTGGGCAAGTTGGTGATGACCAAATGGCAATGCTTTTAATGCTGATTCGAGTGCAAAATGAAACGAATGAAGAGATTGCCGGCTTCGTTAAAGCATTCCAATCTCGAGTCCCAGATCTTGGTGCCGATATTGACTGGCCGTGCTACGCAGGTAAGCGAAATGACAAAAGTAGCGGTAAACCTTGGAATCTCTTAGCGGCAAAAATTTTGTCGGAACAAGGTTATAAAATTTTAATGCATGGTTATATGGATAAGCCAAGCGGGCGAGAGCATGTTGAAACCTACCTCGAAACACTCAACGTGCGAAGTGCCGAAAGCCCAGAAGATGCGAAAGCAATAATGGATGCGGATGGTATTGCTTATTTGCCATTGGCTAACTTTGCTCCTGAAGCAAAAACCATGATCAGCTGGAAAAATCGCTATGGTCTTCGTACTCCTATCAACACCGTAGTTCGAGCGTTAAACCCCGGTGGCGGTCGTTTAGGTTTAAGGGGCAGTTTCCATCCAGGATTCCCACAATTACACGCTGAAGTGGAACATGTAATAGGCAATAAGTCACACTCGGTTATTTCATTTAAAGGTCAATCAGGTGAGTCTGAATACAACCCGAAAGTGAGCCAAACAGTATGGATGAGTACTCCTGAGAAAGTAGAGTCATTTTATTGGGAAGGGTCAATGAATGTTGAGTTACCTACGCCTAAAGAATGCGTTCTAGGGACACCTGAAGATGAACATGAACTCATGGTTAATAGTGTTGTGGATACCATGACAGCGATTTTATTTGCAGAAAAGCACAATAAAGAAGAAGCCTATGCTTTGGCTTTACAATATTGGAAGCAATACTGCGCAGCTTGATAGCTTGATAGCTTGATAGCTTGATAGCTTGATAGCTTGATAGCTTGATAGCTTGATAGCTTGATAGCTTGATAGTGCAAAATTACTGAACTCCTGTCTGTACTTTGAGCATGCATTAAAAAGGTCAGCATAATTGCTGACCTTTTGTATTCGAGAGCGAAAAACTTAAAACTATATCCTTGGCTAGGCTTTGTTGCTCTTAAAAAATGCACACCGAGAAGGTAATTGTATTAGATAATCAATAGGTTACCTACGATAAGAAATTAGCTATCTACGGTAATAAAGTGATATGCGATTGCCATCTATTTCTTGTACTTTGAAAGGGATTTCATAGATTTCACTGAGTACATCTTCTTGAATTACCTCTAAAACAGTACCGCTTTTTATTACTTCACCAAATTTCATTGCCACAATATTATCCGAATAACTAGAAGCAAAGTTAATGTCATGAATAACAATCACCACCGCTTTGTTGTGTTTATCAGCCAGTTTTTTCAAAGTTGCCATGATATCGACAGAATGCTTAATATCTAGGTTATTCAGTGGTTCATCTAAGAATATGTAGTCGGTATCTTGCGCGACAACCATCGCAATGAACGCCATTTGTCTTTGACCACCAGAAAGTTGATCAATATAGCTGTCTTGCAACTCCGATATGTCGAGATGGAAAAGAGCGCGATCAATAATGCTGTTATCTTCATCAGTGAGTCGACCTTGGGAATAAGGAAAACGACCAAAGGCAACTAGTTCTCGAACCGTAAACCGCATGTTGATGTTGTTAGATTGTCTCAACACCGATAAACGTTTTGCAAGGTCAGCACTGCTCCATTGTTCTAGTGGTTGATTACCGATGATGACTTGTCCGGCATCGCTCTCAGTTAACTGGCTTGCCATAGAAAGTAAGGTGCTTTTGCCTGCACCGTTAGGCCCAATGATACTGGTCACTTTTCCTTGTGGAAACAATGCATCGGCGTTTTTTACGACGTATTTATTATTATATTTTTTGCTTAGTCCGCTAATTTCAATCACGAGGGTAGACCTTAATCAAATTTGTATTTCATTAGGAGAAATAGGAAATAACCGCCACCAAGGAAGTTGATAATTACGCTGATAGTTGTATCAAAATCAAAGAGGTTCTCGACTACCCACTGTCCGCCAGCAAGTAGCACAATAGAAAGTATCGCCGTCGCAAAAAGCAAGAATCGATGTTGGAATCGGCTGAATAACTGGCGGGTGAGTGCAACGACGATAAGACCGAAAAACAGCACGGGACCAGTCAAAGCTGTGGAAATTGATACCATCACAGTGATGATGAACATTACTTGCATGGTTAGCTTGTGGGTATCAACCCCCAAGCTTTTTGCGTTATCAACGCCTAACCACATTACGTCCAGCTTGTTCGCTATTTTGAACAAATATGCGCAGCAAGCGACCAAAGGAATCGTACACCAGTAAACAAGTTCAGCGTTGATGTTATTGAAGCTCGCAAACATAGAACCTTGTATGTAAGTGAATTCATCAGGGTCGATGACCATAGTGAAAAAGCTCGTCACACTGCTGAATAAGCCGCTTAATACCACGCCAATCAATAGCAAAGTAAAAATGTTCCTTTGCCTACCCTTAAAGTAAAAATGAAATAACGTCATGGCACATACAATCATGATGCATGTTGCAAATAGAAAGTTCATTTTCGTATCAATGATGATGGTACTGAAGCCACCAAAAGCCGCTACAAGTATCACTTGAATCATGACGTAGAGATAGTCAAAACCTAAAATAGAAGGCGTAAGGATACGGTTCGCTGTAATCGTCTGAAAAATTAAAGACGACGATGCAATAGCCATTGCTGAGAGTATGATAGCCAGTACTTTGGGAATTCTTCGTGATAAAAAGAATTGGTAATTCTCTGGCGTGAGCCCTTTACCCAAAAATAGTGCACAAATAGCAAAAGCCATCACTATGAGAAGAATAAGTTTATTTGAATCACGCATTCGACTTATCTCTCATGATTAAGTAAATGAACACGGCACCACCTAGAATACTGATGATCATTGAAATGGGCATTTCGTAAGGGAATATAATGATCCGTCCTAAAATGTCGCAAGCTAAGACCATCACCACGCCAACGTAAGCTGTCCATGGAAGATTACGGCGCATGTTGTCGCCTATGAACAAAGAAACAATGTTGGGAACAATTAACCCTAAGAAAGGGATCATTCCAACGATCATCACGACGGATGAAGACAATACCGCAACAAGGATAACGCCAATCAACACAATACGTTGGTAGTTTAAGCCAATGTTTTTTGCAAAGCTTTCTCCTACACTTGCCGCGCTAAAGCGGTTTGCGTACGCATATGCCAGTAGCGAAACCGGAAGGGCAATATAAAGAAATTCATAGTTGCCACGTAATACCGAAGCAAAGTTTGCAACAGTCCATGACCCTAATGTCTGAACAAGATCGTATTTATAAGCGATGAAAGTCGTCATCGATGAAATAACGTTGCCATACATGATGCCGATGAGTGGAACCATAACAGTACTTTTGAATTTTAAGCGCTGTAAAAAACGCACGAACACAACTGTGCCGAAAACAGAAAAAGCAAAAATCGTAAGCAAGTGGACCCAAGCACTCATTCCAGAGAAAGTGATTAAGGCGACGATGTAACCCAGCATGGCCCAATCAATGGTACCTGTGGTAGAAGGAGCTGCAAATCGGTTCTGAACAATTTGCTGCATGATAAGACCAGCAATACTTAATCCAGCACCTGCAAGAATAATGGCTAATAAACGAGGCAGTCGGCTCGTAAATAGAATATTGATTGCATGGCTATCGCCGGACAATATTCCTGATAAAGAAACATTGGCAGCGCCAACTAATAGAGAGCCGCTAGCAAGGCCGAGTAAAATTAAAAATGCTAATAAGTGTGATGATTTCATTTTGTTGGATACGGTACTTATATTTAGTGTTTTTCGTACGGTTTATAACGAAAAACTTGGCGATTGATATTAATCAATCGCCAAGCGTATGGTAATTTTGGTAATTGGTGACCTAGCGAATAGAGTCGTGTAAATCATCAATCATCACTTTAATAGATTGGTAGCCACCCGCAGCCAAATACCAAGCTGAAGGGTCAAGGTAAGTGATGTGCTTATTTTTTGCTGCAGGCGTTGAGGATACTAATGAATTATCAAACAGTTGCTTTGCTTGACCACTGGCTTTTCCGATAGCTTGATCTCGGTCTAAAATTAGCAGTACATCTGGTTTCGCATCGGCGATGTATTCAAATGAGATTAAGTTACCGTGTGTGCGAGTTTCGCTTGAAACATTATCTGATGTAGACGTTTGCATACCAGCTTCATTATAAATAAATGAGAATCTGCTAATTGGTCCAAACATAGTAATGTTACTGCCGTTGCTCATTACAGTTAAAGCTTTAGGTTTTGCCTGCTTTGTGAGGCTAGTTAGTGTATCAACCTTAGCTTGAATTTCTGTAATTAACGCGTCTGTTCTTTCTTCTTTATTGAAAATTTCACCTAGTGTGCTCCAGTGCTTCTGAGTGGTATCCCAGTAATTCTTTGAATCGATTTGGAACATATAAGTAGGGGCAATGTCAGCTAGATCTGAGTAGATACTTGCCATTCGACCTTCAGCAATAATTAGGTCAGGTTTAAGCGTAAAAAGAGTCTCATAATTAGCTTCTTGCAAGCTACCCGTATTAATGTATTTATCAGACTTGTATTTACTAAGTGCTTCTGGAAGCAAGTTTTTCGGCATACCAAGAGGTTCAATACCTAGTGCGTCAACAAAATCTAAGCTACCAAACCCTAACACTACCACTCGTTGTGGCACTTCATTGATTTCAATCGTTCCCATACTGTGCTCGTATGTTTTCGCAAAGACAGAGGCAGAAGAAAGAGCGATTAAAGACGCCGTAAACGCCAATTTGTTAAAGATTTTAGTTAACATTCGAGAACCTAGGCAGATGAAATTGATATAGATCAAATAAGAATAGTTATTAATTGCGTTTACGTTATCATAGGTTCACTATGCGTCAATCGCATTTCTGTAATAGTGAGTATTCTGAAAATGAATCTATCTCAGGTTGACTTGAACCTTTTAGTTATTCTTAAGCACCTTCTCGAAGAAAAACACGTATCCAATACAGCGCTAGCTCTTGATATAAGCCAGCCAACCGTTAGTCGAACATTGCAAAAATTACGAGGTGTGTTTAAAGATGATCTCTTGGTCAGAACAGCTTATGGCTATGAGCTGACTCCTAAAGCAGAGTCGATAAAGCAAGATTTAAATTCTGTATTAGCGAGTCTTGAAAAGCTCGTTCATGGGGATAATTTCGATCCTTTGGAAAGCCAGAGCACGGTACGATTTTTTGGTTTAGTACCTCAAATTACGCATCTCATGCCTCAGATAGTGGCAAAGATAAGGCAGGATGCGCCAGGCATGATCGTTGATATAGATTCCATTCCCAAAAGACCCTTTGAAGCATTGTTATCTGGTGAGGCTCACTTTGTGCTTTCAACTCATGAGCCGTTGAGTTCAGAGCAGAACTTATATCGAATGTTTGTTGTCAGCCGTGATTACCGTTTATTAATGAGCAAAGATCACCCTTTAGCAGATAAAGAAATCACGGTGAATGACTTATTAGTTAGCCCGTTTGGTCAAATATCCTTACAGGGTGATAAAAAACTCTCAATAGAAGGTCGCTTTAAAAAGCTTGGGCTCATCGATAAGAATCAAACCTTGTCTGTGCCCATCCAGCTTTCTAATTTTAACGTTGCTCCTGCGATTGCAGAGACAACGAATGTAATCTTCCATCTCCCCACACCATTTGCTGAACAAGCCGCGGAACATAGAAACCTTGTATGTAAGCGAGTTCCTGAAGCTCTGCGTCATCCATCCGAAGATGTATACCTTTACTGGCATAAGCGATTTCATAATGATCCTATGTGTCAGTGGATTCGTTCGTTGTTTAAAGAGACTTATTCATAACGTGAATAATGAACTTTGAATATTCATCGGTTCAATTATTTAATAATTAAATAGTGATAATTACAAATCGATATGAAGCTTTTATTGATATGGTCATTGGTTAAATATCTAATGCAAACCATTATCATTACCAACCTCATTAAGATTGAAATTATGTCAACGAATTCACAGTTTAACCGCTGCCCACTATCTTTAGCCGTAGCTATTATTTGCTCAACTCTGTCATTGAACGCTTTAGCTGAACAAAACGAAGTAGTAACTGATGAACAGATGGTCGTGACAGCTACGCGTACAGAAATGGCGCTTAAGCAAGCACCTGCATCTATGTCGGTGATTACTTCAGAAGATATTGAAAATAGCCCAGGCATCACTTTGGCGGATATTGTTGGTGAAGCCACAAGCGTTGAATCTGACTTTGATAGTACTCGTGCTGGTCGCCAGATGATATCTATCCGTGGTATGGATTCAGACTACACCTTAATTATGGTGAATGGTCGACGTTTGAGCTCGGCAAGTGCGATTATTCGAGGCAATGATTTTGATCTTTCGACTATTCCTTCAGAGTCTATTGAGCGCGTTGAAATCATTCGAGGTCCAATGTCTGCGCTATATGGCTCAGACGGCATGGGTGGCACAATTAATATCATAACTAAAGCGCCATCTAATGATTGGAATTCGACACTCAGCATGGATAACGCCACACCGGGCGATGGCGATGGTGGTCAGGAGTATTCAGTAGGCTTAACGTCTTCTGGCGCATTAATTGAAGATGAACTATTTGCTCGTTTCTCTGTTAACCAAACCACACGTGATGCTTGGCAACCGTATTCTGGTCAGCACAGCAATGGTTATGATCGTGAAGAAGTAACGGCGTTAGAAGGTAGAGACACTCTCAGCCTGTTTGGTACTTTATCTTGGAACGTAACTGACGACCAAACTATCGATTTGGACTTAGGGTACAGTGACGACCAACGTGACAGCGTGGCAGAGCATGCAACAGGCGTGAATGTTACTAAGTCTCATGTTAAGCGTAATAGCCAAGCATTAACTCATAATGGTTTTTGGGCATGGGGCGACACGCAAGTTCGTTATTCTCGTGAAAATGTTGTCGATAAAAATGCGGCTGACGTCGGTCGCTCTACTCGTGATGTTGAAGAGTTAACACAAATAGTTGAAGCGTCTGCAACCGCTGATCTTGGTCAGTCTCACACTCTTACGTTTGGTATGGATTACCAATTAAGCGAACTGACGAATGAAGAAAACATTCAAGGTGCACCAGCAGAAGCTTACCAAGGAGCCCTGTTCATTCAAGATCAGTGGTTGATGACTGAGCAATTAACTGCAACATTGGGTGGTCGTTTAGATAAGCATGAAAAATACGGCGAAGAGTTCAGCCCGCGTGTGTACCTAGTCCATCAAACAACGGATGAACTAATCATTAAAGGTGGTGTGGGTAAGGCATTTAAAGCGCCGACATTGACGCAAAACCATGCCGATTACACTGTGTCTAGCTGCAAAGGTTGGTGTGATCTTGTTGGTAATGAAGACTTAGACCCTGAAACAAGCTGGAACTACGAGCTAGCAGCCGTTTACACCCAACAACGTTGGAATGTAGAAGGTGCTATTTTCCGTAACGAAGTTGAGAACTTGATTGATCGTGGCGACACCACATGTGAGCTGGGCGGGACTTGGGGTGGAAACGGTGTTGGTTGTGTTGATAACAACGGTAACTTTATCAGTAACGGTAGCCGTACATATGTGAATGTATCTGAAGCTGTTATTCAAGGAGCTGAAATTGCTGGTCAAGTAAGCATTACAGAGCAATGGGATTTATCGGCAAACTACACATATTTAGATACTGAAGATAAATCAACGGGCGAAGAGTTACTTGAAAGATACAAGCACTCTGGTCTAGTTAAAGTGAACTGGAACCCAACATATGAACTAAGCACATTCTTGAGTGCTCGTTACCGTGGTGAGCGTAAGATCGAAGATAATTTATATCAAGATGCATATACTACTTTGGACTTCGGTACGGTTTATTACGTGAATGATTCTGTAAGACTACGCGCTGGTATTACCAACCTTACTGATGAAGCGGTTTCGCAAGAATTAGAAAACTTAGGTTATGTAGAAGCTCCTCGTACTTACTATGTAGGTATGACTGCCGATTTTTAAGTTATGTAGCTTGTATTCGCCTATCTAGATAGCCATCAACTGAATGTCTATTACCCAACTTGATAGGTAAAATTGCCCGCACTGTTTCAAAGCTACTTACTTTGGAGCATGTGTGGGCTTTTTTGTCTTATTTAACTGGTTTTGATTTACGCAAGGAGTAGCGAGTTTTAACCAATAAAAGCCGCAAAGTCGATTTCTTGTATTTTCTGGTACTTTGCTAGTTTGATTTTTTTATTGTCATTAGCCGCGCAATTTATAGCGATGCTCGTCATGCTTTCTATATCCGCAATGTTGTCAGACATTAATGCCTTTTCTTCTCCATTGATGTTAGCGGTCACAATACTGTCAACGCCATTTTCTCGTTCATAAATGAAAGCATAAGTGATGTTTTGATGTGGCATAAGGGCAAAAACTAAGGTCTGAAATAATTGGCTGTAGAGTAACAAAATGATTTTAGCTCGCTAGAGTTTGTAAGTAAGGCAATGTAAGAGGTACCTATAAAGTGGCAAAAGTACATGAAACGAATAATAAATTGCCCTTTAAATTCGTTAATTTGGATAGTTCGTAAGCGTCATTTTTTTGAAAGATAAAAGTGAAAATGACGAGCGAAGCCTTTCTCCCTATAGTCTGCTGAGCTTATAGGTTTTACCTATCAATAAAATTGTTGAAATCCATTTAGTAAAATCAAGATTTTAGACAACAATTAACTTATAGGAAAAATTAAATTCAAAGCAAAGAAAGTTTAGGGAGTAAGTTATGGAATCATTAAAAGTTAAAGACTATATGACTCAGCAAGCCGTAACATTTAAAGCTGAGATGCCATTAAGCTTAGCTTTGGACAAAGTGATGAAGAGTGCTCATATGGGCGGTCCTGTTATTAATGAACATGAAGAAGTGATTGGATTTTTGTCGGAACAGGACTTATTAGATAAGCTGGTAAAAGTGAGCTATTTTTGTCAAGACACCCACCTTGTGGGGGATTGTATGCATCCTGATGTACTGTCTGTATCACCAGAGTTACCTATTATTGAACTGGCCGATCTGATGAAGGTTGGTAAACCTAAGGCTTACCCTGTTATCGATAACAAAAAGCTGGTGGGTATCATCACACGAACAGATGTATTACGTGCGATAGGAAAAACCTTAGATGACTGCTTCAAGCACCCTGTTTAATTCATTGTAACAAGTTGTGTTTTTGACTATATTTCTCTGACGATAAAGGCGCATTAAGCGCCTTTTTTATTTGTTTTTATAAATGAGTGTAAGTAAGGGGTATAAATGACGAATCAAACCGCCAAGTTTGTTGAAGGCTCGACAATGCGTCATATCTTAGTAATGTCGGGTGCTGGCTCTGTTGGTTTAATGGCGTTATTTGTGGTCGATTTGTTAGACATGTTATTTATCAGTATGTTGGGACAAATCGAGTTAGCAGCTGCCGTCGGGTTTGCAGGCACTCTTACTTTCTTCTCTACTTCGGTATCCATTGGTACTTCAATTGCGATGGGAGCCTTAGTTTCTAAGGCTATTGGTGCTAAAGATCGTGAACATGCTCGGCACTTGAGCAGCAGTATAATGATGACGGCTTTTGCTATTAGCGCAATTATAACGGCGGTTATGTATGCCCATATTCCTGAATTACTTTCCGCAATTGGTGCTAAAGGTTTAGCGGCGGAACGTGCTGCCGCTTATTTACAGATCTTATTACCGAGTGGTCCCTTTCTTGCCCTTGCTATGGCTGCGGGTGCTGGCTTAAGAGCTGCGGGTGATGCTAAACGTTCAATGTTGGCAACCTTATCTGGAGGGATAGTAAACGCCATACTCGATCCTTTATTCATTTTTGGTTTTGGCTGGAATATTGAAGGGGCCGCTATTGCTTCTGTGATTGCTCGATTCGCGGTTTTATTCTTTTCTATTTACCCTTTGATCCGTGATCACGATTTGGTTGCCTCACCTACTTACCGAGCGTGGCGTAGTAATCTAAGAGTTATTTTGGCTATTGCTTTACCTGCCATTATTACCAATGCAGCCACTCCAATTGGTAATGCTATTGTGACTACTGGTATTGCTCAATACGGGGAAGATTTCGTCGCAGGCTTTGCGGTTATCGGTCGTTTAACGCCAGTTTGCTTTGCCGTTATATTTGCTTTGTCTGGAGCGGTAGGCCCAATTATAGGACAAAATTTTGGGGCTGGCAGGGTTGATAGGGTTAAAGAGACATTAAACAATTCATTATTGGTTACCACTATCTATACGATAATCGTATGTACCATTCTGTACTTTGTCCAAGACTTCATTATTTTAGGTTTTAGCTTAGAAGGGGACGCAGCCATAATTGTCGGGGCTTTTTGTACTTATATTGCTCTTACATTCATTTTTAATGGTGCATTATTTGTTGCGAACACTTCTTTTAATAACCTCGGTAAGCCCCTTTATTCGACGGCTTTGAATTTAAGCAAAGCGACATTAGGCACCTTGCCTTTTGTGTATTTCGGTTCTGAGTGGTATGGGGCTCTTGGTGTTATCTATGGGCAAGCCGTGGGGAATATATTATTCGGTCTGATTGCTATTGTTGTTTTACGATTCCACATCGCTGAATTAACGGCTGGTTCTAAGGTAGAAGTAGAAGAGGAGGATGTTTCTATTGTGAGTTTAAACACGCAGCCTTTCTGCTCTCATGACGCGGTTTTAATTGATGATGTTTCAAAAAATAGAGATGAAACCGCTGAAGCCAAGTGATTTTTCTTAATTTATCTATTGACCTTGGAGTCGCCTCCAAGGTTTATACTTTTTATATTCTTGTAATGCTGTCAACTTTTGATAATCGACAGTCAGAGTATTTAATGTATTAAGGATAAATATTATGTGCACAAAACATACAGCATGCCGCTCGTCCAAAGTGAATGTTCAGTCTGTGGGACATTCAAATTGCTCGAATTCTAAAATTACCAGTATAAGCGCTGAAAGCGACCTTGCTGGTAATTCCGAGGGAGGGTGCGGCGGTGGCGCATCCAAAGGCGATTCTTGTTGCAGTTCAGATAGTGGAGAAGAAGACAGTCTGGTTTCTAGTCAAGCCGCAGTCGCTACATTTACTCAAAGTTGGAAAGTCAATGGTATGGACTGCCCTTCATGTGCTAAAAAAATTGAAACCGCAATCAATAAAATAAGCGGTGTGGTACATACGAAAGTCTTATTTGCGACCGAAAAGTTAGTCGTTCAGTTTAATGATCAAGCCCTTTCAGAAATCATCGAACAAACCGCTATAAAGACAGGCTTCACTTTAAGTGCTGTCGGCGCTAGTCCATCCAACCAAGCGCCAGAGACCTTTTGGTCTACGTATATTCAACCCAATATTCAAATCATAGCCATAGCATTTTCAATGTTGATTGCCGCTGTGATTAAAGGACCGTTACCAATCATCAGTGAAGGTCTATTTACCTTAACGTGCCTTCTTGGTTTATATCCCGTTGCAAAAAAAGCTGTCCAATTAGCACGCTCTGGTACTCCATTTGCGATTGAAACACTGATGAGCGTTGCTGCATTAGGTGCTTTATATCTTGGAGAAACAGTAGAAGCGGCGATGGTTTTGCTGCTGTTTTTGATTGGTGAGCGACTAGAAGCTTTTGCGTCATCGAGAGCGCGTAGCGGTGTGCAGGCGTTAATGGCTTTGGTTCCGGAAAATACCATTAAGATAGTTAATGGTGAACGTATTGAAACTGCCGTAAGTGAGCTAGTTCCAGGCGATGTCATTGAAGTTGCCCCCGGTTCTCGTTTACCAGCAGACGGAGCATTAGTAACGGCTTCCGCGAGTTTTGATGAAAGCGCATTAACAGGAGAATCAGTCCCTGTTGAGCATATGGAAGGCAACAGTGTAATGGCTGGGGCAGTTGTTGTAGATCAAGTGGTACGCCTTACCATCACTTCGAAACAAGGTGAAAATGCGATTGATCGAATTCTTCATTTAATTGAAGAGGCTGAGTCACGTAAAGCACCTTTAGAACGCTTTCTCGATAAATTTAGTCGTTGGTATACACCATTAATGATGTTTGTTGCAGTCCTTGTGATAACTATCCCTCCAACTCTTTTCGCACAACCGTGGGAAACCTGGGTATACCGAGGCTTAGCATTACTGCTGATTGCATGTCCTTGTGCACTTGTGATTTCAACACCAGCAGCCATTACTTCAGGTTTGGCTGCTGCTGCAAGGCGTGGTGCACTGATTAAAGGCGGTGCAGCTTTAGAGCAATTGGGAAAAATTGAAACTATCGCATTTGATAAGACCGGCACGCTAACTCAAGGTAAACCTCAAGTAACGGATGTTCATGCGCTTTCCAATTGGGAAGAAGCGGCGATGCTGCAAGTGGTAGCAGCTATTGAGATGGGCTCGACTCACCCATTGGCTCATTCTTTAGTTAAAAAAGTGGAAGCCGACGGCATTGTTATTCCTGAAGCAGAAGATAAAAAAGCATTAATCGGCAGTGGAGTTGAGGGGTATGTTGGCGGTGTTAAATACA
Source organism: Vibrio gallaecicus (assembly GCF_024347495.1). Lineage (NCBI taxonomy): Bacteria > Pseudomonadati > Pseudomonadota > Gammaproteobacteria > Vibrionales > Vibrionaceae > Vibrio > Vibrio gallaecicus. Next base: position 2,061,288 of record NZ_AP025490.1, on the reverse strand, counting down.
GTGTTATCGCGCCATCTAAAGTTGAATCAGACCTTCCTGATGAGGTTACTCATCTCGTTGGTCAACTAGAAGGTGAAGGTAAAACAGTTGTAGTTGCCTTGGAAGGTGAAGCTAGTTCAACCAACACTATTGGTTTGATCGCATGGCAAGATACTTTAAGAAAAGACGCTAAAGAGGCGATAGATAAATTAACAGCTTTAGGTATTGATTCAATAATGCTGACAGGGGATAACCCTCGAAGTGCTGCTGCAATCAGTAAGAAGATTGGTATCCAATTTAAAGCGAGCTTACTTCCTAGTGATAAGGTCAATTATGTAGAAGCCTTATCTGAACAGTCACATGTTGCCATGGTGGGTGACGGTATCAATGATGCTCCTGCAATGAAAACAGCGAATGTGGGAATTGCAATGGGGGGCGGTACTGATGTAGCGCTTGAAACCGCCGACTCAGCATTGACGCATAATAGGCTGACTGAATTACCAGTGATGATAGAGTTATCACGAGCAACGATGAATAACATTCGTCAAAATGTTGCACTCGCACTTGGTTTGAAAGGCGTGTTCTTAGTGACGAGTCTATTCGGAATTACAGGTCTTTGGGTCGCAGTTTTAGCAGATAGCGGGGCAACAGCACTTGTAACATTGAATGCACTTCGTTTACTTCGTTTTAAACCAAAATCAGAGTAGTGCCTATATCCGTATATTTTAACCAAGTCTTAAAAGAGTAATGAGTGCTATATCTCGGAGTTATTTCGCTATTTACTCGGTAATTTAGTTTACATTGCGCAGTGACTAGAATGTACGTTACCAAGATAATGTGAACTGCATCTTATAAACGCCTTTCGCGGATTACCGCTAGAGGCGTTTTTTGTCTCATTAATATGCAACTAAAATGTCGAAATTACTGATTTTTGTGATGCCAACCGATTTTTCTTGAAATGTCATGATACATTACAACGTTCAATGTGACTCTCGTCACTTCATTTGATGTTTGCCTTCGTTAAAGTACACCTGTACCCCATGAATTTATTATGCGCTTAAATAAGGACGAACAACGTCTATAAGCCACAAGGAGCAAACTATGTCTCAAGCTGTTTTCCACTTAGGTGTTACTGAAGCTGATCTTAACGGTGCTACTCTTGCTATCATCCCTGGTGATCCTGCTCGTGTTCAAAAAATTGCAGAAGAAATGGAAAACCCAGTTTTCCTTGCTAGCCACCGTGAATACACGCTTTACCGAGCTGAACTAGATGGCAAACCTGTTGTTGTATGTTCAACTGGTATCGGCGGTCCATCAACATCTATCGCAGTGGAAGAGTTAGCACAGCTAGGTGTTCGTACTTTCCTTCGTGTTGGTACTACTGGTGCTATTCAACCGCATGTAAATGTGGGTGACATGATTGTTTCTACTGGCTCCGTTCGCCTTGATGGTGCAAGCTTACACTTTGCTCCAATGGAGTTCCCAGCAGTTGCTGACTTTGAAGTTGCAACAGCAATGAAAGCTGCTGTTGACGAGTCTGGCGCGACGGTTCATATGGGTGTTACAGCATCAAGTGATACTTTCTACCCAGGTCAAGAGCGTTACGACACGTTCTCTGGTCGCGTTGTTAAGCGTTTCCAAGGTTCTATGCAAGAATGGCAAGACATGGGTGTTCTAAACTTTGAAATGGAATCTGCAACACTGCTAACTATGTGTGCAAGTTCTGGTCTTAAAGCGGGTTGTGTTGCGGGTGTTATTATCAACCGTACTCAGAAAGAAACGCCTGATCACGAAACTCTAAAAGTAACAGAAGCTCGTTCAATCAAAGTGGTTGTAGAAGCTGCTCGTAAAATGCTTTAAGAGTATTATCAATACTACGACAACAACTTTCTATTGTTTAACGTAGAATATTGAGAAAGCACAAAGCTGATAGATTCAAAGCGCTCACATGAAAATGCGAGCGTTTTTTTATGCGCAAAAATTGTTGTATGACTAGAGAAAAGTGGTCATGTATTTTGAAGCTATGAAGCTATGAAGCTATGAAGCTATGAATGGAAAAAATATAAGATACAAAGATTGATAAGGGTAAGATTTTCACTAAACCGTAGCTATAAAAAAGCTAGGTTATTACCCTAGCTTTTTGTTTTTAAATATTTTTAGTTTCGTAAAGCTATTTGATTCTTAAGGTTTGTTCTTAAGAGTGACTAGCCAGTGAAATTACAATTCTTCGTGCCCACCGGCTGCTGTAAACCAAGCGGCTAAATGTGTTTTAAGGTCTTTCAATTCATCAGGTCCAATTAAGGCTAAGCCTAGGTCTTCCGCACGAGTGATGTCATTGTGACGTAAAGGTCTAAAACTCACTAGCATTGCACGCGCTTGTAAGCCACCAAGCAAATCACGAAGTGACTCAAGCTTATAGAGCGTGTCATCCCCGTCATCACGCATGCCTTTCGTCTTACATTCGATAATGTGCAGTTTGTTGTTCACAACAGAAGCCACATCAAGCTCATTTCGAACTTCTCGTTCGCCTAGCTGACGGTAAACCTGTACATTCAATGAACGATCTTGAATGGTAGGCAGATCATCTTGAATCTGTTTAACTGTGCTGTGCACCAAGGTTTCAAGCCATTCCCCATTAGAGAATCGGCGTGCATCTTCATTTGCGAAGGTCAAAATCCCGTTATCGTAAGTAGCAATTTCAGCTTCAACAAGATCACTGAGCAGCATATTTAGTTCTCGGTAGCCTTGTTGCTTCTCTGAAAGCCCGACATCTAATCTTTGTTCTTTACGACAAGTCGTTGCTAGGTAATTCAGTGTTGCTAAACCGGGACCTAGTTCCAGTGCATTACCAGCCCAACGTTCGCCGAGTTCATAAAGCTTTTGGTCCAGTTGTGGAGGTAATTCGATATCGCTGAATTCACCACGAGCACCAAAAATGGTTAAGTAATCATCGATTGTGATGCGGTCTTGAACTTGCGCATCTTCCTTTCCATTCGGGTATAGCCAGCATAACTTATCGCTGTTTGGTTCAACGACGAAAATTGGCCAGTGGTAGGTACGGAAAACTTCATAGACAGAGAGTAAGCGGTGACGTAAACCACAACTTGCATTGAGTTTTACTTCTTCCCCTCTGGCTTTTAAATCTTCAGCGAGTACTTGTACAGACTCTTTAATTGCTGAAGTATTAATTGCAGTTGGAAGCTCGAAAAATTCGCTCGTGATATCACGTTTTGTGAGTACTGAGTGTAATCTCAGGTACATGTGTTCTTGTGTTTTATCCCCGATAAAAACAATGTGGGTACTGATTGTTCGGTTATCTAAGAGTGGAGTAATCAAGCGGATAGGGTCTTGATCGATAATGCCAACATGTACAGCCATAAATGTTCCTTAGTGTTGGCTCACTCAAAAGAAAAGAAAACTGGAATAACAGCAAGCCATACTAATCATATAATGACACTAGCCCCAAAAAACAAGGGTAACTTCTGATAAAAGTTACCCTTGTTCAATTAGTTATTAACTTTAACAGCCATTATTTAAGCTGCGGTGCAGTGTTTACTGCCAATTAATTGTTTATTAAAGTTTAAATTGATGGACTAAATCACCCTGTTGATTTGCAAGTTTAGTCAGGTTTTGGCTTGCTTCAGCAATTGTTGACATTGCTTGGTAGCTCGCGTCAGCAATTAAATTGATATCTTCGATATTACGGGCGATGTCACCTGATGTTTCACTTTGCTCAGCTGCAGCTTGTGAAATGTGAGTACTCATATGACTAATCTCTAAGATTAATGCTTGAATCTCTTCCATTGCACTGTTCGCACTTGAAGCTTGTTGAACTGACATGTCCATATCACTCACACAGCTAGTTATTACGGCACTTGCTGTTTTAGAGCTAGACTGCAAATTACTGATCATAGTTTCAATTTCAGACGTTGATTGAGTCGTTTTCTGCGCCAGTACACGAACTTCATCTGCAACCACTGCGAAACCGCGTCCTTGTTCACCTGCACGAGCGGCTTCAATCGCGGCATTCAATGCAAGCAGGTTAGTTTGCTCGGCAATGCCACGAATAACATCAAGAATAGAGCCTATTTGGCTACTCATTTTTTGAAGTTCATCCACGGCACTAACCGATTCATTTAAACGTGTTTCTAATTGGTTAATTGTACTTATATTGTTGCTCATGATTTGGCGACCAGAATCTGAAGCAGATTCCACTTGCTGAACCATTGATAGTGAGCTCTGAGCACTTTGTGCTACTTCTTGCACAGAATGCGACATCTCGGTCATTGCGGTTGCTACATTTGCAGTTTGCTCACGTTGACTGCTCAATTGAGTTTGAGCTTGTGAAGATGTTCTTTGGTTGTTGCTTGCCGTTTCTGTCAGATCATCAGAAGCATCATTTAGTTTAACGAGGATATTGCGTAGGTTATCTGCCAACGTATTAATGTGACCGCTTACACGGCTAAATTCGTTGTTATAGCGAATATCAATACGTTGAGTCATATCACCTTCAGTTAGACCTTCTAGAGCGCTTAGAATGCGCGTTAGTGGCTCTCGAACGCTATGAGCAATGTGGTAACCAATCGCTGCCGCAAAAACAGTAACAATGACACCAATAGTGATCGCTTTAATTAAACCTTGGTCATATACATCACTTGCTTCAGCTAGAGAATTACCCAGCTGCTCACTTGCCACAGTATTAAATGAATTTAACACTGTCATTGCATTATCAACTTCAGTCGCTAAGTTGCCGATATTGATATATAGCGCTTTTTTAGCTTGAAGATAATTGTTGTGTTTATCGAGCACACCACCTTTTTTACCAACATCCAAGGTGAATTGTTCAACAGGCTTATCGAAAACGGTTTTAATTGCAGGCACTTGTGTCGCAAGCCCTCGGTATGCGTAATTAAGATGCGCCACTGCCTTTCTATTTTGTTTTACCGCTTTACTTACAAAATCAGTATCTGAACTTGCTAGAGCATCTGAAGTAGTGACTTCTGCATCTTGTAGTTTGATGAAATAACTTTTCGCCATTACTTTTACGGTGATGCTTGATTGGTCTGCTACGTACTCTTTCATACCAACCGTTAGCTCAGAATGAAGCCTTTGGAAATCACGTGCAGCTTTTTGAACTTGAGCCTGAGCGGCAAACATTGCTTCGTAGTTATCCATTGCTTCGGCAGCTTCAGAAAAGTAGCGCTTTTCCATCTCTTTCAGCTGAGTGATACGTTCTGCGAGATCGTTATTACTCATACTTGCTGATTCCAACTGCCCAAGTATTTGAGAAAACTCGCCTTTAGATGCAATAAATTCGCTGCGCATGGTTGACATGCGCTCAGCGTTTTGTGTAGTTAAGAAATCTTTAAATGACTTGTCAGCTGAAAGTAATTGAACACTTGTTTGGTTTGAAAGCGAAACTAGAGGTAAAGAGGTGGTTGACACACTTTCAAAGTTGGTGTGAATTTGATTCATGCTGCTCATCATGATGGTAATCGTGATTGCAAACATAATGATGATCAGTGCGAAACCTGCGTACATACGCTTAATCACTGAGCCTTTCATGGCATTCTCCCTAAAATGGACCTAATTGGTAGGTATATGGAAACTTACAAAATTATCAGCATTGTATTCAGCTTGGGCTGCACATTTTATGACGGAGTCTTCAAAAATAGATAAGCAGACTAAGCAGAATGGCGTACATTGTAAATGAACAGTGTTTTTTATTGAGCTTTAAGCTGCCATCACGCATACTCAAAGCATAAATTTAGATGAGAATATTAAGTGGAGAACAAAATGGCTGAAGAAACAATCTTTACAAAAATTATCAATAAAGAGATTCCTGCTGATTTATTGTACCAAGATGATCTGGTGACGGCATTTCGTGACATTAACCCGCGCGCTCCAAGCCATATTTTGATTATCCCGAATAAGCTAATTCCAACGACTAATGATGTAGAAGTTGAAGATGAAGCAATGATGGGGCGTATGTTTACGGTTGCTAAAAAACTAGCTAAAGAAGAAGGCATTGATGAAAACGGCTACCGCTTAATCGTGAATTGTAATTCTCACGGCGGGCAAGAGGTTTATCATATCCATATGCACCTGGTTGGAGGTCGACCACTAGGTCCTCTTTTAATGAGCTAAGTCCCCTTTTGTAATGAGCTGAGCCATACTGAACAATGAACTAAGCTTATTTATAGCATTCAATATTTTTTGAAACTGATGTCAACTTTTTGTCTAGATAGCTGTCAGAGTTCTACATAGCTGCAAGTTACGAGATGTAAAAGTTGGCATTTTTTAATGTTCAGTATGACTGGAGATAGAGTATGGAGAATGACTTTGAAGCGACACGTTAAATTAGCTTCTATTTCTTTGCTATCCGCACTTATAACAGGGTGTTCGAGTCTGTCGGCAGGCAATTTATTTAGTCATTACAGCGCACAAAATAACGAAGTATATCAAGCTGTGAAGTTGGGGGAGTATTCACAAGCCCAGCAAGAATTACCAGAATATAGAGCGGGTGATATTCTTGATAATTTTGAGAAAGGTCGAGTTAACTTTCTTGATCAACTTTATCCTGAAAGTAAAACATCATTCGAGCTTGCGGATAAAGCGGTAACGACTCAGCAAGATAAAGCTGTAATTTCTGTTGGAGATAGTGCCGCAAGCGTTGGGGTATTAGCCGTCAACGACAACCTTACCGAGTATTCCCCTGCTGATTATGAGCTCGGATTTCTTCATCTATACCTAGGTTTAAACTATCTAAAGCAAAATGACCTTGAAGGCGCTGTCATAGAAATGCGCCGTGCAAATCAAGTTCAAGAACGTGCGAAGAAGCAGCGTGAAGATGAGTTGAATGCAGCAGCGAATGAGGCTCAATCCAAAGGCGTTTCAGCAAATGTTGGCAGTATCTTGTCAAACTACCCAGACGCGGGTGATAAGCTTCGATCTGTTCAAAATGCTTACTTAATGTTTTTATCAGGCTTGTTATATGAAGCATCAAATGACTTAAACAGTGCTTATGTTGATTATCGTCGTGCGCTAGCCGTGATGCCTGATAATCAGCAGATTGTAGAAAGAACGCTAGCGGTTGCGACACGCTTAGGGATGAAAGAAGATTTAAATATCCTAAATAAGCGCTATGGTAAATCGAAACCTTTACCAATAGGTCATGGGCGAGTCATTGTTTTACAAGAGCAAAGCGTTGTTCAAGCAATGGATAGCTGGCGTTTAGACTTGCCAGTTTATGATAGCCGAGATCAAGGCGCGATTTATTCGCTAGCTCTTCCTTATTATCCAAGTCAAAACGTAGAGAAATTTTCGCAGATAAAACTTGATGGGAGAGTTCTGCCGAATAGTTTACTCACTGATGTGAATGCGATGGCTCAAAACGATCTTTCAGAAAGGTTACCGAGTATTGTTATTCGCCAAGCGTTACGTGTGGTAGCAAAAGATAGAATACGTAAAGAAACAGCGAAAGGTGATGATGTTGGTAACTTACTCTTTAATGTGTGGAATACATTAACAGAACAACCAGACACTCGCAGTTGGCAGTCACTCCCGGCAGAAGTTCGCAGCAGTAGCTACGTAATTCAGAGTGGGATGCATAGACTTGAAGTCGGCAGCCAGCAATATGAATTTAATGTTGTAAAAGATCAAACCACATTAATTTGGGTTTCTCGACAAGGAAGCAATGCAACAATGTGGCATAAACAGCTAGGGAGGCTGAGATGAAAAAATGGTTGATGTGCTTAGTAGCGGTTATCACGCTGGCTGGCTGTGCGAACAATACGGCAGGTGTAAGAGTTGACAGCCTAACTCAAAACGTGATTTTTGGGGACAAAGTATTAGGCAGTCGCTTACTTGTTGAAGATGTACGTACTGATCAAGTCGATGGTCATACTCGAGGTATTGTACGTTTAACTAGTCAGTTTAAAGGTGAACAAAACATCATTTATCGATTCTATTGGTATGACGATGCTGGCTTAGAAGTCAATGCTAAAGAAGGTCCATGGAGACAAGCGATTGTACAAGGTTTTGAAAGTATTTCGATTTCTGAAGTGTCGCTGAATCCGAAAGGCACACAGTTTCGAGTTCAGTTCCGTGAGCAATAAATAGTATGTTTTTAAATGCATCTGCTTTGGCTCAGCTTGAGTGGATGGCAATAGATTAAAGTGCAAACCTAGCATGGTTTGCCCGTTTGTAGATTGAGGTATTAAGATGAAGAAGAGTGTAATTGCGCTATTAGGTTTAGCGGTGATCTTAGGTGGTTGTTCTAATAAAGTAAGCTATGGCGACGCACAAGCTGTAGAAACCACAACTATTGATTTTGGTTCTACGGATCTACAAACTATCGCCGGTCAAATGGTTGATAGTATGATGACTTCTGGCTCTGTTGCGTATATTACTCGTGAGCAACGTCCAATTGTATTTGTTGAGCGCATTAAGAATAAAACAAGCGAACACATTGATACAGAATCAATTACAGATACGATCAGTACTAAAATGCTTAATTCTGGCAAATTCCGTTTCGTAGATATGGACAGAGTTGAATCTGTTCGTGATCAGCTTAATTTCCAAAACAACGATGAACTGGTTAATCAAAGCTCAGCGATTCAATTCGGTAAAATGGTAGGTGCTCAATACATGTTGTATGGCAACCTATCTAGCATTGTGAAGAACGATGGTAGTGACCAAGACGTGTACTACAAAATGACAATGCGCCTAATGGATCTTGAAAGTGGCTTGATTGAATGGGCAGACGAAACAGAAATTCGTAAGCAAAAATCAAAAAGTTTACTTGGCTTATAATCACTGATTAAGTGACTAAGTTATTAGATCTAAGCTAAGAAGGTTCTTCTATAAGTATGTTTCGCATCATATAGTTTGAATGTTCTAGCCTAAGGTCAACAAAAAGCCCGCAGATAAGTTTCTGCGGGCTTTTTTTAGTTAATTTAGGTTGGTTAGTTTTACTGTTTAGTTGGGTTTTATCGATTATCCGATAACGATTTGTCCTAAAACATAACCTATGGTACAAGCCGATATTACCCCAATTAAACCGACGGACATGAAGGAATGGTTGAAATACCACTTACCGATTTTAGTTGTACCTGAACTATCAAAGTTCACAGTTGCAATATCAGATGGGTAATTTGGAATAAAGAAGTATCCATACACCGCGGGCATTAAGCCAATCACTAATGCTGGTTCTAACCCCAATGCTAAACCTACAGGAAGCATCATTCGTGCAGTCGCAGCTTGTGAATTAACTACAACAGAGACAATGAAAAGTGAAAGGGCAAATGTCCATGGGTGCAGTGTCACCATATCAACAATACCTGCTTTGAATTGAGGCATAGCGTATTGGAAATAGGTATCTGACATCCAAGCGATACCAAAAATAGCAATAGCAGCAACCATACCGGATTTAAACACAACTCCGTTTGGCACATCTCGTGGGTCTGTTTTGGTCGAAAGTAAAATAACGCCACCAAATGCCAACATCATCATTTGAATCACAACAGACATTTTAATTGGTTTTTCACCATCGACTATTGTTCGAATCTCTGGGAACATTGCAATAACGACAATTGCCACAATTGCTCCTAAGAATATCAAAACAGCATTACGAGCTTTAGCGGGTAACTCTTCATCTAGAGAAGTTGATGTCGTATTGAGGATTTTTTCACGCCAGATTGGATCTTTTAATCGAGCTTGGTATTCCTCATCATCGTCTAATTCTTTACCTCTGCGTAAGCTGTACAGAGAGAGCATCAAAGTACCGAACAAAGTGGAAGGAACCGTGACCATTAAAATAGACATTAGCGTAATAGATGCATCAATATCGACTAATTGAGCTAAATAGTAGACAACCGCTGCCGATAAAGGGGAGGCAGTAATAGCAATTTGAGAAGCAACTGAGGCTGCAGCCATTGGTCGTTCAGGGCGAATACCGTTTTTCAAAGCCACATCACCAATGATTGGCATAATAGAATAAACCGCGTGGCCTGTACCCAATAAGAAGGTCATTGAATAGGTGACAAAAGGTGCGATAAGAGTAACGCGTTTGGGGTTCTTTCTTAAAATACGCTCAGCAACCTGAAGCATGTACTTGAGCCCGCCAGCCGCTTCAAGAATTGAGGCACAAGTCACTACGGCTAAAATGATGAGCATGACTGTAACAGGTGGAGATGTTGGTGGCATTTTGAAGATAAATACTTCAATCACTAAGCCTATGCCAGATACGACACCAAGTCCGATACCACCAAATCTAGAACCGATATACAGAACTAACAACAAAAAGATAAATTCAAAATAGAGCATAAGGCACCTATAAAAAGAAGAGCAATATAAAGAGGGACATTAGCCTAGTAATACCTGTTAAATGGATTACATTTGTTGAACGTATTCTCATTTGAATTGTTGTTGTTTTTATCAATAGAAGGTTGGTTGATCTGTATTAAAATTGGCGTTACTTTTCGTTTTTCAATAGAAATATGTGCTCTATCTATCAGATAAATAAAGTTTTAATGATTATGGAATTTATAATCGGTGGAACGAAAACCCTTAAATTGGTGTCCAATTGTATAAATGTATTAGGCATGAGAATTAGAACGGTTGTGTTAGACGGGATTTGAAGTTGATAGTGCCGTCATTATTGTTGATGACATTAAAAATTTTAGAAGGAATTAAGTATGGCGATTTTTGCTTGGTCTGAAGCGAAACAGTTAGATGATAGCTTGAATTCGCTGGACGATTTCTTTGCTTTTCCGCCTCAGTCGGTTCAAACCTTAACTGGGGGGCTTACTAACCGCTGCTGGAAAATAGTTGACGCTGAAGGCGTTGCTTATGTTTGGCGACCAACAACGGCAATTACTAAAGCTTTTTCTATAACTCGTCATCAAGAAAACCAAGTTCTGTCCGCCATAGAGTTATTAAAAATAGCCCCTAAACCGATACTTCTGAATGATAAAGGGCTACTTGTCGAATGGCTAGACGGTGAAACCTTATCGGATGGCTTAGCACTGGATAGCTTATTAAGAACCGCTATTTCGGTACATCAAGTCAATACGGCAAGAATTCCTTTAACCCCTTTTTGTTTTACGGCACGAGTCGATCATTACTGGTTTCAACTAAATGAAAAGCATAGGATTGAACCGTTTAAAAGTATTTATCAAGAATGGCGTTCTTCACCGAATGTGAAAAGTGTAGATAATGCACTTTGCCATTTTGATCTAGGTGGTTATAACTTAGTGAAAAATCAGCAAGGGATTCAAATAATAGATTGGGAATACGCAGCATTAGCTGATCCACGACTGGATTTAACATTAAGTATTGCTGTTGCACAGCAACCTTTGTTGCAATCGGTGTATCGTTACTGTCAATTACGCGGAATCGAAGATGTTGATACTTGGGTCGAAGGTGTACAAGCTTGGTTACCTCGAAGCCAGATGATGGCGATGCTCTGGTACTTACTGGCTCATCAACTATGGGGGGACGCATCATTCCTTGAAGAGGCTGAAGCGCTGAGTCACACTTTCTGTAGCTAGGATCACGTTTATTGTGTGAAATGTGTAATTTCACTGCCCATCCCTTTAAAACCATAATTTTCGTGTTAGATTTACAATACGAGTACCAGCATTCAACGGGGGAGGTACAATGATTATTTATCTACACGGGTTTGACTCTACAAGCCCTGGTAACCATGAAAAAATACTGCAGTTGCAATTCATTGATGATGACATTCGTTTTATTAACTACAGTACTTTACATCCAAAACACGACATGCAGCACCTGCTTAAAGAAGTACATAAAGTGATAGAGCAGTCTGATGACCCACACCCTATTATTTGCGGTGTTGGTTTGGGTGCATTTTGGTCGGAACGCATTGGTTTCTTATGTGGAATTAAACAAGTTATCTTTAACCCTAACTTGCATCCAGAAAATAATATGGTGGGTAGAATTGACCGACCTGAAGAATACGAAGATATTGCTACTAAGTGTGTTGAACAGTATCGAATGAAAAATAAAGGTCGTTGTTTGGTCATTTTATCTCGTAATGATGAAATACACGACAACAGCAAATCCGCAGAAGAGTTAGAAGATTATTACGATTTGATTTGGGATGAGAAAGAACCCCATAAATTTAAGAAGATCTCTCAGCATCTACAAGCGATGAAAGCATTCAAAGATATGTAAATCATAAATTTATGATGAAAAGCAGTGCCATGTTGGTGCTGCTTTTTTTATGCGTAAAGCAAAGTTGACATCACGTACTGATATTGAGTTAAATTTAATCGAAACCTCATTGAAGGTAAGGATTTTAGTTGCGGACATTGTTTTGCTCTATATAATGTTTAATATCTAAATATGTTGATATTTATCAAATAAAATTGAGAGTAAGTGAAAAACTTACCCAAAATATGTGCAGTAACCCTCATGTTGCGCACCTTTAAATCTATGTGAACAGAACCTTGGAGCCAGCCTCCTTGGTCTAGCCCCTCTAAATACTCAATGAATGTGCACTGACTGCATTGAGTAACAGCGAAAGAATTTATCGGTTGGATTCGTCGAGCCGAACACTAATTTATTCATTTTTGTAGAGGATTGTCATTATGACAAATATTATCGTAGTTGGCGGTGGTGCTGGTGGTTTAGAACTAGCAACAAAACTAGGTCGAACCTTAGGGCGTAAGAACCGCGCAAAAATCACTCTTGTCGATCGTAAAGCTAGCCATCTATGGAAGCCTTTGTTACATGAAGTTGCAACGGGCTCTCTCGATGAAGGTGTTGATGCTTTAAGCTATCGTGCACACGCAAAAAACCATCAGTTTGATTTTCAAATGGGTAGCCTGAGCGATATCGATCGTGAACGTAAAGTCATTGTATTGAGCGAATTAAAAGATGACAACGGCGAGCTTTTAATGCCAGTACGTGAACTAGAATACGATATTTTGGTTATGGCGATTGGCTCTACTTCGAATGACTTTAATACTCCAGGCGTTCGCGATAACTGCATTTTCTTAGACAGCCCAGAACAAGCACACCGTTTCCGAACTGAAATGAATAATGAGTTCTTGAAGCTTCATGCGAAAAATGGTCAAGGAACCGTTGATATTGCCATTGTTGGTGCTGGAGCTACAGGTGTTGAGCTTTCAGCTGAGCTTCACAATGCAGTGAAAGAATTACGTACTTACGGCTTTGGTGACTTAGACTCTAGCAAACTGAACGTTAGCCTAGTCGAAGCGGGCGAGCGTATTCTTCCAGCTCTTCCTCCTCGTATTTCGAGTGCTGCCCATTCTGAATTAACTAAGCTTGGTGTAAATGTCCGCACGACAACAATGGTTACACAAGCTGAGAAAGACGGTCTAACGACCAAAGATGGCGAGAAAATCCCGGCACAAATCATGGTTTGGGCTGCTGGTATTAAAGCTCCTGATTTCATTAAAGATATTGCAGGTCTTGAAACTAACCGTATTAATCAGTTAGTTGTTAAAGATACATTGCAAACGACTCGCGATGACGACATTTTTGTTATTGGTGATTTGGCACAGTGTACACAAGCTGATGGATCATTCGTTCCGCCACGAGCGCAAGCCGCGCACCAAATGGCAAGCTGTGCATTCAGTAATATCATTGCGAAGTTAAACGGGCGAGAGCCAAAAGCTTATGAATATAAAGATAAAGGTTCATTAGTATCTTTGAGCCGTTTTTCTACTGTTGGTAGCTTGATGGGTAACTTAACTAAAGGGTCGATGATGGTAGAAGGGCGTATTGCTCGAATCGTATACATCTCGCTTTACAGAATGCACCAAATGGCTCTACACGGTATTATTAAAACATCATTAATGATGCTAGTTGGGCGTATTAACCGTGTGTTACGACCAAACTTGAAGCTTCACTAATAAACTTTGATGAACGATTTGTTATATCTCTAGTAAATCGTTGCAGGTAATAAAAAAAGAGCTCTTAGGAGCTCTTTTTTTATGTGGAAATTTTCAATTGAGTTCTAGGGGATGATAGAAAACACAACCCCATCTTTAGGCTTACCATTAAACACAAATCGATTTCTGGCTATGGCTTCTTTTTCTGCACCGCAGCGTTCAATTAATCTTTGGCTAGGTAAGTTATCAGGGTCACAAACAATCTCGAGACGAGTGAGCTTTAATTGTTCGAAGCAAAAATTGATAAGAGCTTGAAGAGCCTCTGTTGCTATGCCTTTGCTTTGGTATTTGTCTCCAATCCAATAACCTAGACTAGCCATGTTGAAGGTATGGTAAAGCTCATTAATTGCTACCATTCCTAGTATATTGCCACTGATATTATCGAAAACACCAAAGCCAAAAGCGTCGGCTTTCACCCAGTTTAATCGTGTTGCTAGAATGAACTTTTCAGCTTCTGTTTCGCTATAGTCAGGAGTACACCAATCAATCCATTTAAATAAGCTACTAGATTGGCGAACAAGTTCAGAAAACTCACGAGCATCAGATGCTTCTATAATTCTTAAGGTTACGCGGTTTGAAGATATTCGATAGTCTGGGCTCATGCTCTTTACCTAATAATACGCCCTCGGAAGAGGGCGTATAGTTGCAATTGAAATTGCGATTTATCTAATGAGTAAGTGCTACTCCACTCGTCTTACTTGGATGATCATACCAAGAAGAGGGTTATCTAAGTAATGAGTTTCTGTGCTGCGCATACGACGTTTTTGATCCATACGATAGCTTTTCAAAAACTCTTCTACTTCAACTGTAGGGGATATTTCTTTTAAATTCCCGACCTGAACTGTACTGTCAGCACCGCTTAAAGGCGCATCTAATTCAATGGTTTGGTCCTGAAGAGTAATCTCTCTTACACTGGGTGCTTTTAAATCTAAAGTTGTTTCCGCGTATAGGTAATGCTGTACATAAATTTGAAGTTTACCGTCTAATTCATATAGGGGCTTATCAATAGTCTCTTCTTTAAAAGATGCATCATTACTGCTACCAGACAACGCAGATTTTTCAGAACCATCAGCATTAAATTGTGCCGAATAATCCCTTCCGGCTTGTATTCTGAAGATAGGAGCAGACCCTTTACCTTCATCACCTTGTCGCCATGCTGTATGTAAAAGAACATTAAAACCAGCATGCTTACGCAATGATTCTTTCTGATTTTTTAAGTGATATTCAGAGTGGGGCAGCATCTGAACACTTTTTTTAGCTCTGTATTGGGCATCCTGAAATGACCCAACTCGTGCCATTGATATTTCAGGAAGCTTATTTGGCCATGATTCATTAATCTTTTCGGCATCAACTGCACGTTTGAAAATGATCACTTCTATATCAAATTGTCTTTGTGCCAAACTTGGCAAAGAAACGAATAAGAGTAGTAGCGGGATCAGTCTTTTCATTTTTACTCCATCTTCCAACTGCACATTTTGTTGGATTCATATTGTTATACTGTGGCGAAATTGATTAAGCCGAAGGCAATAGATTCTGACGGAATTCGCCAAGTAAATCGCTTACAAACTGTATGCGCTTGCGTCTATCAACTAATGGTACCGTAAACTTAAACTTAGTTGGTCCTTCCATTGAAAACTTTTGAGGCTGAGATTGCAATAGTTTAACCAGATAGGTCGGGTTAATGTCAGCATCAGGATAGAACTCTATAAAGCCCCCTTTATCATGTGCTTCAATTTTTTTCGTTTTAATTGCAGCAGCAGCAAGTTTTAGTTCTGAAACTGAAAGTAGATTCTTTGTTGCATCTGGCAATGTACCGAATCGATCTATCAACTCAACCTTTAGCTCAGCTAATTCGTCACTATCATGAACACTGGCAATTCGCTTATAGGTAGATAAACGGGTGTTTATGTCTGGAATGTAGTCGTCAGGTAGCAGAGCGGGTAAGCGCATTTCAATTTCAGTCTGTTCTCTAAGCAGGTCATCCAAAGATGGTTCTTTTCCTTCTTTTAGAGCTTCAACAGCCTGCTCCAACATTTCCATGTATAACGTAAAACCGACAGACTGGATTTGACCACTTTGTTCATCACCCAATAGCTCACCAGCACCACGAATTTCTAAATCGTGCGTAGCAAGTGTGAAACCTGCGCCTAAATCTTCTAGTGAAGCAATGGCATCGAGACGTTTAACCGCATCTTTAGTCATTGCTTTAGGGTGAGGAGTGAGTAGGTAAGCGTACGCTTGATGATGTGAGCGGCCCACACGACCACGTAGTTGGTGAAGCTGAGCTAAACCTAAGTTGTCAGCTCGATCCATTAGAATCGTGTTAGCCGTTGGAACGTCAATACCCGTTTCAATGATCGTGGTACAGACCAACACATTAAACCTCTGGTGGTAAAAATCATTCATAATACGCTCTAGCTCGCGCTCGCGCATTTGGCCATGAGCAACGGTAATTCTTGCTTCTGGAATCAAAGCTTGAAGTGATTCAGCTGTTTTTTCGATTGTATCTACTTGATTATGCAAGAAATAAACTTGACCACCACGCATAATTTCACGCAATACAGCTTCACGTACAGTCGCATCATCGCTCTGGCGCACAAATGTTTTTATTGCAAGGCGACGTGCTGGTGGAGTTGCGATGATCGATAGATCTCGCATGCCACTCATTGCCATATTCAATGTTCTTGGGATTGGTGTCGCTGTCAGTGTGAGGATATCAACATCAGCACGCATTGCTTTGACTTTTTCTTTTTGGCGTACACCAAACCTGTGCTCTTCATCAACAACAAGTAGCCCAAGGTCTTTGAATTTAATGTCGCTTGAAAGTAATTTATGAGTGCCGACCACAATATCAACTTTACCTTCAGCGACATCTTGCAGAATGACTTTCTGTTCTTTTGCTGATTTGAAACGTGATAATACTTCAACTCGGATTGGGAGATTAGCAAAGCGGTCTCGGAAGTTTTCAAAATGCTGCTGTGCTAGTAACGTGGTTGGAACAAGCACGGCGACTTGTTTACTATTATCTGTACATACAAAAGCTGCTCGCATTGCCACTTCAGTTTTACCAAAGCCCACATCACCACAAACAAGGCGATCCATTGCTTTAGCTTGACACATATCCGACATGACCGCATTGATTGCCATGGATTGGTCGTCGGTTTCTTCAAATGGAAAGCCTGCTTTAAACGTTGCATATTGCCCTCTATCGAGTGCGAATTTGTAGCCTGGTTTTAGTTCTCGTTTTGCATAGACATCAAGTAACTCTGCTGCCACATCTCTGACTTTTTCAGCCGCTCGCTTACGTGCTTTTTGCCAAGCTTCACCACCCAGCTTATGTAGTGGGGCCGAGTCTTCAGCTCCTCCAGAGTAGCGACCAATTAGGTTTAGCGAAGCAACAGGAACATATAACTTTGCATCGTTTTGGTATTCAAGCGTCACGTATTCTGTGATTAAACCACCAGCTTCAAGTGTTTGAAGCCCAATATAGCGACCAATACCATGGTCAATATGCACGACTGGCTGACCTGGTTTAAGTTCTGCGAGGTGACGAATAACCGTATCACTATTGACACTCTTTTTATCTTTTTTACGTCGCTGAACTACTCTGTCACCAAGTAAATCACTCTCACAAATAAAGGCTAAGTCTTGGTCTTGAAAGATGAAGCCGTGCTCAGCTGAACCTAAAACAAGCGAAAACTTATTACCAGATTGAGTTGCACTTTGCAGGCTATCCATTTCGGCAGGGCGAATCTTTATCCCTTGTAGCAGTTCACCTAGCGCTTCTCTTCGACCTTCTGACTCAACTGAAAATACGATACTTCCCTGAAAGGACTCCGTAAATTTTCTAAGGTTGGCTAATGGTTCTTTGTTTTTGTGCTGAACACTTAGATCAGGCAAGTTAGAAATAGGTAAGTTTACTCTTCCTGCCTTTTCTTCAATGCTGTCTAGGTTTAGTAGAACTTGTGACTTTTGTTTGAAGTGAACGAATAATTCGTCTTTTTTTAGCCAAAGTTGCTCTGGGGATAGAAGAGGGCGCAAAGGGTCCACTTTACGCTGTTCATACCTATGCTCTACATCCGATAAAAATGTATCAACTGCTGTTTCAACGTCACCTAAAATAAGAAGCTGAGCTTCATCAGCTACATAGTCAAAAAGAGTTTCGGTGTGCTCAAAGAAAAGAGGCTGCCAATATTCAATACCTGATGGCCAAGTTCCTTTGGATACTTGCATATATACCGATTCAGGCTCTCGTCTTGCTTCAAACTGTTGGCGCCAGCGAATACGAAAATCTTCAATTGCGGTTTCAGAGGTTGGAAACTCGTGAGCTGGTAGGAGTCGTATTTCGGAAACGTCCTCTATGGAGCGTTGATTTTCTGGATCAAAAGTACGAATGGTATCGACTTCGTCATCAAAAAAATCAATTCGATATGGATCTCTGCTGCCCATAGGGAATAGATCAAGAATTGACCCGCGGCTTGCGTATTCACCAGGACCAAATACTTGATCAACATAGCGGTATCCTGACTTTTCTAGCTGCAACCTTAGCTTTTCGAGTGAAAACAAGTCACCCGTTTTTACCATTAAGGTGTGCTGCAATAAGTAATCACGTGGAGATTGGCGTTGCAAAAGTGTGCTTATTGGAACAATAGTGATTCCGCTATTCAGAGTAGGTAATGAATAGAGGCGTGCTATTCGATCTGAAATTATTTCTTGATGCGGAGAAAAGCTATCGTATGGCAATGTTTCCCAATCAGGAAATAAGGCAACTTCTTGCTGTGTAAACTGCTCTATCTCATTTTGTAGCTTAAGCGCTATTTGAGGATCAGGAACGGCAAGCAGTGTATGACTATTGTGCTGCTCGGCAAGTTCAGCGATTGAAAGCGCAAGCGATGAACCAATTAAATTACCGATGTGTTTTTTGTCACCAGAACCTGTTGGTTTTGGTAAAGAGAAAATAGGTGCTGTTTTCATGTGTGATTACTTGTTATCTCGGTCTAGAGAGCGCTGGCGTAAAAGTTTTTGCTGCTGGTGTAATGCGGCTTTAATAAGTAGGTCTTGGTCTGTATCCCTAAGAAGCGCGTACTTGAAATTGACTTCAAATCCTGAGTCTTTTTCTTGGCTGGTAAGAACTTGTGCGTAGCAATAGATAGCCGCTGCTGGATATTCTAAAAACAGTTTAGCTTTAACAATTTGTCCAGCTTCTAGTGGTTGGTCTGCGTAGCAAGAGAACAAGCTCGCCCCAAAGCTATAAGTATGTGTTCGAAATTGTTCGTCATCTTGCTGAGCAAGCATAAAACTGAGTAATAGGTTTAACTTTGAATTTTGAGTATCAAGTAGGCTGATGACATTTTTGAGATCACTGTTCTTGAGTTCAATTCGAGCATTATCCGCAAGCAGATCAAGCTGACTGAATTCACTAGCCACTACAAAGGGAGCGGGGATTTCTGCTTCGAATTGTATTTGAGAGGGCAAAACGAACTCGCTTCCCATTGGCTCGATATTAGCGGTAAGGCTATGGTGAACGGTGAAATACTCTTGTTCTGTCATGTGCGTGTTCCTTGAATAGTTATATTGATTATCGTCATGTAGACGGAGTAATCAAGGCTCGCGGTTGGAAAGTAACAAATAGTTAGTTGATTCTTACTTTATCGCTAAGTAATTGACTTATTTAACTCAATAATTTCAATTACCCCCTACACAGTAACGGCAATTCCCGTTACATTAACTCGCATCTCTTTTCTATGGTTCAAAGTATGTTTCATCCTATTTCTATATACATAGGTCTGCGTTATCTCAAAGGCCGTTCAGGTGATCGCTTTAGCCGCTTTGTCTCTTATATTTCGACAGCCGGAATCACAATTGGCGTGTTGTCTTTGGTTACAGTCTTATCTGTAATGAATGGATTCGAAGCGCAGTTAAAAGAACGGATTTTGGGTGTGTTACCACAAGCCGTAATCTATGAAGATGGTGGTAAAACTCTCCAAAAAGAACAAGCACCTGATTTTATTCGTGACATGTCTTTGAATGGTCGCGTAGAACCGATAGTTCGAAGTGAGGCTGTTATTCAAAGTTCAGCGCAACTTTCGGCTGGCTTGCTAATTGGTGTTGAGCCTACAGACAATGACCCACTACAAAATCATTTAATTGCTGGTCGTCTTTCATCATTAAAGCAAGGTCAATACCATGTTTTTTTAGGACACACTCTAGCAAGAGACTTGAAAGTTTCTATTGGTGATAAAGTGCGGCTTATGGTGACTAGCGCTAGCCAATACACACCTTTAGGTCGTATTCCAAGTCAGCGTAACTTTACTGTAGCCGGTATTTTCAATACGGGCTCAGACATTGACGGGCAGCTTATGGTTACGCATATTCAAGATTCAGCTCGATTAATGCGCTTTAAAACAGGCACCATCTCAGGGTGGCGCTTATTCTTTGATGACCCATTTGTTGTGAGTGATCTATCCAATCAAACATTGCCTGACGGTTGGTTATGGAGAGATTGGCGTGAACAGCGCGGTGAACTTTTCCAAGCGGTTCGTATGGAAAAAAATATGATGGGTTTGATGCTTGGTCTGATTATTGGAGTCGCGGCATTTAATATCATCTCTGCATTAATCATGGTGGTAATGGAGAAGCAATCAGAGGTCGCAATTTTAAAAACCCAAGGAGTGAGTAACTGGCAGGTCATGAGTGTCTTTATGGTTCAAGGTGCTAGCAGTGGCGTAGTGGGAGCTGTATCTGGTGGAGTGTTAGGCGTAGTTCTAGCCTCAAACTTAAATAGTGTACTTGGAGCGATGGGCGTGGCTTTGTTCTCATTCGGTGGTCAACTACCTATCCTTATTGACCCCCTTCAAATTTGTATTGTTGTTATTTTGGCTATTGCACTGAGCCTGATCGCTACGATTTTTCCTTCTTACCGTGCATCTTCAGTGAAACCAGCAGAGGCCCTTCGTTATGAGTAATTTTTTGCAATGTCACGATATCCGTAAAACATACCGTGAAGGCTCACTCGATACGGAAGTGTTGAAAGGTGTGAGTTTCTCTATTGATCGAGGTGAGCTGGTTTCTATCATTGGTACATCTGGTTCTGGTAAAAGTACGCTGTTACATATTTTAGGCGCGTTAGATGACGCATCTGCGGGAAGTGTGAGCTTCTTAGATCAAGACTTAGCATCTTTAAGCTCAAACAAACAAGCCAAATTACGAAATAAGCACTTGGGTTTTGTGTATCAATTCCATCATTTATTAGCGGACTTTTCTGCATTAGAAAATGTGGCAATGCCGCTACTCATTGGGGGCGAAAAACCTCAAGTTGCGAAAGATGCAGCCCGAAAATTATTAGATAAGGTTGGGTTGTCGCACCGAGTGGATCATCGTCCGTCTGAATTATCTGGTGGTGAAAGACAGCGTGTGGCTATTGCCAGAGCCTTAGTCAATAAACCTGCTTTAGTCCTAGCGGATGAACCGACGGGTAACCTTGATCACAGCACCGCACTTTCTATTTATGATTTGATGCGAGAACTTAATCGCGAGTCTGGGACCGCATTTTTAGTGGTAACACACGATGGTGAGTTGGCTTCTAAAATGGATCGTCAATTGCACATGCAGGACGGCTTGCTTGTGAATGTAAATAACGAGGTGAAGTAAGTGTTTTCATCTTTATCCCTACTAATTGGGAGCCGGTTTAGCCGTGCGAAACAACGCGATAAAATGGTGTCATTCATTTCTTTGTCTTCGACAATTGGGATCGCCGTGGGGGTTGCGGTGATCATCATTGGTTTGTCTGCAATGAATGGTTTTGAAAGAGAGTTGGAATCTCGAGTTTTATCAGTTATTCCACATGGAGAATTTGAAGGGGTAAATGCCCCTATCACTCGCTGGCAAGAAGTGATAGATAAAGCTGAGCAACATGAAAAGGTTATTGCAGCTGCGCCCTATGTTCGTATTACAGCATTAGCTGAAAAAGGGACGGAACTGAAAGCTATTGAAATTCGTGGGATTGATCCTGAACAAGAAAGCGAAGTGTCTAGTTTACCTCGTTTTATTGACCAAGATGCATGGAGCAACTTTGTTCCTAACCAGCAGCAAATTATTTTGGGTTCAGGTGTGGCTAAAACACTAGGTGTCAGTGTGGGGGAGTATCTTACACTTATGATCCCTTCCGTTACCAACTCAACTAAAGTTCAGGCACCTAAGCGTGTTAGGGTTAAAGTCGCAGGTTTACTTTCGTTAAGTGGACAGATTGATCATAGCCTGGCATTAGTGCCGATAGAAGATGCAAAGCAGTACGCTAATATAGGTCAAGGTGTCACTGGTGTTTCCTTGAAGGTTACCGAGGTACTTAATGCTGCAGCCATTGTTCGCGAACTAGGTAATACGCTGGATGTTTATGTCTACATAAGAAGTTGGCAACAAAAATTTGGCTTTCTATATCGCGATATTCAACTTGTAAGAACCATTATGTACCTAGTCATGGTGCTTGTAATTGGGGTTGCCTGTTTTAACATTGTGTCTACGTTAATGATGGCAGTGAAAGATCGCGCAGCTGAGATTGCTATTTTAAGAACGATGGGAGCAACAGATAGCCTAGTTAAACGTATTTTTGTTTGGCAAGGTGTGTTTTCGGGAGTGCTGGGCAGTATCGTAGGAAGTGCTATTGGGGTACTGGTTGCATTGAATCTTACGAGCATAATTAAATTCATTGAATCTATTGTCGGACACCAGTTTTTATCTGGGGATATCTATTTTGTCGATTTTTTACCTTCGCAACTTAATCTAACTGATGTTGCGACAGTTTCAGTTACTGCTATTGTTTTAAGCCTGCTTGCGACTTGGTATCCTTCCTCAAGAGCTGCAAAGTTGAATCCGGCGTCAGTGTTAAGTTCGAAATAAACGCTGCTTCTAAACGGATTAAATATTCACTAATAAAAAAGGACCGCATATGGTCCTTTTTTGTTTTGAGATGGAAATTGGACTTATTGAGCTTGTATTACATTGCCATACTCTTATTTAAGTCTATTACTCTAATATCTGAAAGTGATAGCTACACGTTCAAATAGTAATCATTTATCTTGCTCTACGTTTCTGCCAGCTTCTTACCACTGAATAGCGCCATAGTCCTCGAATGCCAAAATAGCCCAGCATAGCAGATAGTATTCCACATATGAGGCAACCGAGTAAGAATGGGGGGCCGATAGTTGTCATTTGAGCTAGGATGAAGTCCCACTCAAGCTGAAAATGAAAAGGCTGAGGAGGGACCTGCATTACAAATGCACCGACCTTATACGCGAAATAAAACAGGACTGGCATAGTAACGGGATTACTTATCCACACTAACGCTACCGCTAAAGGTAAATTTACACCACACATTACAGCCAGGCCAGCAGACATGATCATCTGACTGGGAAGGGGAACAAAAGCCATAAATAAGCCAACCGCAAATGCGCCAGCAGCAGAGCGACGATTAAGACACCATAAATTGGGGTTATATAAAACGTTGCCAAAAACTCTTAATGCTTTCTGACGCTTTATTAGCTCATGGTCAGGCATAAATCGTTTAATAAACTTTCTTGGCATAGTAGGAAGTAACTCTCTTGTTTAACAATTATTTTCTAATGTCATTCGCTTTAACAATAATTTCAGCGAGTTTTTGGCCAATTATCCCTTCAATAGTTTGGATAGTGCCGATATTTTATTTTTTATACGCATCAATTAAGTATAGGGCGTTCTCTTATCTGGGCGGAGTCATTTTAGCTGTTTTACTTATTATTTATCAGGGTAACCTGATTAAAACCCAGACGAGTGCGCTGTTTCAATCAGGTCAGAATACTATCATAAAAGCGTCTGTTACTAGCCTTTTTAAGAAAAATTCTCACGGTTATAAAAGCGTTTTAGTGGTTAGATCAATCGACGATGAAAAAACAATCAAGCCGCAAGCTGTTAAGGTTCAACTTTTCACCCCTTTTAAGTTAAATCAAGGTGATTTGGTTACACTTTCGGTGTTAATCAAGCCAATCTACGGACTTTTAAACGAAGCTGGGTTTGATAAAGAACGTTACTTATTTAGCAAAGGTATTGTCGCGAACGCAAACTATATTGCAGGTACATCATATAGAATTCGTTCAACGCAAAGCATCAGAGCGGTTTGGTTCGAAGAGATAAAATTTTACACGGAGAATTTCAGTAACCAAGATCTAATATTGGCTCTAAGTTTTGGTTATAGAGAGTTAATCTCCAACGATACTTGGGGGTTATTAAAAAGTAGCGGCTTGCTTCATTTGATCGCTATTTCAGGATTACATATTGGCATTGCTTATGGCATTGGATACAAGGTTGGCACATCGCTTAGGTGGTTTCTTCCTCATGCGGTCTGGATGCCATTAATTACTGGTTTGAGTTTAGCCATATTCTATAGTTGGTTTGCAGGCTTTACTTTACCGACTCAGCGAGCTCTTGTGATGTGTTGTATTGCGAGCTTTTTAATTTTTTCTAGAGTCAAGGTTGGAATAGTTCAATATCTTTTGTTGAGCTTGTGTGTCGTTTTGATTTTTGACCCATTCTCAACATTATCAAGTAGCTTTTGGATGTCTTTTGGTGCGGTTTCAGTCGTTCTATACTCTGTTCAATTTTTTGCTATGGATAAAAACAAAACCGGTTTAATTAATAGATGGGGTAGCTTATTAAAGATTCAGTGCATGTTATCATTCATGGTACTGCCGCTGACTATGCTGTTTTTTGGAGGCTTCAGTGTAGCCACTGTCATTTATAATGTTTTATTTATCCCCTGGTTCACGTTAGTTGTTATTCCCTTACTTTTCTTATCAATTTTCATTACGATATTTTTAAATGTTGATGCCACTTTATTCTGGGGATTAGTTGATAAATCTTTATCAATTTTAGAGCTATCAATTCCATACTCTGACTCATATTGGATTAATAGCAGTATTGAACTTGCTGCGACGATGACAATCATCATATTCATATTGTTCATGTTTTACCGTTATCTATCGAAGAGTACAGTTTTTATTATTGGTTGTATTTGTTTGTTAGGGTTACTTACTCGAGAGAATGAGAGGAATTCTCTGAAAATTGATTTTCTCGATGTAGGGCATGGGTTAGCCATTCTGATTGAGAAAAATAAGCAGGTGATTGTCTACGATACTGGAAAAGCTTGGGAAGGAGGAAGTATTGTTGATTCCGTAGTTACTCCTATACTTCAAAGTCGGGGAGTTGAAAAAGTTGAAGGGGTCATTATTAGCCACTTCGATTCAGATCACTCCGGGGGATATAAAGCAATAATTAAAAATTTTGCACCTGAATGGATTCGTACTAGTCAAAGGGCTACAGAGTTACATAAACCATGCATTCAAGGTGAATCATGGCTATGGAACCAAGTGAGTTTTAAAGTTCTTTGGCCACCTAAGTTAGTCAATCGAGCATATAACCCCCAATCTTGTGTTGTACGTTTAGAAGATCATGATAGTGGTCGGTCTCTTCTTTTAACTGGTGATATTGAAGCTCTAAGTGAGTGGTTATTATCACGGAATCCAACATTGCTTAAAAGTGATGTGATGCTAGTTCCTCATCACGGTAGCTTTACCTCTTCAATTAATACTTTTATTCAATCTGTTGAACCGGAATTTGCTATTGCTTCTTTAGCAAAAGGTAATCAATGGGGAATGCCAAACAGCCGAGTTATGGACCGATATGCCCAGTCAGGCAGTCATTGGTTAGATACGGGCTCTAGTGGTCAAATATCATTCGAAATCGTTGAGGGTAAATGGAAATTTCATACGATTCGAGGAGATAGCCCTTTCTCTTGGTATAGGCAGATGCTTCGTAAGGGAGTAGAATAGATAGATTATTGTAAGAAAAATAAGCGATTCTATGTCAACAGAAACTGATGAAACAACATGGGTTACCTTTAAGCGATTATGGACTTATATTCGCCTTTATAAATCGGGTTTAGGTGTTGCTGTCATTGCTCTTGTAATTAATGCAGTGTCTGATACTTATATGATTTCTTTACTGAAGCCTCTACTTGATGAAGGCTTTGGTAATGCAGAATCAGATTTCTTACGTACTTTGCCGATTATCATATTTGTGATGATGTTTATTCGCGGTATCAGCGGCTTTGTTTCCACCTATTGTTTGAGCTGGGTTTCTGGCAATGTTGTCATGGAGATCCGGAGAAAAATTTTCAGCCAATTTATGCATATGCCGGTTTCGTTTTTCGATAAAGAGCAAACCGGGGCATTGTTGTCTCGAATTACATATGACTCAGAGCAAGTATCATCAGCCACAAGTAAAGCGTTGGTGAGCATTGTACGTGAAGGTGCAAGCATTATTGGCTTGATAGTATTAATGTTCTGGAATAGCTGGCAGCTTTCCCTTGTTTTATTTGCTGTAGCACCGGTCGTTGCATTTGGTATTAGTGTTGTATCTAAGCGTTTTAGAAAAATTTCTAAGAACATGCAGACCACCATGGGTAAAGTCGCATCATCTGCAGAGCAAATGCTTAAAGGGCATAAGGTTGTTTTGAGTTATGGCGGGCAGGATATTGAAAAGAAACGTTTTGATGATGTAAGTAATCAAATGCGTCAGCAATATATGAAGTTGGTAACGGCTCAGGCGGCTGCTAACCCAATTATCCAAATGATTGCTTCTATCGCTATTGTTACAATCTTGGTGCTAGCAAGTGTTGATTCAATTCGCAATGAATTAACTCCTGGTACTTTTACCGTTGTATTCTCGGCAATGTTTGGTTTGATGCGTCCGCTGAAAGCGTTAACAAACGTTACTTCTGAATTTCAACGTGGTATGGCTGCTAGTCAAACCTTGTTTGGTTTGATGGATTTAGATATTGAATCTGATAAAGGCAAACTAAATGTTGAACACGCCAATGGTGATGTAGCGGTTAAGAACGTAACCTTTACGTATGAAGGAAGCGAGAAACCAGCACTAGATAATGTGAGTTTTACTATTCCTAAGGGTAAAACAGTAGCTTTGGTCGGGCGTTCAGGTTCAGGGAAAAGTACCATCGCAAATTTGTTTACACGCTTTTATGATGTGGATTCGGGCGTCATTAGCTTAGATAACCATGATATTCGAGATTACAAATTGAGAAATTTAAGGGAGCATTTCGCTTTAGTTTCTCAGAATGTTCATTTATTTAATGACACGGTAGCTAATAACATCGCGTATGCTGCTGAAGAAAAATATACACGTGAGCAGATAGAACATGCTGCGAAACTTGCTCATGCGAAAGAGTTCATTGATGGGATGGAGTTTGGTCTAGACACAGTTATAGGTGAAAATGGATCAAGCCTGTCTGGTGGTCAAAGACAACGTATTGCGATTGCTAGAGCATTATTACGTGATGCTTCAGTGTTGATTCTTGATGAAGCAACATCCGCTCTTGATACTGAGTCGGAAAGAGCGATTCAGTTGGCTCTAGATGAGTTACAGAAAGATAAAACCGTTTTGGTTATCGCTCACCGCTTATCTACAATTGAAGATGCAGACGAAATCTTAGTCGTGGACGAAGGTAAGATCATTGAACGTGGACCACATGCTGAACTTCTTGCTCAAGATGGCGCATATGCTCAACTCCATCGAATTCAGTTTGGTGAGTAGTCGTCTGCCGATTATTAAGGTAATAGTTTGATTGAGAAAATTTGGTTCCATAACCACGTTCTGAAATATGTACTGTGGCCGCTATTGTGGCCATTAAGCTTGATATTTCAAATTATCAGCAATAAACGACGGAACGCATATCAATCCGGAAGCAAATCAGTATACAGAGCCCCACTACCTGTGATTGTGGTTGGGAATATAACTGCTGGTGGTAATGGTAAAACTCCCGTTGTTATATGGCTGGTAGAAACACTTTTAAAGGAAGGCTTTAAACCAGGTGTTGTTTCCCGTGGTTATGGGGCGAAAGCACCAAGTTACCCATTAGTTTTGAATGACTTAACACCCGCTGAGTTCTCAGGAGACGAACCCAGGTTAATCCGAAAAAGAACCGGAGTACCAGTTGCCGTCGATCCAATAAGAGCAAATGCAGTAAAAGCTTTATTAGAGCAGGGCGTAGACATAATAATTACTGATGATGGCCTGCAGCATTATGCATTGGCAAGAGACATTGAGTTTGCGGTAGTTGATGGCATGAGACGTTTCGGTAGTGAACGCTTGATACCCTTGGGTCCCTTAAGAGAACCAATATCACGATTAAATGATGTCGATTTTATTATTAATAATGGTGGGCAACCTGGTGATAATGAAATCAAGATGTCTCTCGCACCTAGTGAAGCTATTAATCTAAAAACTGGTGAGAAAAGCACAGTCTGTGACTTAAAGGCTTTAGTGGCGTTTGCCGGTATTGGTCACCCTCCTAGATTTTTCAAAACGTTGGAAAGTTTAGGTGCTGATTTGATTGATACTAAAGGTTTTGCTGACCATAAGAGTTTTAATAAAGATGAACTGCATTCTTTTTCTAGACAAGGCAAGAATGTGATTATGACAGAGAAAGATGCGGTCAAATGTGAAGAGTTTGCTGAAAGTAATTGGTGGTACTTACCAGTTACTGCTGATATTGGCATCGACGCACAACACAAAATTATGCAAAGAATTAATGAGGTTATGGAATACTATGGATCATCGTCTACTTGAAATTGTTGCCTGCCCAGTGTGCAAGGGTAAATTAACTTTTGATAAAGATAAACAAGAGTTGATATGTAAGGTTGATCGTTTGGCATATGCAATCAAAGAAGGCATTCCTGTTCTGCTGGAAAATGAAGCTCGCACCATGACAATGGAAGAGGGTAAGTAATGTCGTATACGGTTGTCATACCTGCAAGATATCAATCAAGTCGGCTACCAGGAAAGCCATTAGCTGATATTGGTGGAAAACCAATGATCCAATGGGTTTATGAGCAGTCTATGAAGTCGGGTGCTGATAAAGTGATCATTGCAACCGATGACAGCCGTGTTGAAAAAGCAGCTGAAGCTTTTGGTGCAGTGGTATGTATGACTTCACCTAACCATGAGTCTGGCACTGAGCGGCTTGCTGAGGTGATTGAACTAATGAATATTCCGGATGACCATATCATCGTGAATGTTCAAGGAGATGAGCCTTTAATTCCACCAGTGATTATTAATCAGGTCGCTTCTAATCTTGCAAATAGTTCTGCTCCGATGGCGACATTAGGTGTTGAAATTTCTCATGTTGATGAAGTGTTCAATCCAAATGCTGTCAAAGTCGTGACTGACAAAGATGGATACGCTTTATATTTCAGTCGGGCAACAATTCCATGGGATCGTGATGCTTATGCTAATAATGGTACATCGGCTGCATCCCCATTATTACGTCATGTAGGCATTTACGCTTATCGAGCGGGCTTCATCAATACCTACATTAATTGGGAGCCGAGCATCTTAGAGCGTATCGAGTGTTTAGAGCAGTTGCGTGTACTTTGGTATGGCGAAAAAATTCATGTTGATGTAGCACAAGAAGCGCCTGCCGCTGGTGTTGATACACCAGAAGACCTCGAAGCCGTTCGAGCAATTATTGGTTAAATTGTTTCGGATTATAGTGACTAGTTTTTAAGCCTCGCACATTGCGAGGCTTTTTTCTGTCTAATGAAAGCTTATTCGTATCTTGTTGACTGAAGGTAATTAAAATTGAGTTGATTGCATTCATTGGTGCATTGTTCCATACGAATTAACTGAGATTTACCTCGCTCGACTTTCAATTTTTCTTTATAATATGCCGCCTATAAAGTAGTGGCCAATCGCTAGTACAAAATAAAATTTACGACAAAACGTGGAGTAAAAGATGCCTTCTCAAAGCCCAGTGATTACGGTTGATGGACCAAGTGGTGCAGGTAAAGGTACCCTGTGTATGCTGCTAGCAGATAAGCTAGGTTTTCACCTTCTAGACTCAGGCGCGATCTATCGTGTGCTGGCTTTAGCTGCAATTCATCACGGTCTTGATACTGAATCAGAAGATGTTTTAGTTCCTCTTGCGACACACTTAGACGTGCAGTTTATTGCTGAAGGCGACTTAGTTAAGGTTATTTTAGAAGGTGAAGATGTGTCAGGTGAGCTTCGCAAAGAAGAAACCGGCATGGCAGCTTCAAAAGTGGCAGCTTTACCTCGCGTTCGTGAAGCACTGCTTCGTCGTCAACGTGCATTTAGTGCTGCACCTGGTTTAGTTGCTGATGGTCGTGATATGGGAACGGTAGTGTTTCCTGAAGCTGAAGCCAAAATATTTTTAGATGCAAGTGCAGAAGAGCGTGCGAGTCGCCGCCTTAAACAGTTGCAACAGAAGGGGTTAGATGTTAGATTTGACGACCTTTTGAGCGAGATCCAAGAGCGAGACGATAGAGATCGTAATCGCCCAGTGGCACCATTACGCCCTGCCGAGGATGCGCTTGTGCTTGATTCTACTTCGATGAATATCGAACAAGTAGTAGAAAAAGCACTACACTATATTGAATCGAAACTGGCTGGGTAATTTCACCGGGCTAGTAAGAACGTTGGTCGCAAGGATGATGACTGGCGAATTTATCAACCCCATGCGGTAGGATACCCATGGACGTTTAATTATTGAAGATTAAATAATGACTGAATCTTTTGCTCAACTCTTTGAAGAGTTTCTAAACGAAACAGAATTCCAACAAGGCAGCATCGTTAAAGGTACTGTAGTAGCTATCGAGAACGGTTACGTTCTTGTTGATGCTGGTCTTAAGTCTGAATCTGCTATCCCTGCTGAACAATTCAAGAACGCTGCTGGCGAACTTGAAGTTGAAGTTGGTGCTGAAGTAGACGTAGCTCTAGACGCTGTTGAAGATGGTTTCGGTGAAACTCAACTTTCTCGTGAGAAAGCGAAGCGTCACGAAGCTTGGATCGTTCTTGAGAAAGCTTGTGAAGAAGCTGAAACTGTTGTTGGTATCATCAACGGTAAAGTTAAAGGCGGTTTCACTGTTGAACTAAACGGTATCCGTGCTTTCCTTCCTGGTTCTCTAGTAGACGTACGTCCTATCCGTGACACTGCTCACCTAGAAAACAAAGAGCTAGAGTTCAAAGTAATCAAGCTAGACCAGAAGCGTAACAACGTTGTTGTTTCTCGTCGTGCTGTTATCGAATCTGAAAACAGTGTTGAGCGTGACGAACTTCTTGAAACTCTACAAGAAGGTACTGAAGTTAAAGGTATCGTTAAGAACCTTACTGACTACGGTGCATTCGTTGATCTTGGCGGTGTTGACGGTCTTCTACATATCACAGATATGGCTTGGAAGCGTGTTAAGCACCCATCAGAGATCGTTAACGTTGGTGACGAAATCCTAGTTAAAGTTCTTAAGTTCGATCGTGAGCGCACTCGTGTTTCTCTAGGTCTTAAGCAACTTGGCGAAGATCCATGGGTAGCAATCGCTAAGCGTTACCCAGAAGGTCACAAACTTTCTGGTCGTGTTACTAACCTAACTGACTACGGCTGCTTCGTTGAAATCGAAGAAGGCGTTGAAGGTCTAGTACACGTTTCTGAAATGGATTGGACTAACAAGAACATCCACCCTTCTAAAGTTGTTAATGTTGGCGACGAAGTTGAGGTTATGGTTCTTGATATCGACGAAGAACGTCGTCGTATCTCTCTAGGTCTGAAACAGTGTAAAGCTAACCCATGGCAGTCATTTGCAGAAATGCAAGCTAAGGGCGACAAAGTTACTGGTAAGATCAAGTCTATCACTGACTTTGGTATCTTCATCGGTCTTGAAGGCGGCATTGACGGTCTAGTTCACCTATCTGATATTTCTTGGAATGCTTCTGGTGAAGATGCAGTTCGTGAATACAAGAAAGGCGACGAGATCTCTGCAGTTGTTCTAGCAGTAGATGCAGAACGTGAGCGTATTTCTCTTGGCGTTAAGCAAATGGAAAACGACCCGTTCAACGCATACGTTGCTGATACTAAGAAAGGTACTCTAGTAAACGGTACTGTAACTGCAGTTGACGCTAAAGGCGCTACTATCGAGCTAATCGAAGGCGTTGAAGGCTACATCCGTGCTTCTGAAGTATCTCGTGACCGTATCGAAGATGCATCTCTAATCCTAAGCGCTGGTGACAGTGTTGAAGCGAAGTTCACCGGTGTAGACCGTAAGAACCGCGTAATCAACCTATCTATCAAAGCTAAAGATGAAGCTGATGAGCAAGAAGCAATGGCTACACTGAACAAGTCTGACGAAGGCTCATTCGGTAACGCAATGGCAGACGCATTCAAAGCTGCTAAAGGCGAATAATTTAGTTTTTCGCTAAGAAAGGAGCCGAAAGGCTCCTTTTTTTTGCTTATTTTTCCGATAGGTCTATAATTTCTAAAAAGAAAACCAACGAGGGTAACTATGACTAAGTCTGAATTGATTGAAAGATTGTGTGCTGAGCAAACACATCTTTCTGCTAAAGAAATTGAAGATGCTGTAAAAGATATTTTAGAGCACATGGCTACAACACTTGAAAGCGGTGACCG
This sequence comes from Vibrio gallaecicus, assembly GCF_024347495.1. Taxonomy (NCBI): domain Bacteria; kingdom Pseudomonadati; phylum Pseudomonadota; class Gammaproteobacteria; order Vibrionales; family Vibrionaceae; genus Vibrio; species Vibrio gallaecicus. Next base: position 2,028,843 of record NZ_AP025490.1, on the reverse strand, counting down.
AATTGAAATCCGTGGCTTTGGAAGCTTCTCATTACATTATCGTGAACCTCGATTAGGAAGAAACCCTAAAACAGGTGATAAAGTAGAACTAGAAGGTAAATATGTTCCTCACTTTAAGCCTGGTAAAGAATTACGTGAGCGAGTAAACGCTGGAATGTAGTGCAACTTATCGGAATTAAAAATGCGGCATACTATAATGGTATGCTGCTTTTTTATGTCCATAATATTGCTAATATGCGTGGTCTGAATAGTAATTTTCCTGCATAATTGTCTAAGTAAACTAACTCATGAGTGATGAACTATGAAAATAATAAAAATAGTCGCGGTTATAGCACTTTTCTTAATTGCATTGGCTTTGGGCTCTCAAAACCAGAGCGTAGTTACGTTTAATTACCTGCTAGCACAAGGTGATTTCCATTTATCAACATTATTAGGTGTAGTGTTTGTTTCAGGTTTCGCACTCTCATGGGCTGTTTTTGGGAGTATGCATCTTAAATCGCAGTTGCAGGTTATTCGCCTAAAGAAAAAGCTTAGTAAACAGTCAAAATCGATTGTTGTTGAGTCAAAAGCTTAAAGCAACTAAAGGTCTAAGACTTAATGTTAGAGTTACTGTTCTTGTTATTACCAATTGCTGCTGCTTACGGGTGGTACATGGGTAATCGTAACGCTCAGCAAGAAAAGCAAAAACATTCCCATCAAATATCTCGTCAGTACGTGACGGGCTTAAATCTATTGCTATCAGATCAATCAGATAAAGCTGTAGATCATTTTATTGAATTACTACAAGTTGATAATGAAACTATTGATACGCATCTAGCTCTTGGTAATTTATTTAGATCTAGAGGTGAGGTTGATAGAGCAATACGTATCCACCAAAACTTGATTTCCCGTTCAGGTCTTACTTTGGACCAAAAGAATTTAGCACTTCAACAGCTAGCTAAGGACTACATGGTTTCAGGTTTCTTAGACCGCGCGGAAAAGATTTTTGAACAACTGGTTGAAGAGCCTGAACATAGAGAAGGTGCTTTACAGCAGTTAGTGTCTATCTATCAGCAAACACGTGAGTGGGACAAAGCCATTCATTATGCCAATTTGTTGGTTAAGTTAGGCAAGAAAAAGATGCATGCAACAGTTGCACACTTTTGGTGTGAACTGGCTATGAATGAACAGGCTGACGGTAACCAAGTTAAGGCTATCCAGTTTTTCAAAAAAGCATTAGCTGAACATCCAAAATGCGCCCGCGCGAGTATTTCACTTGGTAAATTGTATTTAGGAAATGAGCAGTACCAAAAGACAATTGATCATATGGAGCAAGTGCTTGACCAAGACATTGATTTAGTCAGTGAAGTACTACCAACTCTTGCTGATTGTTATCACCACTTAGGCCAGGAAGAGCTCCTAGTCGAGTTTTTACGCAAGTGTATAACTAAGAAAGCTGGGGTATCTGCTGAGCTCATGCTTGCTCAACTTGTTGCCCACCATGAAAATACGGGCTCTGCACAAGAGCTGTTGACTAAGCAACTAGTAAAAAACCCTACAATGAAAGGCTTTTACCGCCTAATTGATTATCATCTAGCAGAAGCTGAAGAAGGGAGGGCAAAAGACAGCCTAACTACTTTACAGTCTATGGTAGGTGAGCAACTGAAAACTAAGCCACACTATCGTTGTAGGAAATGTGGTTTTTCTACTCACTCCATGTATTGGCATTGCCCATCATGTAAAGGGTGGGGAACGATTAAGCCTATTCGTGGGCTTGATGGTGAATAGATTTTATGGTCATCAGACCAAATTAATAATTGCAGCTTTCGAGCTGCATTTTTTTGAGTGAAAATTGCACAAAGTTAATTACGTTAGGAGATGAAATGAACGATCAGAAGATTATCGTAGCACTGGATTATGATAACCAAGCAAACGCATTAGCTTTTGTCGATAAAATTGATCCAGCGACATGTAGGTTAAAAGTGGGCAAAGAGATGTTCACACTATTTGGCCCAGAGTTTGTTCGTGAATTACATAAACGTGGTTTTTCAGTATTTCTAGATTTGAAATTTCATGACATACCCAATACATGCTCTAAAGCGGTAAGAGCTGCAGCTGAGCTTGGTGTGTGGATGGTGAACGTTCACGCGAGTGGTGGTGAAAGGATGATGCAAGCATCACGTGAGATTTTAGAACCATACGGAAAAGACCGCCCATTACTCATTGGTGTAACGGTTCTGACTAGTATGGAGCAAAATGACTTAGCCGGAATTGGACTGGATTTAGAACCTCAAGAGCAAGTTATGCGATTAGCAAAACTGAGTAAAAACTCAGGTCTCGATGGTGTTGTATGTTCAGCTCAAGAAGCTTCATTGCTTAAATCTACTTTAGGGAAAGAATTCAAGTTGGTTACACCGGGTATTCGCCCTGTAGGTGCTGATATTGGTGACCAAAAACGAATCATGACCCCAACAAAAGCGGTTGAGTCGGGATCTGACTATTTAGTAATAGGTCGACCAATCACTCAGGCTGCGAACCCTTCTGAAGTATTGATGTCCATCAATAATACCCTGTTACAATCTAGCAACAAATAATAGTTCTAATAATAGCGCCTATACATGTCAATCCAATGACGCAATCGTTTAGGCGCCTTCCAATCCAGTATAAATCACTAATTCTTATCAATGTATAACTAAAGTATCTAATCTATAGTCATAAATCCTTTTTCGAGATACTCCCAAGTCGAATATTATAACTTCGTTAACTGAAAATGTTTTTTTTGAGCGCAACGTGTTTTATGAAAGCACAAAATCTGCCATAAATATGACATAACTCGATTATCTTATAAGTTGTTAAAATTAAACGTTTCATATGAATAATTTATAGATTAGAGTTTTCCACCAGTTTACAACTTTGCAATAGAACGTTTTTACATCATCTTAATAATTTACAGGATGTAAGTTACATTTAGTAATTGGTACGGAGTATTTCCAATTGTTAGCATATATTATCAGGCGATTATTATTAGTTGTGCCTACCTTTATAGGTATTACAATTTTAATCTTTGCAATAACAAGATTTGTCCCTGGTGGACCAGTAGAAAGAATGCTAGCCAGTATGCATTCGGGATCAGATAGCGCCTCAGTTAGCGTTGCTGGTAATAGTTCCGCTTTATCTGAAGATCAAATTGCAGATCTAAATGCATTCTACGGATTGGATAAGCCTGTTATTGAATCTTACCTTGATTGGCTTTCAAAAATAATCGTATTGGATTTTGGAGAATCTACTCGATATTACGAACCTGTCAGTGACATGATTGCTGAGAGATTACCTGTCTCATTATTCTATGGTGGGATGACATTCTTTATTAGTTATTTCATTTCAATTCCTCTCGGATATTTTAAAGCCATAAAGCATGGGTCAGTATTTGATTCATTTTCGTCAGTATTGATTTTTGTTGGATATGCTCTTCCTGGTTATGTAGTTGGTGTATTTCTTATTACTGTGTTCGCATACAATTTAGATTGGTTTCCTATGGGAGGCTTTGTTGGCGATGACTTTGATGATTATGAAACCGGATTAGAACAAATCAAAGACATAATGTGGCATGCAGTTTTACCATTGATTTGTTATTTGATTGGTGACTTTGCAACATTGACAATGACGATGAAAAATAATTTGATGGAAAATATTTCCGCAGATTACATTCGTACTGCGATAGCTAAAGGGCTTCCATTTAAAACAGCGGTTAAAAAACATGCTTTACAAAATAGTTTAATACCAATTGCGAGTCATTTTGGTAACTCATTATTATTCTTTATGACAGGTTCATTTTTAATTGAAGTAATCTTTAACATTGATGGTATTGGCTTACTTGGGTATGAGTCTATTATGGAGAGAGATTATCCAGTAGTAATGGGAATTGTAGCAATTAATGCAGTGATGCTGATGATAGGTAATATCCTTTCTGATCTTTGTGTCGCAATTGCAGATCCAAGAGTGAGGTTTGGTTCATGATATTTCAATTAACCCCTTTAACTCTAAAAAAGGTTAAACATTTTAAAGAAATAAAACGAGGTTATTGGTCATTAATTATCCTTTCTACTTTAATTTTACTATCTTTATTTGCTGAAGTTTTAGTCAACAGTAAAGCTTTGGTTGTTAAACAAAATAACCAATGGTTCTTTCCTGTATTTAGTGATGTAAGACTTGGTACAGATTTTGGTTTGGATTATTCAAGTGAAGCTGATTATCGTGATCTCCAAGTGCAATTTAGTCAGGCTGATAATGGCAATTTTGTCATTATGCCAATAGTTCCATGGAATCCATACGAACAGGATTTTTCAGGGGATTTTCCTCCCTTGGCTCCAAGCCTAATAACTAAGCATTACCTTGGCACAGATGTCATTGGTAGGGATATCCTTGCAAGACTAGTTTACGGATTTCGAATAGCTATGGGATTCGCGTTGATGACAATGGCAATCTCATACGTAATAGGAACAGTTGTAGGTTGTTCCATGGGTTATTTCGGTGGGAAATTCGACTTATTTGTACAAAGGCTGATAGAAGTATGGTCCATGGTACCTTTCTTGTACGTCATCATGATATTGGTATCTATAACTCAACCAACCTTCACGCTCTTTGTTGCTATTAATGTGTTATTTGGCTGGATGGGTATAACTTGGTATATGCGAACAATGACATATAAAGAGTCAGCTCGAGAATATGTCATGGCTGCACGAGCTTTAGGAGCTTCAACATCTCGAATTTTACTACACCACATCTTGCCGAACACTATGGTTATGATTGTAACGCTAGCACCTTTTACAATCGCAGCAAATATTACTGCGTTGACTGCGTTAGATTATTTAGGTCTTGGGTTGATGCCACCGACACCTAGTTGGGGTGAACTATTACAACAAGGTAAATCAAACTTAGATGCCCCTTGGATTGTAGTTTCTGTTGTGACCTCAATTGTTGCAGTTCTGGTTATGGTTACCTTCATTGGTGAAGCGATTCGCTCAGCTTTTGATCCTAAAAAATTCACACGTTACATTTAAGCGTCTTTTAGCGCTAATTTACAGGATGTACCTGATTCACAGGAAGTAATGATTATGAAAAATAAAGTAGCACTGTCTGTTATAGCAGTATTGTCGAGTATCAGTTTTTATTCGAATGCTGATGCATTACCGCAAGAGCTTACTTGGCTTTCAAATAACGCTGAACCTCTTTTTGCTTCAGAAGATGCAAAAAGAGGGGGGACATTAAGAACCTTTATACAGAGTTTTCCTCAAACTTTAAGAAGTGTTGGTCCTGATGCCAACTCAGGCTTAAGGCACTACTTCATGGATGGGGCTCCTAAACTTGTACAGCGTCATCCGAATACAGGTAAGTGGATTCCTCAACTAGCGACTGACTGGGCATTTGATAGTGATAATAGAACGGTATATTTCAAGCTTGATCCGAACGCAAAATGGTCTGATGGCGAGCAAATAACTGCTGATGACTATTTGTTCATGCTTAAATATTATCGCTCGAAAGATATTGTTGATCCTTGGTATAACGAATTCTTCTCAAACTCAATTGTCAACGTGAGTAAAATTGATGACCTTACTATTTCGGTTGAAACTGAAGTAGAACAAAGCTCTGATGCATTAATGGTTCTTATCAATATGCCGAGCAACGGTTTTCAACCTCGACCTGAACACTTCTTTGAAAATGGTAAAGATGAAAATGGCGATGGAATGGTTGATAGTTTTGTCCGTCAATACAATTTCAAAAGTGAACCTACAGCTGGACCTTACTACTTAGACAAAGTTAAAAAAGGTAAAAGCGTCACCTTTAAACATGTAGGGGATGATTGGTGGGGCTATTCAAATCGCTATTATCAAAATCGTTATAATGTCGATAAAATTAGAATTACTGTAATTCGTGATTTTGATATCGCATTAAAGCACTTTGAAAAGGGTAAGCTTGATTTCTTTGATCTAGTTCTTCCTGAATATTGGCATGGAAAATCCGACTCTGAAGGTGTTGAGAACGGTTATATTCATAAGTTCTGGGGGTTTAACCAAACACCGCAAGGAGCTGGCGGTCTTTGGATGAATACATCTCAACCTTTACTTAATGATATCAACGTGCGTAAAGGTATCATGCATGCTACGGATTACGACGGTATGATTGCTAATATTATGCGCGGTGATTATTCCCGTAAGCCGCATGGCTTAGGTTTTGGTCATGGTGAGTATGATAAAGCAGATAATAAAGCCCCTGACTTTAATCCTAAGGTTGCGGTTCAGCATTTTATTAAAGCAGGATTCGATAAAGTTGGTTCAGATGGTATCCGTATAAATAGTAAAGGTGAGAAGCTAACTTTTGCTATTACTTATGGGTATACCACTTGGACTCCACGTATTGCTTATTTGAAAGAGCAAGCCAAATTAGCAGGCGTTGAGTTTTCACTTAATCTTGTAGATGGTTCATCAGCATTCAAATACATTTTGGAAAAGAAACATGAACTTGCTTTCCTTAATATGGGCTCAGGTGAAATTCCGTCATATTGGGAATATCTGCACTCAGATAATGCAAATAAACCTCAAACCAATGCTCATACTAATTACAGCAGCCCTGAGTTAGACGCATTGATAGAAAAATATGATGCGGAATTTGATCAGCAAACACGCTATGACTTATCACATCAAATTCAAGATTATGTTACTGATGCCAATATTATCGTACCAGGTTACATGGTGCCGTATTCGAGAGCTGTTCATTGGCGATGGGTTCAATATTCAGACAATGCTATGACTAAACAAACTCAGGCCTTCTTTCATCCGATGGATATAGGCAACTTTTGGATTGATAAATCGGTTAAAACCGACACCCAAAAAGCGATGAAAAAAGACAAAAAGTATCAGCCAGTAACAGTTATTGATGATCAGTATAAGTTGTAAGCCAGAGTTAGAACCTATGAATAATGAAACAGTATTAGAAGTCAAAAACTTAGAAGTCGAATTCAAAACTGATGACGGAATAGTGAAAGTACTGCATGGCGTAGACTTCGAAGTAATAAAAGGTCGCACATTAGGTTTAGTCGGCGAGTCAGGTTGTGGTAAGAGTGTCACTTCTATGTCCATTATGGGGCTGCTTCCTAAGCCATATGGCAATGTAGTCTCAGGGAGTATCTCATACAAGGGTACAGAGCTAACCTCATTGCCTGCTGAAGACATGTATTCAATGCGTGGTGATTCAATTTCAATTATTTTTCAGGATCCAATGACTGCTTTAAATCCTGTTCATACAGTTGGTAAGCAGATAATGGAAGTGCTGGAGCTTCATAGACCTGAATTACAAAAAGTAGAGCGAAGACAATACGCGATTGAAATGCTCGAGAAAGTAAAAATTCCAATGCCAGAAAAGCGTATTGACGAATATCCGCATAACTTGTCCGGGGGGATGAGACAACGAGTGATGATCGCAATGGCACTGGCATGTAAACCAGATCTTCTGATTTGTGATGAACCAACAACAGCCTTAGATGTAACGGTTCAAGCTTCAATTCTTTCTTTGATGAAGGAATTGCAAGATGAGACAGGTATGGCAATGTTGTTTATTACTCATGACTTAGGTGTAGTTGCACAGATATGTGATGATGTTGCAGTTATGTATGCAGGCAAGGTTGTTGAAAAAGCCGATGTGTTTGATTTATTCGATAACCCTCAGCACCCTTATACAAAGCGGTTGCTTGGGCTAATGCCAAATTTGGATCACAAGCCGAAAACCATTATTGATATTGAACCTATTGATACAACAGAGTTTCCAGAGTTCAGAGGGTAATGGAATGAAAGAAGTACTAAGAATTGAAAACCTAAAGCAGCATTTTATATCTGGAAAACGCTTATTTTCAAAAGGCTACACGATTAAAGCGGTTGATGGTGTTTCTTTTACACTAGATGAAGGTAAGACACTTGGCTTGGTTGGAGAATCTGGCTGTGGAAAAAGCACTCTAGGAAGAACGATCCTTAAGTTATTTGAACCTACTGCGGGCAAAATTTATTTTGAAGGCAAAGATATTACAACTCTGTCGCCAAAGGAAATGCGACCATTACGTAAAGACATGCAAATAGTATTTCAAGACCCGATGGAATCACTAAACCAGCGCCACACTATTGGAATGATATTAGAAGAACCTTACATCATTCATGATATTGGTACTTCTAGTGAAAGAAAGCAGTGGGCTTTGGAATTGTTGGATAAAGTGGGTCTGCCTCGTGAATCAATTAATCGGTACCCACATGAGTTTTCAGGCGGTCAAAGACAAAGAATAGGCATAGCTCGCGCAATTGCTTTAAAGCCTAAATTACTTATTTGTGATGAATCGGTTTCAGCACTGGATGTATCTGTTCAAGCACAAATTATTAACTTGCTTTTGGTACTTCAGAAAGAAATGAATCTAGCGATTATATTTATTTCTCATGATTTATCTGTGGTAAAGAAAATGTCTGATGACGTTGCTGTTATGTACTTTGGTAAAGTGGTTGAATTTGGTGATGCGCTAAAAGTTTATAACCAACCGGAACATGATTATACGAAATCTTTACTGTCAGCAATACCAATTACACATCCAAGGCAAAGAATATAATTCAGTATAATAAAGCTATATAAATAAAATAACTAAAAAGTAAAACATTATTTCGCTTGTAAAGAATATTAGAGTTAAGCATAGCTTTACTCTAGTAGTTATTGTCATACCTAAAATATAGAGCATTGATTGCTCGATATTAATGACAATACATGGATGACTCGAAAGAGTTTAATATTTCATGGACGTAAAATATGCAATATACACAACAGTGGAAAAAAAGCGCTCTTGCTTTGCTTCTCACACCTTTATTAATTACATCCGCTTTTGCGGATGAAAATAAAGGTGAGGAAGTTCAAGAGAAGGAACAAGTCGAGTCTAAATTGAGCGGCTCAGTTTCCTTAGCTTACGATACAAATATATATAATAAAGATGACTACAGAGCGGTTCGTAACATTTCATGGGGCGGGTCGTTATCGTATAGATTTAATCAGGATTATAGAGCTTATTTATCTTCAGGTGGATATCGAGCTCTAGAAAATGAAACAGGTACATTTGCTAATGATACTGTAATTGGTCTCAGTCGTTCTGGACTTTTTACATTTGGTGAAACTGGATCTATTGGAATGAGTGGTCAATTTACTATTCCAACCTCGGAAACATCGAAAAATGATGAATTAAATACTGCTTTTAGATTAGCTATTCCAGTTAGTTTTAAAGCATTAGGCATTGATTTTTCGATAGCACCTCGTTTGAGAAAAAACTTCCATGAGTATAAAACTGCTGGCGGCAAGTCTTTAACTGAGTGGACATATTCGTTGTCTACAGGTGCAAGTTATAAGTTTGAAAAGCTAGTTATTGGTATTTCTGCACTAGGTGGAAACTCTCAGAGTTACCAAGGAACGCGTAGAGATAGCTTTAATTATGGCGGCTCTATATATGGTTCTTATCAAGCAACCGACAGTATCGGTATTAGTTTGACAGGAGCAACATCTGGATTTTATGCAGATGCTGAGCAGGGTACATTGGGAAATATCGATTTATTTGATGCAGACCGAGCTTCGTATATAGCAGAAATAACTTATTCCTTTTAAGGAAAAATAAAATAATAAAGAAGGATCACATGATGATGTTTAAAAAAATTGCACTAGCAGCAGCAGTTTCTGCTGTACTGGCTGGTTGTGGGGCTGATGACCAAGCCTATGAATACGAAAAAAGAGATGCAAAAGAAGTAGCTGTTAAAGATCTTAAAGAAGGTCGATGGTTCTATGTACCTACTACTGGTGCAGCGCCACGTTTTGCTTTAAACCAATTCCCGTTTTTACAGGGCATGGGTCGATACGTTGAGCTGTGTTACACAAAAAACGGTCTTGAAGTTCGTAGTTTTGATAAAAACTATCCTGACGCATCACTAAATATTGATGAGAACAACTACTGTGCTGAGTCTGGTATTGTTGGTGATGACGATTCCGTAAACTTCCCACATGTTCTAACTATTCCTGGTGACTATGCTGCATATCGTTGTAACGAAGATAGCTATGGTGACTGTACGAATGAAGAAGAAATTAACACAGATAAAAACTTACCATATACTGCTCAAACGCACTTCACACCAAATCCAGAAGATCTAGAAGTTTCTGAATTCAACTATGAAGACTTATTTGGTCTAACAGACGGTGTAACTGAAACTGATGGCGCGAAGTTGATCTCTTGGGAGTTCGATGACAAGTCTGGTGTTCTTAACTTCGAATTAGAGCGCACTTTCCGTATTGATATGGATAAGCTATCTGATTACATCAATTTTAGCACTAAGAAAGGCCTAGAAGAAGCCTTGGTAGATGGCGCTTTCAAATCCCGTTTTTACTACTCTCTAGTTCATGAAAGTGTTGTTGCAACAGAAGGTTACCAACCAGCTCTATACCCTGTTGGTGACGAAAATGATATTGGTTTCTTCACGACTGAAACGAAAAAAATCAACCCGATTACGAATAAATACGATCGTGATGTTGTATATCTAAACCGCTTTAACCCAGATCAAGACTCAATTAAGTACTACCTAACGGATAACTTTTTTGAAGAAAAGAACAAATTATTCTTAGATTCGACGATTCAAACTTTGAATAAGATGAACCAAGCATTGAACATGTTTGGGGCTGATTCGGCAATGCCGATACTTGAAATTGTAAATGAGTCTGCACCTGCAGGTATTCACCCTGGTGATTTACGTTATAACATCATTAACTTAGTTGATGAGCCTTTGGCAAATGGTCTGCTAGGCTATGGTCCTTCAGTAGCAAACCCTATGACGGGCGAAATCATTAAAGCGCATGTTAACCAATATTCAGGTGTTGCTCGAACGGGTGTACCATTCTACTGGGATAACCTTGCACGATTCTATAACCGTAATCAGCTAGACTTAGATGGACTAGATCCGCTACCAAGTGACGCTGCAGCTTCTTCAGAAGTTCAGTCTCGAATCCAGCAATTGTCTACTCTAAGTGCGTTAGCAAAAATTGAAGGGACATTAAACCCTGAGTCTGCACCAAACGTCAGCCGTGATGAAGCGGTTAAGAATGAAGCTCATCGTGTTGCACCAACAGTTTTATTAGATAATTTCAATGATGAAATGGACTTTAAAGATGTGGTTGCAGCAGAAGAAAACCGCTTAGCTTTCTGGTCTGAAAACAACGCTTATCCAATCGAAGCTTCATGGGTATCTTCAACAAACAAAGCGATGTTAGATAATCTGAGCCTTGACGATGCGCGTTACTTCAACATCAAGCTTGATGCTGATGGTAATGAGGTTTCTCGTGAACTTAAGCGTTGGAAATATCTACCGACTGAATTACAACAGCTGGCAGCTGATGCAATTACTGTTGCGACTTACAGCAATACTTTAGTGCATGAAATTGGTCATAACGTAGGTTTACGCCATAACTTCAAAGGCTCTAATGATAAAGATAACTACTACTCATTAGAACAAGCTCATCAACTTGGCTTACACAACGTACCTGCATACAGTTCAACAATGGATTATGCACCTAGTATGTTAGATGAGACGCCAACTTGGGGTCTGTATGATATAGCAGCATTTAAATTTGCTTACGGTCGTATTGTTGAAACAATTCAAGACTCTCCAGGCCAAGCTCCAACTCCGGTTGCAGAGCCTGCAGCAGATGCATCGGATGAATTGAAAGCAGCTTATACGGCTTACCTAGCAGAGTTAGAATCTTATAACACTAGCTTCGCGATGAGATTTGGCAACACTTCAAGTAATCAATCTTTGATGGTGTGTCTACCTGTAGCAGAGTTAACTGATGCAGCTAACGCAGGCAAGTCTATTTACAACTGTGATTTCTCTAAGTTTGATACTGCAGCTTTATCCGGAAACGAAGATGACTATCAAGCAACCCGTTACGGTATTCTTCATTACTTAGATGAAGTTCAGAAAATTGAAAGAAAAGACTATGCATTCTGTACTGATGGCAACGTTTCATTAAACAGTGATTGTAACCGTTTTGATGAAGGTACGAGCCTAGAAGAAATTGCTACTTATGAATGGCAGAGCTACCTAGATAGCTATGACAGACGAAATGCAGCAGCTTATAGCGTAAATGGTCTATATAGTTCTGATTACCCTAGCTACATTATTAGACGCTTCCGTGAAATGTCATCTATCCGTGACAAGATCGAAGATCTAGAGCGTATTGATAATTTATACACTAACTTGGGCTATACGAGTTCAACAGACAAGCCTGGTGATTTCTTATCTCGCCTAGCTGCTAACCCAACTTATTGTACAGAAGGTGGGGATCAGAATAGTTGGTTCTGTGATTACTCATACGGTGCAACCAAAGCTGCTGAGTTCTTCTTAGATGTATTACGTACACCTGAGCATCAGTGTGTTATTCAGAATGCTACTGGTCAGCAAAAAGTAGTTGCATTAGGTACTCTACTGAATAATAACTCTCATCAGTTACCTGCAAGCTACGATATCTTAGATGCGAACTGTTTCGACGAACAGGCAGCTGCATTTATTGCTGATGCTGAAACTGGATATTCAGCTGTAGCTGAAACTAAAAATGGTCGATTCCTAACATCTATTGGTAGCTTTGACCCAGATTACCCGTGGTCAAACGCGGTATCTGTACTAGGTAGTTGGCCTGATAAAGCGCTAGCAAGTTACTTCTTAGCGCGTCGCTATTCAAACCGTTACACCGACGAAGTGAGCTTTGCTTCATTACTTGACTTATCAGGTGTTAAAGCTGAATACGACGATATTATGTCGAACATTATCGCGAAAGAGCCATTAACAACGCCACTAGAATTGGTTGATGCAAATGGTGATGCCTTTACTAGTTTATCGGGCGTAACCGTAGATCTTCATTCTACAGTACAAATGGAATCTCTTTCTCCAATGCCGCGTGGTATTAACCGATTCTTTGGTTTATCAAGCATTAGTCGTGAGCGTGTAGGTGATGTCATCCTGAACATGGGTGTTCGTCAAATGCAATCGAATGATTACCAAGTGAAATCTCGAGGTAAAGCACAATTTGATTCATTCACTAAGCAACAAGACCGTTACGGACTTATCGCTGGTGATAAAGTTGAATTCGTCATTGATGGTGAGAAGTTTGTCGCGACTAAATCGAACAAACTAGCTTATGAGTACGCAAATCAGCTAGTAAGTTCAGATGGTTACGATTTGAAAGTATTCTTAGATAACTATGACCCTGCTGCGCTATCAACAGTCGTGACAAATATTGATACTGCGTGGGGCGGTTTCAGAACAGCAATCTTGCCAGCTTACCATGACGCAGTATTACTGTTCGATGCACCTATGGTCAATGCAATGAAGGTAACGATTGATACCGATATTGCTGCTGGTATCCTTAACTTTAATACATCGTTCAATAACTTCCGAGACGCGAATATTGCGTCTGGTGATTTAGTTTATGATGCTGGGGCTGATACTTTAGTTTACCAAGGTGGTGCAGTCCATAGTGTTGCTGATGCTTATGCAGCGTACACAGATGCAATGCTACTTATCTTTAATAACTACACGACTTCTATGATGTTCGCAGTAGATAATGTTTACGCAAGCTACACTGCTTCTTCTGATGCAGATAAAGAGCTATGGTTGAAAGATTTCAACATGCTCCAGGCTTACGTTGCTGGTGATATTGGCGCAGTAGCTGGTAAGTACTACGAGTTACTAGACCGCTTACCAAATGCTGGAGACTTTTAAGTCACATCAGGCATATAGTAAGAAATGAAAATAATAAGGCTCGCATTTGCGAGCCTTTTTTTGTTCAATCGACAGTGTTGACAGCGACTAATTCAGTGCTGGTTTTCCACTATGGAATTTAAAATCAGAGTCATCAGAACTAATTAGATCAGCCTCAACTCGTCCAAAATGTGCAACACGCTCAGAAATATCATCTTTAGAAATTTGTTGAGCAAGTGCTAAGTAATCTTGGTAGTGCCTAGCTTCTGAACGTAAAAGAGAAATATAAAACTTTTCAATATCTTCATCTAAATGAGGTGCAAGTTTAGCAAAGCGTTCGCACGAACGTGCTTCAATATAAGCCCCAACAATCAGCTTGTCGACTAGGGTTTGTGGCTCATGTGTTTTCACATGTGAAAGCATTCCTTTAGCATAACGGCTCGCAGGGATGCTCTCGTAAGGAATATCTCTTGCTGTCATTATTTCAAGAACTTGGTAGAAGTGATGCAATTCTTCTTTGATGAGTAGAACCATTTTATCGATTAAATCTTGGCTATATGGCGCGCCAGATTTAGCCATAATGGCTTTCGAAATATTACTTTTACCTTTTAATGTTTCAACGCTACCTATTTTTCGATAAGCAAATTCTTCGTAGGGCTTGAACCACTCTAACAGTGTTGCTGCGCTGTCTTTATCAACTGCATATTTACGAATTAAGTACATAGCAGATTGACCGGCTTTTAATTCACAAAGAAGGTGATCTAGAAGGATGATTTTTAAATTTTCGGGCTTTTTAGCTTCGTCGACCCATGCATCAGGGGTTTCACATTGTAGGAAGGATTTGATGGGTTCTAGGAGTTTTTGAGTCGCGTCATTAGTCATTGTTAATACTTACACTGAGAGATTTTTCACTGCGTGGAGTGAATAAAAAAGGCCACCACAGGTGACCTTAAAAGGAATGAGATCTAGCTGAAATTTACCACTTTTTCTTCTGACCAAACAGAGCATCCATATCATCGTCTCGCTCTTTTGATTCAATTTGTTGAAGTTGTTCAGCATTTTTATCAACACGTTTTTGGTCAAGGTCGTTGAGCATATTTTGAAGTTTCTCACGAGCTTGGTTTGAATACGTATCATTTTTTGAGTTCAGAGCATCAATGCCTTTACGCAGTAACTGTAAAGCAGTGCCGGGCTGACCACGAGCAATAGAGTCGTTCGCTCTCTTGATTACATTTTCAATATTGATACGAATTTGAATGGTCTCAAGCCGTGCATTTTCAGTCACATAGGCTTGGGTATCAAAACGACCTTTATTATGTTCATTACGAACCGTATCACGCAATCTTTTAACGAGCTTTAGCATCATGATTGCTTGCTTATCACTACTTGGTACCTTAAATGTCGTGCTTTCGCCACCTTGGTAGTTTTCTTTAAGCTGTGTAATTTGCTGTTTTACACTTTCAATTCGTTGAGCCAGTTGCTTATTCTTTGGATCTAATTGATACATGTTTTCAAGGGCGTCAAGAATACGCGTATTCAGGCATACGAGTAGGTCTTGGCTGAAAGGCATGTGATGAGCATTACCAATGAGTTCTTCGGTTCCATCAATAATGGTTAGATAGCGAGAAGATTCCTGCTTCTTCGCGGTTTCAACCTTCACTTTGTATTGAAGCATGATGTTATAGCCTAAGACTAATACCAAAAGAACGGCTACTAAGGCGATAATTAAACCAATATTCATATATTTGTGTCTGCTTATTGTTTTTATAGCTAGTCGTAAAGGATACACGATCCTGTTGTGTATCTGCACATAGAAATTGCAATTAATGATTATTCCCTCTAACAAGGCATTTGATAATCAAAAAATACAACTATTAGTTAATAATGAGCTATAGCCTGCAAAATGTCAGTTATCCTTTGTTAATTTATTTATCAATAGTCGTAGAAATGTGCTTTTTATCTATCATTTTATGGGATTAGACGTTATAACTATTAATTATATTAGACGCGCATTAACAGCTCTATTTTTAGATAAGTTAGCACTAAATAGTAAAGGATTACGAGGTTAAAAATGAAGTTACAGCAGCTGAAGTACATTGTTGAAGTCGTTAATCATAACTTGAATGTTTCTGCCACCGCGGAAAGTTTATACACATCTCAACCTGGTATTAGTAAGCAAGTTAGACTATTAGAAGATGAACTAGGAATTCAAATTTTTGAGCGTAGCGGTAAGCACCTGACTCAGGTAACCCCCGCAGGTGTTGACATTGTTAGGATTTCACAAGAAATCTTAGCTCGAGTTGAAAGCATAAAAGCGGTAGCAGGGGAGCACACTCACCCTGAAATGGGCACGTTAAATATTTCAACTACTCATACTCAAGCCCGGTACGCACTTCCTGATGTCATCAAAGGTTTCACAGCTCGATATCCTAAAGTGTCACTTCATATGCACCAAGGTACTCCTAGCCAAATGTCTGAAGCAGTCGCAAAAGGAACAGCTAACTTTGCAATCGCAACGGAAGCATTACATTTGTATCAAGATGCCATTATGTTGCCTTGTTATCACTGGAATCGCTCTATCGTTGTGACCAAAGATCACCCATTGGCGCAGAAGAAATTGGTGACGATTGAAGATCTGGCTGCCTATTCTCTAGTTACTTACGTATTTGGTTTTACTGGTCGCTCTGAGCTTGATACTGCTTTTAATAAGGTAGGGTTAACTCCGAGAGTTGTATTTACTGCAACAGATGCAGATGTCATCAAAACTTATGTACGTATGGGCATTGGTGTTGGTGTCATTGCTAGTATGGCGATTGACCAAGAACAAGATACAGATCTCGTGGCTATTGACGCTAGCCATCTATTTGGTGCAAGCACCACAAGTATTGGCTTCAGACGTGGGACTTTCTTACGCTCTTATATGTTTGATTTTATGGAGCGCTTTGCACCTCATCTCACTCGACCAGTGGTAGAGCAGGCTATCTCACTAAAATCTAATGATGAAATTGATGAGATGTTTAAAGATATTGATTTACCAATTAGGTAAATAGCAAACTCAACGAACATGTTTTAAATCTTCCTATTTTAGCTTCTTCCCCCTACAATCTCGCGATATTAGGGGGAAGCATGCACTCAAAATTCATATCATTTGACACCTTTTTATCTAGCCATCAAGAATATTGGAGACTTGACCCATTTCATTTGTGTCAAGCGAGTACTATTCCTTGGTATCGCGCTAAGCCAAACTTAAATGCATGGCTAAATTCGCTTGATAGTTCATCAATCCAATCATTGAAAAATTGCCCTAGTAAGCTGGTTGAAGAAATGGAACGCTTCTTTCCTATGCTTGAATCGATTAAACATTTATGCGTTTTGCCCCAATATCAATTAGGTGGCTTGGATCTACCTAAGGGAGCGGATGTTGGAATACCAGGTAGAAAGCTGACTCAAATTTTAGCGATGGGAGAAGCGGCGTTAGATTATCATGAAGGGTCTGAATGGTTAGAGTGGTGCGCCGGGAAAGGCTTTTTAGGTCGTATTTTGTCTTCTCAATCCCAGCAAAAAGTAACCAGCTTTGAGTGGCAGAATAGTTTATGTATAAACGGACAAGCTGAAGCTGACAAACAAAGTCTTAACATGCAGTTTGTTCAAGGTGATGCGTTTTCTGACACCTCTGATCATGTTTTTAATTCATGTCAACACGCTGTAGCATTGCATGCTTGTGGGGATCTACATACGAAGTTACTTAGAAAGGCAGCACAGCATGCTTTACCTGCCGTGAGTATTTCACCATGTTGCTATCATCTTATTCAGTTAGAACATTACCTCCCTCTCTCTGAGCGAGCAAAACAGTCTAAGCTCGAATTGTCTAAAAGTGACCTGAGGATCCCTTTACAAGAGACAGTGACTGGCGGGGAGAGAGTGAAACGGCATCGTCAACTTGAAATGACGTTTAGGCTTGGGTTATGTCAATTGTTGAAGACACAGGTTGGTATTAAGCAATATATAACCGTTCCAAGCATCAAAAAGTCACAATTGGCTGAGGGTTTTAAAGCTTTTTGTTTATGGGCTGCAGCAGAGAAAGAAATTACATTACCAACACCGATTGATTTTGGGCATTATCAACAGCAAGGAGAAGCCTTGTATTGGGAAATGGAAAAATTAAGCTTGGTGCAACAGGTGTTTAGAAGACCCCTAGAATTATGGCTGGCATTGGACCGAGGTATGTACTTACAAGAGCAAGGCTATCAAGTTGAAATTAGCCAGTTTTGCGATAAACAAGTAACCCCAAGAAATATTTTAATTCACGGTCATAAGAGAAACTAACTTCATATCCATGAATAGAAAGAGCCAGTAGGGGTTACCTTACTGGCTCTTCTGTAACATTCGTCGCATTTTCGGCTAAATTAGCACGTCAATAATGAATGTCATTTTAGCTGTAGTATTAGCTGAACATTGCAATTGCTTCTGCTGGGTCTACGTATTCTAAGTCAAAGCTTTCAGCAACTTCTTTACAAGTTACTTTACCGTGAATAACGTTCAGACCTTCTAGGAAACCTTTATCAGCGAGTAGTGCTTCGCGGTAGCCCTTGTTTGCTAACTTAACAATGTAAGGAAGTGTTGCATTATTAAGAGCAAAAGTAGAGGTACGAGCAACAGCGCCTGGCATGTTTGCTACACAGTAGTGAACTACATCATCAACAATGTAAGTTGGATCTGCGTGAGTTGTTGCGTGTGAAGTTTCGAAACAACCACCTTGGTCGATAGCAACGTCAACCACAGCTGAACCTGGCTTCATCTTAGCGATGTGATCTTTTGTAACAAGTTTTGGAGCTGCAGCACCAGGAATTAGTACTGCGCCAATTACTAGGTCTGCTTCTAGAACATGCTTCTCAATAGCGTCTTCAGTAGAATAAACCACTTTTGCACGACCTTGGAATTCTTCATCTAAACGACGAAGAGTATCAAGGTTACGGTCTAGGATGGTAACGTCAGCACGAAGACCAACAGCCATACGTGCAGCATTAGCACCCACAACACCACCACCAACAACTACAACTTTAGCAGGGGCAACACCAGGTACGCCACCTAACAGTAAGCCACAGCCACCGTTCGATTTTTCTAAAGTTTGCGCACCTGCTTGAATAGACATGCGACCAGCAACTTCAGACATTGGCGCTAATAGTGGCAAGCGACCCATATTATCTGTTACAGTCTCATATGCTACGCAGACAGCTTTGCTCTTGATCAGCTCTTCCGTTTGTGGAAAATCTGGTGCAAGGTGTAAATAAGTAAATAATATTTGCCCTTCGCGAAGCATAGCTCGCTCGACAGCTTGAGGTTCTTTAACCTTTACAATCATCTCTGCTTTCGCAAAAACGTCAGCAGCAGTAGGAAGAATGGATGCGCCTACAGCGATGTAATCATCGTCTGAAAAACCGATTCCTGAACCGGCATTGGTTTCGACAAACACTTGGTGGCCTTGTGAGATTAGTTCTCTCACACTAGCTGGAATCATACCGACACGATATTCGTGGTTCTTGATTTCTTTAGGTACGCCAATGATCATCCTGAATCCTCTTTTAATTATGGTTGTATTATCTATGTGTAGGGTAATTCTGTCGAATTAATATCTAGTATAGATATGTTTAGATAAAATTTTGTACTGAATATTAAAAAGTTGTAGTATATTTTTTTGCAAGGAAGTAATAAGGTGGAATAAAAAATGGCAGACAATTATAAGAAGCCGTCCAAGGAACTAGATCGTATTGACCGCAACATTCTTAATGAGTTGCAAAAAGACGGTCGCATCTCAAACGTTGAACTTTCAAAACGTGTAGGTCTATCTCCTACACCATGTCTTGAACGTGTTCGTCGTTTGGAGCGTCAAGGATACATTACGGGCTATACAGCATTGCTAAACCCGCAATACCTTGATGCATCACTTTTAGTGTTTGTAGAGATCACATTAAACCGTGGTGCTCCAGATGTATTTGAACAATTTAACACTGCAGTACAAAAACTGGATGACATCCAAGAATGTCATTTAGTGTCGGGTGACTTCGATTACCTTCTAAAAACACGCGTATCAGATATGGGTGCCTATCGTAAACTACTAGGGGATACGCTATTGCGTCTTCCTGGTGTAAACGACACTCGCACTTACGTTGTGATGGAAGAAGTGAAGCAAACGAACCAGCTGGTGATTAAAACTCGTTAATCCCAATTGAAGAAGTGAAAGAAAGCGGACTTAGTTTCCGCTTTCTTGCTTTCTGCAATTGGGTTTTTTTGTATGATATGGTTAAATAAACAGTGTTTTAGTTGAGTAGAAAGGCTCATTTGATTTATAGAGTAGATGTGAATTGTCTGTATCAATGCTGGCTCTCTGTAAATGTTTGATTACCAGTCAGTAAACCAGAGCCTTTATCAAAATCGATTATTCAAAGCTTGTTAATGTAAACAAGTGGATTACATTCAATATTTAATTCTCAGTCAGAAGTTGGTTTATGTTCAAAGAGAGTAACAATAAAGTCGAAACCATCATCAAAACGAGTGAAGAGCCTCAGTCTCCTCGGTTAGATGGTACCCAGCGTTTAAAAGAGTGCAGCTTTATTATAGGTGTACTTTTTTCTATCCTACTGGCTGTAGCATTATTCACGTTTAATCCTGCCGATCCTTCTTGGTCACAAACTGCATGGGGTGGTGACATTCAGAATGCTGGTGGGTACGTTGGTGCTTGGCTAGCTGATACCCTTTTCTTTACCTTCGGTTCTCTTGCTTACCCTTTACCAATTTTAGTGACTATCGCTGCTTGGGTTTTATTTCGTAACCGAAACGAAGATGAACCCCTAGATTTTATGCTTTGGGGGACAAGGCTACTTGGTCTTACAGTGCTAATTTTGACGAGCTGTGGGCTGGCAGATATTAACTTTGATGATATCTGGTACTTCTCATCTGGTGGGGTCGTTGGGGATGTGCTTTCTAGTTTAGCTTTACCTACCCTTAACGTGTTAGGCAGCACATTAGTGTTGTTATTTTTATGGGGGGCAGGTTTCACATTACTGACTGGCATCTCATGGCTAAGTATTGTTGAGTGTCTTGGTGAAGGTGTTATTAATTTGTTCGCAATGCTAGCGAATAAAATTCGAGGAAGTAGTGAAGAAGTTCTAGAGCCTCAATTGCGTGAAGCAGAAGCTGAGGTACCTCATGAAGATGGACAAAATGGATTAGAAGAAAATATTGCAGAGCCAATGTTCATCGACCCTGATACTCCATATAGCAAGGATGAGGTAGATGATGAGAGCTTTAAGGCTGATGATAGCTTCTATGACGAAGAGCCTGTTACTGAAAAGCGCCAATATAATATACATATGCCATCTGAAGCATCAGAGCCTATTGTGCGTCCTCAAGCCACTCAACCAATTTATTCAGAATCGCCAGCAACCAATACAGTTCAGGCATTTGCTGCAGATGCAGAATCACTTCAACAAGATCGATCAAAGCAGTTGAATGCAACTATAGAAGAGTTAGAGCATGCTGCTATATATGAAGACGATCTAGCAGAGCAAAACCACCTTGAAGCTCAAGCCTCTCAAGATGCCTACCAAGAATATATTGCAGATGCTGCTACAGATAGGAACCATGGAACTGAAACTAGCATTGGAGATAATGCAGAACACTTTAGCTCAAATGTTAATGAGCCCTCGCGGTCTAATCCTAACCAAACGGCGAGACAAGAAGCGTATGTTCCTTCGTTTGAACCTGTTATTTCTGAACATGGGTTGGAACAAGTTACGCAGCAAATTGCACCAGAACAGCAGTATGTAGAACCTACGATCTCTTCGATTGAACCGATTGAAAGCGATGGTGTGGATCAGGTTCAGTATACGAAAGAAGCGACTATGGCTTCTGAATCATTTACTTATGACGATGAGCCTTTGGCTGATGATGTTAACCTGCAACGAGATGATTATTCTGAAGTAAAACCTTCTAATAGTTTGGAAGGAGTAGGCCTACCATGGGAAGAAGTTACTGGTGATGATCAGCAGGTTAATAATGTAGATCAAAACGTAGATGAAGATGTGGCTGCATTTCAAGATATTGTGTCAGAAGCACAAGCAAACATGGCAGCAACGCAAAACCCATTTTTAGTCCAAAAAGATGTGAATTTACCTAAGCCAGCAGAGCCGCTTCCGACATTAGAACTTTTGTTCCATCCGGAGAAGCGAGAAACTTTTATAGACCGAGATGCATTGGAATCTATCGCTCGTTTGGTTGAATCAAAATTGGCAGATTATAAAATCAAAGCTGATGTGGTTGATATCTTCCCTGGTCCTGTGATTACGCGCTTTGAGCTTGATTTAGCTCCTGGTGTGAAAGTTAGCCGAATATCCGGTCTTTCAATGGACTTAGCACGATCGCTATCAGCTTTGGCTGTGCGTGTTGTAGAGGTGATTCCAGGTAAACCTTATGTGGGTCTCGAGTTACCGAATATGAGTCGCCAAACGGTTTTCTTTTCTGACGTTGTAGGCAGCCCAGCTTTCCAAGAAGCCACATCTCCAACAACCGTCGTTTTGGGGCAAGATATTGCTGGTGAAGCTGTTATAGCGGATCTTTCAAAAATGCCACATGTCCTAGTTGCAGGTACAACGGGTTCTGGTAAGTCAGTTGGCGTTAACGTCATGATTCTCAGCATGTTATATAAAGCTTCACCTGAAGAAGTACGCTTTATAATGATCGATCCAAAAATGCTAGAGCTTTCGATTTACGAAGGTATCCCACACTTACTATCCGAAGTTGTAACGGATATGAAAGATGCATCAAACGCTTTACGTTGGTGTGTAGGTGAAATGGAACGTCGCTATAAGCTTATGTCTGCTCTTGGTGTGCGTAATATAAAAGGCTACAACGATAAACTTAAAATGGCAGCAGAAGCTGGGCATCCAATACATGATCCTCTCTGGAAAGAAGGGGATAGCATGGATACTGAAGCGCCATTACTAGAAAAACTACCTTATATCGTCGTTATCGTTGATGAGTTTGCGGACTTAATCATGGTTGTGGGTAAAAAGGTTGAAGAGTTGATTGCTCGATTAGCACAAAAAGCTCGTGCTGCTGGTGTTCACCTTATTCTTGCTACTCAACGTCCATCAGTAGATGTTATTACCGGTTTAATTAAAGCAAACATTCCGACCCGTGTTGCTTTCACTGTTTCAACTAAAACGGACTCACGAACTATTCTCGATCAAGGTGGCGCGGAGTCATTATTAGGAATGGGTGATATGCTTTATTTACCACCTGGCTCAAGCCATACCACTAGGGTTCATGGTGCATTCGCATCTGATGATGATGTGCATGCTGTGGTGAATAACTGGAAAGCTCGCGGTAAGCCAAATTATATTGATGAAATTACTAATGGTGATCAAACTCCAGAAACATTACTTCCAGGCGAAAAAATGGAAAGTGATGAAGATGTTGATCCACTGTTTGACCAAGTTGTGGAGCATGTCGTGCATTCACGCCGAGGCTCAGTATCAGGCGTTCAGCGCAGATTTAAAATCGGTTACAACAGAGCGGCTCGAATTGTTGAGCAGTTAGAAGCTCAGGGAATAGTAAGTACTCCAGGGCATAATGGTAACCGTGAAGTATTGGCTCCGGCTCCCCCTAAAGATTAATAATTTGACAGAAAAATAATAAGTTAACGAGGAACTCGTGTTATCAAGGTCGGTCAAAACCCAAGTGGTAGTGACCTATCATCATTAACTTATTGTCTATAGGAACATTAATGAAAAAAATATTCGCACTTTTATTTATGAGCTTTTCAGTTTTCGCATCTCCAAAAGAAGAGCTCAATAGCCGACTTGCATTAAATGATGGTTTCAGTGCCGATTTTAAACAAACAGTAACCAGCCCTGACGGGGATATTGTCATGGAAGGGGAAGGGACGGTTGATATTGCAAGACCAAGCTTATTCCGCTGGGAAACCAAGCTCCCTGATGAAAACCTTTTAGTTTCTGATGGTCAAAGCCTATGGTATTACAGTCCGTTCATTGAGCAGGTCAGTATTTATTGGCAAGAGCAAGCGACAGCTCAAACTCCTTTCGTTTTGTTAACGCGTAATAAGCCAAGTGATTGGGATAACTATAACGTAGTACAAAAAGATGACTTGTTTACATTAACGCCAACAGCCGTTGATTCTAATCAAGGTAACTTCCTTATCCACATCACCGAGCAAGGTATCGTGAAAGGTTTTGATGTTATTGAGCAAGATGGTCAAAAAGGGCAGTTTGTTTTTAATAATGTCAGTTTAGATAAACCAAAATCAGACCGTTTTACCTTTGTAACACCTGAAGGTGTTGAAATTGATGACCAACGAAATTAATAGTTGGGGGTTATTGGTGACATTCACTATTCAAGAGACTGCCAGTGAGTAATTATAGCTTAGATTTTGCAGGGGACGAAGATTTTCGTCCCCTTGCTGCTCGTATGAGACCAGAAACCGTCGAGCAATATATTGGCCAACAACACATTTTAGGCGTGGGTAAACCATTACGCCGTGCATTAGAGGCGGGGAATCTTCACTCAATGATCCTTTGGGGACCGCCTGGCACCGGTAAAACAACCCTCGCAGAAGTTGCTGCCAACTATGCGAATGCAGAAGTTGAGCGAGTGTCTGCGGTGACATCTGGTGTGAAAGATATCCGAATTGCGATAGAGAAAGCGCGAGAAAATAAGCAAGCAGGCAGAAAAACAATCCTGTTTGTAGACGAAGTCCACCGTTTTAATAAAAGCCAGCAAGATGCTTTTCTTCCTCATATTGAAGATGGCACAGTGACATTTATCGGTGCTACCACAGAAAACCCCTCTTTTGAGTTAAACAACGCTTTGTTATCACGTGCGCGTGTCTACAAACTGACTTCTCTTAATACAGATGATATCTCCCTAGTCATTCGCCAAGCTATCGAAGATAAACAGCGTGGGCTTGGAGATGTTCCGGCTGATTTTGCTGATAACGTCTTAGATCGCCTTGCTGAGTTGGTTAACGGTGACGCTCGTATGTCGCTTAACTATCTTGAGCTACTTTATGACATGGCAGAAGACAACGCGCAGGGTGAAAAAGATATAACTATTCAATTGCTTGCTGAAGTGGCTGGTGAAAAGGTTGCCCGCTTTGATAACAAAGGTGACATTTGGTACGACTTGATTTCAGCCGTCCATAAATCAATCCGCGGTTCTAACCCTGATGCTGCTCTTTACTGGTCTGCACGAATGATAGCAGCTGGCTGTGACCCTCTCTATATTGTAAGACGTTTGCTTGCTATTGCATCTGAAGATATTGGTAATGCTGATCCAAGAGCTATGCAAGTTGCCATGTCGGCATGGGATTGCTTTACACGCATAGGTCCTGCTGAGGGGGAAAGAGCTATCGCCCAAGCTGTCGTCTATTTAGCGTGTGCACCTAAAAGTAATGCGGTGTATACAGCTTGGAAACAAGCACTTTCTGACGCTCATAACCTACCTGAGTATGAAGTCCCTCATCATTTACGAAATGCACCAACAAGTTTGATGAAGGACATGGGATATGGGCAAGAATATCGTTATGCTCATGATGAACCTGGAGCTTATGCTGCTGGGGAAAAGTACTTGCCGCCAGAGATGGGGTCAACGCAGTACTATTTTCCAACAAAACGGGGCTTAGAAGGTAAAATCGGCGAGAAGTTAGATTACCTCGCGGATTTAGACGCAAAAAGCCAACAAAAGCGCTATGAAAACTAGGCTTTTTTGGATATCGTTACATCTACATTATCTTCAGATTAAATTGCCAGGAATTGATTGTTTTACAACCATTTTAGGCGGTTTAGTAGTAATTCAGTGGTTAACTCGCTGAATATTCAAATAACTAAAGCATGGGATTAGCAATGCTGGACTCTAAATTACTTCGAACTGAGCTGGATGAAACAGCCGCAAAATTAGCACGTCGTGGTTACACTCTTGACGTAGAGACTATTCGTGAACTTGAAGAAAAGCGTAAATCGCTTCAAGTAAAAACTGAAGAGCTACAAGCTTTACGTAACTCCCGTTCGAAGTCCATTGGTCAAGCGAAAGCGAAAGGCGAACATGAAGAAGCGGCGCGTATCCTTGCTGAAGTCGGTAACTTAGGTGCAGAGCTTGATGAAGCAAAAGTTTCTTTAGCTGAACTTCAAACTAAGCTTGATGAAATCACATCAGCAGTACCAAACTTGCCTGATGATTCAGTACCTAACGGTGCAAATGAAGATGAGAACGTTGAAATTTCTCGTTGGGGTGAGCCAAAAGCTTACGACTTCGAAGTAAAAGATCACGTTGATCTAGGTGAAATGTCTGGTGGTCTGGATTTCGCAAGTGCTGTGAAAATTTCAGGTTCACGTTTCATCGTTATGAAGGGTAAATTTGCTCGCCTACACCGTGCTATTGCACAGTTTATGCTTGATCTTCACACGGATGAGCACGGCTACACAGAGATGTACGTTCCTTACCTTGTAAACTCTGATAGCTTGTTCGGAACTGGTCAATTACCAAAATTTGGTGAAGACTTATTCCACACTAGCCCTCTGACTGAGCAAGTGAGTGACGTTCCTCTAAAAACATTGTCACTTATTCCTACGGCTGAAGTGCCTGTAACGAATATGCTGCGTGATACTATTAGCGAAGAAACTGACCTTCCGATTAAGATGACAGCTCATACTCCGTGTTTCCGCTCTGAAGCGGGTTCTTACGGTCGTGATACTCGCGGTCTTATCCGTATGCACCAGTTCGATAAAGTTGAACTAGTACAAATAACTAAGCCAGAAGATTCAATGGCTGCACTTGAAGAACTAACAGGTCACGCTGAGAAAGTTCTTCAACTTCTAGAGCTACCTTACCGTAAAGTGATTTTATGTACTGGTGATATGGGCTTCGGTTCTGCGAAAACTTACGATTTAGAAGTATGGGTTCCAGCACAAGAGACTTACCGTGAGATCTCTTCTTGTTCAAACATGTGGGATTTCCAAGCGCGTCGTATGCAAGCTCGTTTCCGTCGTAAAGGCGAGAAGAAGCCTGAGCTTGTACACACGCTAAATGGTTCTGGTCTTGCTGTTGGTCGTACTATGGTTGCTATTCTTGAAAACAATCAAGAAGCTGACGGTCGTATTGCTGTACCAGCTGTACTACAGAAGTACATGGGTGGTGAAACGCACATCGGTTAATTATTACGATTACCATGAATGATGACTTAAAAGCCCAGCTAGATGCTGGGCTTTTTTATATCTTTCAAAAGCACAATTTATCTTTTAAAACACGATTTTCTAATGGGTTAATCTTCCATTGCAGGAGCTATAAAGCTTAATTATGTACATCAGGTGTTTTGAAAACATTCAGGTGTTTGTAGTGCTGTTTCAATAGCACGAACTAGAACAAGGAGTTCATCAGCCTTTGTGATAAAGGGAGGCATCATATAAATCAACCGCCCGAAAGGTCGAATCCAAACCCCTTGATCAACAAAGTGAGCTTGGATGGTTTCCATATCGACAGGTGTGTGGGTTTCAACGACACCGATAGCGCCCAACCAACGAACGTCTCTAACCAGTTTATTTTCTCGTAAAGGAGGGAGTAATTCAGAAAAGAGCTGTTCGATCTTCTGAGTCTGATTTTGCCAATGACCTTGCTCTATGATAGATAAACTTGCAGCACCTACTGCGCATGCTAATGGATTACCCATAAAGGTTGGTCCGTGCATAAAGCAGCCGGCTTCACCTCCACATACAGTGTCAGCAACTTCTTTGCTAGCAAGCGTCGCTGAAAGGGTCATATAGCCCCCAGTCAGCGCTTTACCTAGACATAGAATGTCTGGTTGAATGTCTGCATGTTCACAAGCAAAAAGTTTTCCTGTACGTCCAAATCCAGTAGCTATTTCGTCCAAGATAAGTAGAACATTAAACTCATCACATAGTAAGCGAACTTGTTTCAAGAATTCAGGGTGATAAATTCGCATGCCGCCAGCACCTTGAACGATAGGCTCTAAGATTACTGCTGCGACTTCATCATGGTGCACGACCAGTTTTTCTCGAAAGCTATCGATGTCATCAGGGGACCATTCATCCCAAAAACCAGTTTTTGGCGAATCAGCGAAGATATGCTCAGGTAAGAAGCCTTTATACAGACTGTGCATTGAATTATCAGGATCTGTCACCGACATCGCAGCAAAAGTATCGCCGTGGTAGCCGTCGCGTAGGGTCAAAAATTTAGAGCGTGGTGTTCCTTTCGCATGCCAATACTGAAGCGCCATTTTTAAGCTCACTTCAACAGCAACAGAACCAGAATCGGCAAGAAAAACATGCTCTAAATTATTAGGGGATAAAGATAATAACTTTTTGCATAAATCGATAGCTGGTTGGTGGGTGATTCCACCGAACATAACATGGGACATCTTATCAATTTGGCTATGTGCAGCTTCATTCAATACAGGATGATTGTATCCATGAATGGTTGACCACCAAGATGACATACCATCAATTATTCGTTTTCCCCCTTCTAATTCTAGGTAAACCCCATCGGCATTGGTGACTGGGTAGCAGGTCAGAGGTGTAAGAGTCGATGTGTACGGATGCCAGATATGCTGGCGATCAAAGGCGAGATCCATAGTGTCTTCCATAAATTTATCGATTAAAAAGCAATCAAATGTAAACTTTTAATATTCTCATTATGTTGACAGTCTAATGGTTGTAGGTAGACTAGCCAAGTATAAATGCAGGCCACAAGTATGAGAGCTTGTAATACTAAATAAAGATAAGGATCGACACGTGGAAGTTCGTCATAACTGGACAGTATCTGAAGTAACTGCTCTTTTAGAAAAACCGTTTATGGATTTAATGTTTGAAGCTCAATTAGTACATAGAAAGTACCAAGAGCTTAACCACGTGCAAGTCAGTACTTTGCTCTCCATTAAAACAGGTGCTTGCCCTGAAGATTGCAAATACTGCCCGCAAAGTGCCCACTACCGTACCGATGTAGATAAAGAACGCTTAATGGAAGTTGAGCGTGTTTTGGATGCGGCGCAAAAAGCTAAAAATGCTGGTTCAACTCGCTTCTGTATGGGCGCAGCTTGGAAAAACCCGAAAGAACGCGACATGCCTCACCTAACTGACATGATCAAAGGTGTGAAAGGCATGGGTTTAGAAACTTGTATGACACTAGGTATGTTGACACCAGAGCAAGCCGGTGAATTATCTGACGCCGGTCTGGATTACTACAACCATAACCTTGATACGTCTCCTGAGTTTTACGGCAGCATTATTACTACTCGCACTTACCAAGATCGTTTAGATACGCTTTCTCATGTTCGTGATGCGGGTATGAAGATTTGTTCTGGCGGTATCATTGGTATGGGTGAAAGTACTAATGACCGAGCAGGGCTACTTGTGGAATTGGCTAACTTACCAGTACACCCTGAAAGTGTACCAATTAATATGCTGGTGAAAGTGAAAGGCACACCGATGGAAAACGTTGATGATGTTGAATCTTTCGATTTCGTTAAACTTATTGCTATTGCTCGTATCATGATGCCTATGTCTGCGGTTCGTTTATCTGCAGGTCGTGAAAACATGAATGAACAGATGCAAGCAATGTGCTTCATGGCTGGTGCGAACTCAATCTTCTATGGCTGTAAGCTACTGACTACTCCAAACCCAGATGAAGATACAGATATGCAGCTGTTCAAAAAGTTGGGTATCAACAGCCAAGAAGTGGCTCAAAAGCCTGATGAAATTCAAGAAAATGAACTGTTAGATCAAGTGGTGGAGCGCGTAGCTGCTCGTCCAGCGAAAGATGACATGTTCTACGATGCCACTGTTTAAATCTCGCATTAAAGAAGCCCTTGTTCGTCGTCGTGAGCAAGGGTTAAGTCGTCAACTTAAAGTACTCGAAAATAGTAATGGCCCTTTGCTTCGCAGCGAAGGCTCAGATTTTATTAATTTTTCGAGCAATGATTATTTGGGTTTAGCGAATGACCCAGAACTTGTTGATGCATGGCAAACAGGGTTATCTCAGTATGGCGCTGGTAGTGCTGCATCACCACTAGTTTCTGGTTTTAGTCCTGCTCATCTAAATTTGGAAGCTCAGCTGTGCGAGTGGCTCGGCTTTGAACGTGCCATTCTATTTAGCTCTGGTTTTAGTGCTAACCAAGCTTTGTTGTTCTCTCTTCTCGAGAAAGACGATTTTCTGCTGCAAGATAAACTCAACCATGCTTCTTTGATGGAAGCGGGTATGCTTTCCCCTGCAACAATGAAACGCTTTAAGCACAACGATACACAGCATCTAGACTCGCTGCTGAACCGAACTCCTCAATCGCTTGTAGTGACTGAAGGTGTGTTTAGTATGGATGGGGATCAAGCACCTCTCAGTCAGATATCTAAGCTTACTAATCGATACGACAGCTGGCTCGTCATTGATGATGCTCATGGCATTGGTGTGCTGGGTGAAAAAGGGGCGGGGAGCTGCAACGTAGCGCAAATAACGCCCGATATTCTGGTCGTGACTTTTGGCAAGGCATTTGGCCTTTCTGGTGCCGCTATTCTGTGTTCGGCAGAGTTGGGTGATTACTTAACTCAATTTGCTCGGCATCATGTTTATTCAACAGCAATGCCGCCTTCGCAAGCTGTAGCTCTATCTTATGCTTGCCAAATGATTCAAACGCAAGAGTGGCGTCGTGAGAAGCTCTTTGAGCTTGGGGCCACTTATTCAGAACAGATGAGTGGTGTTGAAGGGTTTATCGAGACTCAGACTCCCATTAAACCGTTTGTGGTTGGTGAAGCCAAAACTGCATTATCTATTGCAGAAGAGTTAAAGCGTGATCAAGTATGGGTCACCGCGATAAGACCGCCAACGGTGCCGGTTGGAACTGCTCGTTTACGTATTACGCTAACGGCAAGGCATACTCAAAAACAAGTTCTTCAGTTAACAAGCTCATTGCATCAAGCTATCGAACGAAACATCGAATCAAGCTTTGAATCAAAGATCGAAACAAATAATAGGGCTTAGTAAATGTCACAAGAAGCAGTAGTGAATAATTACATCGGCCACGATAAGAGTGCGATTGCTGAAGCTTTTGGCAAAGCAGCAACCACTTATGATAAACACGCTGAGTTTCAGCGCGATGTCGGTCATCGATTACTAGACAAATTGCCTAATGATTTGTCTGGGCTTAAAGTGCTCGATCTCGGTTGTGGTACTGGTTACTTCTCTTACCAATTACTATCAAGGGGAGCAGATGTAGTATGTGCGGACCTTTCTCAAGAAATGCTAAACCAATCGAAGTTAAGGTGTGGTGTTCAGATTTCATCTTATCAGCAAGCAGATGCGGAACAACTTCCATTCGAAAACCAAAGCTTCGATATTGTCTTTTCAAGCTTAGCATTGCAGTGGTGTGATGATTTATCTGTACCTTTACGTGAGATAAAACGAGTGACGAAGCGTGGAGGAAGTGTTTTATTTTCCACTTTGTTAGATGGCTCACTGTTTGAGTTGCAAAAATCGTGGAATAAAATTGACACACATCAACACGTTAATAACTTTATTTCTGAGAATCAGGTAAAAATTGCGTTAGCGCAATCTAGCTGTGAGGCTCATCAACTAGACTTGCCCTCTATCACAGTTTGGTACGACACTGCATTAGAGTTGATGCGAGACCTTAAGGGAATCGGGGCTACTCATGTAAGTGGTCGCTCACACGGTTTAACAAGTCGCAGAATGTTGCAACTTGTCGAGAAAGAATATCGAGAGTTTCAAAGCCATCAAGGTTTCTTACCAGCAACATATCAAGTTTGTTTAGGGGTTATTAAATTATGATTGATGCATTATTTATTGCAGGTACGGATACCGAAGTGGGAAAAACAGTTGTATCTAAGGCAATTCTTCAAGCTTTAGCTGCAAAAGAGTTATCAACAATTGGTTACAAGCCGGTTGCTGCAGGGTGTGAAAAGTACCCAGAAGGTTTACGTAACAGTGATGCTTTGCATTTACAAGAAGCCGCTACACAAGATCTAGCTTATGAAGATGTAAACCCTTATGCGTTGCTTCTTCCGTCTTCTCCTCATATTGCTGCTAAGCACGATGGAGTGGTAATCGAAGAAAGCATCTTAAGTGAGAAATTGGCTGAGCACAAAGAAAACTCCGACATCGTATTAGTTGAAGGTGCTGGTGGATGGCGTGTCCCGATTTCAGATGACGAATATTTGTCTAAGTGGGTAAAAGCAGAAAAACTACCGGTGGTTCTAACTGTTGGGATTAAACTCGGTTGTCTTAGCCATGCTTTGCTGACTGCGGAAGCTATTCGTGCTGATGGATTAGAGTTAATTGGTTGGGTAGCAAACCGAATTAACCCAGGAACAGAACATTACGCAGATATTATTGCAATGCTTGAAGACAAGCTAGGTGCGCCGAAGTTAGGTGAAATCCCATATGTGCCAAGAGCAGAGTCTAAGAACATTGGTAAGTACATTGATGTTTCCCCCCTTCTGAATCTATAGACTTCGCCTACTGAACCCGAAAAAAACCGATTGTAGCTTTTACAGTCGGTTTTTATTTTTGTATTAGCACATTATTTTTTATCGTCTTGATTATCTGGTTTATAACCCATTGTTCGAATATGTTCGCCGTGGATTGTGTTTTTCATTAATGCCCATAAAGCTTCTAGAAACCGTTTATGTGCTTCATGGTGTCGAATGTACTTAATATGGACAAATATATAAATTGCTATGAAAAGTAGCGTAGCGATAGTGAGACCATAAGCTTCATATAAGGTGATTAAATTCATTTTTATATCTCAATTTTATTTACATTAAGTGTTCTATTGGGCTAAGTAGTTCAGCCATTTTTTACTTCTAAACCGATGAATACATGCAAACCATTTGAAGAGTGTCTCCAAGAAAAACAGGGCGAAGATCCATTCAGCGTTTAAACCTATTAATAAAGCGCCTATCGAAGCCAAAGGAATACCGAAACACCATTGGGTGAGTAGATCTTGATGTAGGCCGAATTTTACATCACCTCCAGCTCTTAACACGCCAACAACCATCATGGTTGGGAGTGATCGCAAAACAATTCCGATACATAGAATTAGATAGAACTTATTGGATAGATCTCTAGTAGTCGTACTTATTGAAGTGAAGAGATCGAGAACGTTATCTTTGATTGCATATAAGGATAGAGACACGCAAAGGGTAACCAAAATCGCGACTACATTGAAAACAATAGCGTGGTGGTAGGCAGACTCAAAATCTTTTGCGCCTATATGGTTACCAATAATAACGGCAGAGGCGTTGGCGATACCGATCAAAAAGCTAAGCGATAATGCTTCAATCGGCGTAATGATAGATAAAACAATCAAACCTTCAGAGCTTGCCTGTCCCATGATTGAGGTATAGGCAAATAAACCTCCAGCCCATAATGTAAAATTCACGGTGGTAGGGAATGCCAAATAAGTCATCTGTTTTATATAGGGGAACTGTAAAGCTTGCTTGATATCGGAAGAGTCAAACAAGGTTACGTATCTATTGAGTTTTAGATAGATAATCGTAATAACAACTTCGAACACGCTGCTGATTAATGTGGCAATAGCCGCACCTTTCAATCCCATTTGTGGAGCGCCAAAGTGTCCAAAAATGAATACCCAATTAAGTAAAATATTGAGAATAATACCAATACTACTCAAATATAGACTGATTGAGGCTTGATGGATGGAGCGAAGGTAAGCTGCGATGCTACCGGTAAATGCTATATACAATAAACTAAAGCTTGTAACCACAAGATATTGAGAGCCTAAAGCTTGAACTTCATTATTACTAGATGATATCGCCATGACCTGAGTGCTTGCTAGCGCAAGAACAGCAAAAGGTACTAAGGCGAGCAAACTTGATAGTAACCAAGTTAATGCAGTCCCTCTTTTGGTTCCTAGGTGGTCTTTTTTCCAAAGTATTGAGCAATTAAGATTGCTCCAGCAGTGGTTACGCCTGAGATAATAATTGTTGCCACAAATAAGGCTCTACTTGCAACTCCTGCGGCTGCGATATCATTTTCGCTCAATTGACCAATCATGATTAGGTCAATCACTCCTTTGCTAGAAAAAAAGATACTTTGTAATGTTATAGGGAGTGCGAGAGCAAAGAGCTGCTTTAAAATTGGGGCATTAAATTGTGCCAATAGGTTTGAATTTATTGTTCTTTTATTTGAAGTCATAGCTGTAAGAAGTAAGAAATACTTCTGGTAATTATGATTGGACTTTAGCACTCTATAAAACCACTTATGATGGGGTTTTACGTCCAAGAGGTTGTATGCATACATTGGAACAATTGCGAGCTTTGTCGCTGTCTATGAGGAACATTCGTTTAGTGCTGCGGGACGCCGTTTAAACAAAGACCGTACGACTATTCGTGAATTGGTTAAATCTTACGAAGACTCTTTAGGCTATGAACTTTTTACTATAGTTGGGAGGAAAGCCGTCGAAACCCCTGCCGCAGAAAAACTCTATCCACATGCTATTTTAGTCATTCGACAAGACAGTAAGTTGGCAGAAATAAGTAACTTTTTATTTAACGACTCAAAAACACATTTCAATATCGGCTATGACATTGACTTTCCTTTTGATTTTTTGAAATACATTGAGTTATGGGCTGCAAAATCTTTTCCATTGGTCAGTATTAATTGGCTAGCAAGAAACCGTGAAGTTGGGCTCGAGGAATTGAAAAACGAAAAGTTAGACTTTGCTTTCTTCCCAGCAAAAGGTTCAATCTCATTGATGTTCCCCGCCTATTATCAACATCTTGGGTATGTCGATTATGGGTTATATGTTGGGTCGAATTCTAAATTGGCGGCAAAATCGACGTTTGACCTTGAAGATGCGCAGTTAGAAGTTCAATATTTGAGTGAAAACGCGTTAAAAGCAGAGGGAGTTATAAAAGCATTCTCTTACTGTACACGTGTTGTGAGTAGTAGCGAGCTAATCATGCAGTTGCTTCAAGAGCAAGGGTGGGCGTTGCTTCCTAATCATACGGCAGAAAATGGTGTGCGGAAGGGCGTGATACAAAAGAAAGAAACGGGCTTACTTTGTAATGATTTTAAAGTACCTTTTAGTTTGTTTTATACCATTGGTTTAGAACAAGATTCTTTTATTAAAGCATTGCGCGAACAGTGTGACTTGTTGGCTAAAGATTATTTTGATTAGACTAATCGTGGAAGTTAAATGAAGGGTCAGAATTGAAGTTGAACCCTTCATTTTAATAGGATTATCTGTCTTGAGTTAAACCCATTAGTGCTTGTTGGGTTTCAGATATATGTGTTTGGATATCTTGTGTAGGTTGAACGCCAATCTGCTTTTTTGCTTCTTCTTCAGATATACCTAAATGGCAGCACAGTAAATCTATTGCCATTTGGAAGCTATTCCCTTCAGCCATGATCTTTCCTTTTATTACATGGACAAGCCAATCATTAACATGGCTGCTACTCTAGACTGATTGTTTTATCATCGCCATACTACTTAGGTCTAATAGACAAAAGTTAATGGAATGTAGTCTCGTAATCAAATGTTGCAATTTAATGCTTAACCTTGTTTTCTAAATCTTAGACTATATGTATAAGTAATAAATATTCGAGAGTGTTACCAATTGGTAGTCTTCTTGTTATAACGATAAGTTTTAATAAAAAACAGCTTTCATGCGGAGAAAAGTAATGAAGCGAGTAATGTTGTTCCTTGCAACCAACCTAGCGGTTGTATTGGTACTAAGTATTGTATTGAATATTGTTTATGCTGTAACGGGGATGCAGCCAGGTAGCCTATCTGGACTATTGGTGATGGCTGCTGTATTTGGTTTTGGTGGATCATTTATTTCACTGTTAATGTCAAAAAAAATGGCATTACGTTCAGTTGGTGGTTCGGTCATTGAAAGTCCTAGAAATGAAACAGAACACTGGTTAATGGAAACAGTGAGTCGCCAAGCAGGGCAAGTTGGTATTGGTATGCCGACAGTTGCGATTTACGACTCTCCAGACATTAATGCATTTGCAACGGGAGCAAAGCGTGATGATTCACTTGTCGCAGTCTCTACGGGGCTACTGCATAACATGACTCGTGATGAAGCTGAAGCCGTGTTAGCGCATGAAGTTAGCCATATTGCGAACGGTGACATGATCACGATGACATTAATGCAAGGTGTTGTGAATACGTTCGTTATTTTCTTGTCTCGCTTTATTGCGAATATTGTTGCGTCGAACGATGACGAGGAAGAAGGTGGCAGCAACATGATGGTTTACTTTGGTGTGTCCATCGCCCTTGAACTGGTATTTGGTTTCCTAGCTAGTTTTATCACTATGTGGTATAGCCGTCATCGTGAATTCTATGCAGATGCTGGCGCAGCTCAATTAGTGGGTAAAGAGAAGATGATTGCTGCGTTAGAGCGTTTAAAAGTCAGTCATGAGCCACAGCTAGAAGGCTCTATGATGGCGTTTGGTATCAACGGTAAGAAATCTCTTAGTGAGCTGCTAATGAGCCACCCACCGTTAGATAAGCGTATTGAGTCACTACGTAACATGTAATCATTTAGTAATTTACAGTCACTAGGCGACAATATGTAATTGAAAGGCTTCCTTCTGGAGGCCTTTTTTGATCTAGGCGTCCAAAAAACAAGTATTCAAGGAGTACGGGTTTTGGTTACAGCGAGCTACGCCATTAAATGGATTGAGGAGAGTAGGGTAAACTAGGAAAAAGCACTTTGTCTTCTTTAATCAGAGTGTTCTTTTTATACGGTTTATTCAGTGCAACAAAAAGGCTTCCATATAGGAAGCCTTTGAAAGTTACTATTCGAAAGTCGAATCTTACAGCTTGTCAGTCAGCTCGATTGCTTGACCGATGTAGTTAGCTGGCGTCATCTCTTTTAAACGAACTTTTTCGTCTTCTGGAATCTCAAGACCATCGATAAATGCACGCATGCCTTCACCGTCTACACGCTTACCACGAGTTAGCTCTTTAAGCTTCTCGTATGGCTTTTCAATGCCGTAACGACGCATAACGGTTTGTACTGGTTCTGCCAATACCTCCCAATTTTTGTCTAGCTCAGCAAGTAGCGCTTCACGGTTAACTTCTAGCTTGCTAATACCCTTCAGAGTTGAAGTGTAAGCTATGATAGCGTAGCCCACACCAACACCTAAGTTACGAAGAACTGTAGAGTCAGTAAGGTCACGCTGCCAGCGAGATACAGGAAGTTTTTGTGCAAGGTGGCTGAACATAGCATTAGCTAGACCAAGGTTGCCTTCAGAGTTTTCGAAGTCAATTGGGTTAACTTTGTGCGGCATTGTTGAAGAGCCAATTTCGCCAGCAATTGTCTTCTGCTTGAAGTGACCTAGAGCAATATAACCCCAAACGTCACGGTCGAAGTCTAGAAGGATAGTGTTGAAACGTGCAATTGCGTCAAAAAGCTCTGCGATGTAATCGTGAGGTTCGATTTGAGTTGTGTATGGGTTCCAAGTTACGCCAAGAGATTTAGTGATGAATTCTTCGCTAAATTGGTGCCAATCAACTTCAGGGTAAGCAGATAGGTGAGCATTGTAGTTACCTACTGCACCGTTGATTTTCGCAAGAATCTCAACGCTTTCGATTTGCTTGTATTGACGTTCCATACGGTACGCAACGTTCGCCATTTCTTTACCCATAGTAGATGGGGAAGCTGGTTGACCGTGTGTACGAGAAAGAAGAGGAATATCGCGGTATTCTGAAGCCAGTGCCTTAATCGCATCAATAACGTTGCGAATTTCAGGAAGAATAACAGTATCGCGAGCTTCTTTAAGCATAAGAGCGTGCGAAGTATTGTTGATATCTTCTGAAGTACAAGCGAAGTGAATGAATTCATTAATCGCGTGAAGTTCAGGAACGTCTGCTACTTTCTCTTTTAGAAAGTATTCCACTGCTTTTACATCGTGGTTTGTTGTGCGTTCAATTTCCTTGATACGCATTGCATCTTCTTCGCTGAAGTTAGCAGCGATGTTATCTAAGAATTGGTTCGCTTCTGCGCTTAGAGTAGCCACTTCCGCAATCGATTGCGTTTCAGCTAATTTTTGAAGCCAGCGAACTTCAACAACAGTACGGTACTTTAGTAAGCCGTACTCACTAAAAATACTGCGTAGAGAAATTGTTTTACTTCCGTAGCGACCGTCTACAGGTGACACAGCAGTTAATGCTGACAATTCCATGTGAATCTCCTAGATATTTAAATAAGTTAGGGGGAAATAAAGAAGCTCGCAATTAAGCGAGCTAAAAATTAAATTCTTGCTAAAAGGATCTGAGCTTGCTCGATCATTTTCTTACGACCAAAAATAAGGTGGCGACGTTTGCCGCCAACTTGGCGCCAAAGTACCGCACTTCGGATACCAGAAAGAAGCAAAGCTCTTACTTTATGCTGGCTGGCAGTCTGCTGTAACACTGAAGGTGTTCCAGAAACTTGAATTCGAGGGCCTATTGGGCTGACAACGTCTAAATAGATGCTTGCAAGATTACTGAGCATTTGCTCATCAAATAAGTCAAAGTGCTCAACTTGTCGCTCAACCATTTGAATACGATCACCCAGTTGAGACATCGCATCATTGCGACCCG
Source organism: Vibrio gallaecicus (assembly GCF_024347495.1). NCBI lineage: Bacteria > Pseudomonadati > Pseudomonadota > Gammaproteobacteria > Vibrionales > Vibrionaceae > Vibrio > Vibrio gallaecicus. The sequence goes on along the minus strand of NZ_AP025490.1, from coordinate 1,990,404 downwards.
AAAGTTTACGCTCTAGCGCCATTAAGCTAATAATATAGCGGGTAATGTCACTACCTGCAGGAGTACTATCAATCCCTTTTACTAGGCATTCTAAGCCTAGCTTTAGGTTCGCTTCACGACCAAATACACCCACAGTATTGACTGGGTTGATATTTAAAATTGCATTGAGAGAGGCTTCGAAGGCATCGTTATCACAGTGACCGTCTTTCGCAACTTGTTGAACCAATGCCACAGCTTGGCATATTCCAGCAAACGCAATGGTGCGGTCATAAAGTGTATTAGCCACGTAGTAACTCCTTGTTGAATTATTGTATTAGATGCGTTTTTCGATGATACCGCCACCAAGGCAAACTTCACCTTGATAAAATACTGCTGATTGACCTGGTGTCACAGCAATTTGAGGCTCATCAAAAATGACTTTAATATTCTCATCATCAATAGGGATGATTGTACAAGGAATATCAGTTTGGCGGTAACGTGTTTTTACCGTGCACTTCATAACATCGGTAATTGCTGCGCGGTCGACCCAATGTAATTGCGAAGCAATTAACCCTTCAGACTTAAGAAGAGGGTGATCTTTACCTTGAACAGCAATTAGCACATTACGTTTTAAATCTTTTTCGCCAACAAACCATGGTTCTTCATTACCGCCACCACCTTTAGTACCGCCAATGTGTAGACCTTTACGTTGACCAAGAGTGTGGTACATAAGACCTTGGTGTTGGCCAATAACTTGGCCTTCTGGTGTCTCAATATTACCAGGCTGAGCGGGTAGGTACTTACCTAAAAATTCAGTAAACTTACGCTCACCGATAAAGCAGATACCAGTTGAATCCTTTTTCTTAGCCGTGATCAAATCTTGCTCTTCAGCAATGCGTCGCACTTCAGGCTTCTCTAATTCACCAACAGGGAATAGGCTGCGAGCAACTTGATCAGAGCTTAATGTATATAAGAAGTAGCTTTGGTCTTTGTTACCATCAAGACCACGTAGCATTTCGGGTTTTTCGCCAGCATCTAGCTGCTCTTGAGTTGGGAAAGTACGGCGAACGTAATGACCCATTGCAATGTAGTCTGCGTCTAGCACTTCATCCGCAAACTCTAAGAATGCTTTGAATTTGATCTCTTTATTGCAAAGAATATCTGGATTAGGCGTTCGACCTGCTTTGTATTCTTCTAGGAAATATTCGAATACGTTGTCCCAATATTCTGCAGCAAAGTTAATTGTATGTAGATGAATACCTAACTTGTCACATACCGCTTGTGCATCAGCAAGATCTTCAGCTGCTGTGCAGTATTCTTCGTTATCGTCTTCTTCCCAGTTTTTCATGAAAAGGCCTTCTACCTGATAGCCTTGTTGCTGAAGAAGATACGCCGATACTGACGAATCTACACCGCCGGACATACCGACAATTACTTTCTTTTCGCTGTTTCCAGAGCTGATATCTGACATGTCTAAACACCGTTACAATTACTTGGTCGCAGATTCTATCAGAAAGAGAAACAACGTGACAGATCCGAGACCAGAATCACAGTTTCAATTGCGCAAATAGTGCGCTGACTTTCTTGAGGAATCTCATGAGGCGAGGTGACTCGCTAGGATGTCAGAAGTATATGTGGCATAGTCGCACGAAATCCAAGACCTGAGATGAAAAAATGTCTGAACAAAACGAATTTATGCAAGAAGAGCAGTTAATTGAAATTATTGAAAATCAATTAGAAGACGGCCAGCCAGTTACAGTAAAAGAAACGTTGATGCGATTAATGATGACAGGGACACCTCGTGAAGATGCAATTGCTGCGATGGCGTGTGCACTTGCTATTGAAGTGTTCGATGTAATGAAAAATGGCGCTGAGTTCAATCAAAAGCGCTATAAAGAGCATTTAGATATGCTACCAGATTTAAGCTTCATGGAAGGTGAATAAAAAAAACATAGAGCAAACGTTTGCTATAGTTTCAAAGATTGCCGCGTTAAATATAGCGCGGTAAAATCCGCCCCCTATTTCCCCCTTGACTTAGACTGACCCTATGAAATTTCCTGGACAACGTAAATCAAAGCATTATTTTCCTGTTCATGCTCGTGATCCGCTAGTAAGCCAAGCGCATGAAAGTAAGAAAATGTCTCGTACGCATATTATCGGTATTGACCAAACATTGGTTGATATTGAAGCTAAGGTGAGTACTGACCTCATTGAAAAGTATGGTCTAAGCAAAGGGCACTCACTTGTTATTGATGACAAGTCAGCTGAAGCATTATACCAAGAGCTTAAAGAGAGCTGTTTAATTACCAATGAATATGCAGGTGGAACAATTGGTAATACATTACACAACTACTCAGTATTGGCGGATGATCGTTCAACACTATTGGGTGTAATGAGCCAAGATATTAAAATTGGTAGTTATGGTTACCGCTATTTATGTAATACATCAAGCAGAATGGACCTGAATCATTTACAAGGGGTGGATGGTGCCATTGGTCGTTGTTTTGCTTTAATAACAGAAGATGGTGAACGTACTTTTGCAATCAGCGAAGGTCAAATGAATCAACTTCAACCCGAAACCATTCCTGAGAAAATATTCAAAAATGCTTCTGCTTTGGTTTTAACTGCATATTTGGTTCGTTGTAAACCTGGTGATCCAATGCCGGAAGCAACAATGCAAGCAATTGAGTACGCTAAAAAATACGATGTACCTGTTGTACTAACTTTAGGTACTAAATTTGTTATTCAAGATGATCCTGATTTTTGGAAAGACTTTCTAGAGCAACATGTGAGCGTTGTTGCGATGAATGAGGATGAAGCTGAAGCATTAACTGGTGAAAGTGATCCCCTTGCCGCATCGGATAAAGCCTTGGATCTTGTTGATTTGGTTTTATGTACAGCGGGTCCTGTTGGCTTATTTATGGCTGGTTACACGGAAGATTCAGCAAAGCGTGAAACTTCTTTGCCTCTATTACCAGGTTCTATTGCTGAATTTAACCGTTATGAATTTAGTCGACCAGCTCATAAGGATTCATGTTTAAACCCAATTAAAGTTTATTCGCATATTGCACCTTATATGGGTGGACCCGAGAAAATTAAGAATACTAATGGGGCGGGTGATGCAGCATTATCTGCATTGCTTCATGATATGGCGGCGAATAAATATCATAAATCGAATGTACCTAATTCGAGCAAGCATCAGCATTCATATTTAACTTACTCATCATTCTCACAAGTTTGTAAATATTCAAACCGAGCAAGTTATGAGGTATTAGTTCAACACTCACCTCGTTTATCTAGAGGCTTGCCGGAACGAGAAGACAGTTTGGAAGAAGCATACTGGGAAAGGTAGAGTATATATTCTAAATATAACCTACCTGATACAGGTGAAAAAACAAAAAGGCTCCTAGTAGGAGCCTTTTTATTATTTAAACCAATTAAACATTAATTAGATAGCGAAATCTTCAAGAGACTTTCCAGAGTTCAGTAAGTCTTGGATAGCTGAAGGAGTACGACCTTGACCAGTCCAAGTCTTCTCTTCACCGTTTGTATCTACATATTTATATTTTGCAGGACGTGGTGCACGCTTTGCTTTCGGGCCTTTAGATTTAGTTTCACCAGAAAGTGCTGCAATTAGATCTGCCACATCAATACCATCTTTTGCTATTTGTTCTGCAATTGCTGCTAATTTTGCTTCTTGTTCAGCTTTTGCTGCACGTTCTTCAGCTTCAGATTCTTGACGCTCTTGAACTACTGTAGTTAGTTTATCTAGTGCTTCTTCTAATTGCTCAAGAGTTAATTCACGAGAGAATGCACGGAGGCTACGAATATTTAATAGAGTTTTAGTTAATTCTGACATGATATTTCCCATCAAGATGATTTTATTTAACTACCTAATAATAAACAGTGGTTTAAAATAAAACAAATAATATTTCATTTAATAAGTAATTAAATCTATTTTAAAACACACAAAACGAATAAGAATAACTGAATTTTGATAAGTGAATATTATAGGTAAAAATAATATGTATATATAAATTGAAACAGCTTTTTTATATATGTAATTAGTGGAATATTACCTGAGTCACTTTATTGATTGGTTCAAGATAGAAGGTAGCTTTTAATTGAACTTTCTTAGAATGATATGTTGCAATGTTTATCTCTATGAGTACAATTGCGGCTACCTGATGCGATAGCTTAGTAATATTATTGTTAAATTATAGTAACAATAGTGGATAATGTCGTCGCACGTAGAGGTGCAATTATAAAAAGTAATTTTTGTTGGGGTGATGCCAATGAACAAAAATGAAAGGTCTAATTGCCGAAGTAAATTGTATATCTAAGCAATTTGCTGGGGTTGTGCTCAATAGGTACAACACTGCCATAGTCTTAATTTTAAACTATGGAGCGCTACTGTGGGGTTGGGTGAAGTGTTCACTTCCCTTTCGCTTAGTTCAACATGACTTTGATAAGCTGTTATCAAAGTCATCTGCAGTAGATCTCTAGCCAAATAATAAACTGGTTTTTGAAGATCATGAATTTAATAGATTTTGCAACATCTCCTCTTTCTTTGCTTCCGCCCATTGTGGCTTTGAGCCTTGCTATCATCACACGTCGGGTACTTGTCTCGTTAGGTGTTGGTATTGTCATGGGTGCGCTTTTATTAGCTGATTACTCGTTAGGTAATGCTGCTGGCTATATTGGGACAAAAGTTTCTGGTGTCTTTATTGAAGATGGCGGAATTAATACTTGGAACATGAGTATTGTCGCGTTCTTGTTACTATTGGGTATGATGACGGCATTACTGACGTTATCCGGTGGTACACGCGCTTTTGCTGAATGGGCTCAATCACGAGTAAAAAGTAAACGTGGCTCTAAATTGCTAGCGGCTTTCTTAGGTGTGTTCATCTTTGTTGATGACTACTTTAATAGTTTAGCGGTTGGTGCCATTTCACGCCCAGTGACAGACCGCTTTTATGTATCCCGTGCAAAGCTAGCTTATATTTTAGATTCTACAGCGGCTCCAATGTGTGTACTAATGCCAGCATCAAGCTGGGGTGCTTACATCATGACAATCATTGGTGGCATCTTAGTCACTCATGGTATGACTGATTACTCAGCTCTTGGCGCTTACATTCGACTTATCCCAATGAACTTCTATGCAGTATTTGCTTTACTGATGGTCTTTGCTGTTGCTTGGTTTGGTCTTGATGTCGGCAAAATGCGTGACCACGAGATTGAAGCTTCGCAAGGTCGAGGTTTTGATGGCGATGAAAGCAACAATAAAGATGCAAGAGATCTTAATGAAGAGCTAGGCATTGAAGAAAGTGAAACAGGTTCTGTTGCTGATCTAGTGATGCCGATCGTTTCTTTGATTGTCGCAACCGTTGCTGCAATGATGTATACGGGTGGTCAAGCACTTGCGGCTGATGGTATCGCTTTCAATCTTCTAGGCGCATTTGAAAATACCGATGTTGGCAAGTCTCTTGTTTACGGTGGTATCTTAGGTTTACTTGTAGCACTTGGTACTGTGTTTAAGCAAAAGCTGCCAACAATCGATATTGTGAAAACAATGTGGATCGGTGCTCGTTCAATGTTTGGCGCCATTTTGATTCTGGTATTTGCTTGGACGATTGGTTCTGTAATTGGCGACATGAAAACCGGCGCTTACTTATCTTCATTGGTGCAAGGTAATATCGACCACCATTGGCTACCTGTTATCCTGTTCTTACTTGCTGGCTTAATGGCTTTCTCTACAGGTACTTCATGGGGCACATTTGGCATCATGTTACCAATCGCAGGTGATATGGCGGGTGCAACAGATTTAGCGCTAATGCTACCAATGCTAAGTGCAGTATTAGCGGGTTCAGTTTTTGGTGACCACTGTTCTCCAATTTCTGATACGACCATTCTTTCTTCTACTGGTGCTCGTTGTAATCACATTGACCACGTTTCTACGCAGTTACCTTATGCGTTATCAGTAGCTCTTGTTTCTTGTGTAGGCTTTATTGCGCTAGGTATGACAGCGTCAGTTGCCATTTCATTTGCAGCAGCATCAGCAACCTTTGTTGCCGTGTGTTTTGCCTTGGCGTATTTCTCTCGTTGCAAAATGGCAAACTGCGCGAGCAAAGCATAAGATTAAAAGCTTATACTTAAATAGAAATTAATCAGTTAAGGGAGGCGGAAGCTTCCCTTTTTTTATGCTTGTTAAGTTTATTCTTAATTAAGTGAAAAAACTTAGAATAAATGGTTGAAAAAGCGTGTCACCTTAGTTAGTGTGGAGACAAGACAGCAAACAACATAAGAGCTGATAACTATGCGTAAATTTGTAATGAACATTCATCATCACCATCACCCTATCTAGTCTTTCGGGGAGGTTTACGTATACCCGGGAGCAATTTTACTCCCGGAGGTTAAGTCAAAGAATTTAGATTTAAACCCTCGGGATGACAAAGTCTCCCGAGGGTTTTTTAGTTTTAGCTATTTAAAATTATTCAATAAATTCAATATTTTGCACAGGGATATAGCAATGCAGACACAACGCCTAAGAATCGCAATTCAAAAGAAAGGTCGCTTAAGTAAAGAGTGCCAAAACTTACTAAAAAAATGTGGTGTTAAATTTAACATCATGGGAGAGCAGCTTGTTGTTCATTCACTAAATATGCCAATTGATTTGTTACTTGTTCGTGATGACGATATCCCAGGTTTGATCATGGATGGTGTAGTGGACCTTGGTTTTATCGGAGAAAATGAACTTGAAGAAGTTCGTCTAGATCGTAAAGCTTTGAATGAACCGTGTGAGTTTGAAGCGTTACGCCGTTTAGATTTTGGTGGTTGTCGCCTCTCTATTGCGATCAATAAAGATGAAGATTACAACGGCCCTCAAGACTTAGCCGGTAAACGTATTGCAACAACTTACCCGCAGCTACTTAAAGCTTACATGGATGAGCAGGGCGTAGATTATAGTGCTTGTATGTTAACTGGTTCAGTTGAAGTTGCCCCTCGTGCAGGTCTTTCTGATGCCATCGCAGATTTAGTTTCAACAGGTGCAACGCTTGAAGCCAACGGTCTGAAAGAAGTGGAAGTTATCTTTAAATCAAAAGCGACTTTGATTCAGCGCCAGGGTGAATTTGATGCAGATAAAACGGCATTAATTGAAAAGCTTCTGACTCGTATGCAAGGCGTACAGCAAGCTAAAGAATCAAAATACATCATGCTTCACGCACCGACTTCCCAGTTAGAACAAATTAAAGCATTACTACCTGGTGCAGAAGATCCAACTGTACTTCCTCTTTCATCTGACCAAGATAAAGTTGCCGTTCATCTTGTAAGTACAGAAAATTTATTCTGGGAAACAATGGAACAGCTTAAAGAGCTTGGTGCTAGTTCAATCTTAGTTCTGCCAATTGAAAAGATGATGGGGTAAGTAAGATGAGAACCGTTGTATGGCAATCTTTAAGTGAATCTCAACAAGACTCAGTATTAGAGCGTCCAGCGATTACTGAAGGAGCAAATATCACTGCAGCGGTATCCGATATTGTCGCTAAGGTACGCTCTGAAGGCGATGCTGCTTTATTTTCTCTGGCTGAAAAGTTTGATCGTGTGACTCCTGAGTCTATTCGAGTGAGCACTTCTGAAATAGAAGAAGCCAGCGAACGCTTGAGTGAAGAAATGAAGTTGGCGCTTGAGCAAGCTTATAAAAATATAGCTAAATTTCATGAAGCTCAAAAGCCTCAACCATTACGTGTAGAAACCCAACCTGGTGTGGTGTGTGAGCAAATTACTCGCGCAATCAATACTGTTGGCTTATATATTCCTGGTGGAAGCGCACCACTCCCTTCAACGGTATTAATGTTGGGTGTTCCTGCTCAAATAGCAGGGTGTCGTAAAGTCGTACTGTGCTCACCACCACCAATTGCTGATGAAATTTTGTATGTTGCCAAATTATGCAAAATTGATGAAGTTTATAACGTGGGCGGTGCTCAAGCTGTTGCCTCAATGGCTTATGGCACTGAGAGTGTCTCTAAAGTTGATAAAATTTTCGGACCAGGCAACGCGTTTGTTACTGAAGCGAAAAGACAAGTCAGTAACGATTTCCGAGGTGCAGCTATCGATATGCCAGCCGGACCTTCTGAAGTTATGGTGATCGCCGATGAAATGGCAGACCCTGACTTTATCGCTGCTGATTTGTTGAGCCAAGCTGAGCATGGTCCTGACTCTCAGGTGGTACTAGTGACTCCTTCTCCTGTTATTGCTGATCAAGTTACAGAAGCTGTCCAGAAACAGTTGAAAGAGTTAACTCGTGCAAACATAGCTCAACAAGCACTAGCTTCAAGCCTGATTATTATTTCTGAATCTATTACTCAAGCTGTTGCGATTTCCAATTTCTATGGACCTGAGCACTTAATTGTTCAAACAAAGAACCCAAGAGAGTTATTACCATTATTAGATAATGCGGGTTCAATATTCCTTGGTGACTGGTCTCCTGAATCTGCGGGTGATTATGCTTCGGGCACAAATCATGTTTTACCGACTTACGGTTATACAAAAACGTATTCTAGTTTGGGGCTTGCTGATTTTTCTAAACGAATGACAGTTCAAGAGTTGTCAGAAGATGGGTTGAAAGTATTAGCTCCAACGGTTGTAACTATGGCAGAAGCCGAAGGCTTGGATGCGCACAAGCGTGCTGTGACCATTCGAGTTGAAAAGTTAAATAAAGCGAAATAAGGGCTGGGCATGGAAAAGTTAGCAAGAAAACAAGTTCAGGCGCTGACACCTTACTTGTCTGCAAGGCGTATTGGTGGTAGCGGAGATGTATGGCTAAATGCCAATGAATCTCCATTTGATAACGAGTACAACTTAAGTTTGTCTCGTCTTAATCGTTACAGCGAATGTCAGCCTAAAGAGTTGACTGATGCTTATGCTCAATACGCAGGTGTTAAATCAGAACAAACACTGACAACTCGTGGTGCTGATGAAGGTATCGAATTACTGATTCGAGCTTTCTGTGAGCCGAATGAAGACGCTATTCTCTACTGCCCACCAACCTATGGTATGTACGCAATTAGTGCCGAGACGATTGGTGTTGAACGTAAAGTTGTACCTTTGACGGCTGAATGGCAATTGGATCTTCCAGCTATAGAAGCACAACTAGATAATGTAAAAGTAGTCTTCGTTTGTAGCCCAAATAACCCAACGGGCAATCTAGTTGATCGTAAAGACATCATCAAATTGCTTGAAATGACGCAAGATAAAGCGATTGTCGTGATGGATGAAGCGTATATCGACTTCTGCCCAGAAGCGTCCACTGTTGATTTGCTTGAGCAATACCCGAACCTTGCCATTCTACGAACGCTGTCAAAGGCTTTTGCTTTAGCTGGTTTACGTTGCGGTTTTACGCTAGCCAATAAAGAACTTATTGATGTTTTATTGAAAGTGATTGCGCCTTACCCAGTACCAATTCCAGTAGCGGATATTGCGATTCAAGCACTTTCTGAACCAGGGCTTGCTAGAGCGAAATTTCAAGTTCTGGATTTGAGTGCAAATCGAGCTTATTTACAAGCGGGTTTACTCGGTATGCCGCAATTAACAGTATTTGATGGTTGGGGTAATTATTTGTTAGTTAAATTCCCTGATGGCGATGCTTTATTTAAAGCAGCATGGGATACCGGAATTATCCTACGTAATTCACCAATAGAAAATTGTGTGCGTATTAGCATTGGTAATCGAGAAGAGTGCGAAAAGACACTTGGATTTATTCGAAATTTTTATCAGTGATACATGTTAAGCCGTGAGGTTTGATAAGAAAGAATATTTAACCTAGCGACTTTTGCTAGGCGACAGATTTAAAATTAAAAGGAAGTTCAAGTGAGTAAACAACAGAAAATACTTTTCATTGACCGAGATGGCACCTTAATTGTTGAGCCTCCCGTTGATTTTCAAGTGGACCGTTTAGACAAACTAAAATTTGAACCGTTAGTTATCCCTAGCCTGCTGGCTCTACAAGACGCTGGGTATCGCTTAGTTATGGTGACTAATCAAGATGGTTTAGGTACTGATAGTTACCCACAAGATGAATTCGATGCTCCGCACAATATGATGATGGAGTTCTTTGAATCTCAAGGTGTTAAGTTTGATGATGTACTGATTTGTCCTCACTTTGATGAAGATAACTGCTCTTGCCGTAAGCCTAAGCTTGGAATGGTAAAAGAATACCTTCAGGGTGGAAAAGTTGATTTCCAAAAATCTGTTGTGATTGGTGATCGCATTACTGATCTTCAATTAGCTGAGAACATGGCAATCCGCGGTATTCAATATGGCCCGGATGCAGAAACGGATGGTACGCTTAACTGGCCACAAATTGTTAAAGATCTGACGGTTAACGCTCGTGTTGCTGAAGTGGTACGCACGACTAAAGAAACCGACATCAAAGTAGCAGTAAACCTTGATGAAACTGGCGGCAACAAAATTGACACTGGTATGGGCTTCTTTGATCACATGCTTGATCAAATTGCGACGCACGGTGGCTTCCAAATGAACCTGACCGTGAAGGGTGATTTGCACATTGATGATCACCACACGATTGAAGATACTGCATTAGCATTAGGTCAGGCATTAAAAGATGCGCTTGGTGAGAAACGCGGTATTGGTCGTTTTGGTTTCAGCCTACCAATGGATGAGTGTCTAGCTCAGTGTGCACTAGATCTTTCTGGTCGCCCGTATTTGAAATTCGATGCTAAGTTTAGCCGCGAACAAGTGGGTGATCTTTCAACTGAAATGGTGGTTCACTTCTTCCGCTCTCTAACCGACACACTAGCTTGTACATTGCACCTTTCTTCTGCTGGCAATAATGATCACCACATCATTGAGAGCTTATTTAAAGCGTTTGGTCGGACTCTTCGCCAAGCAATTAAAGTTGAAGGTAATGAATTACCAAGCAGTAAAGGCGTCCTGTAAGGCTTACGTTAGCAAGGAAAAAACAATGAAAGAGCAAAAAGTAGTCATTATTGATACTGGTTGTGCCAACGTTTCATCAGTGAAATTTGCCATTGAACGTTTGGGTTACGCGGTTGATATTTCAAAAGAACCAGAAGTCGTCCTTGCTGCAGACAAGCTTTTCCTACCAGGCGTAGGCACGGCTAGTGAGGCAATGAAGAACCTACAAGAGCGTGATCTTGTCGCCCTTGTGAAGCAAGTGGAGAAGCCTCTACTTGGTATTTGTTTAGGTATGCAGTTACTAGGCAAATTGTCTCAAGAGAAAGGTCAAAAGGCTGACGAGTTAGTTGAGTGTTTAGGCTTGTGTGATGGTGAAGTTCGTTTACTTGAAACGGGCGATTTACCCCTACCACACATGGGTTGGAACACAGTAACGGCAACACCTAACCACCCGCTATTTAAAGATATCGAAGAAGGCGAGTATTTCTACTTTGTCCACAGTTTTGCAATGCCAGTAGGTGACTACACCATCGCACAATGTGATTACGGTAATCCGTTCACTGCCGCAGTGCAAAGTGGCAACTATTATGGTGTTCAGTTCCACCCCGAGCGCTCCTCAAAGGCTGGCTCTAAGCTGATTCAGAACTTCTTGGAATTGTAATAAGGATTAGGCAGCGGCTAACGTTGCCATATAAGGAATGTAAATGATTATTCCCGCATTAGATTTAATTGAAGGTCAAGTAGTTCGCTTATTCCAAGGGGACTACGGGCAAGTAACAGAATACAAAGTAGACCCAGCAGAGCAGTTTAATCTGTATCACCAAGCTGGTGCTGGTTGGCTGCACCTTGTTGACTTAACGGGTGCAAAAGACACAACGGCTCGTCAGTTAGACTTGATTGCTAAGCTACTGGCTAGCACGCCTGCCAATATTCAGATTGGTGGTGGCGTGCGCAACGAACAAGATGTCGTTGACCTACTAGAAGCTGGCGCGCAGCGTGTTGTGGTTGGCTCTACTGCGGTTAAGCAACCAGAGCTTGTGAAAGGTTGGATGGAAAAATACGGCGCTGAAAAAATTGTACTGGCTCTGGACATTAACATTGACGAAAGCGGCACACGTAAAGTGGCAATTTCTGGTTGGCAAGAAGATTCAGGCGTGACTATTGAAGCGCTGATTGAAGACTACCTAACTGTAGGTCTTAAGCATGTTCTGTGTACTGATATTTCACGTGATGGTACGTTAGAGGGATCAAACGTAGAACTCTACGTTGACCTTTGTAAGCAGTACCCACAAGTGCAATTCCAATCATCTGGTGGCATTGGCAGCCTAGCTGATATCGAAGCTCTGAAAGGCAGCGGTGTTGCTGGTGTGATAGTGGGGCGCGCGTTACTGGATGGTAAATTCACCGCAGAGGAGGCATTTGCATGTTGGCAAAGCGAATAATCCCTTGTTTGGATGTCCGTGATGGACAAGTGGTGAAGGGCGTTCAGTTCCGTAACCACGAAATTATTGGTGACATCGTTCCGCTAGCACAACGCTACGCAGAAGAGGGCGCTGATGAGTTAGTATTTTACGATATCACAGCATCAAGCGATGGTCGTGTGGTCGATAAAAGCTGGGTGAAGCGCGTAGCAGAAGTGATTGATATTCCATTCTGCGTGGCTGGTGGTATTAAATCAGCGGAAGATGCTGCGCGTATTCTTGAGTTTGGTGCTGATAAAGTGTCAATCAACTCACCGGCATTGGCTAATCCGCAACTGATCACTGACCTTGCTGATAAGTTCGGCGTGCAGTGTATCGTTGTTGGTATCGATTCATACTTCGATAAAGAAACCGGTAAATATCAGGTTTACCAATTCACTGGCGATGAAGCGCGTACTAAAGCAACCAAATGGGAAACCAAAGATTGGGTGCAGGAAGTACAGAAGCGTGGCGCAGGTGAGATTGTGTTAAACATGATGAACCAAGATGGTGTCCGTAACGGTTACGATATCGAGCAACTCAACATGGTTCGCTCAGTATGCAATGTTCCATTGATTGCGTCAGGTGGCGCAGGTGCAATGGAACACTTTGCTGAAGCCTATAAAAAGACCAACGTGGATGGAGCACTTGCGGCTTCGGTATTCCACAAACAAGTCATCAATATTGGTGAACTTAAACAGTATTTAAAACAACAAGATGTAGAGGTGCGACTATGAGTTTTGAACCCGTAAGCTTATCAAAAACAGAAGTAGGCGCATTGTCAGAGCGTATTGATTGGGAAAAAGTGGGTGGCTTAGTGCCAGCTATTGTTCAAGATTACCAATCTAGCCAAGTGCTGATGATGGGATACATGAACCCAGCAGCACTTGAGAAAACAGGTGAAACCGGTCAAGTGACGTTCTTCTCTCGAACAAAAGAGCGCTTATGGACTAAAGGTGAAACTTCAGGAAATGTTCTTCAGTTAGCTAACATCTCTTTAGATTGTGACAACGATACTTTACTCGTTAAGGTCAATCCGATTGGACCCACTTGCCACACAGGAACAACAACATGCTGGGATGGTGATAAGCAAGAAGAAACACAAATGGTCTGGCTTCATCAACTTGAGCAGCTACTGGCTGCCCGCAAGGACGCCGACCCTGAATCTTCTTATACTGCCAGTTTATATGCCCGTGGCACCAAGCGTATTTCGCAGAAAGTGGGTGAAGAAGGCGTTGAAGTTGCGCTTGCGGCGACGTCGGGCGATAAGGCGGAATTAGTTTGTGAGTCTGCTGACTTGATTTACCACCTTATGGTACTGCTACAAGACCAAGGTTTGTCTATGGATGATGTAATCAATAAGCTTAAAGAACGCCACAAATAGTCAGTGTTCTGATAATAATTATCTTTAATGAAAAAGGCTTCCGAATGGAAGCCTTTTTATTTTGTACGAAGTGGCGAAATTAAGTGACGGTAAGCTTAGTTAATCGAATTGGATATCTTTATCCGCAACACTTTTTATATTTCTTATCACTCCCGCAAATACATGGGTCATTACGACCAATTTTAAAGCTTTCAATGGTTTGGTTTAAGCGTGGATCAATTTCAGGTTGTTGATTTTCTTCTTGTTCAGGGAAGGTGCCATCAATGTAATACCAAAGACCATCCTCACGAACAAAACGCGAACGTTCTTGCATGCAAAACTGTTCGGTACCGTCGTTGAAGTAAGCTTTAAACTCAACAAAGCCTTCGTTCTCATGAGATCCTTTGGTTGTATCAATGACTTCTAAACCTGCCCAGTCGCTGTCGATCGACTCGGCAATACCTGTTCTTTGCGCTTCTGCATTGCAACTAGGGTGGTAGGTAGTGATTACGTAATCAACTAAACCAAACACGTGTGCAGAATAACGAGAGCGCATTAACTGTTCTGGAGAAGTTACTTTAGCATGGTCATTATGGGCAATTTCGCAGCATTGTTGATAGTGTTTAGCACTACCACAGGGGCATACAGACATTGGGTATTTCCTGAATATGTTGGTTTGTAAGTGTGATGTATGACTTAATCAATGAGTATATCAAACCATATATAAAATAAGCACAGTGATACTTCACTATCGAGTGATAAATTGAGGTTATATATTTAACTGGGTCTATTGGTTAAATCGTGATCGATGAGTTTGATATATAGACATTCAATATTAAATGTCATGAATAATGCCATGACGCTGTGGCTGTTCCCTTTTATTTGTAATACTCTCGCCGCCTGAATTGCATATGAGTTTTTCTTTTGTAATTTAATAGCTTACCTATTGAACGGTAAGTTCGGGTTCTGTTTGATTTGATAGAAAGTAAATGGAACGT